>JBFRWI010000166.1:0-44600 GCA_051439505.1 Hormoscilla sp. | reverse complement strand
ATTAATTGTGAGTTATCTGTAGGTTGGGTAGAGGCACGAAACCCAACCTACAAATCAACACTTTATAGATAATACTTTCAGTGGGTGTGGTCAAAAGTAGTTGTAAAGGATCCCCCCCAAACCCCCCTTAAAAAGGGGGGCTTCCGGAGCCCCCCCTTTCGCAAGGGGGGGTTTGGGGGGGATCGGTGCTACAACAAATGCATGACCACACCCTAAACTTTGCCCCGGAGATATCGCTATGGAAGCATTAAATTGGTTGGAATTGTTGCAACTTGCTGGTGGGGGGCTATTTGCGGGAATTCTCGCTGGTTTTCTGGGCATCGGTGGCGGCACGGTTTTGGTGCCCTTTCTAGTAGCCTTGGCCTACCAACCGGTGCAAGCAGTGGCAACCAGTAGCCTGGCCATTATCGTCACCGCCACTTCTGGCAGCATGCAAAACTGGTTGATGGGCACCCTCAGTTTCCAGCGGGTGATTTACCTGGGATTACCGGCTTTAGTGACAGCACCGGTGGGTGCTTTTGTAGCCAGTTATGTTAAACCTTACATACTTCTATTCGGGTTTGGGCTGTTTCTGGTGCTGAATATCTTTTTAGTGGAAGTCCGCAAACGGATTGTCAGTGATGAAGAAGGGGCCATGCACCAACCCTTTAACCCAGTGCTTGCCCGAATCTTGACTGGCAGTACAGCTGGTCTGATGGCAGGGATGTTCGGTATTGGTGGTGGCGTGATTATGGTGCCCCTGCAAATCGTACTGTTGGGAGAAACGATTAAAGTTGCGATTCAGACAAGTCTGGGGGTGATTGTGATTACGGCCATTTCTGCTTGCGTGGGCCACGGCCTGCAAAATCCTGATAATATCTTGCTGTTGCCCGGTCTGGTTCTGGGCATGGGGGGACTGGTGGGTACACAGATTAGCACTCGCTTTCTACCCAGATTACCCGATGAAGTCATTACCATCGCCTTTCGCTGTCTCCTGGCGCTGACGGCAATCTATATTTTATGGAAAGCCTGGAGTAGTTATCAACTGGCGCTACCATCATAGCCCGATCGCTCAAATCAACTTCGGAACAATTAACAATTAACCATTCACGATTGACAATGACAGATTACCAATTATCAATTAATCGCCGCAAATTGCTAAAATATGGGGCGATCGCCCTCGGGAGTGGCCTGCTGACGGCTTGCAGCAATGGTCAGCAGAAAACAGAGGATGGTCTCGATCGGGTCTCCTATACCACGGACTGGTACGCCCAAGCGGAACATGGAGGTTTCTACCAAGCTGTAGCGACGGGGATTTATCGAGAACAGGGTCTAGAAGTTACCATCAAAATGGGCGGACCCCAAACCAATGGTACTCAATTATTGATGGGCGGCGTGGTAGATTTCATGATGGGAAGTGGTGACGGTGCCATCCTTGCCGCAGCAGAGGGAATTCCGAAAGTTACAGTCGCCGCCATCTTTCAAAAACATCCCCGAGTTTTAATCGCCCATCCCGGTGTCGGGAACGACTCCCTGGAACAGATGCTGGGCAAGCCGATATTTGTTTCTGCAGGTACAGTAGGCTATTGGTTATTTTTGCAAGATAAATACGGATTCACCGAAGACCAAAGACGCCCCTATAATTTCAATGTCAGTCCATTTTTGCTGGATAAAAATGCGGTGCAGCAAGGATACTTCTCTTCTGAACCTTTTACAGCGCAACAAGCAGGAGTTGAACCAGTAGTTTTCTTGTTGGCAGATTACGGTTACAATCCTTATGCTACCACTATAGATACTCAAATAGACTTGGTAGAGAAGAATCCAGATTTGGTGCAGAGGTTTGTGGATGGGTCAATTAAAGGTTGGTATAGCTATCTGGAAAATCCAGCACCGGCGAATGAACTGATTAAAAAAGCTTATCCCCAGATGACAGATGAATTGCTAGCCTATGGTTTTGCGAAGATGAAAGAATATGGTATGATTAACTCTGGGGATGCGAAAACCCTAGGAATAGGGGCGATGACAGAGGAACGTTGGCAGTCGTTTTTTGATATCATGGTAGAAGCAGGTCTGTTAAAGCCAGATAGTAACTACAAAAAATCTTACACGCTGCAATTTGTCAACAAAGGAGTAGAATATTACCTGTAGGGCACCGCCCACCAGCGGTCGGGAAATAATTTGTAATTTGTAGGGTGGGCACCGCCCACCATCTGTCGGGGAATGATTTGTAGGGTGGGCACCGCCCACCAGATATCGGGAAATAATTTGTAGGGTGGGCACCACCGCCCACCAGATATCGGGAAATAATTAACAATCAAAATTAAAATTAGCAAAAATGAGCGAAAAACCAGCAATTACCATAACTCATGCAAACAAGGTTTACCCGAATGGTACGGTGGCTTTGCAAGACATGAGTATGGAGATAAAAGACTCTCAATTTGTGAGTTTGTTGGGGCCTTCGGGGTGCGGGAAGAGTACGGTGCTGCGGCTGATTGCTGGATTGGAAAAGGCGAGTTATGGTAAGATAGAATGGGGCGATCGCACGTCTCAACAAAAGTTAGCATTCGTGTTTCAGGAAGCGGCCCTGATGCCCTGGGAAACGGTAATGGAGAATGTCCGTTTACCTTTGAAACTAGCAGGAAAATCTCAAAAAGAGTCAAGTAGGGCGGTACGGGAAGCATTAGAGTTGGTAGGACTAAAGGGATGGGAAAGCAGTTATCCCCGCCAGTTGTCAGGGGGGATGAAAATGCGAGTCTCGATCGCCCGGGCGCTGATTACGGAACCGAGGGTATTATTAATGGACGAACCGTTTGGGGCCCTTGATGAAATTACTCGGAGTAAACTGAATGACGATTTGCTGTCTTTATGGAGTCAGAAGCAATGGACGATCGTGTTTGTCACCCATAATATTTACGAGGCGGTATATCTATCAAATCGGGTAATTGTCATGGCGGCCCGTCCGGGACGAGTGGTGGCAGATATCCCTATTGAGGCCCCTTATCCGCGCAGGGAAGAGTTTAGAACTTCCCCATTGTATAATAAATATTGCCGTGAGGTAGCCCGTTGGTTAGCGGAAGCGATAAAGTAATATGAGTAAAGTTCCGATCCTCGACCCAGAAAAATCCTATACTTTTCGCAGCTACTTCGAGATGCCCTACGAACCGGAGGACATTTTAGCTGAGTTAGGTTACTCCTTTGGCCGCAGGATTGTTAATTTACCCCAGTTTGAGGGGACACTCGATCGCCTGGAAAATCTCAAGTCGAGAATAGCAGAAAGTTTGCCCTATGTCAGTCTTACGAGTGAAGCGGCGAGACGCGAATTACTGATTGCGCCTATCTTGCTGGATGTGCTACATTACACTCAGGCCCAGCTGCGGATTGAATATCCCCTCAAGGTCAGCGATCGACTTAAAGGCGATCTAGATTATTATCTGTATAATAAGAGTAGAATCTTGGTAGTAGAAGCGAAGAATGCCGATCTATCTAGAGGCTTTACGCAGCTGGCGGTGGAACTAATTGCTATGGATATCTGGACGGATGATGATGAACCTATATTAACGGGGGCAGTGTCTACAGGGGATATCTGGCAATTTGGACTGTGCGATCGGGCCCAAAAACAGATTACCCAAGATTTGAATTTGTATCGGGTTCCCTCTGACTTGGAACCATTGCTGAGAATTATCATTGCTGTCTTGCGATAATGAAGCCCGCCGGGGGTTAAAACCCCCGTCTAATAGCTAAAGTCGGTTAAAACCGACTAAATAATTGAAAAAATATTGTATAATTGTTGAGATATAAGATTACAAAAATGAACAACAGGTTCAATATAAACAAGCTATTTTTCATTGACGTTATCGCCGGTTGTAGTGGAGATTATCGCCAAGTCGAGCGCTGGCGGGTTGAGATGCTATATGCTTAAACGCATTGTTGAGCTACTAAAAACCGATATCATAGAGATAGTCAAATCTATCATAAACATACTCAAAGGAAACAGAACCAGAGGAGGGAATGACATGCCAGGTGAGCGCGATGAGTTACGAAAAATCCTGAATGAGGCTGCAAGTAAGGACAACAAAATTGATGGAGTAGTTATCTTCGACGATGAGCTAGATCTGTGGATGCAGTCGGAAACAGCAGGAGCCAGTGGATATAGAGTTGACCCTGATAATTTTGTCGTGAATGTCGGACGACATATCAAACAATCCCTGATGAGTGCAGAAGACATGGGCACGGGGAAACCAAAATATATTATGCTTTTCCTAGAAAAAGCTTTGTGGACCATTTTTTTGAGTGCAGTAGCTCAAAAAGAATTTTTACTTGTCTTTGTTCTCTCAGAGAATAATGCCGAAAAATACCGAGCCGAGCATCGGTCAAATTGCCTAAAATACAAACCGAAAATTGAGCGTCTACTAGAATATCTAGTCAGGTAACTGCGGGTGTGGTCAAAACCTGTCGATCGTTCCATGGGCCCTGCATGACCACACCCGGTAACTGCTGATAGCAGAAATTCCGGCTTGAAGATGAAGACAATCATGAACAATCGTTTCAATATAAAGAAGCTATTTTCTCTTGACGTTATCGCCCCCGTTGTGGTAGGCATTATCGCCTTGCTAATCTGGGAAATCGGAGTGCGCGTCAGTGGAATCCCCTATTATTTGCTGCCCAGTCCGTCATTGGTGCTGCAAACCCTGATTAGTGACTGGAATGAATTGTTTGCTTCCCTGCTAATTACGCTAAAAATTACTCTGGTTGCTTTTATTGTAGCAGCAATTTCGGGTTTGGCGATCGCGATACTATTTGCCCAGAGTAAGTGGATCGAACGCAGCTTTTTTCCCTACGCGGTGATTTTACAAACCATGCCGATAGTGGCGATCGCCCCTTTAATCATTATCTGGTTGAGAGATAACACATTTGCGGCTTTAGTCCTCTGTGCCTGGATAGTAGCATTCTTCCCGATCGTTTCCAATACTACCCTGGGACTGAATACAGTTGACTCTAACCTGAGTGACTTGTTCAAATTATATAAAGCATCTCGCTGGCAAACTCTGCTATACTTGCGCTTGCCCAGTGCCTTGCCCTATTTTCTGGCTGGACTCAGAATTAGTGGTGGGTTATCTTTGATCGGGGCAGTAGTGGCAGAATTTGTGGCCGGGACCGGTGGGGCCCGATCGGGACTTGCTTACCAAATCCTCAATGCTAGCTATAATCTGCAAATACCCCGCATGTTCGCCGCCCTGTTGCTGATTACCATGCTGGGGGTGATAATATTTGTGTTGTTGATGTTTCTCTCGGACTTTTTACTGCGAAACTGGCACGAAAGCGCGATCGCCAAAGAAAGATGAACGAAGAACAATTCCCAAACACCGGTCATTACTGGATAAAAAATGCTCGCGTACCGGCATCCTTGCTGGCAGAACTGCCGGAAAATGCCGATATTACCCGGGAAGACTTGGTGATGGTCGATCTGGAAGTCTCAGATGGGGCGATCGGGCAAATAATTGCTCTTCATCAGAACCCAGAAACCGAAAATTTGCCCAATTACGATCTGCGGGGCGGTCAGTTGTGGCCTTGTTTTGTAGATCTCCATACTCACCTGGATAAAGGACATGTCTGGGATCGATCGCCCAACCCCGACGGCACCTTTAACGGGGCCCTAGAAACATGCGATCGGGATATAAAACAACATTGGGACGCAGAAGATATCTATCGGCGGATGGAATTTGGGCTAAAATGCAGTTACGCCCACGGTACTAAAGCCATTAGAACCCATATTGACTATCTCGGCAAGCATCTTCCTGATAGCTGGGAAGTTTTCACAACCCTACGGGAAGAATGGCAAGATAGAATCATCATGCAAGGGGTTTCTCTAGCTTTTATCGATCGCTTCGGAACTCCAGAAGGAGAAAAACTAGCTGACAGACTTGCGGAAATTGGTGGGATCCTGGGGGGACTGCCCCTGATGAATGCAGATCTAGACAAGCAGTTAGACCGGGTTTTTTCCCTGGCAACGGAACGAAATCTGGATCTAGATTTCCACACGGACGAAAGCGGTAACCCCGAGGCCATGACCCTCCGCCACGTAGCAGCAGCAGCCCTACGTCACCAATTCTCTGGTAAAATTATCTGCGGACATTGCTGTAGCTTGGCAGTACAGTCCCCAGAGGAAGCGAGGAAAACTTTGGAGTTGGTAAGAGAGGCGGGTATTGCCATTGTTAGCTTGCCAATGTGCAATCTTTACCTGCAAGACCGACAACCCGGTAGGACGCCCCGCTGGCGAGGGGTTACCCTATTACAGGAAATAAAAGCTGCTGGCATTCCCGTAGCTTTAGCAAGTGATAATTGTCGCGACCCCTTCTACGGTTTTGGCGATCACGATATGTTGGAAGTCTTCACAATGGCAGTCCGCATCGGTCACCTAGACATGCCCTATGGTGACTGGCCGAATGCCGTTACCTCCACCCCCGCTGACTTGATGAGATTGCCAGAAGTTGGGAAAATATCTGTGGGTGGACCGGCAGATTTGATTCTGTTCAAAGGGCGGACAAATAGCGAACTCCTCTCCCGTCACCAGGCCGATCGCCTGGTCTTGCGGGGCGGGAAAGCAATCGATCGCACATTACCAGATTATGCCGAGTTAGACGACCTCACCGCCCGATCTCCATGCACGCACAAGGGTGCAAAGGTGAGATGCACCTGATATCTTGCACTATTCTCAATGAGTCTCCTGGCCCGCCGGGGGTTTGAACCCCCGGCGGGCTTTTACAGAATTAAGAATTAAGAAGGCTAAATACCTAACTAGAGTAAGCCGCTGCTGAGTTGTGCAACTATAACTATAGTATCAAAATCTGCCAGGCCGGGCCCTTGCGAGTAAAAAGTAAAAAATAATACAGAAGGTTAGGCGGCTATCCAGTCCTGGGTTAAGTTATCAACCAGTGATAAGCGACCTCTACCAATGAGATATATGACTCGCTGTGCAGATTTTCTCTCTAACTCGCTGAGAAATTCATTATTGACAACAGTGGTCAGCAGATGGTAGTCGGATAGATTGATTGTGCCGGTTTCAGCAGTGCTGAAGACAATCTCAGAGACGGAGTTGGATAAGGTTTCGATGTATGACCGCATGATGTTTCCTTGAACTCTACAACTCTAATATCCCTCGGATAGCAAAACTGTGGGGTGATGATGACAGCAGGTGAGTTGTGAGAAATTTGGAGTTGAAATGTGAGAGACATCTCCAGAGGTGGTGACTTTCTGTGGTAAAAGGTTGTGACTTGCATCACTAGGGATATGGGGCGATCGCCTGTGGCAGATGGTTCAATACTTCAAGGGATACAACCTGTCATTGCGAGGGGGGCTGGCAAATGAACAGCTGTGTTGACCCCTGAATCAATCCCCCCAAAGCAATCTCCCTCTCCCTGCTCGGGTGCTCCCTGCGCCCCGCTTAACCGAGGGGTATTGGGGGCTAGTTGGTACTATTCCCGATCGAGATTGCACTGGCGCTACCGCCGGGCGATCGGGGAAGGATACCCGGACAAAACCTTTGTCCCGTGGCTAAGGTTTCGATTTTCCTGGCCATCTGCGATCGCCAGTGCCTGTGGTTACGGTGGAACGGTTTATCGAGCGTGTTGTCCGGCTTTACGAGTAAAATGCAACAGCGATCGCATTTGGGAGATGCGATCGCCGTTGGTCGATCTGGTTTAGGAGTGGTGTTCAGAGAGTTGAAGACCGGTAGGGGAAGGGGCGATCGGCCTCTTCCCTTGTTCTCCAAAGTGTTTGGATTTCCTTTCTGTAAGCGCGACTGTTCCTCTGGTTACTGCGATTCGCTTTTCCGTATCCGAAGCCGTTAGTTGATATGGGTTCTAAGATTATTTGAGAGGATCTATCCTTTTCCGTGACTTGCCTCACTCTTTATTGTCCGGTGGACCCTTTATTGTTATCTTGGCCCAGTGGATGTGCTACAAAGGTCCGGTCCCGTGGTTCGAGTATTATCGTTTGAATTTCGATTATTTCCGTGGTGATCAAATCTGGTTTTGTGAAGGATTTGGGACATTCACTTAACTTACACTCTACTATGCCATCTCCATACTGCGCATATGAAAATGTTGTCATCAACTGTGATCTTACTGGACATAAATTGTGTTGTGTTTGTTGTTTTTCTGCGGGTACTTGTAATTGGAATTGACAGTTATACTCCCTTACTATTGTGTCTATTGGCATCAGATTGTCGCACGCCAGGGTTTTGTAGTCAAAACCTTGATGTAATATCACATCCTTGCTCGCCCCATTTAACAGTTTGAATTCTGTGTTTATGCAGTCGGATGCTATCACTTGTTCTGGTTGCATTAGCATTACCACTAGCAACAACATTACTACGCATGCCATTTTTTTTACTATTTGTTTGAACATCTTTTTGCCTCTACTTCTGCTTTGATTTGCCTTGGCTTGATTTTGCCACATTTCCACTATAGTACACCAAATCCCGAGTGACAATCAACCCTTATCCACATTTTTGCCAAAAAACATCCACCTATTTTTGCCGAACTGCACTGGCATGGAAATTTGTCAATCCCCCAAGCAACCTATTTGGGCTAAGAAAATCAACCTTTAAGCCGATGAGATTCGCCAGTTGGGGCAGGAGTCCTTTCCATCCAGACTGGCAATGAGGCGACGCTCAGGGCGAGAAGATCCCAAAACCTTAAGAGAGTACCGGCGCACTTGTAGCGGGACTAGGAGAAAAATCAGCCAGGCAGTCGCCTCAAACCCTTTCACAGAAAACAAAAGCAAGAAACCTGGTTTCTCCGAAAATTCCGCAAGAACTCGGAGAATTGAAATAGAAACCCGGCTTTCCTGTCGCCCCCGCTTCCACGATGTTGCGGTCCTGGCCTTGCTGGGGATAAACTGTTGCTATCAGCGCAATAGTTTTATTATGTTTGTCGGAACCGCCGAAGCAGGGGCGATCTTAGGCATTTCCTCCCAGAGAGTTCGCCTGCTATTAAAACAAGGTCGCATCCAGGGAGCCCAGAAAATTGCCAGAGTCTGGGTGATTCCCCTATATAACGGAAAGCCGCGAGTGACAAAAGGAAAACGAGGTCCTCAGCCTCGCTGGCAACCCCAGAGACCTTGCTCTGTCAATACAGTTCACATCAACCGCCAAAGCATCGGTTACAACCAGAAGCACTCAACGACGGCCAAACCAGTACTGTCGGTGAAGCGGGGAACCCGCAATCAGGCCCTGGGTCACGAAGCGGAAATTCACGGACCCTGTCGCGTGGTCTATAGACCCCAGAAACCCCACGATTGCGGAGCCACGGTCTGGATCGAAACTTTAGCAGGGGTGACCGTTTACCCTCTGGAGGCCGCATCAGTTACCATCGGCAGTCCCTACATGAGCAGGGAGCAGAGAGAGGGGAGCAGGGAGAGAGTCCAGGGGTGAAATCATCTGCATCTGGTGGTTCTGGACAATTGGGGGGTTCCACTGAAACCGACTATTACCGTATAGAGAAAGCGTTTTACCCTCGTCGGCAGGCTTCACGAGAAGAAATCCAAATCTCGACAATGTTTCTAGTGGGTTTTAACCCACTTAAGCTGTTAGCCGTGGGTTTAAACCCACGGCGGACTAGGAGACCAATTGAAAATGGTACAGGATCTCAGATGGCACCCTATCTACAGTTTTGAATTACCTCTGCCAATGCTTTGAGATGTTCCTCACCAGAAAATTTGCTGTTAGTCAATTCTCGACCAGCGTTAGCTAGGTTGCTACGCAGTTCTTCGTCGTCCAAAAGGAGGGCGATCGCCTCTGACAGGGCCGCAGCATTATTCGGTTGCACGAGAATCCCTGTTTTTTCAGGAATAACCCAAGTATCAATGCCCCCCACAGCCGATGCTACCACAGCCGCACCATTTCGTAGGGCTTCCGCCGCCACAGCCCCCAAAGGTTCGGCCCAGATCGAAGGGACCAGAACAATATCAGCTTCCGCGAACAGGCGATCGACCTCTTCATAACTTAAATATCCGAGATATTGGATGGAGATCCATGGATTCCTTGACTCTACCTGAGCGGCTAACTTCAGACAATCAGACCAGTAACTTTCATCTTCTACCACCCCGGCAATCTTAAAGACAATTTTCTCCTTTACCTGAAGCTTGCAGAGGGCTTCGATCGCCAGATGCAAGCCCTTTTCCCAAAGAATTCTGCCAGCCCAGGCGATCGCCGGTGCTGCCGCAGTCGATCGCTGTATAAACTTCAAGCTGGGTCGTACCTGTCGAGGTAACACATAGGTTTTCTCGGAAATATCAGGCTTATTTGCGATCAGAACCTCTTTCATGAACTCACTCACCACAACAATAGCGTCAACCCAGCCCAAGGATTTGAGCAGTGAGATCCGCGCCTTCAGGTCGCCATCGGCAAAACTTCTCTCGGCATGTCGCTTCACGCAATCTCCCGCTGCGATATTGTCCAGACATGCTTGTGACAGCGGTTGATAGCAAACGATATCTGGTTGATTTGGACGGGTTCTTAACTCCGTTAAGCAGGTGGGAAAGTGGTCGTGAACGTACCATAAAATCGGATACTTGCGGTCCGGTTGGTTTAAACTTAAACTTAAACTTAAACTTAAACTTAAAGCTTGAATTACCCGCACGTCGAAGATATTGTGAACGTAGACAAGATCGGGATTGATTTGTCTGACTGCATCCAACACCCGCTCGCCCACCTCAGCATCGCCATCCCGGTTACTCAGACCCGGAACACAGGTATGAGATATCCCCTCTGGGATAGTGCCGTGGACATCATCATAAAGCAGATGAGAAGTTATCCCCATCGGCATCAGGAGTTGGGCAAGACTGATAATAATTCCTCCGTACCGCCAAACTTCCCCCCCATCTGATTGATATGCAGAATGGAACGGATCCCTAATCGCGCGATCGTCTCTTGATTCAAAGTCATCATAGATATCCAGTGGTTAATTTGGGGAGATCTCAAACCGTCACCCTCTAGTATTCTATCAGTGATGCGGTGACATCTGCCGACCGAGATTTGCTTTGTCTCGACCTATTGTTTATATATTCTTCCCAGTTGCTCCATCATGTGGGTGCCTTCAGTACGACAGCAGCTGCCGAGAGCGAACTCTGGTACTCCCGGGAACGCGATCGGGCCTCTGATACAGATTATCTCCACCGAACAGAGTACACTGTACAATAACCTCATCTCCAGAGGTGGATATGACTTCGTAGGGCAGGCGTCTCGCCTGCCCGCCAGAAAGAATCAAGCAGAAAATATGAACAATCACACAAATAAAACAGATAAAATAGACGCTCGAAGTCTGAAGGATGCCCTGTCAGGACTGGAAATAATTACAGATCCCACTCAGGTGGCGAAGTTATCCCAAGATTACCATACCTTTAGCCCTATTCTCCAACCTCTGCTGTCACAGAAAACCGGGGATATTGTTATTCGTCCTGCTAACGAAGCAGAAGTCTTGCGCGTTGCTGCTGCATGTGTAAAGCATCGAGTCCCCCTCACGGTACGGGGTGCGGGAACGGGAAATTACGGACAATGCGTTCCCCTCCATGGGGGCGCGATCTTAGACATGACGGGGATGCAGGAAATCAAAGAAATGAAACCGGGATGGGCGCGGGTGGAACCGGGGGTGAAACTGGCCCAACTGGATAAGCAAACTCGGTCCATTGGTTGGGAAATTCGCATGGCCCCCTCAACCTATCGTACTGCCACGATCGGGGGATTTATCGGTGGGGGTAGCGGTGGCATTGGTTCCATTACTTATGGAGGATTGCGCGATCGGGGAAATCTGTTAGCGGTGCGCATCGTCACCATGGAATCCGAACCCCGGGTTATCCAACTGCGGGGAGAGGAAGTCCAGAAAGTGAATCACGCTTACGGTACCAATGGCATTATCACCGAGTTAGAGATTCCCCTGGCCCCCGCCTATCCTTGGGTAGAGGCGATCGCCACCTTTGATGATTTTATGACATCAGCGCGGTTTGGGCAAGCCTTGGGGGATGCGGATGGGATAATCAAGAAACTGATTAGCATTCATGCCTGGCCCATTGGCAAATATTTTACAGCCTTAAGGGAATATATTCCCGAGGGTAACCATGCCGCCTTACTAATAGTAGCAGAATCTGGATTAGAACCCTTGCAAGAGTTAGTGTCCGAATTTGGCGGTCAGATTACTTATGAAAAAGCCGCCGAGTCAGCGGGGAAAGGAGTAAACCTGGGAGAATTTACCTGGAATCATACCACCTTACATGCTCGGAATGCCGATCCTTCCCTAACATATTTACAGAGTGGCTTTCCCGCCGATCGCAATCTCCAGATGGTGGAACACATGTATCGTCACTTTGGAGATGAAGTGATGATGCACTTGGAATTTATGCGGGCGAATGGTGAAGCAGTCCCGATCGGGCTACAAGTAGTGCAGTTTACCACCGAGTCCCGCCTGAAGGAGATAATTCGCTATCACGAAGAACATGGGGTATTTATTGCCAATCCCCACACTTATATCTTAGAGGACGGGGGCAGAAAAGAGATAGATCCAGTCCAGTTCGAGTTCAAGAAACAGGTTGACCCCTATGGACTGCTGAATCCTGGTAAAATGCGGGCATGGGATTTACGGTAGGGCGTCCTGGAGAATGGCGATCGTTTCTCGGGCTTGACGCATGGTTCGCGATACCCGCTGGGCATTTTCTGGAGTCAGAGCATAATCTCCCGAGTGCATGACAGCATGACGCAACCATTCAATATCTCTGAGTTTTTTTCTGGCGGCACTTTTGCTGTTAAAGGCACCCAGATGAAGAGCTGCATCTCGCTTGTCGCAAAATTCCGTTACGCTGACCAAATCTAGGGCTGTGTTATCGGATCCCCAATCCTGCCATCTTTGTGCGATAATTGCCCGGCGTTTTTCAGACAGAACTGCTAGCCAGTCTTGTTCTCGATAGTTTTGACGCAACCATTCGGCTAACAGCAGTTCTACCCCAGCGATCGCGCAGAAAAGTAAAGGACGCACGGGAAATTTTTGCAAGTCGCTCGGGGTGACGATGCCGATAATATCTTTTTCCCTAGCAACCAATTGGTAAAAATAGCGATCGGCATTTTCTATATAAGAGAGCAAACTAGCATTGGCAGCGATCGGGAGCGACTCGTCTAAGGGTTGCATTGCTTCCCCGACTGAGATAGTCTCCGAGATTTCCCGACCACCTGCCCTTTTGCCAGCTTCGAGGCGATGCAAAACACCGACAATCTGGCCGCGATCGCTGGCGGGAATATAGTCAAATCTTTCTAGTGCTGGCCGAGCTAATACTTCTGCCACCTTGTCGGAGACCTGACAAGTTTTCAAGTCTAAGCTGGCGATCGAGACCACCTGCATTCCCGCTTCTAGTGCCCGGAAAGTTTGACTCACGCCTCCTTCTAACGCTCCCACGTCCCAACCTGCTTGACCTGCTTGACTTGCTTGGTTCATCGCGCTCCCTGAAAACCCACCTTTCACACTACAATTTATATTATATCAAGTAGGAAGTATTTTATCGGTAAGATTAGTATGCCAATCGAGAATGGGAGGCGATCGCCACCTTTAGTGATTTTCTAACACCAGCGAGATTTGGCAAGCCTTGGGGGATGGCGATGGGATTATCAAGAAACCGATCGGTATAAATGCCTGGCCCATTGGCAAATATTTTACAGCCTTAAGGGAATAAGGCACTGTTTCGGCCAGAAGAGCGAGAAAACAGCTATATCCATTACTGGGAGAGGGTTTCAGCAATTAGACTGAACCAGTGCCGAGGAATAAACTGGAAAAAAATGTTAAAATAATCAGGGGGAGGTTGACAGGGAGGAGAGCGGCAGTTATAGTGGTAGAGTACAGGGAAAAACTTGGGGCCAGAAGGAAAGAAACCTGTTATGATGAGAAAAGATATTATCGAGCAAATAACAGAAAGCTACAAAATAATGCTAGCTTATCACCAGCAAGTTGGAAGTCTGTTTAAGGTTATAGATAATAGGTTCGCATCCGAGCATAACGCGAAAAAAATATTACCTATATCTGCAAATAAGCTGTTCGCAGTTTGCGATTACCAGTATATGTTTTTAGATAATTATAGTTTATTGAATCATCAAGTTCCTTACGATTCAGGGCTACCATTTTGGTTGGGTCGCTTTTATGTTAATGCCGACTGTTTAGTAGGGGATACTCCTATTGACGATTATCCAGCAAAGCAAGTACAGCATCTAGCCTTTGTCTGGACTTGGGTAGGATGTGACGATCCTAATTTAGTTGATGCAGACGAACCGGAATGTTGGATTGCTATTGTCGATCCACAGCCGACTAATCCTGAAACTCGGATTTATGATGTTGCGGAAATGGTTTGGAAATGGATCCGCGTTGAGACAACAACAGAAAAAGAAGCTGACGGATGGATAATAGGTCGTTTTTATCCTCATGAGTTTGGGTGCGAACTAAACGGTGTTTGGCAAGTAAAGCGTTTTCCTTTGAAGGATATTTCCAGTATCTATCAAATCTACCAGCTAATCGTTAATCCGTTAACTGAAATGTTGGCTAAATTAGCCGGAGGTGAAAGCATCAAGAGATAGTAGTAATTTGGATATTTGCCTTAATCATAAAATCTACCCGTAAAGCAACCTTTTTTATACATTATAGGTCGGAAATAACCAAAGAAAATAAGGGAATGTAACCATGAAAAAGCGTCAATTAGGAAAAACAGATATCAAAATTAGTGAAGTGGGACTGGGTACGTGGCAAATGTCAGGGGATGTCTGGGGGAAGAAAACGGAAGCGGAATATTGTCAGGCGATCGGGGAAGCAATAGAAGCGGGGATAAACTATTTTGATACGGCTTTAGAATACGGAAATGGCTATTGCGAACAGCTGGTAGGACAGGCATTACAGGGACATCCATCAGTGGTAATTTCGAGTAAAATACCGCCTCAATGCGATGAATGGTCGGCAAAACCTCAAGGTAACATTGATGATTATTTTTCCCCTGCTTGGATAAGGAAATGTTGCGAGACGACGCTCAAAAACCTACGGCGAGAGTGCATTGATATTTTATTTTTGCATACTTGGAATGTGGCCTGGGGCGATCGCACGGAATGGTATGAAGCGATGGTGAAGCTCAAAGAACAGGGAAAAATTAGAGCGATCGGGATATCGGTGGGCGATCGGCGTGCTTCTGAAGCGAACAGTCATATCGAAGCAGGGCGGATTGATGTGGTGATGGCCGTGTACAATATCTTAGAACAGGAGCCAGAATATACACTGTTTCCGATGGCAAAAAAACATCAGGTGGGGATAGTAGCACGCTGTCCGTTTAGTTCCGGTGCATTAGCGAGTAATTGGACATCCTCTCAGAAGTTTCCCGAAGGAGACTGGCGAGGTTTATGGACGCCGGATGATTGGGTGGCAAAGCAGGTAGAAATGGTCGATCGGATTAAACCGATCGTCAAAAACACCGACTTATCGATGTCAGCGATCGCGTTAAAATATATTTTAAACAATCAAACGGTTACTTCTGTGATTCCGGGTTCATCTAGTCGAGAACATATTCGCAAGAATGCGTCTGTGGCTGAATTACCGAATCTTTCGGAAGACATATTGGGACAATTGCAACAACTTTGGTTAGATGGTAAAATACAGGGAACCTACAATGGAGGGGCCTAATAAAGATCCCCAACTGAACGTGACCGGGGAGACCCCGGTCACGAGGCAAACCGGGTTTGGAGGCATCTACTTAAAAACACTGGTCACTCGACCCAGGATATTATCAATTGATACTGCACCAAACGATCGACTATCCGTACTCTGGGCAGGATTATCTCCCATCAGGTGGCAGTATCGATCGCCCGACAGGGCGGCCACTCGCTTCACCAAACGCAAGTCAGGCCGGGCGGGGTGGCAGGCGACCACAATCTCTCCGGGCCGGGGCAACCTGTTACGATAGGCCCTAGGGTTGACCAGCACTTCATCACCTGGAAGCAAAAGTGGCAGCATTGAGAGTCTCAAACTGACATGGTTTGAGAACCCCTCCCTAGGGGTGAAAAGGTGTTCTCAGACCATTCATTCAGGATCTCAAATCCGCCGTTAGTAGAGATTAAGCCTTAGCCAAATTTTCGGCGACGAAATCCCAGTTGACCAGACTGCTCAGGAATGTACTGATATAGTCGGGACGCTTGTTCTGGAAATCCAGGTAATAGGCATGTTCCCAGACATCCATCGTCAGTAGGGGGGTTTTGCCCTCGGTCATGGGGTTTTCGGCGTTTGGGGTCTTGGTCACTTTCAGAGTACCGCCATCCAAGACTAGCCAAGCCCAACCACTACCAAACTGCGTGGCCCCAGCGCTTTTGAATTCTTCTACGAACTTGTCAAAGCTGCCGAAGTCAGCATCTATTTTCTTGGCCAAGTCGCCAGTGGGAGTGCCGCCACCACCAGCTTTCATGCAGTCCCAGTAGAAGCTGTGGTTCCATGCTTGGGCGGCATTATTGAACAGACCAGCTTTGGAAGGGTCGCCAGCGACTTGCTTGATCACTTCCTCGATCGGCTTAGAGTCCAGGTCCGTGCCACTGACCGCGTCATTATACTTCTTCACGTAAGCGGCGTGGTGTTTGTCGTGATGGAACTCCAGGGTAGATTTGGAGATGTGAGGTTCTAGGGCCGTATAATCGTAAGGCAATGAGGGCAGTTCGTATGCCATTGCGTGAAATCTCCTCTCTAACTACTTTTTAGCTCACAGCCCAGCATACAACTCAAGCTGGAACAAATGCTAGTGCTACCAGTTGAATTTTCTTCACACTGGCATTCATAAATCTTTATACTTGGTTCTAGTGTAACTCAAAACCGTAATTATTTGGATAGATTAACAAGAAAATCATACCAGGAAGATACTGAGATATCTGATGACGGGTGACTGGCGATCGGCGAATGAGGTATGGGTCTTGTGCAAGTTTGACCGGTTGAGCTAAGATATTCCCCGGTAGCTGCTTATCGGAAACATGGCATGGCGATCGCGATCGATTTTGGTACGAGTAACACGGTAATTGCCCGCTGGAACCCGGTCACTCAACAGCCGGAAACCCTGAAATTACCGGGATTTTCCCTGATTCAGGGGCAAAATCCGCCGCTAATCCCCAGTTTAGTATATGTGGAAGAGGCCCAACAGGGTAAGGTATTGCTGGGGCAGCAAGTGCGGGACAAGGGTTTGGACATCAGTTCGGATGCCCGCTTTTTCCGCAACTTTAAGCGGGGCATAGGTACCCAGATTCAGGGATTTATGCCAGAACTTGATGGAGTCACCCTCACCTTTGAGCAAGTGGGAGAGTGGTTCCTGACCCAGATTCTACAGCAACTCAACACGGAAGATTCCCTGGTGTTAACGGTGCCGGTGGATAGTTTTGAAGCTTACCGCCATTGGTTGGGTAAGGTCTGTCAAGGGTTATCCACCGAACGGGTGCGGATGTTGGACGAACCGACTGCTGCTGCTTTGGGTTATGGGATGGCAAATCAGGAAATTTTGCTAGTGGTTGATTTCGGCGGCGGCACTCTGGACTTGTCCCTGGTGCGGTTGGATAGCAGTCTGGAGAAAAATCCCTTGGGGTTTATTCTCAAGTGGGGGGAGAAGTCCTTCGCGGAAAAGTCGGGACAAAAGGTGAAAACGGCCCGGGTGTTGGCGAAGGCGGGACAAAATTTGGGCGGTTCTGATATCGATAATTGGTTGGTGGATTATTTTGCTGAGACTCAGGGGTTGGTGAAATCGCCTTTGACTGCGCGGTTGGCAGAAAAGTTGAAAATTCAGTTGTCTTTGACAAAGAAGGCCAGTGAGGTTTACTTTGATGTCGAAAAGATGGAAAGTTATGAGTTGGCACTCGATCGCGATCGCTTTAATGAGATTTTAACCAGGCATCAGTTTTTCCAGCAGTTGGATGAGGCGATGAACCAGCTGTTGCAGCAAGCAAAGCGACAAGGGTTGGAGGTGGCGGATATTGATGGGGTGTTGCTGGTGGGGGGGACGGTGCAAATTCCCGCAGTCCAGAGTTGGGTACAGCAGTATTTTGACAAAGATAAAGTTAGATGCGAAAAACCTTTTGAGGCGATCGCCCAAGGTGCATTACAATTAGTACAAGGCGTCGAACTGAAAGATTTTCTCTATCACAGTTACGGCATTCGCTACTGGAACCGGCGCAATAAACGCCACAGTTGGCATCCGATCGTGAAGGAGGGACAGCCCTATCCCATGAGGGAACCTGTAGAATTAACCTTGGGTGCTTCGGTGGAAAATCAGCCCCAAATTGAATTGATTCTGGGAGAATTGGGGGCCCAAACTGGTGCCACTGAGGTCTATTTTGATGGCGATCGCCTGATTACCCGCATTCTAGCCAGCGATGAACAGAACGTGCAACCCTTGAACGATCGGGAGGGGGCGCGGACGATCGCCCAGTTAACGCCACCAGGACATCCCGGCAGCGATCGGGTAAAGGTGCTATTTCGGGTGGACGATCGGCGTTTCCTGCGGATCACAGTAGAGGACTTGCTGACCAATCAAACTTTATTACAAGATAAACCAGTCGTACAGCTAACCTAGACGTAGGGTGGGCACCGCCCACCATTGATATCATTAAATAATTAACAAAAACAATGCACTCTTTACTCTACTTAGGCGATATTTTTGATTAGAGAATAGCTGGATGAGACAAGCAATGGAAACAATATCAGATATCAAAGGGGCTTTCGGCGTACCTCAATTGGTAGTTGAGGCCGATCCACCTACCATTGCAGATCGGACTGGGGGCAAGGTAATTTTTCTTGAGGCCCTGAAGCAGGGCATCCAAAGCTTTCTGGAAGATGGCAGAAACTATGATTCTCCTGTAGGAACTATTCTAGCAGATCCCGGGGCATTTGATTTGCCTGATGTTCCAGTTCCAGATAAGATTAATACTAGCGATCTAATTCGTGACTGGATGCATGACTCAAATTCCGATCTGGAGTATGATGTTCAAATTGCCCCTGCTGCTACCGAAATGGTGCGATCGTGGATGAACGACCCCACATCTAAGATGATTTTATGTACGCCCGACTACCAATACCTGCCAGAAAATGGGGAAACTGTCGAGGATAACTGGATATTTCGTTTGGTTCTCGACCGCTATACTCCATCAATGCATTGGGCGATCATTGACCGATCGGGCGTTAAATTACCCTACAATTACGGCTACGGATAGCTAAAGCAATTGCTTCATATCTTGGTACTCAGTTAAGAGTTCATCGTAGGTAAGACAGTCGGACTCTTCTTGAGGAGAGATCAGCAGTTCAAAAGTCAGCAGATAATCTGGGGGAGTTGCTGCTATCCGCTGTAAGGCAGACTCTAACTCCCCAAATGTATTCACCTCTGCAAACAGGGGTTTATCATCTTCTGTCCCCACCAACAAGGTGACGACAATGTAATCTGCTGTTTCATCGTACTCTGGACTTACAGCTTCCCGTTCCTTGATTTGACCGTTAACATTAGAAAGGGTTTCCGAACTAAACTTGCTGCGTTCGGCCACCGAGAATTCCTGGAAGACCACTTCTGCTTTTTCCCGACCCTTGACCTTCTGGGAACTAGCCAAAACGTGACTCCAACTATCGGAATTTCGTAGCAAGACTAGCGCCGCCTCTTGTAACTGTTCTGCCAGACCTTCCGAACTAGATAGATCGGCATTGCCGATCAATTCCGATATTTCTGACTGCACCATTTTCGCATTTCCCAGCAGCGCCACTTGTAACTTACTTACCGTGACAATATCATTGGCAAGTTCTTTGGGTACCGATGATTTGGGGCGATTTACGAACTGTTGGAACAGGTATATGACTAATATCAATCCTGCTATCCCTGCCAGGAATAGCAACAGATACAACCAGAAAAATCCCCATGAATAACCGTAATATCTCCTCCCCCCATAAATAGGAGTTGGATGATAGTAACCTCCATCATCATTCCTGTAGGAACGCCCGTCATTATTCCTGTAGGAATCAGAACCGGAACTACGAGAACCGGAATTGCGAGAACCGGAATTGCGAGAACCGGAACGAGAAGGAGGAGAACTTCTGCGGAAGGAACCTCCTCTGCTGCGTCCGCCACTACTTTTAGCATAAGCTTCCAGATTCGTGCTTATCTGGCCACCGTCATCACCGGTGAAATCGAGGGTGACGCCGCTAGTTACTGCCAGGACGATCGGTATTGCATACAAAAATTTTATTTTTGACATTTTGCTATAATAACTCTCTTTACTTATTTATAACTTTTATTTAGATTGTTTGTCAAGGAATTATCCGGATTTTTAATCATATCTTTATACTCAGTCAACTTCAAGAGTCCATCTCACTAGGGTGTGGTCAAAACCGGTTGGTCGTTGTTGGCCTGCGGATGGTGGGCGGTGCCCACCCTACTAATACAACTACAAATGAGCCGCTTTAGAGTCAGGGCGGAGTTTGCTTAAATTCATCAATGCTAGCGGTTCGCTGCTGACCTCGTTCGTTGGCCTGCCAAACTTTGCCACTGGTTACGTCCAGACAAGTTAACCAACCGTTATCATAAATTCTGGTATCGATGCAGATGGCGTGACCGATATTTACAGGGAAACCACTTTTTTGGCTGGTATGTCCGCAGACCATAGTTTTGCCAGAAAAATGGGGTGCTGGGTTGCGGAACTTTTCCCAGTATAGCATGTCCTCGGATTGCTGATGCAAGGGTTTCTGAGGATCGGCGTTGGCGTGAACGAAAAAATGCCGATCGCTTTCCCAGTAGTCCCGGCAGACATTTTTGATAAAGTGCCAATGTTCTCTGGGGATGTCTGTTATTTTACCCTGTCCGGAGTTAGAATAAGAATCGAGGGTTTCTTCGCCACCTAGTCTCCGCCAACAGGATTCATATTGGCTGCTGGATGCTACTTTCAGCATTACCAGTTCGTGATTGCCCCGTAAAGCTACCAACCTACCTGTTTCGTGCAAAGATATCAGCCGATCGAGAACTCCTTTTGAGTCCGGTCCCCGATCGACATAGTCTCCCAGGGTAACGATGGTATCTTCTCTTTGGGGTGCAACTGCTGCTAGCAGGGTATCCAAGGCGGTGGCACAACCGTGAATGTCGCCAATAGCCAGAATGCGCATAATTTTATATCGTGGTTAATTTTTCCATGAGGGTGCGGGCTGTTTGGGCGATCGCCTGCCAATTTCGTGCTGCTAGGAGATCTTTGGGAAAGAGACTGCTGGAGAGTCCAACCCCGATCGCCCCGGCAGCAATAAAATCGGCAGCATTATCCAGGGTAACACCTCCCGTGGGAATCAAAGGAATTTGACCCAATGGACCTTGTAAACTTTTAATGTAGGTCACACCGCCCGCAGCGGAAACTGGAAATACCTTAACACAGGTAGCAGCTGCCTGCCAAGCAGTAACAATTTCCGTGGGAGAAAGGGCACCGGGAATAATGGGGACACCAGCAGCAAGGGCTATTTTGATTATCGCCGGATTGGTGTGGGGTGTAAACAGAAATTGCGCTCCGGCAGCCATAGCATCATGGATCTGTTCTGAGGTTAACAGAGTCCCAGCACCAATCATACAAGCAGGCAATTCGGCACGCAATTGGGCGATTAACTCCGCCGGGCGATCGCCATTCCAGGTAATTTCAATCAACTGCATTCCTCCAGCAGCAATTGAGAGGGCCAGATGTTTTCCCAAGGAAAGTTGGGGAGAACGGATCACCCCGATCGCCCGTTGCTGCTGTAATATTGATAACCAAGAAGAATCGGACATTTATCTTCGACTGCATTTTCAAGACAATTTGTTCTTCTTTATGTTATCATAATTGTCGGTTGGGTTGAGATCCCTTACCCAACGGGTGTGGTCTTGCAGCCAACGGGGCCAACGGGTGCTCAAATGCGGAACCGACCCCGTAGCCGATCGTGACCGATCGAGTTATCCTGTAAGCAGTACAATCAAAGAGTATAATGCAATTTTAAACTACATCTATGGAACCCCTACCAGTTTTGGTAATCTGCCCCACGTCGATAGACTATGGCATCAAAACGACCTAATTTTGGGAGAATAATATATAGATTATCCCCATAAATGCTTCGTGGACGGTTGTGTATTTAAGGGAGAAATCATTATTTGGGGAATTTCCGATAACCATTATTTTGCCCGTCACCCAGAATGCTTGGCAGATTTTACCTTTCCTTCCAGTCTTCCAGATAAAACTCAGCGCCAACTCACAGAAGCATATATAGCAGCAGTGCAGCGGTTGATTGCTTATAAATTTGACAATCAATTTGTCGATATATAATTTTTTGTTAGCGATAAAGGGGAGATGAAAATTCTGGAAATTAACGGGCGGATCTCCCCATCATCTGCAAGCATTTATCGCCAATGTCTATCAAATGGCGATCCCTACAAAGCCCTGATTGATATTTGTTGCGATCGCAGACCAGAAAATCCCATTCCTAATGGCTTGCTGGGGGGAACATTTATCCTCCAGACTTTCGGAAACTATCGGGCTGAAAACTTGCTAGATTTTGAGTTAGCAAACCAGATGAAAGATGTGAACGTCCGAGTCAAAAAAGAACAGTGTATTGCTGTTGAAAGCGACAGCGGCTGTAATTTAGCAACTGTGAATATAGTGGGTAAAAAATATCAGGAAATACTTGCAAAAGCAAATATAATTAGACATCAGCTTTTGAAGCAGCCAGAATTATCTCCCACCGAATAAGAAAGATTTGCCATTCTTATGCTACGGCCCTGGCCATAGCGATAGTAGAACAGAGGCGAAGTTCGACCGGGATGTTTTTGGAGAGATTATTATTCCTCAAGAAGTCGATCGCAGATGCCGACAGAGGAAATGAAAGCCCCCATCTGGTGGGCAGGAATTGGCATGGGGTTCCCAGATAGGGGCGCGAAGGGCGTATACTGAGTAAGAGGACAGGCAGCATGCCAGTCCCAGGGGTGTATTGCGTAAGCCGCGCGAATATATCTGTAGGGGCGAAGCATTTGGGGGACAAGATAAGTCATAAATAGACAAATTTCCAAGCCAAATGCTTCGCCCACCGCCGAGATGCACCCAGTCCCAGGATCTTCACGAGCAAGCCCCAGGAGCGACCCATGAGCCTCTGCATCAACCCCAACTGCCCCAGCTTCCCGGCCCAAAACCAAGACGGACGGACAGACTGTCGCGCCTGCGGTTCCCCCTTACTATTCAACGGACGCTATCGGGCAACTCGCCTGCTAGGTAGGGGAGGGTTTGGCATGACCTTTGAAGTCAGCGACTCGGAAAATGCCGGAACCATGAAAGTGCTGAAAGTGCTGACCAACGATCATCCCAAAGCCTTATATTGGTTTAGAAAAGAAGCTCAAGTGCTACAGCGACTAAATCATCCAGGCATTCCTAAAGCAGAAGAGGAAGTCTTCCCAGTCAAGACGAACACCTCCCAAGAGTTGTACTGTCTGGTGATGGAAAAAATCGATGGCTGCGACCTATATCAATATCTGGCCGATCGGGACGAACAGCCGATCGACCAAGAATTAGCGATCGAATGGCTGGGACAAATAGCAGAAATATTAGCAGACGTTCACCGACAGCGCTTTTTCCATCGGGACATCAAGCCCTCAAACATCATGGTCAGAACTGACGGACAGTTGGTACTGATAGACTTCGGCACGGTCCGACAAGTTACCCCCACCTACGTCGAGAGTCTGGAACAGGGGCGAGTGACGAAGTTTTCCTCCGGGGGCTACACCGCACCAGAACAGCAAGATTCTCAAGCAGTACCGCAATCAGATTTCTTTTCCTTAGGACGCACCTTCGTCTATTTACTCACCGGCAAAGAACCAGTAGAATTATATGACGATCGCGGCAAGTTCCGCTGGCGCGATCGGGCCACCGACATTTCACCTCAATTTGCCAACTTGCTGGATCGAATGATGGCGAAGAACTACCACAAGCGCCCGGGCAGTCCCAGAACAATATTACAGCAGTTGCAGAAGCTCGATCCCACCTCAACTGTCACTGTAGTAGATCCCGATAGCGAAATAGTAGTCAACAAAAAATGGGCAGTTGCAGGAGGAGGGTTGCTGCTAACCTTAGTATTAGGGTTAGGGTCTTATCAATTCATATCCAGTCAGAACCCGAGAGACGAACCTCCGCCCCCGATTGTACCCGAACCTCCACCACGACCTCCTGCTACAAATGAAGCCTGGAGGTTAGCGAGAATCAAAGCTTCAATAGCGGGCAAATTAACCAACGAGGCCAAAACTAAAGAGGACTGGGAAGAAGTTGCCAGTGCATGGGAAGAAGTTATCGAACTCCTCAAACAAGTGCCAGAGTCCAGTTCCAATTATAAGAGGGCCCAGAACAGGATCGATACTTATCAGAAAGTTATGAAATACGCCAAAGCCAAAGCTGCTGAGTGATATTATAGCAAATGGTGAATGGCAAAGGGTGTGGCTCATTTCCCGTCGATCGTTTATGGTATATTCCAGCTGTCGTTGCCCTCTGTAGGGGCTCAGCCTCAGAGCGACAAATGATGACATAAATTTACAGATGGCCTAGCCGTGAAGGCAACGCCGGGCACCCCGCGAGAACTCCGGTGTACCAACTATCGCCCTTGATAATTTTTTCTATTTCTTCACTTGCTAAATTATTTAAAAATGCGCAGGGGGAACCCTGCCACAGGGTTCCCCCTGTGGAGTCGAAGTGAGCGATTAAAGGATTTACCAGGCCCGGAGTTGCGCTTCATCTTCGCTCTCGATCCTTTGTTTGACCCAAATGGGGCGCTTTTTGCGCAGTCCGGGCCGGGCATCCCTGGTTTCGCTTGGGCTTGTGTTACGTTTATTTTCCAAGCCCCCATGAACCAATATTTCTGAATCAAATATAGCTAATTTTTCTAAATTTGTCAAGGGCAATGGTAAATTTTTTTGCCCGAGCGGGATATTTACAAGATATTCTTATCCCTTTTTCCCGTCACACCGTCACACAACCTGCCGGCTTTGCGGGTGTGGTCATGCGTCAGTTGGTACAGCAGAGACGATCGCGGGGTGCCCGGCGTTGCATTCCGAGAGGACATATGTGATATATGGCATTATTTGTCCGTTGAAATTCTGAGGACAAGGGTATCCTACTGCTGGTAGGGCCGATAAACGCTCGACTACTTTTGACCGCACCCATGAACCGTTTCCCTGGAAGAATTTGAAAGTCAGCTAATATAGAAAGAAAAGTTTAATGTCTGAATAATAACTTTATCCCTATCTAGAGCATCAAAAAGCGTATAAATTATAGCTCAATAGATAATGTATTCAGTCGGTTTTCAACCGACTTTAGCTATTAGCCGGGGGTTTGAACCCCCGGCGGGCCATGAAGCCAATCGAAATTGGTAATTCGCCCACAGCATCTTTGGAACCCCCGGCGGGGTAACTCAGCATCAATTAAGCGATCGCGGCCATTTGCACTTGACTAGAAGAGAGCATCTGCTGAAGTTCTTCAGCATCAACAGTTTCCTTATCCACCAAAGATTGGGCCAGTCGATCGAGAACGTGACGATTATTCACCAGAACCTGCTTAGCACGACGATAAGCTTGGTCAACCAAATTGCGAACCTCATCATCGATCGCCGCAGCAGTTTCCTCAGAAAAATCCCGTTCCGCCGCAATATCGCGACCCAAGAACATATTACCTTGCTGACGACCCAGAGTCACCGGACCCAGGCGATCGCTCATCCCAAAGCGAGTGACCATCTGACGGGCCACCCGGGCCACCTGCTGCAGATCGTTAGAAGCACCCGTAGTCACTTCCTCTTCACCGAAGATAATTTCTTCAGCAATGCGACCACCCAAGGCCACCGCCATCTGATTTTGCAGATAAGAACGGCTATACAAACCCGAGTCCATCCGGTCTTCACTAGGAGTAAACCAAGTCAGGCCCCCAGCACGACCGCGCGGAATAATGCTAATCTTTTGTACCGGGTCATAATCTGGCATCAGAGCACCTACCAAAGCATGACCCGCTTCATGATAAGCCACCAAAGTCTTGCGCTTCTCACTCATCACCCGGTCTTTCTTCTCCGGTCCAGCCAGCACCCGATCGATCGCATCATTAATCTCATCCATAGAGATTTCCGTCAGATTGCGACGGGCCGCCAAGATAGCCGCTTCATTGAGCAAATTGGACAAATCCGCCCCCGTAAACCCAGGAGTCCGACGAGCAATCCTTTCGAGTTCCACATCCTTAGAGAGAGTCTTACCGCGAGAATGCACGTTGAGAATTTCCAAACGGCCCGCATAATCTGGGCGATCGACCACCACCTGGCGATCGAACCGACCCGGACGCAACAGGGCCGCATCCAAAACATCTGGACGGTTAGTCGCCGCAATAATGATAATCCCCGTATTGCCTTCAAACCCGTCCATTTCCGTCAGCAGTTGATTGAGAGTTTGCTCCCGTTCGTCGTTTCCGCCGCCTAAACCAGCACCCCGCTGACGTCCCACTGCATCAATTTCATCAATAAACACGATACAAGGAGCATTCTGCTTGGCCTGTTCAAATAGGTCCCGAACTCGGGAAGCGCCCACGCCGACGAACATCTCCACGAACTCCGAACCAGAGATAGAGAAGAAAGGAACCCCCGCCTCACCAGCTACAGCTTTGGCCAGCAGCGTCTTCCCCGTACCTGGAGGGCCCACTAGCAGCACCCCTTTAGGAATCTTCGCCCCCACCGCCGTGAACCTGTCAGCATTTTTCAAGAAGTCCACAACTTCATTGAGTTCCAGTTTCGCCTGCTCAATGCCAGCCACATCGCCAAAAGTGACCTGAGTCTGGGGCTCCATCTGGACTCTCGCTTTCGACTTGCCAAAGTTCATCGCCTGAGAACCCGGTCCATTTTGAGCCCGTCGCAGCAGAAAGAACAGACCCACCACCAGCAAAATGGGTACAAACAGACTGCTGATGGCCCGCATCCACATCCCGTCATCAGTTTGGGGCCAGACATCAATGTCCACATTATTGCGAGTTAAAATGTCTAGCAGATCCCGGTCGAACGGTAAGTTGACGATAATTTTGGTGCCGTCATCCGCCGTCACCAGGGCTTTTGACCGATCGGCACTGATTTTGATCTGATCGACTTTATGATTTTCGACTTCTGAAATTAACCGACTGTATCGCCATGTTTCCTTAGCTTGGGGCGGCTTGTCAAACAAAGCTGTTGCCAATGCAATCACCACAATTGCTAGCAGCGCGTACAGTCCCGCGTTTCTCCACCGTTTATTCACCGAGTTCCATCCTCCTGTTTGGCCTCTGTCAAGCTTTTAAATCTTTTATTAATTTCTATGTTAACAATCTTTACAAATTTTTCCCGGTTCTGCCCAAATCACCCCAAAAAGTCAGCTATTTCGAGAAATACTGGAAAAAATCGTATATAATATTACACTTGCCAGCACTCGGATTTTGGACCTCTGCGAGCGACAGGCACAACTGATGCCCCGCCTCCGATGCGATCGCGCGACGGGTAATACATGGTACGACAGACTTTGAGTTCGAGCACCAGTGCCAGTGCGAGTTGTCCCCTGGTGGTACCGGTCCCCAGGAGGATACCCAGTCGCCGATCTTCCCGAAGCAGTCACCACCACCAGATGCCGACTCTCAACACCAAGAAGGCTTTCACCGGCAGTTAACCTGAATTATCTTTATCTCTGGTCATGGAGGACATCCCCTCTCTCCACTACTTTCCTACGGGTGTGGTCAAAACCCGTTGATACTCTCCCAGTCGCCGGATCCCCCCCAAACCCCCCCGCGCCAATTGGGGGGGCAACCGGCGCGCCCCCCTTTTTAAGGGGGGTTTGGGGGGATCCTCTGCAACTACTTTTGACCACACCCCTTTCCTACGGAAAAAATCCTATGACAATCAGACCCGATCGCCCCCCGTCGATCCGGGGGGGCGATCGGGTCCGATCTGGCAACTCTACTTTCGTCAAGGCTATACTTTACAGAGACATCAACCTAGCCACGATCGATTACTGGTCGGAGCTAAACTGACCTGCTGCAAGTATAAGAGCGCGTAGAACATTGCTGAAATTATGACACCTCTGCTGGTGCGGACTCTGGCTCTTGAGAAGCTGCTGGTTGGCTACCATTTTCGGGATCCTTATCTATCTGAATCAGGTGAATATGCTTGTAGCCCAGCTTAATTTCAAACTCATCACCTGGTTTCAAACCCATCACCTCCGTATAGGTCGAGCCAATGACAATTTGACCATTTTTGTGGACACTCACCCGATAAGTTGGCTCTCGCCCCCGGCCATCTTTTGTGCCTTCCGGCTCTAACGCCACTCCCTTTGCTGCCAGCACCGCATCGTAAAAATCTGTTAAATTTACACGAGTTTGGCCGTCCTTTGTTTCCGTGAAATATCCACAGCGCTTTGCCGTTTCCCGCCTCGGTAGGTCTGAGAGTTCTTTTACCTTTTGCAGTAGGGCCTTTCCCGTCAGGGGTGTTGTTCCTTTTTTCACCATCACTATTACCTTAATTCCTCGTTTCTCTTTCTATTGTAAGTCGATTTACCTGTCAAGTCAAATCAACTCGCCCAACTTTGCCCCCATCGGGGGCCGAACATTCCGTTAGCCATCCCTTGCACCGGTATTTTCTCCTGCAATTTTAGCTAACATCACAAAGACAAACGGAGCCAAATTCCTCCTTGCCTTTTGGGCCTGACTGCCCCTAGAGCCGCTCTTACACCTGGACTTCTAGGGAATCAACTCTTATCATGATCCGTTGCACGGGGCTCCCTTTTCCGACTATCGGGGCCAGCCAGCAAGGGTGGAACTTTAATCGGACCTCGTTAGCTACCTATATTTTAGCCTAGCGGGTTACTTGGTTTGGTGCCGATTCCCACTAACCCCATAGACTGTACCGCAAGTTGTACCTTCTAGAATAGCAGATCTTTGCTACCAATAGTAAACATCTTTTGGCTGACTCTTTCCGACCATCTCCGGTTTTTACACAGAAGGTGCTTCTGAGAGGATTATATAAAATATAGCCTTAATTGTCATAGAAATGACCTTGGGAGAAAAATTTTTCTTTGGCGGCGGTCTCACTTTCGACTCCCAGACCAGATTCTATGTCGCATCTCAAGTCACGGCGTCCGGCGATTTTGAGGGAACTGGGCAGATCTAGAGCCACATCAGGCAGCCGATCCCTCCAAGCATGACCTCATATTATCAAGATATTTAAGCATCGGGCCAGCATCACGGGACACCGAACGCCACAGCAGTAAAATCAGAGGCTGATTTTCCGGTCTCTGGTGAAACTCGCTCGCTCGTGAAACCCTCTCCGACTGCTACGAGAAAGTCCCCATAGGACAAATCTGGGGGTGCGGGTGCTCGCGATCGGCCCAGTAAGGGTAGAATGGTAGAGATTTTCAGCAATTCTTTGTCTGGTGAGCATGTTCATTATTTTTAAGGTAGTCCGCAGCGAACAAAATAGCAACGATCGGATACAGACTTACCGCCTAGATCCCGAACCAAGTCAGACGATCTTGAGCTGCCTGAATGAGATTAAGTGGACTCAAGATGGAACACTAGCATTTCGGAAAAATTGCCGCAATACCATTTGTGGTAGCTGCGCCATGAGTATTAATGGTGTTGCGGCCCTAGCTTGTAAAGAGACTGTCGGTCATTTCCTGCCACCTTCTGCCGATGGGGCTTCCGAGATTCCCGAGATTACCATCGGGCCGATGGGCAACATGCCAGTGCTCAAGGATCTGGTAGTGGATATGAGTGGTTTCTGGGACAATCTCCAGAAAGTAGACCCCTATGTCAGCACTGGGGCAAGGGCTTTGCCAGAGCGCGAGTTTTTACAGACACCCGCAGCGAGAGCAAAGCTAGACCAGACCGGAAATTGTATCATGTGCGGTGCCTGCTATTCCCAGTGCAATGCAGTGGAAGTGAACTCCTCCTTTGTCGGGCCTCACGCTCTAGCTAAGGCTTACCGAATGGTGGCAGACTCCCGTGATGCCGACACCGAAGAGCGCTTGTCTAAATTAACCCAGACTACTCAGGGGGTGTGGGGTTGTACTCGTTGCTATTACTGCAATAATGTCTGTCCCATGGGCGTGGAGCCGATGGATAAAATTGGCAAAATTAAAAGTGAAATCCTCTCCCGCACGGACGACCAAGCCAGTCGGCCAATTCGCCATCGGAAGGTGTTGATAGACCTGGTCAAAGAAGGAGGTTGGGTGAATGAACGCAAGTTTGCCCTGCAAGTAGTAGGAAATTACTTCCAAGACATCAAAGGACTGCTCAGTTTGGGACCGGTGGGATTGCGAGTGCTAGCACGAGGGAAATTCCCGCTTTCCTTTGAGCCTTCTTTAGGTACAGCTGAGGTGCGATCGCTCATCGAGTCGGTTCAAAATCTCGAATCTCAAACCTAGAATGTCGCAGTCCAAACCGGGTTTCTCTAGCCAGAACCTTAATATATCCTTGATAGCAGCATCCCAAACTTGGTCATCAATGAGGCTATCAAGGTATATTGCTCCTCTCAAGGGGGCGTCCAGACCGGTCATAAATAAAAATATCCCACTGACCGTTGGCATTCGCCTCAAAAGCAATAGTAGTGCCATCGGCACTGATGGTCGGGTTACGTACTTCTGTCTGGAGATTGCCAGTCAGGTTGCGTAACTGGGCCATTGACCTGTCGTAAAGGTAAATATCAGAACGTCCCTGACGACTGGCAGCAAAGGTCAGATAACGACCATCCGTAGAGACGCTAGGGTGGGAGGCGATCGCCTCTAGGGAATTCAATCCCGGCAGTTCTATCATCCGCCGGTCTATCATGTCGTAAAGATAGACATCCTGGCTAAAGCGACGATCGGAAGTAAAAACTATGTAGCGACCGGCAATTTGCGGATTTTCCTCCGCCGCAGGACTATTCAAACTCCACCCACCTCTGTCAAAGGGTTGATTCAGCAAACGCGGGTAGCCCATGCAGCCAGTCAATAAACTGGCAACAGCTACAGATGACATGAAAACAAAGCGTTTCACTTTTCTTCTATTGGTCAAGGTCAATGTCGCCTAGAGGACCATCCGGGATATCTAACTCAACTAATGGGCCCCGATCGAGCACCTCAATATCCCACTGGCCGCGACGATCGGTTTCAAAAACAATAAATCTACCATCCGGACTGATACTCGGATTTCTCACCCAGCCCCGATAACCCATTGTCAACATATCGGTAGTTCCCGTCACCCGATCGTAAAGTTCCACCTCCGGTCTGCCTCGGTCGCTAGCAACGTAGACCAGGTAGCGGGCATTATAGCTGAGGCTGGGAGATTCCGCAATTGTATCTCGCCTGTTCAATCTGGGCAACTCTAAAAACTGGCGCTGCTGCAAATCGTAAATCAGAATCTGACGCTTACCATCGCGGTTAGAAACAAAGGCCACAAATCGACCGTTTCCACTCAAAGCCGGTTGTTCGTCCGTGTAGCGGCTATTGAGATCCCTCGACAGGATCGGTACCTTCACCTGAGAGCAGCCTACAACTAAACCCGACATACTCAAAGGAATCACTAACCTCAACAACCCAAGTTTTTTCAGCTTTGCGCATTGTTGAGATAATACCAGCCAATGGTTTAAAATTGCCAATTGAAACATCGATGACTATTTCTGACTATTTCAATTAACCGTCAACAATTAACAACCCCGATCTTCGCCCGATCGGGCAATACCCTAGAGGGGATAGGTTAGTAGTCAAAACGCCCTGAATTATCATCATCGTCGTCCGACGAACTTTTGTCTATGGGTTGGAAATCAACATAGTTTGTTGGCCCTTCCGAATCATAAGATCTAGGACGACTTCTTCTGGGCCCTTTGGCAGAAGCTGTCGGGCGATCGCTCGAACGCCGGTCCCTCTCACTGCTTCTCCCGTAGGAATCTTTCGGTGTTTCCCAATCATCGGCATCTCTAATTATCCGGTCTGTAGTCGAACGCGGACGTCGCGTCGTACTCCGTCTGGCCGTCGAACCACCACCAGGTCTAGGACTCCTGGTCGAACGTCGAGTTGTGGTTCGGCGAGGCATATCATCATCGTATTCGTCCACACCGGTATTCCTGCCTTCTCTGGTGCCGATCATTCTACGGGTTATCTGCGGATCGTCCTCTAGTTCGTATTCATCTAGTTCCGCCTCATAAACGCGACTTACGGGTCGATCGTAATCTACAATCGGAGTATTGCGTTTCGCTTGGGAAGTAGCTAACCCTCTCAGACGAATGCTTTCGACCGCAAAGAAGATCGCCGAACCCGTCAGCAGGAACTGACCGAAAGTCAGGATCGGATCCAACCGCCATCCTTGAAAAAACAGAATGCCGCCACTGAGGATCGCCACCGCCATAAAGAATATATCGTGATCTCGGGCCAACTCGGGACGGACCGATCGCATAAAATATAACCCAGCCCCTGCCGCAAACAGGATAATGCCAAGCATAGTACCTGGATTGAGTCCCACGTTTACCATTTTCTTTCTCCTTAGCCTGTTTGGTCGAGCGCGATGTTCTTTTATCCTATCGCTTCTGCATAGTGCGCCTGCTGGGCTTTGACGAAGTGCTGCCCAGCAGCTTGCTGTTGCCAGCCATGTGCTGTGGCAGTTGGGTTTCTTCTGACTTGAAGCCGCAGTTCGACTTCGATCGCTGCAAGGGGTAGTCAACTCCGCTGCCGCCAGTTGACTACCCTAATACAGCATACTAAAAAACGGGTAATTTCCGGAAAATACCGTCCTATAGGCGGTTGAGGCGGTTCGGATCCGCTCACCGACCGCGACGCAAAAAAGCTTTGCTCAGCGTGGCCAGTGACTCAGAAAGCTGCCAAACGGGCTCTCCCTAAAAAGGGGTAAAGTTTGCCTCGGTCATGTTAAAGGGGCTTTTTACATCTGACTCACAAGGGACCACAAAATCCATTCGTTCCGTTCCTTAAAGTCAGATGACAGAGCTACGAGCTGGCGCTCACCCGTAGATGTCATGACCCCCCTAACGTAGGTCTAATCCTGGACCTGCATCAAGCATCTTCCCGAGGGAGATAATTCCCGACATTGCCAGAAATTACCGGATTTTATGCAAGAGCCCTCTGCCTCTGACTGCTGACCGCTATTACGTAAAGGTACTATATTATAGAATAAAATATGAGATTTGTAAAAAAAAAAGGTGCAATAAATGGCAGGTTGTAGTCAACCGGCAGCAGCGGAGGTGGTAAATGTAGGTAATTAAAGAGAAATTTGGCTCCGAGATCTATAGGGGGTTGTTCTGCGGCAGATGGCTCCGAAAAGAGAGGAAAAGAGATTGAAGTTGTAATAAATTATTCTTTGGCTCGCAGCAGCGCCAGTGACCAGGGGCGATCGCCCATTAATATAGCCTAGGGATATGGAAAAGGGGTAAAAATGATGAGTACAGGTTCAGAAGCTCGGAAGCACCAACAGCTGTGGCCAGAAAGGATGGGGCGTAAGGTGGGAGCAATAGCACTATCGGGAGTGATGGCAATAACATATGGGCCATCAACAGCAATAGCCCAAACCCTGACATCCCCAAATAGCAGAGACGTCCTACCGGCCCCAAGAAATAACTTACCGACCGCGACAGTGGCACCGCCAGCACCGGTTCCATTCCAGGGAGAGTCAGGCTATATTCTGGGACCAGGCGATCGCATCAAGATAGATATATTCAACGTGCCAGAGTACAGTGGCGAGTATATGCTATTGTCAGACGGCACAGTAAATATGCCGTTGGCGGGGACTGTGAGAATACAGGGAATGACAATATCCCAAGCATCGGAGGAGATAGCATCAGCGATGGGCCGGTTTCTGCGGCGTCCAATAACAACCATCACTCTGCTAACAGTACGTCCGATCAAGATCGCGATCGCGGGAGAAGTGAACCGGCCAGGTTCGTACTCAGTAGACCTAAACAGAAACCAAAGTGTTAACATACCAACAGTAACGGGTGCGATCGAACTGGCAGGAGGGATTACGCAATCGGCGGACATCCGTCACATCCAGGTACGGCGTCCCCGACCACAGACAGGGGAAGATCAATCCAGATCTCCAGCATCTGCGGAAATTATCAAAGTAGATCTGTGGCAACTTTTGCAGACCGCAGACTTAAGCCAAGACATAATATTGCGAGACGGAGACAGCATATTAATACCCACGATCGCCAGCGTAAACCTGGAGGAGACCCCCCAACTAGCAGCAGCAAGCTTTGCAATCAACACCGGTCGTCCCCTGAACATAGCGGTTGTCGGAGAAGTGAAGCGTCCGGGTCCCTATACCCTAGGCAACAGTCAAAGCAACAACGCAGCAACCGTCACCCAAGGCATTCAAGCAGCGGGAGGGATCACCCAAGAAGCGGATATTCGCAACATCCTCGTGCGCAGACGCACAAAATCAGGATCGGAGCAGCTGGTGGAAGTAAATTTCTGGGATCTATTACAGACAGGAGACCTGCGGCAGGATTTGCCCTTGCAAGAAGGAGACACGATAGTAGTCGCCAGGGCAAAAGAAATGAGTCCAGATGAAATCACAGAACTGGCATCTGCAAGCTTCTCACCAGAGAATATTACAGTAAATGTTGTCGGAGAAGCAATTAGTCCCGGGAGAGTGGAGGTGCGACCGAATACACCACTGACTCAGGCGCTACTGGCGGCAGGAGGATTTAATCGCGATGCGCAAAAAGGGGTTGTCGAACTAATTCGCCTCAACCCGAACGGTACGGTTTTCAGGCAGACTGTAGCCGTAGATTTTAGTCAGGATATAAATGAAGAAAACAATCCAGCATTACGCAACAACGACACGATCGTAGTCAAGAAGTCTGGGACAAGAAAAGTTGCCGATGCTCTCAACCCAATATTGAGTATATTGGGTACGGTGGTGGGAATTTTTGCGATCCCCAGAAGAATAGATGACTTGTTCGATTAGATGAGATTACTGCGCTTATTCGCAGGTGAAGTGCTCCAATGACTAAGATAGTGTCAGGTATTTGTTGGAATGGTTGGGAAAAGACAGTAAACTAATAGATATAAATCATGCAAGCTGGAACAACCCCGAAAGTAAGTCAACGCAATGGGCATAAGCCGACGAACCTGAGTTTATACCAGACTCAGATCCTGGAGAAAAATGAAGAATTCGACCCGAAACAGATACTAAACATTCTCCGGAGACGGGGGTTGGTACTTGTGGGTGTAGCAGCAGTGGTAACCGGTGGCATAGGCTGGTGGACTTGGACTCGCCCCCCAGTTTACCAGGCGAATTTTCGCATGCTGGTGGAACCCATATCCGAAGACAATACCTCAAGAAATTTGTTGAGATTGGGGTTTCCACCAGGCTTTGACTACGCTACCCAGATAGAAGTGCTGCGCTCTCCGAAGCAGTTAGAGTCCGTAGTATCTGCCTTGCAGGAGACATACCCAGAAATTAGCTATGGGGAACTGGCAAGTAACCTATCAATAGCGCAAGGGGAGGATGCAGTTGGCCGGCTGACAAAAATATTAAACATCAGCTACGAAGATTCAGACCCGCAAAAAATCAAGCTAGTATTGGATAAATTGCTAGAACGGTATGTGGAGTATGGAATAGAGCTGCGACAGCAAAACCTCAAAAGGGTAGTGGAATTTGTCGAGCAGCAGCTGCCAATATTAGAAGAACGGGTCGATAGCCTGCAAATTGAACTAGAGGAGTTTAGAAAGCGATATAGCCTGATAGATCCAGAGACACGTGGCAACTCCATATCTGGTCTGCTCGCGGCCATTCAGCAACAGCAAAAGGAAGCACAAACTCAACTGGCAGAGACCCAGTCCCTTTACGTAATCCTGCAAAGACAGTTGGGCTCCAGTCCAGCAGAAGCATTCGCAGCCTCAGCCCTGAGTGAGTCTGGGCGCTATCAGAGCTTACTCAACCAGTTGCTACAAATCGAAACAGAGATAGCCGCAGAATCAGTGCGATTTCAGCCAGATAGCCCCAATATAGAAGTGCTGCTAGAGAAGCGCTCAAGGTTGTTACCGCTGATAAATAGGGAATCTGAACGCATTCTGGGCTCTCAGCAGTCGTCCAGTACGACTGGGAATCTGGCACCAATTTCTATAGAACTGAGCAAGCAATTGGTGCAAACAACTAACCAGTTGCAAGTGTTGCAAGTGCGCTTAGGAGCCCTAGAGCAGGTAGAAAAAAGTCTCAAGGAAGAATTTAGCCTCATCCCTTCTCTGGCACGACAGTACACTGACTTACAGCGAAGATTAGAGGTAGCAAATAACAGTCTGGATCGATTCCTCGCAACCCGGGAAACCTTGCAGATAGAAGCTGCTCAGAAAGCAATATCCTGGCAAGTGATTAGCGAACCTTTCCTGCCAACAGGAGCGATATCGCCGAATATACCCAGGGGCATAGCCCTAGGCGCGATCGCGGGGTTGTTATTGGGGATAGGAGCTGCATTGCTGAGTGAGCAACTGGACAACGCATTCCATTCTCCTAACGAAATCAAAGAACTGACAGGACTGCCACTTTTGGGGACGATCCCCTTCAAGCGGCGACTCAAACAATTCACCAAATCCCTAGGTAGTGTGGATCGAGCCGCTTCCCATTCTGGGGAAATTGGCAATGGCAGCGTCATTACCCGATCGGTTGTCCAACAGACTCGATTAACCAATGTAAACAGGAAGCATAATTACGGTTCGTCACCATTTTTAGAAGCATTCCGCACGCTGTATACTAATATTCGCTTTCTCAGTTCAGATTCACCCATCCGCTCCTTAGTAATCAGCTCCTGTTTACCAGCAGAAGGGAAATCCACAGTAGCCCTGTTTCTAGCCCGATCGGCGGCGGCAATGGGTCAGCGGGTCTTATTGGTAGACTCAGACATGCGTAATCCTCAAATACATGACAGGATGGGCTTGCCGAATATGCGGGGTCTGAGTAATGTAATTACCACAGAGATAGACCCCAATGAAGTAATTCAGCGATCGCCCTTCGACGAAAACCTGTTTGTACTCACAGCAGGTCAGATCCCGCCAGACCCGATCAAGATCCTCTCGTCGAGAAAGATGCAAAACCTAGTGGAGCAATTCCAAAACGCCTTCGATTTAACCATCTACGACACCCCACCCAGTCTCGGATTAGCAGACGGCAGCATACTAGCTACCCGTGCCGATGGCATGGTTCTAGTGGTAGGAATGGAGAAAACCGGTCGTTCCGAGCTGAATCAGGTATTAGATAACCTGAAAATATCCTATGTTTCAGTCTTAGGAATGATTGCTAACGGCGTTAAAGGACAGACAAGCGGAGCAGATTACTATTATCGGTACTACAGTCCTAACCGATAATAAGCAGCTAGTAGCTAAAGGACAGACAAGCGGAGCAGATTACTATTATCGGTTACCGATAATAAGCAGCTAGTAGCTACCAGATGACAGATGCTAGCTGAAAGTCGTCATTTGTGATTGACAATCTACTAATGTAAGAGGACTTTGGACAAATAGCTAGCGTACAAAACCCGCCAATACTTTTGGGCAATAATCTGAGCAGTAAAATTTGACTGGAGGTAACTGCGACCATTCCTACCCAGGATATTTGTCAACTGAGAGTCTGAAGCCAAGCGTCGAATAAAATCAGCCAAACCCGAAGCATCCCCATTATCGAAAGTCTCACCGCAGTTAGCCTCAGCGATCAGATCGCGTAAATAAGAATGGGGTTCGCAGATCGCAGCAACAGGACGCCCAGCAGCTAAAATTCCATAAAGCTTGCTTGGAGCCACCAATCCTTCCATGCCAGGAATAATGCTGACTAAAGAAAGGTCACAGGAAGTCAGCGAGTAAGGAAGACTCTTTTTATCTTGGTACGGCAAAAAGAGGCAGTTACTCAACCCCAGCGCGTCTACCCGTTCTGTAACAGCTTTATGTTTAGCACCATTGCCGATGAAGACAAACTGGATGGGTTCGTCTTGCAGCTGCTCGGCAGCATCTAAAATCGTGTCCATATCGTGACAACGACCCATGTTGCCAGAATAAAGGACAGTAAATTTGTCAAGCAGATTGTATCGATGGGCAAACCAGTTTTGTTGCTTGGGAATGGGGACGATCGCCTTATGATTAGCCCAGCTATGAATCACAGAAATTCTGTCAGCAACATCTGGGCATTTTTCCACCACTATATCCTTCATAGTCGAGCTGAGAACAATAACTGCCTGAGCCCTTTTCCAGATTAGAGAGTTAATGAAATTCCACAGCCGTACAATCAAATTATGAGGAGGTACAACTTTGAGCTGTACGGCAACATCAGGATATAAATCATATAATAAACAAACGTAAGGCACGCCAAAGCATAAATTAGCTAAATAGCCCAGTATTGGTAAGAAAGGGGGCGCAGTTGTTAATAGTAAAATATCACCACGACTAGCAGTTTTCAGCAGATGTAATCCCGCCCGTAAACAAAATAAAATACCGTTGAGAGCCTTGCCGCGAATGCGATCGGACAAAAAACGGGTCGATCGCGATCGCCTCACCAAGAGTTTTTCCGATCGTTCAATCGGAGGAGCATAACTTTGACCGAAAGCGTAACCCGGTTGTCCAGTAAAAATACGAACTTGCATGCCTTGATGTCCTAAATTAGTCGCCAACTCTTCAATCAGTTGCCCAGTCGCCGCATAGTCAGGCGGATAAAATTGGGTAATAATTGACAATCTAATCGGAAGAGTTGGCAGCTTTCCGTTTTCGGTCATCATCAGGTCAGGGTGTTGAGTAAAGGACTGGTGCAACTTATTGTTCCTCCTTGATAGTAAAATTCAGCAATCAGCCTTCAACAATCAGCTTTGAGCGCCGATCGGATGGTGGAGCTGACCACTTTTATCTATGATGCCTCATCAAACCGAAAATCGGGTCAAAAACCTAGATAAACGATTCACGCCCATCACTAAGGGCTGACAATATTTAACTTCAAAGAGCCTGAGTCCGATTCCAGTAAAGGCTTTTCTTCCTGAAAAATCATGGCATACAAGCTGGCAACTGGTTTGGGGAGCAAAGTTGCCGAAATAGCAAGTCAGCTACCGCTTGATTGCCAGTCTCGGAAAGATGTACTATGTCTCTAAAATAGGTTTCTACTGTACCTGTGGGCTCCGTTGACCAAGCAGCATGGCTATCCACCACCGGAACCTGCCAGTCCGAGAGGCGATCGAAAAACTCTGCCTTGTATGCCGGCACCCGATAGCTGGGCAGCAAATCAGCGCGATCGGGCGTGAACAGCACAAACACGGGCGTCTGTTGCTCGCGAACCAAAGTCACGATCGCCTTTAACAGCTGCATATTTTGCTCGAACTGCTGGTTGGGATCTATGGACGCAGCCGGAATCTCCGATGTTGGTGAATTGAGCTTTAATTTACCGGCGATTCTCGGCCATGCATAGCGCGTCCAAGCTTCTTGGATTGCCAGTATTGGCTGTTGGTTGGGAAAATAGATGGAGCCAACAGCCTCACTGGTGCTAGTAGGCTGGAGCATATCGTGGGTGCCAATTTGGATAATGACAGCATCGCTGCCAAAAGTCCCAAATTTCCGCAAATATCCTAATTGGTTGCCAATTCCCCAAGATCCAGCAGAAGCGTTGAGGACTTCTGCCCCGCGTCCAGATGCTGATAATCTACCCTCAAATATTTCTGTAATCGTGCGAGGCTGATCCGTAGGATTGCCGCCATTGAGTACAGAGTCACCGGTCATCAATATTCTCAAGGTTCCTGGAGGCTTTTGGGGGGCGATCGGCTCCGATCGTTGAGAATATTGATTATACTCTATGGTTTTACCAAAGCGCCAAACTTTCTGGTTCGGTTGAAACCGATAGCCAGAGTTGGGGTCAGCTTGAACGAGAACGGGGTTTCCCAATCCCAAAGCTAGTCGGAGGGTTAATTCTGTAGCTGCCAATACCGCTATTATACCACCCGCTACTTTGTATTTTGCTGACCATTTCATCTCTCAGATTCTCTGGGCTTGATTCCTTCGATACAAACTGAATCTGCATGTCTAATTTCTTTCTCAACTGCTGCAAATCGCGGGTCAGACCATTCCCTATAATTGCACCTACGAATATTAATAAAACCCTGTTTAGCCAAAGCGTTTTTCAGGGATGGTTCGTCCCACATCCATTGGTGTCTGTGGTTGGAGAATGCTTCCCGAAGTCGGCGATCAAAACTGCGGCGGCTTCCTTGGTGTCCGATCCATGAATGATGCATAAAATCAGTGGCAGCTTTGGTTGCTAACTCCTTGTCAGACCTATTCTTGATGTAGGCTTCTATATATTTTTCTAGGTCAGGAACAATTATTCTTAATATGCCTCCAGGTTTTAAGTATAAATAAACCTTTTCTAAGGCAACATAAAAGTCAGCAATACTCAAGTGTTCAAAAACATGTGAGGCATACATTAGGGTACAACTACCGGGAGCAATACTCAGACCTTTTAGTAGATCGCCACACTTGGCTTTTTTTGACCAGTTTGGTCCCCCCATCATCGATACTAATGGTCGTCCAATCAGCGGAATTTTTGATATTTTTAAACTGGGTGAAGCATCTATATTTTCCCATCCTTCCACTACTTCCAAACCGCAGCCTATATGTAATAAAATATCCTCTTTTTTTCTTTCCTTTTTCATAGTCATTGCCAGAGATTCATTTTAATTAATTAATATCTTTATTTAGCTTCAACCCTACCAATCCAAACTACCGTACTATTTAACCAATTTCCAAGCCAGGGAAAGGGAGAAAATAATTGTTGCTCTATCTTAACTTTTTGCTGTAATAAGGCGTATAGTTGGCGATAATCGAATCCCTTATGGGCTTTGTGCGATGTCTGGGTCGAATGAGACGAGGGAAAGCTGCTGGCATCCCAAAGAACTGCCGCTGAAAATAATTCACTAGGACGGTAGCGTTCGTAACCATAACCTCCTTTTATATTGGCAAAGTAGCGTCCTATTTGCTTGGCTATCAGTGAGGGACCAATTTCAATGGGCACAGAAATAACGACCTTGGCACCGGACTGGCAATAAGGTAAAATTATGTCTAGGATTTTTTCTGGATTTTCGACATGTTCCAGGGTTTCGGTGCAAAAAATTAGATCGCAACTTTGGGGTAATACTTTTTGGGATATTTCCTGAGGCTGGCAAAACTCAAAGCCTGGTACATCTGCAAAATTGACTTGGCAAGCCGATATCATGTTTGGAGCCAGATCTACACCTATTCCCGAAGTTATAATTCCCCGATCGTAAGCCGTTCTGAGTAGCCACCCGTCACCGCATCCGAAATCTAGGGCCTTGGTGTAGCGAGTGTTGCCAATAGCATCTAGCACAACCGTAAAGCGCGATCGATGTGCTAGACGAGTCAGACTATTTCCCTGTTGGAGTAGGCGTTGAGAGTAGGACATAAATTGATTATTTTAATTTTTTCCAACTATTATATCCTCTCAATTTCATTATGTTGAGCAATTGAGAAGGGGTTGCCGTTGAATAATGGAGGTGTAAATATCAGCTAGCTGAGGGGCGATCGCCTCCCAAGAATAGCGATCACTCGCCAGTTTAGCAGCATTTTTCCCTAATTTATACCGGTGGTTTGGGTCCGATAGCAACTGAGCGATCGCCCCTGCCAAAGCGTCAACATTTCCCTCTATTACTACACCAGCGTCAGATGCAGCAATTTCGGACGCTATTTGCACATCAGGCGTCACGATGGCCGGCAGACCAGCAGCCAGGGCCTCAGCAACAGCGATCCCGAAATTTTCCGAAAAAGATGGCAGGACAAAGATATCTGACCCTTGTAGCAACAAATCTTTATCTTTACCGCTGACAAAACCAGGAGTTGAGGTCTGAGAGGCTAAACCAAGAGATGACAATAATTTAGTCAAGTAGTTGAGATAGTCTGTTTCTCCTGAACCCGCCAAGATCAGGTGAAAGTCATGCTTTTCATTCTTTAGCCGGTGGAGTGCCTCAATCAGCAGATCGGGACGCTTTTTATAATGCAGGCGAGAGAGAAACAGCACCACTGGCGTTTCTGGAGCTATGTTGTAGATTTGGCGTAGCTTCTGTGGAGCATCTGGCAATTCAATCTGCGGATCCACCCCCAAAGGCAGGGTTATGGTAGGGGCAGTGATGCCAAAGTTACCCACGTCTTCTGCTTCACCGGCAGATGTACAATGGACTGCTGCGGCATGATTTATATTATGGCGCTCTATTATATAGCTATATAGTTGTTTTTTCCGCTTACTCTGGGCTAAGGCCCAAGGCGCGAGTTGTCCCATAGTACGGACCGTGTAGGGAACCTTTTGCCAGCGGGCGATCGCCCCTGCACAGGTAGAAGCATAGGAAAACAGATAGTGGTTGTCCAGAATGTCATAGTCTCGGATATGTTGCCAGAGCCAGCGAGTGAGAGCTGCTGAAAACATAAATCCTCTATCTCTCCCCACTGACACTCCTTTACTGGGTGAAGAAAACAGAGGTAAAAACCAGACTGGCACTCCCTGATACTCAGTGCGCTGGTTTAATGGCACATCTAGCAGTTGAGCGTTTTCAGCTCCATTATCATTTGTGGTGGCAATTTCAGCGTCAACCCCACATTCCCTCAATGTTTTCACCAGATTTAGGGCTACTTTAGTGGGGCCCCCGCGACTGGGAGATAGGGAAGGGATAACATGCAGGACTTTCACTCACTACCTCCCATCAGATAGTTTTGCATTATTTCCGCTAAGGTTTGCTGAAAGCGATCAAATCCAAAAATATCAATCACTTGCTGACGTAATCCTGCCGGCTGATACATCAGCTGGTTGGGATAGGTGCCCTGCAATATCTGAATGATGGTTTGGGAGATCGCGCTTACATCATCAGGATTAACCAAAGCCCCCAGCTTACCATGACACAGGGCATCAATGGCCCCATCCTGGTTTCCTCCCAAGGTAGGTTTACCACAGCCTAAGGCTTCCAGATACACAATACCAAACCCTTCTCCTTTGCTGGGCATGGCAAATACATCACATAAATTATAGTGGTCACATAGTTCTGAGTCGGGAATAAAGCCAGCTAAGGTGACGTGATGTTGCAAATTGAGTTGTTGAATCAGTTGTTCCACGCGGGGGCGATCGTCCCCCTTCCCCACAATCAGATAATGAACCTGGGGAATATATTCTATTATAGTAGGTAACGCTCTGAGTACGCGGTCATAGCCTTTATATTGCTCTTGACTATCCAGACGCCCCACAGTTAATATTATCTTTTGCTCGGGAGATAAACCATAGCGTTTCAGTAAGTATAGGGGTTTGGGGGCAATTTGAAAGCGATCGCGATCGAATGTGTTGGGTAGTAGTAAGACTTTTGCTGGATCCAGGTTTTGTTCTTGAAGGAGGCGATCGCGGGTATAGCTGCTGACGGCAAGAAGGCGATCGGCCTCATGGAGGGCTTTCTGCAAGGCGGGACGCTCAATATTCCATGCTTCTACCCCGTGGGCGATCGCCCAGTAGGGAATCCCTCTCAAGCTATGAAGCCAGTAAGCCGCTTCTGTAAAATTAAGATGAGTGGCAATTACTAACTCTGGTTGTTGCCAAATCCCATATCCTAGAAGTTGGGAACTAAATGCTGCTGTTCTCAGAAATAGGGGCCAAGCACCAGCAAAATGAAATTTAGTCTGGCTTAAGACATTTATATCTGGTGAGGAGCTCGTATCATGCTTGAGAAAAACCTCATAATTACTATTTGGGTATAAACTCTGTAATGCTTGGAGTAAAAATGCCGAATATACTTGAATTCCCCCTTTAAATCCAAATATATTAGGAAACCACAAGTGAAAATCCGTTGGTTTTGAAGGGCTTTTATCTGGCACTGATGCCTTCCCCCCTTACATTATTCTTAATATCTTTTTCTTGACAAACATCTTCGTCGATCTGGGTAACATCCTCGATAATACTCTGCGAACTGCTAATTCCGTTTCATTCCAATACCGATCGATCGCATTTATATCTTCCTCTTCTATCTCTAAAAGCCGTTTATGCTTAACAATTGAATAAAGGGCGTAATCGCTTAATTTTTTTTCTTGGAATGATTGGGGCTTTCTTGCTTTTATAAATACCCCTGGTTGTTCGGGATCTTTCTGTAATACTTCTACGATCATATCCCCAAATATCACTTCCATGTCTGAAACTTGATACCGCCAGTAATCTGCTGGCGCACTGTGATAGGCAAACCCTTTGGATCTCGTCGTGAGCAGCAAAACACCATCGGGTTTCAAAATATTCTTAAAGTTGCTAATTACTTCGCGCCAATTCTTAACGTGTTCTATCACCTCTGTACAAATCAGTAGGTCAAATTTTTCCGTACCATAATGGGTAAGTAAATCTTCAGCATTGCAGACTTCGTCAACACCCGGTCCCATCTCAATGTCAACTCCTTTATAGGTGAGAGGTTGCAAAGATTCTACTATTGACCTCAAGGAGCCGTTAATATCATAAGAACCGACCTCTATGACCGATTTTCCCTTGACATCTTCTGATTTCAATGTTTTGTTAGCAAAGTCTATACAGGATTGGTCGCACATATTTT
>JBFRWI010000165.1:0-33200 GCA_051439505.1 Hormoscilla sp. | reverse complement strand
GAATAAAGACAGCGCGTCCGATGTGGTAGCAAGCTGCTGATAACCGGCGATCGGGGGGGACAGTGGCAAGCTTAATAAAAATTTAACAATTATTAAAACCCTTGGGATACATAGATTTGAGCGATTGTTGAGAAGAAGATAACATGGGTCGGGCATATGGGGTTGTCAAAAGCAATAGGTTGGTATATCATGGAACTGTTGGGTTGAGGAGGTTATACGAACCGTAATTATGCTCAAAGAAAACCTGAAGCAAGAAATAGATAAACTCAGCGATGAGCAACTGAAAATAATTGCTGATTTGATTGCATCGCGAGAGTTTGAGACTGGTAAGCTTGAGAGAGTTGCTTCTCGTTGGCAAACACCAGAGGAACGGGCTAGGGATTTTCGCGCCTGGATCTCGCAACTTCCCTTCAATAGTCCGAGTCTATCCGATCGAGCCTTTAGCAGAGACAGCATTTATGAATGACGCTAACCGTAGATCTATTTTGGGGTTCGTTAAAAGTAGGTAAACATCAACGGTAGTTAGATATACTGTAACGATTGTGAGATTCGAGATTATTTTTTCGCCAGCAGCAGAAGATGATATAGCAGCACTCAGAGCAAGCGATCGGGCAAAAGTTCTTGATGGAATTGAGACACATCTCAGATATGAGCCCGAGAAAGTGAGCAAAAGTCGCATAAAGCGTCTGATCCGAATGCAGCGGCCACAATACCGGTTACGAATTGATAATTTGCGCGTGTTCTACGATGTGATTTATAATGTAGACACGGAAGCAGTAGAAATTATAGCAATTAAAGAAAAGCCTCAAGCAATCACGTGGTTATCGGAGTACGGGAGGAAAGAACCGTGAAGCAAGTGTCAATAGAAGAAGTTGAAACAGATTTATCAGGTTATTTGCAGCAGGCCCAGAAGGATTATGTAATTATCACTCGCGAAGGAGTAGCAGTAGGAATTCTAATGGGTTTAGAAGATCCTGAAGACTGGTGGGAAGAACTACTGTTACATAATCCCAAATTTCTCTCTCGGGTGGCGCAGGCCCGAAAGGATCTGAGAGAGGGTAAGGGTGTTAGCATAGAGGAGATCAGAGCAAAGTATGGAGTATAACCCTTCACCGCACTCGTCAAGACAGGCGATGGGGTAGTTCCGGAAGCTCTGCTTCCAACTGGCGATCGGGGGCTGCTATAATCAAGTTTAAAAACTAGAGGTTTATCTCAAATGCAAGGGACTAATCGCGCACAGAAGTTATCGGTAGAGCTTGAGGAAACTTTCCAAGTTCAGAAAGTGGTCAAGGTTTGGAAAAAAACTGTTCGTAATGGACTGCGCAAGCAGCCATTAGAGGATATTCATGATTTTCTAGACATTCACAGAAATATTAAACCATTTGCCGAACGCCTGCGTGAGGATGTGCTTGATGGTCACTACAAACCATCGGCCCCTGAGTTTGTAAATAAGGAAAAAAGAGATGGGATACCTCGACGTCTAGCAATCCCATAACCAGCGGATGCCCTTGCACTTCAATGTATTGTCGAAGTTCTTGAAGATGAACTAAAAAAAGCACAGCCTTCTGATAATGCCTATTACTCGCGTAGCCACGACGGACCAAATTATGTAGAGCAGGTCGATGATACTTTTGCTTATCCTTGGTGGATACTGTGGCCAGAATTTCAGAAACGGATATGGGAATTCACCCGTTCGCATCAATATGTTGTAGTTGCCGATATTGCAAATTACTTCGACTGCATTCCTCTAACAGCCCTCCGTAATACCATAGCATCTCTAGGAAAGTTCAGTGAGAATCTTCTCAACCTGTTATTTTATTTACTTGAAGAATTTTCGTGGCGTCCCTATTACATGCCTCATTCCGGCGTTGGGTTACCTCAAATCCAGTTTGATGCTCCGCGTTTGCTAGCACATGCATACTTATTCAAAATTGATGAAGAACTAGATAAAGCTACCAATGGAGACTTTGTTAGATGGATGGATGATGTTGATGCTGGTGTTAATTCGCGGGAAGAGGGAAAACGACTACTACGAAATTTAGATAACGTCCTTGGCAGTCAAGGACTCAGGCTAAACGCCAGTAAAAGTAAAATACTATCTGGTAAGGAGGCAATTGCTCACTTCTGGGTTCAGGAAAACCGAGCACTCACAATTATTAATAACTGTATTAAGCATGGTTCAGGAAGTACAGCGACACAAAAAAAACATATAGATAAACTGAAAAAAGAATTCAACAAATACAAAAAAACATTACATAGGGAACATAAAATAGGAAATTGGGATAAAGTATTGAAGCGTTATTTTACTCTTTTTGGTCGTATAGGAGATCCATATTTGGAGAAGCATATTCCCGCATTGCTAGAAGAGCATCCAAATCTCAGAGAACCAGCATTTAAATACCTTGCACGGCTTGGTCCGACTAGCAAACGACTGAGCATGATAGAAGAATTTGTTGTATCCGGTCACTGTGAAGATGAAGTCTCACTTTTTGCAGCGGTCCGATGTATTATAGCTTGGGAAACTCCAGCCACAGGCAAACTCGTATCTCAGATCGTTACCCTTGCTCAGAAAGTTGTAAATAAGAATAATTCGTACTTGCCTTCAGGCGTGATTGCTGCTGTGTGGCTTTTAGCCAAGTATGGTTCAAGATCCGAATTAACTAATTTGATAAATTCATCAAAATATCTGTGGGAAAAATCTTCTTGGACAGCTAGACAAATTGCTGGGATAACTCCACTATTAGATATAAATTGTAGTGATATATGTGAAACGATTACTCGAAATGGACTTGGCCAAGCGTTACAAGTAATTGAGCACATAGCCAGTGTCAAAAGATTACCTAATTTAGATAAAGATAAGCAGTTAAGCAGCTACCTCAAACATCAGCCGAGTTCCGGGTTTCCATATCCGCTACCAAAGGTAATTATTGCTGTAGCTTTACTAAAAGGTCAGTTAGATCGTCAACAAAAAATAAATCTTCACAATGAGTTGCTTACCACGATCACAGACCGTAGGTATATAAAGATGATTAAAGAATATTCACCTGTATAGCCTTATTAGTTTATCATTGAAATCAGAATTATAACAATCGTTGTTGAGGATAGGGATATGAAACGCATCGTCCTGATCGCCGGGTTTGAATCCTTCAATGCCCAGTTGTACCGTCAAGCTGCCGATCTGGCTACTTCCCGCTGCCGCGAACTGGATATTCGCGTGTTTAGCGATCGGGCCTTGGCATCGGAACCAGAAGTGGTCGAAGCGGCACTCCGAGGGGCGGATGTCTTCTTTGCCAGTCTCATTTTCGACTACGACCAAGTCCTGTGGTTGCGGGAGAGGGTGCAGCAGATACCCATTCGCCTCGTGTTCGAGTCCGCCTTAGAATTAATGAGTCTGACTCAAATTGGGGCTTTTAAGATTGGGGATAAACCCAAAGGAATGCCCAAACCCGTTAAATTCGTCCTGGAAAAATTTAGCAAAGGACGGGAAGAAGACAAGCTTGCAGGTTACATCAGCTTTCTGAAGACCGGACCGAAGCTGTTAAAGTATGTACCCGTCCAGAAAGTGCAAGACTTGCGCAATTGGCTGATTATTTACGGATACTGGAATGCTGGCGGTGTAGAAAACGTCGCCGCCATGTGCTGGCAACTGGCGGAGAAATACTTGGGGTTAAAGGTAGGAGAAATTCCGCCCCCCGTGGAAACTCCCAACATGGGTTTACTCCATCCCGACTATCAGGGTTATTTCACATCTCCCCGCCAATACCTGGAATGGTATCCCTCTAAGTTCCGGACTACAAGACCCGTAGTGGGCATCTTACTTTATCGCAAGCATGTGGTCACAAAACAAGCCTATATCCACCAGCTTATTCGCTACTTTGAGGACGCAGAATTAATCCCTTTACCGATTTTTATCAATGGGGTGGAAGGTCACGTCGCCGTGCGAGATTGGATGACTACGACATCCGAACAAACTCAGCGCCAAGGGGGTAACATAGAAATAGATTCTCTCTCCCCAGAAGCAGTAAAGGTAGATGCTATAGTTTCTACCATCGGCTTTCCCTTGGTCGGAGGTCCGGCGGGTTCCATGGCAGCAGGTCGTCAGGTGGAAGTCGCTAAACAGATTCTCTCTGCTAAGAATGTACCTTATATTGTTGCCGCACCTTTGCTGATTCAAGATATTCACAGTTGGACTCGTCAGGGCATTGGCGGCTTGCAAACGGTCGTACTATATGCTTTGCCAGAACTTGATGGCGCGATCGACCCCTTACCCCTGGGCGGTTTGGTTGGAGAAGACATCTATCTGATGCCCGATCGGGTGCAGCGCCTGACCGGTAGAATTAAGAACTGGATTAAATTGCGACAACTGCCGAAGGGCGATCGCAAAATTGCCATTATCCTGTATGGGTTCCCCCCCGGATATGGTGCCACGGGAACGGCGGCCTTGCTGAACGTCCCCCGATCGCTGATAAAATTCCTCCAGGCCCTCAAATATGAAGGTTACCATGTCGGGGATATTCCCGAAGATGCCGAAGAACTGATCCGCATGGTCAAGGAAGCAGATGAAATAACGGAAAACAAAGTTTCGGATATAATTCCTAACAAGGTTAATGTCAAAAGCCTAGATAAATGGCTGGGATATATATTAACCACCCGCATCGAGAAGCAATGGCATTCCCTCACGGGTACGGGAATTAAAACCTTGGGAGATGACTTTTACCTGGGCGGCGTGCAGTTGGGAAATATTTGGATCGGAGTGCAACCTCCCCTAGGAATTGCCGGGGACCCCATGCGACTCATGTTTGAAAAAGATTTGACCCCCCATCCCCAATATGCTGCCTTCTACAAATGGCTGCAAAATGAATTCCAAGCAGATGCGATCGTCCACTTTGGGATGCACGGCACGGTAGAATGGTTACCGGGGTCGCCCTTAGGAAATACCGGCTATTCCTGGTCGGACATACTCCTGGGAGACTTACCCCATCTTTATATCTATGCTGCCAACAACCCCTCCGAATCTATGCTAGCAAAGCGGCGGGGCTATGGAGTTTTAATTTCGCACAATGTCCCGCCCTACGGTCGGGCGGGGTTATACAAAGAATTGCTGGCCTTGCGAGATTTAATCTCCGAATATCGGGAATCCCCCGAAAAGGATTACGTCCTCAAGGAAGCTATTTGCCAGAAAATTGTAGACGCGGGACTAGATGCCGACTGTCCCTTCGAGGACGCAAAAAAATTAGGCATTGCCTTTACATCTGAGAATGCGCGCATGTTTAGTGCTGAAGCATTAAACCGCTATTTTGTCAACATTTACGAATACCTACAAATATTGGAACAACGGCTGTTTTCCTCGGGGTTGCATGTATTGGGAAAAGCCCCCGATGAAGAGGAAATGACATCCTATCTGGAGGCTTATTTGGGCGATCGCCCCGAGACATCATCATCGGCAATTCGCGAATTATTAATGCAAACCCCAGATGAATTAACCAACCTGCTGCGAGGATTGAACGGCGAGTATATCCCCGCCGCCCCAGGTGGAGATCTCTTGCGGGATGGTCCGGGAGTATTGCCCACCGGTCGCAATATTCATGCCTTAGACCCCTATCGCATGCCCTCACCTGCCGCGCGCGATCGGGGGCAAGAGATAGCGCAAAAGATCCTCGCCCAGCATCTTCAGGAAGAGGGAAAATATCCCGAAACCGTAGCAGTGATGCTGTGGGGATTAGATGCAATCAAAACCAGGGGAGAGTCGATCGGGATTTTGCTAGAATTAGTAGGGGCCTCTCCAGTGAAAGAAGGAACCGGGCGGATAGTCCGCTATGAATTAAAACCATTATCCGAATTAAATCATCCCCGGATTGATGTTTTAGGCAACCTTTCGGGGATCTTCCGAGACAGCTTTGCGAACATCATTGAATTGCTGGACGACTTGTTCCAAAGGGCGGCGGATGCCGAGGAACCCGAAGAGATGAACTTTATCCGCAAACATGCCTTAGCTTTGCAAAAGCAAGGTGTAGAAAATGCAGCAGCGAGACTGTTTTCTAACCCCGCCGGAGATTTTGGTTCCCTAGTGAACGATCGGGTAGTAGACGGGAACTGGGAAACAGGGTCCGAGTTAGGGGATACATGGGCGGGGCGGAACCGCTTCAGTTATGGCAGGAAGGACAAAGGAGAAGCGAGACAGGAAATATTTAATCAACTGTTGCAGACGACCGATCGCATCATCCAAGAAATCGACTCAGTGGAATATGGCCTGACAGACATACAGGAATATTACGCGAACACGGGAGGATTAAAACAAGCAGCAGAGAAACAGCGGGGCGAAAAAGTGCAGGCCAGTTTTGTAGAAAGTTTCTCCAAAGATACGACACCCCGGAACTTAGAAGATGTGCTGAGGATGGAATATCGGACCAAATTGCTAAATCCGAAATGGGCAGAAGCAATGGCAGATCAAGGTTCGGGGGGTGCCTATGAGATATCCCAGCGGATGACAGCATTAATTGGTTGGGGAGGGACAGCAAATTTCACCGATAGTTGGGTGTACGACCAGGCAGCAGAGACCTATGCATTAGATGGGCAGATGGCGTCCAAACTGCGAGAAGCGAACCCCGAGGCATTTCGGAATATAGTGGGTCGGATGTTAGAAGCGAATGGGCGAGGTTTCTGGCAACCCGATGGAGAGAAGTTGGAGAAGTTGCGGGAGTTGTACGATCGGGCAGAAGAAGAGATCGAAGGCGTAAGACTTTGAACCGTTCGTAGTAAACGCTTTAGCGTTTGCCCGTTCGTAGTAAACGCTAAAGCGTTTGCCGTTCGTAGTAAACGCAAAGCGCGTTTTTCGGGCAGAGGGTGAGGAGAAGATTAAGGAGGCGATCGAAGAATATTTATAGGTAAGATATGAAAAAGTAATGTCGTTGCCGTGCCAAGATGTTAAAATAGGAGAGGCGCGAACAGCGAAGTCCGCCCAACCATTCCAGTTCTCAAGGTAAGGAGATTAACATATTTGAGGAGGAGGTATGATTAGAGAAATAACATGCTATTATATAGGAGGTAGAACGCTTGCCAGATACTTATGACAGGCGCGTCCAGCTAGGTGCTTCTCGTCGTCGCCTTGAAGATGCTCAGGTTCTGCATAACCAAAAGCGTTGGACCGGTGCTATTTATCTGGGTGGGTATGCTATTGAATGTGCCCTAAAATCTCTCATCTGTGACGAGGAGGACAAAAATAACTTCAAGGATACTCAGGTGTTTAAGAAGGGACTACAAGGAGCGGATTTACATAATCTAGCAAAGTTGTTAGATTGTGTGGATTCAGTAAAACGATTAATCTCGTTGGACCGCACGAATGGTTATCGAGAGGCATGGAACAAAATTGTATCCCAATGGCGCAATGATGAATTACGCTACTCAAACAAATTGGGCAACGAGAAAGACAGCAAACGGTTTATAGAGGCGGTCCAAAAAATACACAGACTATTGTTGGATAAACAAGGAGAAACGTCATAATCATGGATTTTACTACATTATCTGAAAAGATTAAGACCCATCTGACCAGTCGGTTACAGACTGAAGATACACAAGCACAGGTGAGTATCAAGCGGACCTCATTGGGTTGGCTGAGAATTAGGATTGTTACGAGTTGTTTTGATGGACTACCGTCAGATGAACGAGAACAAAAAATTGACAATCTACTAGCAGATATCGATTTTCACCTGAGTAAATATCCAATTTCAGGCTATGAATTGTTGACTCCCGAAGAAAAGCCTCCCGAATATTTCCAGCTTCGGCTACCTCTTTGGTCAGACATCTTAATGGCAGCGGAACCTGACCAACCAGTAGAATTGGATGAAGATACTCCTAAACGCCCATTAATTGTGACTTTTTACTCTTTCAAGGGAGGGGTAGGTCGCTCTACCGCATTAGGATTAGTCGCCGGGATATTGGCTACCCGAAATCGTCGGGTGGCGATCGTAGATTTCGACTTGGAAGCTCCGGGACTATCAATCTTGTTGCAACCAGATGTTGAGATTCTTAATGAAGAACAGTATGGGGTGCTGGATTACTTGCACCAACGCTTTCTGACTCCCGAAGAAAATTATCCGACCATTGAGAGCTGTATCTGCAAGATCGACTTGCGGACTCGTGGCGAACTGTTTTTAGTCCCGGTAGGGGAGTATGACGAAAATTATATTCATCGGTTGGCAGACCTCGATCGGAGAACTTGGCAAGTTTTTTATCGGAGAGAAGAAAATCCTGTAGAGCAACTGATGGCAGGTATTAAAGCTCAACTTAATCCCGATGTTATCCTGATTGATGCCCGCCCTGGGTTTAACGATGCCAGCGCGATCGCCTTATTCGATCTAGCCGATACAGCAATCATCTGCTTTGCACCTACGGACCAAAGTTTTGCAGGACTGCATTGGGTCGTGCAGGGCGTTCGCAAACAACGGGACTATCAAGGCAAACCAGATCTGCGCTTTCTGGTAACACCGATGCCACCAGTTGCCGAAAAGAACAAAACTTGGAGAACAAAAGTCTCCCATTGGATTGAAGAAAACTGGAGTTTGCCTAGTGGAACAACTCTTGGGTTACAACCGTTAGAAGTGCCTTACAATCCTAACATTACAACCTTGCCCAGTCTCGTCAATGATGTCCCCGAGAGTTTGCTTGATAATTATCTGCCCATTGCCGATGCCATTGCCGCATCACTCCCCAGTACAGTCAATAGGTAGCGATCGAGATGTAGTGATTAGATTACGATCCTGAGTTTCAAGTGCTAAAATGACTACTTGCGACCCGCTACCTTCCTAATAGCAACGCCCAATTAACTATGAACAGCAAAATCTATTGCTTCCGGGCCAGCTACGAACTTTCAACTGACTTTGACCAAAGCACTACACCTGAATGGCTATCCGTAGGAGTAAATTGGCAAGGATATCGGATCTCTACCCTTCCCTGGATAGCCGATGTGGCCAGGGCCCTGGGTATTATAGAAGTCGAAAATACTCCCCAAGGGTGGATCTCCTACTTGGAAAGCCTGGGACTAAAGGATGTCATCCCAGTTACTTGTGAAGACCTGTTTGAGGATAAGCTTTATTGTTGAGCCACAACCCAAACCCTTGGAGAGCCTCAAAAACATCCCATAAATCCCATCTGCCTATGCCGCTTGGTATATGGGAAGTAAAATTTCAGCAGTATCATCAACACCAATCGATGTCTCAACCTTGTCAGAGTCATTGACTACTGCAATCTTTCCTCTCTTCACAGAATGCACCATTCTCTTAACTGAGTTGATCTCTTCTTCATCCAGAGAGTTATTTAACATTGCGGTTATTGTTTTATAATAGTCCGACTCAGTAATTCTGCCTGTTACTGCCACAGAATAGAAAATTTCAGAGATTGTATCGGAGGAGATTTCAACTGGAGATAGCATCTGGGAAGTTCTCAACTCTACTATTCCAATATCTCCTCAACTTCCCGTTACTACCGTGACCGTTACCCGCATTTCTTCGTGATCCGTTCTGGTCTGGAAACGTGATGGCACTGCATCAGCTCTGGTGACCGTCAACTTGAGATTTGAGTGACCTAGATCACAGAACCAGAAGCGATCCAGATTTTCCTTACCTTTCCAGCCTAGTACACACGGCAGAAATAATCCACTAGCCGGATAGTGGCTTCTTACCTTGCTCCCAAAGCCGGAATAATTGAATGAGAGAATTTTGAATTCCGCGCAGCTGCACCTAGCCCCGCAATTTCACTTGCCATATTATCTGAAATTTGGCGATCGCACGATCGCCTATCTTATGCCACTTGCAGCATCGGTAAATCCAGTTCCGTATAGTCACTATCCTGCTTTGCATATTTTCCGAACCTCGCAGCAATATCATCCACTACTGCAATACGTCTTTTCCGCACAAAATACAGGACTCTATTAATGGAGCCTTTTTCTTGTTCGTCTAGGGCTTCATTTAAGGCTGCTGCCATCAGCTTATAATAATCTGACAAATTTAGAACCCCGGTTTCGGCGACCGTGTAGAAAATTTCCGATACTGCATCTGAGATCCCTTCAACTCTATCTGTCATTTTTCGTCCGCCCTTAGCTCTACCCCTCTAGTATCTACTCTACTTCCTGCAGTTACAGTGATTCTCCCCCAGATCCTTTGTGATCCCTGTCAGCCTTCAATGCGACGCACCTCGCTTTTAGCAGTGACGGCGATCACTGCACCCGCGTCCCAGTAGATAGGGGACAAACCATTCCCTCTACTGCGATGATACTCAATCATCTGGGAACTGCCAGCACAAGATCTTGTGGACAGACTTGCTGCCACAGTTACTACAGATAACATCTTCCGAAGAATCTACCCATTCATAGCCACAACTGCGACAGTGGCAGAAAATATTATTGCGGTTAGCAACCTCTATTTTTAACCGCCATGCTTCCAGCAGTTGCCGGTTGGCTGAGGGCTGTTTTTCTGACATATTAATTTCCTCTGATATTTCCCGTCTGTATTCCTACCTTGAAAGTAACTCCCGGAGGTACGATGAAACTGGAAGATTTAGTGAGACTGGATCGGGTTATCCGGGCGATCGGGTTTGACGACGCCCCCTTTGTGCGCCATAGTAGCGAAAAGGTATTCATTACCGGAGTAGTCTGTGGCGGGACTCGCTTTGAAGGGATGGTCTGGGGACAAGTGCAGCAAGATGGATGGGACGCTACCGACGCCATCTGCAATTTACTCATTGGCAGCAAATTCTTGCCCCAATTACATATAGTATTGCTAGATGGCATTGGGTTTGGCGGTTTCAATCTTGTAGACTTGCCCACCCTCGCATCCCGACTGCAACTCCCCTGCGTCGCAGTCATGCGGCGTCAACCAGACATCCCAGCAATGGAAAAAGCTTTGCGTCATTTACCAGAGCCAGAAAAACGTCTTTCCCTGTTGCAGCGCGCTGGTAAAATTCATGCCTATCCACCCTTTTTCTTTCAAGTCTGCGGCGCCGATGACCCAGATGCGATCGCTCGTGTCTTAGCAAACCTAACAGACTGTGGTAAAGTACCGGAAGCCTTGAGGATTGCTCATTTAATCGGTGCTGCGGTCATGACTGGAGAAAGCGGAGCTCAAGCCTAAGCTGTCGCGCATTTAACTTGCTACGGTCGATCTTCTAAAAGCATTGCCCTCAAAGGCTTTTTACATTTTGAATTTTGAATTTTGATTTTTGAATTGATTAGGTCCCTGTGCCCGCTGCTGCCATTACGAACCCGAAACAAGCAACAATCATCCAAATTGATAATGCTTTTTCACATCTTGTAAAATATTCCAAGTGCAAGACATGCCAGCAGGGAAAATCACCAAGTCCCCCTGGCCAAATTGAACGGGTTCGCCCCCATCCGGCGTTACAATCACCTCCCCTGCTAGCAAATAGCAGGTTTCCTGTTCCCCATAAGTCCAGGGAAATTCCGAAACTTCTTTGGTCCAAATCGGCCAGCTATATACACCCAATTTTTGTAGGCGTTCTGAACTTGCTTGGCGATCGACTTGAATTGCGATTTGATTTGTAGTAGTCATGGCTACCTCCTAATTTGGTAATTTTTGCTAATTGCTAATTGCGCTCCGGGGCACGGCAAAGTACAATTATCCTCGTTTATCCCGCTCATCTACTGATGTGGTCCCTGAGCGTGAGCCGAAGGGCCGTGCCCCTACCATTAATTGCGGGCTTGCTAATCTCAATTCTCCATTCTCAATTCTCCATTCTCCATTCTCCATTCTCCATTTTCAATTCTATTGAACTTGCCAAGCATAGCTAGAGGCAAATATCCGAAACCATTCGACCGCCTCCGAGGTATGATGGTTTCTCCATTTTAAGCCAATAGTGCGCGCTATACTCAGATTATCGATCGGGACATAGATCAGATTGCTAAGTTGCCGCCATTTGGGCATAAGGCTCATGCCTAAGCCAGCTTGGATCAGAGAGATGACCCATTCTTCACTGTTAGCAGAATAAACTATATGGGGCTCAACCCCAGCCGATTCAAACAGATGAGGGCCCGATCTCCAAAATTCACAATGGAGACGTTCGATATAGGGTTGGCCATTTAAGTCCATCAAAGGAACAGTGGGGCGTTGAGCAAAGGGATGAGATGGGAAGACCGCCAGCATCAGCTGTTGGGAAAACAGAAATAAAGAGTCCTTACTCTCATCGGCCCTCAACCAGGTGATGGCCAGGTCAATATCGCCACTGTCCAGCCAGTCTTCCAGGTTTTCCAGATGACCGCTGTGCAGCTCAATGGCCACATTCCCATGTTGCGAGCGAAAAGCGCCTATCAACTCAGCCAAGTCGCAGCCCCGCAGGGTATGCAGAGTTCCCAGTCTCAGGGTCGGTTGCTCTTTGAATTTCTGTATATCCTGTAACATAAATTGGTAATCTTTGAGCATGGCCTCAGCCTTGGTCAGGAAGAACCGACCGGCAGGCGTCAGCAGTACCCGTCGCCCGCCGCGCTCGAATAGCATCACCCCCAGTTCCCGTTCCAGCTTTTTGATCCCTGCTGACAGGGAGGGTTGGGACACAAATAGCCGTTCGGCAGCCTTTGTGAAGTTACCGGTTTGAGCGATCGTCACAAAGTACCGAATTTGATACAGATCCATTGCTATAGATAAAATCTATCAGACCAATCGGAAAAATAACCTTGCTTTATCCTAGCAGTTGGTCGATCATAGAAATTGTCAGCCCGTTTAGTCTGAGTCAGTGCTGGCGTCAGCCATGCCCGTGAGTCGCGATCGCCGGTGCGATCGGCAATTATGGGATGAAGGCGAATTCCTACTGACTGTCAAATGCCATACATGAACCCTCAGAGCCAGTCCCTTAAGAAAGCATTTTCCTGGTTGCTTCTGGTGGTTGCCCTGTTTAGCACCGGATGCGAAGAGGATCTGAAAAGTCAAGAGTCTCCCCAAAGAACCACCTCCGCGATGTCAGAAATGATGGAGCAGATGATGGAGGAGACTCAAGAAGTCTCTGTTCCCCTCGTGCTGTCAGCAAGATTTCGGGTAAAACCGTCCAAACGCTCACTATTTTTAAGGCTGGCCACGGCAACTCTAGAACCGACCAGGAAAGAACCAGGAAACATCAGCTATAGCTTCTACGAGGAATCAAGCGACCCCAATTCCTTTATATACTTCGAGGAATGGCAAAGTTACGAAGCTCTCGCAACACATCTGGCTCAGCCTTATACCCAGGCTTTGTTGTCAAGATTTAATGAAATTGTCGATGGCGAACCCAAGATCAGAATTTACGATATTAGGGGGGTAACTTATGAGCTGATCGAACCAATGGAAAACCCCATGTTTTAGCTAGGACTGGTGGATATGACATTTAAGTAAGGCATAACCCGCGAAGAAATCGAGGAACTACTCAAGTTCGTGTTTATACTGGGTTTAATAAGGCCGCTAGTGCCTTTGCTACCCAGGGTAAGCTGTGCGCAGAACAAGTCCCACAGAGTCTTAGAGCATCATGGGAGAGCGTGCGATCGGATAACAGGATAAAAGCATCTCCTGGCAGGCAAGCAGAAAAAACGACAATCTGGTTTTAGACCTTGACAAAGAAATGAGAACTCGGCTACAATAGTAAGAGGAGGGGATAGCATCCTCTGCCGGCCCAAGGGCTGCCCAAATTTACGGATAGTTCCCGTGCTATCCTGTCAAAAGGGAACGTGGCGAAAACGGTAAAAAAATAAGGAGATATTCGCACCCATGAGGAAACGAGTCAACTACTACAAGGACTTAGCAGCAGACTATTCCAAACAAGGGTTAGTCCCAGAAGACCTCAAGCAAAAATTAATCGAGCAGGCGGAAAAAATAGTGGCCATGAAAGAAGCCACCCTGCCGGCGATCGGACCAGATTACACCCTGGAACAAATTGAAAAAGAGAATAAAGAGTGGTGGCCCACTCATTGCGAAGCTTTGCGCCAGGGACGGGGAGATATTTTAACAGCAGAATATCACGAGAATCTGGTTTATTTATGCCAGGACGGACAATATCAAGGCTTGACAGAACAACAAGAGCGGGAAAAACATTGGTGGGCGTTAATCTCTCAACCAGGGGTGACCATGGTCTGGCCGATCGTCATGTTTCATGGCGAACATACATACTTTGAATGGAAGTCTGTAGACGACGAAACCAATGAAACCATTGCCAAGGGAAATGTTACCTGGGTGCGACGGGGACACCGAGGCGGTTGCTACCTGAAAACCGAGCAACTGACCTTCTACCGCGATGTTTTTGCCCCAGATTCGCTATTGAAGCTGATTACGACCTAAGCTCATGACAGCAACTGAAATTAAACCCAAAGGCCCTCCCTAAAACGCAGTTCTTGACGACAAAGAACTGCAAGATGCACTCCCGCAATTTATAGAGTGACAGGCCATCTTGATTCGCTATTCTGAGCGTAACTCAACCGGAGTCTGAAGCCAACTAGACTTCAGACTCCTTTCAGATGAAAAAGATAAATATTAAAAAAGAATTAAGTTAGAGGTGGACGAGGATAATAGCTGATAAGCTCTAAGAAGTAGGAAATAAAAAAAGAGGAGATAGCAGCAAATGCCATTGGTTAATGGACGAATCGGGATTATAGGTGAGAATGGGGAAATCAATCCCCCCACGGCGGCTCAAGTAGCTGAGTTACAAGATAAGATAGTCGAAAATCTCCTAGATGTGGTGGTGGAAAATTTCCCAGATCAACTGGGTTTTGTAGACCGGCCAGGAGATCCGAGGCAAAACGACATCGCCGAACAAACGGTGCGTGAATCATTTCCCGGTTATATCGTGGTAGATATCAGTCCTCTGGAATACGTGCCAGCGGTTTTGGACTTCGTACTAGAGGGGGGTATTTATGCTCAATTTGAAAGTCGCACAGTTGACCTGGCCTTGAACGAATCGGTCGAGGATCAATTAGTTGATGGGGTGGTGAATGCAGCAGAAGAAGTTTTGGGATCAGGTGGTCTACCAGTTAACATAATCGCGACCCATTTAACTGGTAATGTGGAAGTGAGAACAACTGGGACAGATGATAATCCAGCTCTAACGGGAGTGGTCAGCTACAACGGTCGGGATAATACCATCGGGTTTCATAACGTCCTGTGGTACGGGATCCCACAGGTAGGATTCCAAGGTATTCTAGAAAGGACAGATGCAGCAGGTCTAGATTTACTGCTGATTGACAGGCTAGAAAACCCCGACGGACTCCGAGGCGGCCAAGGAAACGATCGCCTGTTTGGTCTGGATGGGGATGACATGTTGCTGGGTGGCGGTGGCAACGATCGCATCGTGGGAGGTCGGGGCGATGACCTGCTGGAAGGCGGCGATGGTAATGACAGGTTGATTGGCGTTCGCCGTCGGAATGGTGGCAAACCTCCCGGATGGGGCGAAATGGATACCTTGACTGGCGGGGCCGGATCTGATACCTTCGTGCTGGGAGATGCCAACTACGTCTATTACGACGATCGCGATCGAGGCACGATGGGTGTGCGGGATTTCGCGATGATTACTGATTTTGCCGATGGAGATACTATTCAACTCAAAGGAATTGCCCGTGACTATCGACTCGGTGCAGCACCCTATGGATCCTCACAAGACCAGATTGGCATCTATCTTGACCAAGCTGGCAATGGCATGGGTAACTCAATGTCGGAACTGATTGCTATTGTCCAAGGAGATGTTTCTGGCTTAAATCTTAACAGTAGTGCTTTCACTTTTGTCTGAGGTTTGATTAGGGTCATACTTGCGAAAAGGGCAGGGATCGGTTAAGCTAGACAGAGGTTACGGAAAAAGGTCAAGAGGGTCCACCGAGAACGGGTGTGGTTACAAGTAGTCAAGCAGATAAGAAACCGGGTTTCGGGTGTGGTCAAAACCCGTTGATCGTTCGGGCGGCCCTCCCAGTCGCCGGATCCCCCCAAACCCCCCTTAAAAAGGGGGGCTTCAGGAAGGCCCCCCCTTTGGAAGGGGGGTTTGGGGGGGATCGGAACCAACAAATGCATGACCACACCCCCGGGTTTCTGGCCAATCGCGATTTCCGACTGTACCAACTAACCTATGACCACACCCATCGAGAACTGATAACTAACAACTGACAGAAGTAGGAGACTATGACAACGGCAAGCAAAGGTAAGATCGGCGTAATCGTTGAGGAACACTTTGACGAAACAGAATATCGTCTATTTGGAGAATTTTTCCCGAAAAATGGATACGAAGTAGAATATATTTCCAATCTTTGGAATCAGCCCAGCCTCACTTTCAAGGGAAACGACCACACAGAAGAAGTCACGGTCACGAAAGATTTCCAAGATGTTGATGTATCAGCTTACAAAGGTTTTATCTTGATTGGCGGTTATGCGATGGATCGCCTGCGCTATCAAGTGCAGGTACAACCAGGTCAGCCCAACCAGTCGCCAGCGGTGGAATTTCTCCGCAAAGCGGTCAAGGCCATGGATGCAGACGAAGTAAAGGTCGGGACAATTTGTCATAGTATGTGGCTATTTTGCGCAGATCCAGAACTGATGAAAGGTCGGAAAGTAACCTGCGCCCACAACATCCTTTGCGACGTGGAAAATGCTGGTGGAAATGTAATGTATGAGAATGGAGAAACGGTGGAAACCTATATTGACGGAGGTCTGATATCGGGGCGTCACCCAGGGGTAGTCGAGGAATTTATGCAGATTTTCTTGGCAGAAATGGACAAGAAAAATAGCTAGTTTTAACAACAAAAAATTAAGAGGCAAGCTGAAGAATGGGGAGTAACGTAGAATTTTCCTTTTCAGACCTGATCGCGGGGTACGTGACCCAGCAGTACGACTCCAAGACGGAAATGTTTGGCATCAAAACATCGGATGGTCGGGAGTTCCAGGCAAAAATTGGGGCAACGGCCTATGCCAAATTGATCCAGAATCTAGATGAAGCCTACCCGGATGCTACGGGCCAAATGCGATCGATGCTGGTTCCGGGTCGCTATGTATTCGTGTATGGGGTGTTTTATCCAGATAGTCCCATATTTGAAGCCCGACAAATGGTGTTCGTGGGGCGCACGGAAAAGGATTATATTTTCGAGAAGCCAAATTGGTGGGTAGATCAGGTGCGATCGCTAGCCAAATTTTACCTGAAGGCCCAGTTTGGTGAAGAAGAGATAGACTACCGCAATTATCGTACCAGCCTGAGTCTGTCAGGTGTCAGGTCCCTGGATAATTTCCGCCAAGAAACGGACACCATATCCCGCCTGGTGTACGGGTTTGCCAGTGCATTCATGATGACGGGGGAAGACAAGTTCCTGGAAGCAGCAGAAAAAGGCACCGAATACCTGCGGGACCACATGCGGTTTGTGGACCTAGACGAAGACATAGTCTATTGGTATCACGGCATCGACGTGCAGGGAGCACGGGAACAGAAAATCTTCGCCTCAGAGTTCGGGGATGACTATGACGCTATCCCGGCCTACGAGCAAATATACGCCCTAGCTGGCCCGATCCAGACCTATCGGGCAAATGGGGACCCGAAGATCATGGACGACACGGAGAAGACCATCAAGCTATTTCAGGACTTTTTCCTGGACAAAAGCGACCATGGCGGGTACTTCTCCCATCTGGATCCGGTGACCCTAGACCCCGTCAGCGAGTCCTTGGGCCGCAACAAAGGGAAAAAGAATTGGAACTCGGTGGGGGACCATGCTCCAGCATATCTGATTAACCTGTGGTTGGCCACTGGCAAGCAGGAATACGCTGATATGCTGGAATACACCTTTGATACGATCGAAGGACGTTTTCCAGATTACGAGAACAGTCCCTTTGTCAATGAGAAGTTTTACCAGGACTGGAGTCCCGACCAGACCTGGGGGTGGCAGCAAAACCGGGCCGTAGTCGGTCACAACCTGAAGATCGCCTGGAACCTGATGCGAATGCAGCATCTGAAAGCGAAAGATAAGTATGTCAAGCTGGCGGAAAAAATAGCAGAGATCATGCCAGCTACAGGCGGGGACCAACAGCGCGGCGGATGGTACGATGTTGTAGAGCGGGTACTGGGGGAAGGCGAAACTGATTATCGCCATGTCTGGCACGATCGCAAAGCCTGGTGGCAGCAAGAACAGGGCATCCTGGCCTACTACATCCTAGCAGGATCCTTGGGAAATGAAGAATATCACCGTTTGGCTCGGGAATCAGCAGCATTTTACAATGCCTGGTTCCTGGATACAGAAGATGGCGGGGTGTACTTCAACGTTTTGGCCAACGGCATTCCCTTCCTCGCCGGTGGAAACGAACGGGGCAAAGGTTCTCACTCCATGAGTGGTTATCACTCGACGGAGTTGTGCTATCTAGCGGCAGTGTATACGAACCTGCTGATCACCAAACAACCGATGACCTTTTACTTCAAACCGATACCAGGAGGGTTCCCGGACAACATCCTGCGGGTGTCCCCCGATATTCTACCAGCAGGGAGTATTAAAATTGGCTCCTGTGAAATTGACGGCAAAGCCTACAGCGACTTCGACGCCGATGGCTTGACAGTCAAGTTGCCCGATACCAAAGAGCGGGTTAAAGTCAAGGTAGAGATAGTCCCCGTTTAACCATCGTTGGTAGGGTGGGCACTGCCCACCATTCGCGGGTGTGGCCAAAAACAACCAACTGGTTTTGACCACACCCGTTTGTAGTAAACGCGAAGCGCGTTTGCCGTTTGGCAATAGGGGTCATGAATAACCCATGACCGCAAGAATACTCAAAAAATTGGAATCATGGCAATAGAGATCGAAATTAAGACAGTTGAAGAGATAGAGGTAGTAGAACTGAATGGTGACGTGGATGCTAGCACGGCACCGGAGGTGCAAAAGCAAGTTTTACCCCTAGCCAAGCCCGGGAGTAAGATTCTCATGGATATGACCCAAGTACCCTACATGTCCAGTGCCGGGTTGCGGATGCTGCTGTCTATGTACCGGCAGACCCAAGCAAAGGAAGGAAAATTAGTTCTTGTGGGGCTGTCCGAAGAGTTGCAAGACACCATGTCCGTAACAGGATTTCTGGATTTTTTCACAACTTGCGAAAAACGAGAGGAAGGAATAGCAGCACTCAAAGGCTAATGGCTAATGGCTAATGGCTAATGGCTAATGGCTAATGGCTAATGGCTAATGGCTAATGGCTAATGGCTAATGGCTAATGGAGACTTGACAATTAGCAATTAGCAATTAAAAAATAGCAGCAATAGGGACCAAAAAATATTACAAGAGAATGGAAAGAATAGACATTCATCCGACACATAGTTACGGCGAGTACAAGCTGCGCCGTGGGAAGCCATTTCCTTTTGGTGCGACAATAGTGCCGTCGGGCATTAACTTCTCGATTTTCTCAAGCCATGCGACATCCTGTACGTTGGTGCTGTTTAAAAAAGATGCAAAGGAACCAATGGCAGAAATACCATTTCCCGAGGAATTTCGGATAGGGAATGTGTACTGCATGGTGGTATTCGATCTCGATTACGAAAATCTAGAATACGGCTATAGAATGGATGGGCCGAACAATTTTCATGAAGGTCAATGGTTTGATAAAAGCAAAATTCTCATGGACCCCTACGCTAAGGTTATCGGGGGTCGGGATGTTTGGGGAGTAACGCCAGACTGGAATGATATTTACCACCATCGGGCCAGAATAGCCTTAGATGATTTCGACTGGGAGGACGATCGGCCTCTGGAAATACCGCCAGAGGATATGATCGTATATGAGATGCACGTCCGCAGTTTTACCCGCCATGGCTCTTCAGGGGTAAAAACTCAGCATCAAGGCACATTTGCAGGACTGCGAGAAAAAATCCCCTACCTGAAGGAGTTGGGCGTCAATGCTGTAGAAATGATGCCCATATATGAATTTGACGAGTTTGAAAATTCCCGCCCCAACCCGCAAACGGGGGAAACGCTTTACAACTATTGGGGATACAGTACGGTAGGTTTCTTTGCCCCCAAGGCAGGATACGCGGCGACGGGAAAGCTAGGGATGCAAGTGGACGAACTAAAAACCCTAGTGAAAGAATTGCACAAAAATGGCATAGAAGTGATTCTCGATGTGGTGTTCAACCACACGGCGGAAGGAAATGAAAATGGTCCCTATATCTCTTTCCGAGGCATTGACAACAAAACATACTACATGCTGACGCCGGAAGGTTACTACTATAACTTCTCGGGCTGTGGCAATACTCTCAACTGCAATAACCCGATCGTCCGGAATATCGTACTAGATTGCCTGCGCTACTGGGCGAGTGAATATCACATTGATGGCTTTCGTTTTGACCTGGCCTCGATCTTGGGACGGGATCCTTGGGGGGCACCTTTAGCGAACCCGCCCCTGTTAGAAACCCTAGCTTTCGATCCGATCTTAGCTAAATGCAAACTGATAGCTGAAGCATGGGATGCAGGCGGACTCTACCAAGTGGGTTCTTTCCCCGCCTTCGGACGCTGGGCGGAGTGGAATGGCAAGTATCGGGATGGCATCCGCAAGTTCCTGAAGGGAGATGGAACGGTCGGGGATATGGCCCAGCGGTTACAAGGTTCCCCGGACCTCTATGCTTGGGCGGGAAGGGCACCGGCAACATCGATAAACTTCATTACGGCCCACGACGGTTTTACCCTGATGGATATGGTTTCCTATGACGGCAAGCATAACGAAGCCAACGGGGAAAACAATAATGACGGGACTAACGATAACGATAGTTGGAACTGCGGTTGGGAAGGCCCGACGGATAACCAGTGGATTAACGATCTGCGGCACCGGCAGGTAAAGAATGCGATCGCCATGTTGATGGTGAGTCAGGGGGTGCCCATGATGCTGATGGGAGATGAGATGGGGCGCACCAAGCATGGCAATAACAATACCTATTGCCACGATAACGATCTGAACTGGCTGGACTGGACCCTATTGGAACGCAATACCGACATATTTAACTTTGTCAAGAATTGCATTGCTTTTCGCAAAGCCCACCCAGTGCTGAGAAATCGGTATCATTTTCAGAATCGGGACTACGTCGGCAGCGGCTATGCTGATATTAGCTGGCATGGTACCCAGGCATGGAACGCGGACTGGTCGGACTCCAGCAGTACCCTGGCCTTTATGCTCTGCGGCAAACATGCCAAAGAAGGCACAGTACCAGATAATTATATCTATGTGGCGATGAATATGCACTGGGAAGCTCATTGGTTTGACATCCCAGGACTGGGAGACGGAATGCAGTGGCATGTCTTCGCTAACACCGGTGACCCCCAGGGGAGTTGGCAACCGGGTACGGAACCGGTGCTCTCAGAACAGCACGGCATCCTGCTGGGCGATCGATCTGTGGTCATCCTCGTGGGCAAGTAGCGCGAAGAAGCGCTAAAGCGCTTACTACAAACAGTAATAGCAGAAAATTATGGCTTTTGACGCAACTCTAGAAACAACAAGCAGCGGCATCGCGAAAATTACTTTATCAGGAGAACTGGATGGTTCGACAGCAGGAGCGTTCAAGGATAAGGTAGAAGAAGCAGCAGCAGCAAATCCCAAACGCCTGGTTTTGCTAATGCAAGACCTAGAGTTTATGGCCAGTGCTGGTCTGCGGGTGCTGATTTTCTCCAAGCAAAAGATGGGTCCATCTGTTGACATCTATATGGTGGGTGTTCAGGATCTAGTGTTGGATACTATTAAGAAGACGGGCTTCGATCAGAGCGTGTATATTCTGGATGAGTACGACGCGGCTCAGATAGAAAACCTGTAGAAAGATCGAGGGTGAAGCATCAATCCCTTCACCCCGAAAAGGAGAAAATTATGGATTTAGGCTTGGCAGGAAAAAAGGTATTGGTCACGGGGTCAACATCTGGAATTGGCAAGGCGACAGCTAGAGCTTTTCTCCAGGAAGGTGCGAAAGTATTTATCAATGGTCGCTCTACCGTTCCGGAAGAATCGGAAACAGTAGAGGCGACAGTCAAGGAACTCAGTCCGCTTGGTGAAGTAGTCGGCATCGTTGCGGATGTGGGAACATCTGCCGGAGCAGAGAAAATCTATGGGGAAATAATTAAACAGGACTCATTAGATGTTCTCATTAATAATGTGGGCATTTTTGGAGCTAAGGAATTTGCGCAAATTACCGATGAAGAATGGCTGCATTACTTTAATGTCAACGTGATGAGTGCGGTGCGCCTGTCCCGTAGTTTTTTGCCGCACATGCTGGAACGAAATAGCGGCAGAATTCTGCTAATCGCAAGTGAGACGGGAGTGAAACCGTACCCAGACATGATCCATTACTCGATGACGAAAACGGCATTAATTGGTTTGGCACGGGGGATGGCAGAACTGACCAAAGGCACTAATGTCACGGTCAATAGTATCCTGCCCGGTCCCACTTGGACTTCAGGGGTGGAGAAGTATTTGGGAGGAATCTCTCAATCTACAGGTCAGTCAATTTCTGAATTAACTGATAATTTCTTCAAAACGCAACCATCTTCGTTGATTCAGCGTTTTGCCAGGGTGGAAGAGGTAGCGGATACAATAGTGTTCTTGAGTTCGGCAAAGGCTTCAGCGATCAATGGTGCCGCCCAACGTGTAGAAGGAGGGATTATTCAGTCAAGTTTTTGAAGCCAGAAGCTTTGGGAGAAATGGATAATTGAGAATGGAGAAATGACAACTGACAATTGACAACTGGCAACTGGCAACTGACAACTGACTCCCAAGGAAGCTGACCTACGTGCTATAGTAGGATAAGATTACCAAGCAGGCGGGTACACCTCTAAACAAGGGACTCCCTCCTGGAGTAAGGGAACTGCATAGCACGGGGGAATATGAATAGTCAAAATTTACCAGGCGAGAACTCAGAATTAGCAGCGCTGCGCGCAGAAGTGGCCAAACTCAAAAACGAGAGAACGGCTTTAGAGGCTCAAACGATGCTGCTGGAGAATTTGGTGACGATGGCCAGCACGCCATCGGAAGAAGGGGTGCTAAAAAAAGCCTTGCAGCAAACCTTAGACCTAGCAGCAGATCTAACGGGTGCAGAGAAAGGCAGTCTGTTTATCCTAGATCCAGCAGGTAAGATCGTAGACGCGATTCTCACCCGCGCGGAGGTGACGCCAGAACAGCGCGATCGCCTGATCGGCAATGTCTTGGACAAGGGGCTAGCAGGTTGGGTTTCGCGCCACCGCCAAATAGGATCGATCGCGGACACGGAGACAGACGATCGCTGGGTAACCCTGCCCAATCAGCCTTACCAGGTGCGATCGGCCTTAGGCATTCCCATTCTCAGAGGTGGGGAGTTGCTGGGAATTCTCACACTTTTGCACTCAGCTCCCAATCATTTTACCAATAAAAGCGCCGCTCTGATGCAGGCAACTACCAATCAGATAGCGCTAGTGCTGGAAAATGCGCGGCTATATTCAAAACTCAACCAGTATGCAAAAGCTCTGGACGCCGAACTAGAAAAAGGCAGGCAGATTCAGATAGATTTTCTCCCCTATGAAATCCCACAACTGCCCAACTGGGAGATAGCAACTTGTTTCCATCCGGCCAAGCAATGCGCGGGGGACTTCTACGATGTGTTCGAGCTGAGTAATGGGCATGTAGGACTGGTAATTGCGGATGTGTGCGACAAGGGGGTGGGTGCAGCCCTGTTTATGGCTCTATTCCGCAGCTTGATCCGCATCTTTTCCAAGCAAAGTCAACTGGAAGGATCCCCATCGGATATTCTTCAGGAAAATCAGCCCAGTACCGGCTGGATCTGCGATTGCGAATCAATTAATTTAGCTCATATCAATGCTTTGAGCGCGATCGCCCTCACGAACGACTACGTCGGCCTTTATCACTGGCAAATGAGTATGTTTGCCACAGTATTTTTTGCCGTGCTAGATCCGGCTACTGGCTTGCTGACTTACATTAATGGGGGACATGAACCGGTTTTTGTCGTCGGGGACAAAGGCGTGAAGTTAACGCTTCCATCAACGGGACCAGCAGTGGGAATGATGCCGAAGATGAAGTTTGGCATTCAGCAGGTGCAGCTAGAACCGGGTGACATTTTAATTAGCTATACAGACGGGGTGACTGAAGCCAAATCCCCTGAGGGTAAGTTATTTACTGACAAGCGACTGCGCGAACTTATAGAGAACCAAGCAGCATCAGCATCTGAGTTATTGGAGCGGATAAAAAGCAGTTTGTTTGCTTATATGGATGACGCGCCACAGTTTGATGACATTACCATGCTAGCGGTGCATCGCTACCCGTCAGTTGACAGACAAGAATTGAATCAAATGCTTGGGTAATATAGCCCATCAAATTAAAGCAAAAGTCAGCAAAAAGGAGGTGTTCCTATGGAAAGTTTGAAAGTATCCGGAAAGCTGGAGTCTTTAAGTGCGATCGCGCAATACGTGATGGCAGCAGCAAAAACGGCAGGATTGGACAAAAAATTATCCTATAAACTGCGGCTAGCAGTGGATGAAGTTGCCACCAATATTATTACTCACGGATATGAGGAAGCGGAACTAGAAGGGGAGGTCCAATTGCAGGCAAAAATAGATGAGAAAACTTTAACACTTTGGATTGAAGATACAGGGGAAGCCTACGATCCGACCCAAAAGAAAACGGTAGCAGAGGAAATGTTGAATAGACCTTTAGAAGATAGACCGATCGGGGGTTTGGGAGTGTATCTGGCAATTGAGGGGGTGGACAAGTTCATCTACGAAAGGGTGGGAGACCGCAATCGCAATATATTTGTGATGAATCGACCAACGGGTTAGCTGCTATAATCAGCAGAACAAAAGATAAAATAGGCAGAAGAGAAGGTCATGTCGGTTCGAGCTAAAGGTGGTTGGAAACTGCCCACAGGTTGCTTGTCCAGGAAGGTGGTGTTCTGGGTGTTTATCAGTGTGGTGGCGATCGAAGCAATTCTGCTAATTCCTTCAGTATGGCGAAGGGAACGAGAGTTTTTCTCTCAGATATCGGAGGTGTCAGCGGGAAAAGTGGCTGTAATTAAAAAGATTGCCGAAAACAAAATCGATGATGAAGAATTATTGGCAGAAGTAAAAAAACTTCAAGAATTGCAGCCGATTAATCTGAGTAGGAAGCTTCAGCATATAATTGTAGGAGGTGTACTTTACAAATATGACGGCTCGCTGGTGGGTATTTTTGGGGAAGAACCAGAACTATCATTTGATGAGGTCAAAGGCGCTAAGGTACTAAATTTGAGAAGCCAAAATGGCGATCGCTATGACTCGGCCTGGACGCCGGATATGATGCAGAAAGATTACACGTTAATTTTGCGTCACGATACGAGTTCGGTTAAACTAGAGTTAAAGGCTTTTATTTTCCGGATTGCCGGTCTAGTTGCGATTATATCAGTGTTTGTCACGGCGGGAACTTGGATAGCATTAAATCCTCTAGTAATTACTCCGATTATCCGTCTGAGAAATGACTTAATTGGGGCGGGTGAAGCAGTCATCCAAGACGCAGAACCGCCGGATTTTTACTCATATTCAGTGCAACGGGAAGATGAGTTGGGAGATGTGATTTCTGCCTTCAATCAAATGTTTCATCAAATCACCGAGGCGATAAGCGATCGCAAGCGGGCGGAAGCTAATTTGGCAAGCACCAATAGAGAATTAGAAAAAAGTAACAGACTAATTCGTCAAGTTTTTGGGCGTTACTTGACCGATGAAGTAGTAGAAAATTTGTTGGCAACTCCTGAAGGATTAAAACTGGGCGGCGAAAAGCGGAAAATTACTATCCTGACCTCCGATCTGAGGGGGTTTACAGCCATATCAGAACGATTATCTCCCGAAGAAGTAGTAAAAATTCTCAATTTTTATTTTGAAGACATGGCAGATGCGATTACCAAGTACCAAGGTACGATCGATGAATTTCTGGGAGATGGGATATTAGTGCTATTTGGAGCCCCAACTGCTAGAGAAGACGATGCGCAAAGGGCGATCGCCTGTGCGGTAGAAATGCAATTAGCGATGGAACCAGTTAACGCTCAGATGAAAGCATGGGGGTTACCTTCCCTAGAAATGGGAATTGGAATTAATACCGGGGAAGTGGTAGTGGGAAATATTGGTTCCGAGAAACGCACCAAATACGGAATTGTGGGCAGTAACGTCAACTTGACATATCGGATAGAATCCTATACAATAGGAGGTCAGATATTAATTGCAGAACAAACATTAAAAGAAGCGGGAGAGATGGTGAATGTTTCGGGGCAAAAGCAGGTACAGCCGAAAGGGGTTAAAGAACAGATTAATATTTATGAAGTTGGGGGTATTGGCGGTGAATACAACCTGTTTTTGTCTCAAGCAGAAGCAGAATTAAAACCTCTGGCGTCAGCTATCAATATTCAATATAGGGTTGTGGATGGCAAACATATTGACGAGCGGATATTGTCGGGAATAATTGTCAAGCTTTCGGCTAAAGAAGCAGAGGTGTACTGTGAGGATGTGGCAGAAGAAAATCTGCCCCGTGGGTTGAGCAATATTAAGCTGAATTTGCTCGTGCTTAACGCTCCAACTGATGTGAGAGAAGATATATATGCTAAAGTATTAGAAAGACCAGCGGCACCGGGCAGTTTTTACATCCGGTTTACGGCCAAACCACCAGTCGTAGCAGCTTGGCTTCAAGAACTATCCGATCGGTCACAGCCCGATGTATGAGTTTTGGGTACAAATATACTTGACTACTCATCGTCAAGCAGATGAAATCATTGAAAAGAAGAATTATGCAACTTAGAGCAGCTGTTCGGAAGGGAAAAACCTAAGAAGTCAAGCACACAAGAGTAAAACTAGGCATATTTGCAGTTGCCCTGTTGGCCGCTGTCTGCTTGAGCCCGATCGCCCGATCGGTTCCCCCAGGGAAGATTGTAGGCAATGCTTTGTGGGAAGATGATTAGTCAGGCAAAAGCTGCTGATGCGATCGAGGAAAAATGGGAAAGACACGTTCAACTGGCGACCCATGCTGAGTTTCAGCCCGGATCGCCGATTCCAACATTGCAATTTTGGGACAGCAAGCTAAAATTAGATCGGATGCGAGATCTAGACTGGAACAGGGGGCCAATAGAGCTATTAGTGCGAGCGTGCCTGTAAAACTGCTAACCGGCGATCGAGATGCCGAGGCCCGGTTTGGCCGGGTTAGTGCTACAGGCTGGTGTCAAGCCAGCTATAGCCAGTATTTGGCAGGTCGGCGATGCCGGGACTTTAGCGTTGATGACTGAATTGATCTGCATTTACGGACGGCACCAATCAAAGCCGAGGCCCTGCGGCAGGCGCAAATCGCCACGATCGAGGGTAAAGTTAGTTTGGAAGGAGGTGAGTTACGAGGTTCCAACCGGGTACTGTCCCTGCCACCCGCCCTGGCAAAACTAGGGAACGAAAATCTAGAACATCCCTACTATTGGGCAGCCTTTACCACGATCGGTAGCCCTTGGTGAGGAAATAAGTACAAGCACCGTTTTTAAATAGCTCCTTGGGTGCTTAACCGAAAAGTATTGGGTTGCGTCTGAAATTATATTAGTAACAGGAAACAATTGCGAGCACGGTTACGTCTGACGAATTATAGGTCATATTAGTAACGTAAGGGTGAAACTGGCGCCCTGCTTGGCGCTGCGCCCCAGAAAGTTGAAGTGGGGGAAAGTTAAGTAAAATCAAGGAAGAGGGATCGAGAACATGGGTACATCAAAGTATCGACAGTCAAGGGGTATCCTTACCTTAGTGCTCTCAACCGCAGTGGCAGTGGCAGCGGGCTTGCCGTCACAGCTGCTGGCACAGTCATACCCGGAACGGGTGGCAGTGAGATTTCCTAAGACGGAAGACAGAGGGGCAACCAGTGTAACGGATGGGGGAGGATCGCGCGGTGATAACGAAGCTTGCGAACTGGCCCAGAGCAAAATGCCGCTGATGGCATTGATGCCGACAGCGAATCCCGAGCGGGTGGAGACCACGATCGATCCAAATCCGACAATATATGTGTACGTTCCCAAAATAACAGATGAAGCAACTACTGTTGAGGGAGAATTTTTGATAGCCGACGAACAAGGGAAGATAGTTTACCTGGCAGAGGTGGAACTGCCAGGGAACAATTCGGGCATATATAAACTGAACATCCCGAAAAAAGCGGCTCTGGAAATCGGTCAGGATTATCTGTGGCAGTTTGCAATCTATTGCAACAAAGCGGATCCCGAACAGGATGCGTTTGTGGAAGGGTGGTTGCGACGCACGGAAGTGAGTCCAGAAGTGAATAGGCGGCTAGAAAAAGCTGAACCGGAACAGCAGGCTCAAATATATGCAGATGAGTTGATATGGCACGAAACTCTGAAGCTGACAGAACAGCTGCGCAGGTCAGAATGGCAAGAGCTATTGAACTCAGTAGAACATCTGCAAGAAATAGCTTCAGAACCGTTGTTTGCATGCTCAGCACAAGCATTGCCAAATGATGCAGCGGTCAATGATGCAGAAAAATTGATATGTGGGCAATCTTAAAATCAGGTCGCGGCAGGGTAAAAGATTTTTGGGGACGCATTAAGCGACCTAACAAGCTATTTTGGTCGGAACGCTGCGTGTGGATTACTGCTCCGTCAGTGACGGCAGCGGTAATCCTACTGCGCTTTGTAGGTCTTTTGCAGATGCCGTCCTGGTTATTTTTCGATCAATATATGCGTTGGCGACCCGAAGTACCCCGGGACGACAGAATCGCGATCGTGGGCATAGATGACGCGGATGTCGAAAAAATCGGGCAGGCGATTATTCCCGATGGTGTCTATGCCCAGTTACTGGGAAAATTGCAGGCAATGGAACCCCGGGCGATCGGGCTAGATATTTATCGTGACGTTCCGGTACCTCCAGGTCACGAGCAATTAGTCGAGATATTTGCTCAAACCCAGAATCTAGTAGGCATCCAGAAGGCAGTGGGCTCTAGCCCGCGAGAGGTGGTAGCGCCGCCTCCCGTGCTCAAGGAGAAGGGGCAGGTGGGTGCAAATGACTTGATAGTTGATGCAGATAGCAGGGTGCGGCGAGGCTTTCTGTACATGACCAGTGCTGGAGAAACAGTTTTCAGCTTTGGGTTCTATCTGGCATTGCTCTATCTGGACGCAGAAGGGATTATTCCTGAGGATCTGGAGGGGGCAAAATTTAAGTTAGGCAAGCAGGTATTCGCTCCCTTTGAAAGCAATGACGGTGATTACGTGCGATCGGATGCCGGTGGATTTCAGCTACTGGTGAACTACCGAGGACCGAGCCAACATTTCGAGATGGTCTCGATGAGGGATATCCTCGAAGACCGGGTACCGCCAGATTGGGGGCGCGATCGGATAATCTTAATCGGGGCAGTGGGGGAGAGTTTTAACGATTTGTTTTATACTCCCTACAGTGGCGGTGTCCTGATGCTGCCCAGACCGATGTCTGGGGTAGAGATCCATGCCAATATTACCAGTCAGATTATCAGTGCAGCACAGGGCGATCGCCCCCTGTTTCGGAGTTGGTCGGAACCGATGGAGTGGCTGTGGATTCTGCTGTGGTCTTTTGTTGGCGCTAGCCTCACTTGGAGCTTGCGCGGTAGCAAGTGCAGCCATTTGCAAAGGGTGAGTGCGGCAACGATGTCCAGCGGCGTACTGTTGGGTAGTACCTATGGGGCTTTCTTGGCAGGCTGGTGGATCCCGGTGGTGCCGCCCTTGGTGGCGATCGCGGGGTCAGCAGTGGCAGTCACCAGTTACATTGCCCAGAGCGCCGGACAGATTCGCAAGACTTTCGGGCGTTACCTGACTGATGAAGTTGTCGCTAACTTGCTGGAACACCCGGAAGGCTTGAAACTGGGTGGGGAACGCCGGAAAATAACTATCCTGACCTCTGATTTAAGAGGTTTCACCGCTACGTCAGAACGATTGCCCCCCGAAGAGGTGGTAAAAATCCTCAACTTCTATCTATGCTATATGGCAGATGCGATTACATCCTACCAGGGGACGATCGATGAGTTCATGGGGGATGGAATTTTGGTGCTCTTTGGCGCTCCTAATCAAAGACGGGATGACGCTCAAAGGGCGATCGCCTGTGCCATAGCAATGCAGTTAGCGATGGTAAAAGTAAACGAACAGATGAAGGAGTGGGGATATGCGCCTCTGTTAATGGGCATTGGCATCAATACTGGGGAAGTAGTGGTAGGAAATATTGGCTCGGAGAAACGGACTAAGTATGGTGTGGTAGGGTCTCAGGTAAACTTGACTTATCGGATCGAATCCTATACTACGGGGGGACAAATTCTGATTTCCGAACAGACTTTGCATGAGGGCGACCCATCTATTATTAAGGTGAATGGCGAAAAGCAGGTCAAGCCGAAAGGGGTGAAGAATGAAATTACCATCTATGATATTGGCGGCATCGAAGGGGATTATAATTTGTTTCTGCCTAAGAAAGAAGAAGTGTTTAAATGTCTAGAGTCCTGCATATCCCTCCAATACGCCCTTCTGGATGGCAAGAATGTCGGTGACAGCAGCTTCCCAGGAAGTTTAGTCCAGCTTTCTGAATCGGGTGGTTTGGTGAAATGCGGCGAATCTACAGAAGGGGATGTTGTTGTGTCTCCCATGTCCAATATCAAGCTGAATTTGGTTACCAATCCCGGGTCGGTCAGCGAAGATATCTATGCTAAGGTCACGGAAAAACAAGCGGAGGAGAAGGGATCTTTTTACATTTATTTCACTGCTAAACCTCCCGATATTCAGGCGATGTTTGAGAAACTATATAAATCATTAAAATAATGTTGCCCAATGATGGGATGGGTACACTGCATATTTGCGTCGCCCGAACCCTAAAGGGTCCGGCTACACAAACAAAGCCCGCCTGCGCGGGCTAAATTACATTACATGTATTATTAATGTACATTTGCGTGCATTCAGATGCATCCGACCGGATTAACTGCTCGTGAAAATTATTTTTATAGCGTTTCTCTCTCTTGAGAGTAAATAATCAATTTTAGAAATGCTATATCCTATAATTGCAGCAACCTGAGGATTACATTATGACACAAATCATCCAGGCAAGTGACCTTACTTTATACGATGTGGAAGATAAATTCAGTCTTCAGAAGGTCGATGATGAAAAGTTCTTCCCTGAATGGGAGACGGATATGCCAGAGGTGACTGAGGTGGAAAAGCAATGGCTGGATCTGATAAAAAATGATTTTATTTCCTTGGGAAAGTATCGCTTCCATGAAGAAATTGTCAAAATAGCTGTATTAGGTCCATTGCTGTCTTTAGCAGGTTTTTTTCGTTATCCTTTTCACCCTGAAGCAGAGGTAAGAGTTGAAGATGAAGATGAGGAAAAAGTTATACGTGGAAGAATTGATGTGCTGATTTTACGGGAAGATTTTTGGGTGACTGTGATAGAAGCCAAAAATAAGCACTTCAGTCTAGAACAAGCTTTACCGCAAGCTTTGTTCTATATGATGAAAAATCCTCATCCTGAGAAACAAACCTTTGGCTTGATGACGAATGGCAGTCATTTCACCTTTATCAAACTGACTCACCAGGATACTCCTAAGTACGGGTTGTCTGAAGAGTTGAGTTTGTATCGCAGAGAGAATGAGTTATACCGGGTTTTGAGTATTTTGAGGCGGTTGGGAGAATTATAAACGGGCGATCGCTCTCACCCTAAAGAGTGAGGCTACACAAACAAAGCCCGCCTGCGCGGGCTAGATCCTGTAGGTTCGGTTTCCGGAACGTTACCCAACCGGATCCAATACTTCTCGGCTAACATCTTATTTGTCATTGCGAGGGGGGCGCACCATACGAAATTGTTCCGATCCCCGTCCAAGATCCCCCCGAAGCAATCTCATACGTCGTCGGGGAGATTGCTTCGGGGGGTTAAGGAGATTTCCCTGCTTGTTGATCGCGGTTGCCCCCCCCTCGCAATGACAATCTATATTCTTAACTGAGAGGTATTGGGCGATCGGGTGTATCTCAATCATGGTATAAGACAAGAGGCAGAGCCTCAGAATGTTCGTTCCCAGGGAGACCCCAATACCTAGTAGGTTTTGCATCAGAGGCTGTCATTGCGAGGGGGGGGAGGACTCCGCGATTAACTTATGCTTTCTTGAGTTAACCCCCACCGAAGCAATCCCCTCACGAGCGTAACAGACTCGGTAAGATTGCTTCGGGGGCATTGTTTCGGGGGCTAACAAATAGTTAGCTGGGAAGACCCCCTCGCAATGACAGGTTGTTAACCGAGAAATATTGAGGGAGACCCTGGGAACGAGGAAATGGTCATGTTGGGTTTCGCTAGCGCTCTACCCAACCTACATATTATGACTATTATGACTATATTGTAAGCCCTGGAATTCTTTCTCTTCCCTGTCATCTTGCTGGTGGGCGGTGCCCACCCTACGGTCATCTTGCTGGTGGGCGGTGCCCACCCTACAGATACATTCTATTCTCGAAATTGCTGCTGCTGCTTCCTCTTCATCTTCTGCTTGCTGCGCATGGTAATGGGCTAAATGTAGCGGTTTTATGTCCTCTATGTCTTGCCATTCCGCTTCCGGTTTGAGGGGAATATTCAAGAAATATTTGTATGCTTGACGATGGGCTGTGCGCAGGTTTTCTGGTTTTTCACATAGTATAACTTCGCCCTTGGCCCGCAGGAGGGGATGCAGTTGAAAAGATTCTCGTTCGGGGTGATAAGATAATAAATGTCGGCGTTTGAGGGCGCGGATGATATCTTCTTTCAATTCATACAAACTCACTTCTGGCATCTGTGCGGCAATGGCGCCACAGTCCAGGGGATATTCTGCCGTTTGATAGATGGAAATGCGGCCCAGACATGTCCGTTCTATGTCGCTCAGACGCGCTATAATTTCATCAGTCAGCTTTTCTAGCTCCCGAATTAGCAGCCAGTCTCTATCCTGCAAAAACTTGCCGACGTTGCCAGCAAATTCCAAGTCATTGATAATTAAGGTGGCTAGCTGTTCTAAGGCTTGGGGATGCCCTTGATAGCCTGTAGCTAGTCGTGCTAATTCTGTGTCTGAGGCGGTCAGGTGAAAAGTTTGCAGCAGGGCAATGGCAGCAATGGGTTGCAGTCCTGTCAGGGGCAGTTCCCGGGTGAGAGTAGGGGGCATTTCGGCTATGCTTTCCCGACTGATAAAGATAATTTTACTCCGATGTTCCGTTGCTACCAGTTCTCGGAATAACCATTTATATTCGAGACAGTCATTGGC
>JBFRWI010000164.1:0-8356 GCA_051439505.1 Hormoscilla sp. | reverse complement strand
CGGATCCCCCCCAAACCCCCCCTTGCAGAAGGGGGGGCTTCTGGAAGCCCCCCTTTTTAAGGGGGGTTTGGGGGGATCCGGCGACTGGGAGGGTCACCCGAACGATCAACGGGTTTTGACCACACCCGTGCCCACCCTACTTTAACCCCATGTAACAAGCAAGCTTGTACAGGACTCTAGCACCAACATTACCATCCCACTCATCCTCACCGGGAGCAACTTCGCACAGATCGAAACCAATAATCTTTTTCCCACTTTGGAATAAAGATCGCAGCAAATAAATTGCTTCATTAAACTCTAAGCCCCCGGGGACGGGAGTGCCTGTATGGGGACAATAGGAGGGATTTAATCCGTCAATATCAAAGCTAATATAAACCTTGTCAGGTAACTTGGAGATAATCTCCTGGCACTGGGTTGCCCAGGTGATGCCTTCATAAGCATTAGCTTTCAGTTGCCAGTCATCAAACATGACTATTCGGCGATCGCCCCTTACCATTGCCATTTCTTCCTCACAAACATCTCGAATGCCCACCTGCACTAAGGGACTAATTTGAGGTATTTTCATAGCATTATACATAATCGAAGCATGGGAATAGGTAAATCCCTCGTAGGCTTCTCGAAGATCTGCATGGGCATCAATTTGTAATATACCATATTCTTTATGGCGTTCTGCTAGAGCTTGCATTAACCCCAGAGGAACGCTGTGATCTCCACCGACGATGCCCACTAGCTTCCCTCGATCTAACAGTTCCCGCCCTTGAGTGTAAACCCAATTGTTCAGACCCGCCGAGGATTTATTTACGGTTGCTAACTGTGGGGCGATCGCCCGATCATCAAGATTACCACCTGTTGCCAGATACTCAATAATCTCTTTGGCGATCGCTCTCATGGCAGAATTTTGCTCTTGGACTCCTTTGTTAATAGGTATAGTCCCGCACCTCGTTTGCCAAGCTTGGGGGATATCGAAGTCGTAAAAATCTAACTGCACAGAAGCATCTAAGATCGCTTGAGGACCATTGGCTGCACCTTCTCCGTAAGATGTCGTGACATCCCAAGGTACTGGCAAGAACACAATGTCAGCCTCCTCAACCCCATAGGGAAAGCCAAAGAATGAGCCGTTAGGTACAGCAATGTCATTAGGATTAAAATTGGCTTGATTCATAAAATTGCTAATTGCTGATTGCTAATTGCTAATTGCGCTCTGGACAAATACCCCTATCATCGCGAGGGTGCTTTCTAGCTTGGGCCTATTTGTCGTGTTCGCCTCCCTCTGTAGCACCCACTGTGGTAACTTCATTTAACGACCAGCGATAGTCAATAGGCAAGTTAGCCTGGTGGCAACTTTGTTCCAGTTGTCGCTGTTGGGCCAGGGCTTTGCGCAGGGTAATAATCAACTGATGGACTTGTTCCTGCTGCGGAGACTGGTTACTAACAGCTAACCAGGTCTGCCGTTCTAAAAGTTGCAGTAGCAGTTCGTAGTGAATGTGAGAAGGAATGGGAATAGGTTCCATTAATGTAAATCTCCCCAAAAATTGTAGTATAGACTGTCCCTCATTTAATTTGCACCCAATTATTGAATTGCTGAGACATGATGCCTGTCCGAGTTCAGGCATCATGTCCTTTCTCCTAGGGAAACAGATACCCGATCGCCTGTCCGGGTTCGGGTTGTTTCACCAGAGATTCGCCAATCAATACAGCAGCAGCACCCGCATCAGCAACCAGTTTCAGGTCCGCAGCAGTATGCAGTCCCGACTCACTCACTACTAATATACCCCGTTCTTGTAAAATCTGCCCCCGGGCCTCTAGCAACTGGCAAGTTGTTTGCAAGTCTACGGAAAAATCTTCCAAGTTGCGATTATTAATCCCGACTATGGTAACCCCTTCAATCTCTAAAACCCGGTCTAGTTCTGCTAGAGAGTGAACTTCGATCAAAGCAGTCATCTGCAATATTTTCGCTATCTTCACAAAGTATTGCAGATCCCGATCGCTCAGAATGGCCGCTATTAACAGTACCGCATCCGCCCCATAGCTCCGGGCCAGATATAGTTGGTAAGGATAGATGATAAACTCCTTACATAGCAAGGGCAAATCTACAGCATTTCTGACTTTCCCCAGGTTTTCAAAGCTGCCTTGAAAGTATTTTGCATCCGTTAGCACCGATATACAACTTGCGCCCCCTTCGGAGTAGGAACGGGCGATCGCCACCGGATCGAAGTCTTCACGAATTACCCCTTTAGAAGGAGAAGCCTTTTTCACCTCAGCGATGAGGGCGGGGGAAGTTTTCCCCTGGCGCAGGGCCCCCACAAAATCCCGGGATGCTGGCGCATTCTCTACCTGACGCTTCAGGTCACTCAAAGGTAACTTTTCCCGTCTCTGGTCAATTTCCTTTTCCTTGTGCCAGACAATTTCCTCTAGGATATTCTGGGGGTCGCTATCAGGCAACTTGACCTCATAGCGTAGGTTGAGTAGGTCTACAGGTGGGCTGGGAGGACGGCGACGGATTTGCATGAATTGCTAATTGTTAATTGTTAATTGTTAATTGTTAATTGTTAATTGTCAATACTCACTTCGATGTTAGCCCGCCGGGGGTTCAAAGATGCTGTGGGCGAATTACCAATTTCTCGGATGCACCGGACACGGGGACGCGGGGACGCGGGGACGCGGGTAAAACGCACATCTGACAATGCGGACAGTGGGTTTTAACCCACTTAAGCTGTTAGCCGGGGGTTTTAACCCCCGGCGGGCCAGGAGACTAAACTGACAACTTACCACTGACAACTTACCACTGACAACTGACTACCCATGAGACATGGCCCGTTTATAGGCATCGTCCAGGACTTCTGAAAGCGTGGGATGGGTGTGAACCAGATGACCCAGGGTATTGACTGACTGACGATCGGCGATCGCGGATGCTGCTTCGTGGATCAGATCCGAGGCGTGGGCCCCCAGAATATGGACTCCCAGCAGTTCTCCCGTATCTTTACGATAGATGACTTTAGCAATTCCGTCCGTTTCCCCAGACGCGATCGCCTTAGAATTACCCTTAAAGTAGGTGCGTACTGAAGCCACTTCAAACCCTTGGTCGGCAGCCAATTCCTTGGCCTGGGGTTCGGTCATGCCCACATAGCTAATTTCTGGATGAGTAAAGGCTGCTGCTGGGATACTGCTATAGTCTACTTCCCGATCGCGCCCGCAAACATTTTCCACCACCGTAATGCCTTGGGCCGATGCCGCATGGGCCAGCATCATCTTACCAGTTGCGTCCCCAATGGCCCACAAATGGGGCACGGGTTTCCCCTCCGCTAACACTGCCATGTTGTCATTCACGGGAATAAAACCTTTGCGGTCCAGTTCCACACCTAATAATTCCAACCCCATATTTTTCGCCACCGGGATGCGTCCCGTTGCCACCAGACAAGCATCTACTTCCAGAACCTCTACTACTTCTTTAGTTTTCGCATCTGCCAGTTCAATGACCACAGGGGAACCCGGAGTCACCTTTTTCGCCAAGATGCCCACCTTAGTTTCGATATCCCGGGGGTCGATCAACACCCGCTTCGCCAACTTAGCAATATCCGGGTCAAAAGCTGGCATTAGCTTGTCTAAGGCTTCGATCATGGTAATTTCGCAGCCCAGGGCAGTGTAGATGTCGGAAAACTCTAAGCCAATATAGCCGCTGCCGATAATTGCCACCCAAGATGGCAACCAGTCTAGCTTCAAGGCATCATCGCTAGTAAAGACTGTTTTACCATCTATTTCAATTCCTGGAGGCACCCAGGGGACCGAACCGGGGGCCAGAATGATATCTTTAGCCGTAATGGTTTTCTCACCTGCATCCGTGGCCACCGTTACCTTTTGCGGACCCCCTACCTTACCCCAACCTTTAATCGTATCTACCCCCAGGCGTTTGAGGCTATTAGTCATGTCGCCCCGGATTTTACTGACGATATTGGCCGCATGGTCCGCGATCGCCTGGCGATCGAACTCCACACCAGCTATCTGAATGCCCAAAGTTTTGAGATGATGGGCATCATGTAATTCTCGCACCCGTCCTGCTGCTGCCAACAGGGCTTTTGAGGGAATGCAACCGCGATTAATACATGTTCCCCCCATTTCCGCCGCTTCCACAATTGCCGTGCGCAGTCCGCAGCTGACCGCATGTAGAGCAGCGCCATGTCCGCCCACCCCTGCACCGATAATCGCCAAATCGTAATCAAATTCTTGAGACATTTTTTCTCTCGATGTGCCCGATCGCCTTTTATCTTAGCCGAAGGCGATCCCTCCCGTATAGTAGTTCGTAGTTCGTAGTTCGTAATTCGTAGTTAGTTTCAGAGCCTCCGATCTCCTGCTAACAAAGGGTTTCATCCTGTCTGACGATATTACATCTGGGTGCAATTTTCTCTGCACGACAGCTTATCCAGCTTGGACCATCTCCAAGAGTATAATTATTTACTCTCGTTAATAATTATGAATCAAGAAGAACAACATCTGCGCAGTTCTGCCCGAAACGATTTTCTGCACTCCCTGGACCAATTGCAGGAAACACTGCTTACTGGTGAAACCGAAACCCCGAAATCACCTACTCTCAGGTCTCCTGGCCGAACGGCGAGACCCCCTCAAAACGCAGCACCAGCACCGATGGATGCTGGTGACTTAGAAGCTGCTGTCGCAGACATTGAGGAATTCATCAATTTTCGGGACTCCGAGTCAGGCCATGAGGATTTTTAATTATTCATTGTTAAATGTTCATTTTCTTCCATAGCAATTAACAATTCGCAATCTCAGACCTCTAGGCTTCTGATATCTTTTAAGTAGACCGATGCTTTTTCCTTGTAAGCAGGAGACCTGCGCCAAGTACCATCAGTCCTGCTAGCGCACTGGGTTCTGGTACGCTAACTGGATCCTCACCACCGGGGTCGCCTCCGACCACATCACCGGGGTCGCCTCCGACCACATCACCGGGGTCGCCTCCGACCACATCACCGGGGTCGCCTCCCACCTGATCGCCTGGGTCGCCTCCGACCACATCACCGGGGTCGCCTCCCACCTGATCGCCTGGGTCGCCTCCAACTACATCGCCGGGGTCGCCTCCCACCTGATCGCCTGGGTCGCCTCCAACTACATCACCGGGGTCGCCTCCAACCACATCACCTGGGTCGCCCCCGACCTGATCGCCTGGGTCGCCTCCAACTACATCACCGGGGTCGCCTCCCACCTGATCGCCTGGGTCGCCCCCGACCTCATCACCGGGGTCGCCCCCGATCGCATCACCTGGGTCGCCTCCAACCACATCGCCTGGGTCGCCCCCGACCACATCACCGCCTCCATCCCAGGCATTGAGAATATTGTCGATCCAATCAATGTAGGATGACACGCGGGTATCAAAAGAAAACTCTCCGTAAGAAGCATTTACGGTATTGTCAATGTCAGAGGCGCCCGCCCTCAGACTAAAGGAAGTAATCCCAGCGAGCAAGCCATTAATGAATGTTGGTCCTCCTGAGTCACCAGGGGCGGCATTTACCTCATCAGGGCCTAAACCAAGCTCTGCGTAATCATTACCAAAGTAAGACCCAAAGGCATCATTTTCTGGCAGTCCATTGTCGAAGTCATAGACCAGGGTATTGTCACTCGCGCCCCAGAAGTTAAATTTCTCTCCGGTGGCATCGTAGCGGTTCTCACCCGCACGTTTAGTGCCCGAAGATATATTATCACCCGTGTCGCCCGTACCAGAACGACCGTATCCCACTTTATCTCCCACCTGGCCCTTTTCATCTGTCTGGCGGTAGATGTCAAACCTCTCTGCTGCATCTGGTGCTATTTCATCCAGTCCCAAGATGGCGATGTCGTTACCTGCCAGCAAATCATAAGTCCAATCGGGATGAATAAAAATGTCACGAAAGGAAAGGCCGACATTTCCTGTATCTAAGTGAAAATTGACTGTACCGTCAAATACATTCAAAGCACCAGTGTCATCTGTCACGCAATGGGCGGCTGTGAGAATGTGAGCACCTGTCTCTAATAGCGCACCCGAACAACGATTTGCAGAACCGCCACTCTGCAAGATTAGCTCTGTCACCCCATCATAGCCCTCTCCTGGATTAACTAGATAATCTGATGGATCCCCCGCTGTCGTTAACAGTGGACTTATTTCCGGTCCATCGGATCCATTTAGCACCTCAAGACCAACGGTCTCTGCTGCGTACCCAGGGGTCAAGGTAGTGCCGATCGCCTCTCCACTGGCTACCAAAGGAGCAAGCAGCCCCATTACCGTTCCCATAGTCAGGGATTTTAATTTTACTGCTGCCGCTGTTTTCATCTTCCTTTTCCCTCTACAACAGTTTCATGATAACACACTACGAGCCTAGTCGTTATGAGGGCTATAACCCCTCCAGATGCCCTCGCTGATAACTAAATTCTACCCAAATTATATCTTCCGTAATTTTCCCAAAGTATGATTTCTGAGGGATCCAAAGTATGATTTCTGAGGGATCTTCATTAATTATTATTAATTGCTAATTTTTCCTCGCCATTTACTTCGTTTCCTGGCACGGCCCATCAGCTATTTGTCTGGGATATTCATTGTGTACTAAGCTAAAATATGATATCAATTGCCATTCGGGCTTCGCTGTCAACTCTTACGAATAAACCCTCATGGGGCGTTGTGCCAGAAAATAATTCAAATTCCGTGATTATTTTTCTCCCCAGAGTTGCTGACGATCGGGCCTTGGCGTTGGGCCTCGTACAAAACTAAAGCAGCGGCGATCGCCACATTTAAGGATTCTACCCCATTAGCTAGAGGAATTTTCACTTGCCGATCGGCTTTAGCTGCCAAACCCGGGGATAAACCGGCACCTTCATTGCCCAGCAAAATCAGCGTGGGACAGCTTAAATCTATCTCCCAATAGATATTATCTGCTAGGGGAGATGTTGCCACTACCTGTATTCCCTGCTGTTGGCAGCTATGGACAAGATCTTTTAAGTCGGGACTGACTGCTACTGGCAACCGGAACCATTCACCGGCTGAGGCCCGCAATAGCTTAGGATGGTAGATATCCACGCTGTCGGCACTCAGCCACAAACCTTCAGCACCGGCTGCTACCGCAGTTCTCATCATTGTACCCAAGTTGCCAGGGTCTTGCACTGTCTCTAATGCTAACCCTAATCTTCTCGGGAGTGCCGGCCATTGCGATCGCGGCTGGGCCGTGGCCACCACCCCATCGGGATGAACGGTGGTGGCGATCGCCTGCATCACCTCAGGAGAGACTAACTCCATACGCTGGCACCGTCGGCAGGCATTTTCCCAGAGTGGACCATGACCGGCTAACCAAGCGGGGGTACACAAAACCGTCACCAGGGGATAATCCACTGTACAGGCCACTTCTAGTAAATGGGTGCCTTCCAGCAGAAACAACTGCTGTTCGCGACGCCCTTTAGCCTGGTGCAGCTTTCTGATCTGCTTTACCAGGGGGTTTTTCAGACTGGTCAAGATCATATGCGGAACCGGGGACTTGAACCCCGAAGTCCTTGCGGACACTAGAACCTGAATCTAGCGCGTCTACCAATTCCGCCAGTTCCGCTTATCTAGTACAGTTTTCACTGTCTTTAACTATGATGACGCAATCTTTCTGATTTGTCAACCCCTGGAGCAAAAAAAATTTTTTTTCTTTCCCCAGGCTGACGCCGGTCCATCATGGCCCTACCACCAGTGGTAGTGAAGCCTGTCCCGGGCCGATCTACCATCGGGTTTAGGGATGAAGATTGGGATTATCCGTTAGCAAACCTTCTGCAGCAGCTGCTGTAAGCAGGCGATCGCCCGCCGTCAGAAATACCAGAGATGCAGGGTGCTGGTATCCAAGAAGTAGGTAGTCACCAGGGCCCCCTTTGCTCGATCGCGATTTCTGAAAGCGGTTTCCCAGGGATTTTCCCCAGTTCCTCCGCTAGTTGATGGCGTTCTGCTTCCACTGCTGGCTCTACTTTACCCGTCGGCTTTCGGATCTTCACCTGCTGGGCGGCTTTTTCCAATAGAGTCTGGATCTGCTGTCGGACCTCTGGCTCCACCGGTGGCACTCGGAACACCACTTCCAAGCATACATGTTCTGATTCGCTTAAGGAAACCGGATGCAATGGGCGCAATACCCCGTTAGAGTACACTGCTCTGATAGTTTCTGACATTTTTCTGAGTTTGGGTTGGCTTTGCTATTGTGCTTGATGCCCGATCTATGCTTTGCTTATTTGGCGTTGCACAACGACGGGATGATGAGGTCTGCTAATTGCAGAGGACGAAGTCGCGCAGCGGAGGGGGCCCGGAGCGTGCAGGAGCGCTATTGTCAATGGTTAATTGAGAGCGTCATTTATA
>JBFRWI010000163.1:0-15530 GCA_051439505.1 Hormoscilla sp. | reverse complement strand
GGAACTGGTGGTGAGTCCCGATCGATGTTGATCGCTTGTATATCGGGCAGTTCCTGACCGCCGTAGTTGCTATCGGTACTTTCGGCAGGACCGATTATAATGGAGTATTCCACGTCAACATTTTCTGTTTCATCAGGATTATCCACCCCAGTGACAACTACTGTCTGAGGAGTATCCCAGTTTTCCGGAGTGAAGACTAGCTCTATCATCTCCATTGGTTCAGAATCCGGAGCCTCTGTAGATACTAGACCCTCATTTATATTAGAACTCATGATGGTAATTCTTACATCAGCAGTAGGCTGCCTGCCCAGCACCACTGTAAATTCGCCAGTATCACCCTCTTCAGTAGTCCTTAACAACTCTGGTGCGGATATTTGAATGCTAAACTCTCTGTTTGTGACAGTGACATCCGGGGCATCCAGACCGTCGTAGTCGTTATTTTCACTGAACGCTGGACCTACCGCGATCGTGTATTCCCGGTCCCCATCTTCTATGTCATCATCAACGCCCGTTACAGTTACCGCCTGCTCAATATTCCAGTTCTCCGGAGTGAAGAATAGCTCTATCATTTCTAATGGAGCTGTTGGTTGATCTGGATTATCAATATCAACGCCGCTGGAGACCAGACCTTCTTCTGGATCCAAACTACTTATGGGAATAGTCACTATTTCACTGGTGGGAACGTTGCCCAGAACCACTGTAAATTCGTCAGATTCACCTCCTTCGCTAGTCCTTAATCCCGTTGTGGGAGCGACTTGGATTTCAAACTCATTGTCGCCGACGCTAGCAACTACATCTCCCACAGGAATTATGCTGTAATTGGGGTCGGCGCTACTAATACTGTGAGTAATTGTGCTTTCATGGGGACCTTCCAACACCGTGTCGTCTACAGATGTCACCTCTATCCGTTGAGGTCTATCCCAGTCAGCCTGTGTAAAGATAACATGGTCGGGAGATCCTGTCGATATAACATTAATGGTCGATTGGTCGTCTGGTGCAATATCGATCCTGACAGAATCTGTCGGTTGGATAGCAAGTTCCAGGCTGTAGATATCTGTGGCACCGTCTTCACTGATTTCCACACTGCCGCCAAACTCAGTTATTACCACTCCCTCAAAAGCAAACTTACTTACGAAGGCGTCCTCTCGGTTAGGGACTGTCACACGAAACTCTTCAAAAATTACTCCTGCTTGTGGGTTGTCTTCAACTATTATCGGACCTACTTGAGGGCTGGGGTCGCTAGACTGGTAAGCCTCGGCTGTGGTAGGAAAAGATTCGCTGGCAGTTGAAAGGGTCATCCCCGTGATGTAAGCTGCTCCTGTCTCATCTAAGGTAATACCGTAACCTTCGTCGTTACCACCCCCTCCCCAGTAAGAAGCATAAATTAAATCTTCCTCATTATTCTCTGTGTTGGCGTCGGGGTTGAGCCTGATGATGAAGGCGTCTGTTATGCCGCCGCCGAAGGTAGGCTGCGCTGCTGTTTCCGTGGTGATCGGGAAGGGGTTGCTACTGTTTTCCGTGGAAGTGGTAGTGCCAATGATGTGGACCGTGCCCGATCGATCGACCGCTATGTTAGCAGCAGTCTGGGGCAGAAAATTAATCCCCTCATTGCCGCTGCCACCTATAAAGGTAGAGTATTCCAGAGCCGCACCTGAGGGATCGACCTTAGTAAGGTAGGCGTCGAATGGACCTCCTTGGTAGAACTCTTGAAATGATCCTGGGGTGGTGGGGAAGTCAGGTGACGGGGTTATTCCCGTGATGTAGGCGGCTCCATTATTGTCTACCACTAGGCCACCGGACACTTCGCCGCCGCCACCACCTATGTAGGTGAAGTATACTTGTTCGCTACCATCGGCATTCAGCTTAGTGACAAAAGCGTCCCTTCTTCCCAACAGATCGGTCTGGAATGCTTCAGTGGGCTCTAGGGTGGCTAGGCCGCTTGACTCCGTCGTCCCGGAAATGTAAACTTCTCCATTGTCGTCTTCGGCTATCCCCACCCCTTCATCAAATTCGCTACCCCCGATGTAAGTGAAGTATTCCAGTCCGGAACCTTCGGGATTTACCTTGGCGATGAAGGCATCACTGCCCCCTTGAAAGTTACTCTGGAATGCTCCATCAGTGCCTAAACCCTGTGAATTAGTTTGTCCCGTGACGTAGGCAAATTCATTGCTATTCACGAAGATGCCAATGCCTCTTTCTCGACCGACTCCCCCCAAGTATGAGGCGTAATCAAACTGAGTGCCCGTGGGGTTGAGCTTGGCAACAAAGGCGTCTTGGGAACCCCCAGCGAACTCCTGGAAGGGCTCGTCTATTCTGGAAATAACTGGGAAATCGGTTGACTCCGTTTCTCCCACGATATAAGCAGAACCAGCGCTGTCCACAGCGATGCCATTAGCCCTGTCCCTGTCTCCCCCACTTATATAGGCAGAGTAGACCAAGTCACCATTAGCGTCTAGCTTGGTCACAAATGCGTCTCTGAAATCAGGTAAATTGCCTGTTCCCGGATCTATTGGTGGGTTAGTGACAATGGCGCTAGTGCTGGGAAAGTTTGTTGCAGTGGTTTCCCCCGTGATGTAGACTGCTCCAGTACTGTCTACCGCGATCGCGTAGCCCGCGTCATTGCCCGGTGAGGAGAACAGCTCGAACGTATCGGTGAAGTCGCGACCTTGAATTTGTCGTTCCTCCTCTGTCGTGATCGTCGTTTCAATCACTTGCCCAGTCTCTTGATCTATTTCGACCTGAGTCTCTGTAACAATTACCGTCTCTAGATCGATAAAGGTTTCTGTCGTAGTGGCGAACACATCGCTGCCGCCCAAATAGGTTGAGTATTCCAATATCGGGTCAATTTCTAGGACGTAGTTGGGGTCATAAGCCCCCACTTGGAAACCTACCACGGCATCCCGGGAACCCCTTCTCTGAAAACGGATTTGCTTTCCCTCTGCATCAAACAGAATATACTCCACCTCTACTGGGATGCGATCGCCCTCTATTTCCTGGTAAGCTACGGGAGCAGATTCCGTCCATCTACCCCAGGGAGTCCTGACTACCAGGGTCCCATCTTTGCGGACCCGCACTCTCCTGGCACCATCGTAGTCTATCCGGATATCCTGGTAATTTCCCCCTGGGTGAACGATAAAATCACCCTTCATGTTACCTTCTGTTTCACTTATAATGCGATCAATGTTCCGGTAGACTTCCTGGTACAACACCCTATTAAACGTCGGCACTCCCCTGTACCAGTTAGTGGGGTCAGAACCTGAAAAGAAACTCACTGTCCCCTGCTGCTGGTCCAACCCTGTCATTCGCGGATTCTGGTTTGAGTTCAGTAAATTGCTTGTGATGACATCGTTTACCGTTTTTCCGCCTATTTCCTTTAATGTGCTGAATACTATCTCATCTGGGGACAAGTAGATGTTGCTACTTTCCGTCTTGACCAGGAATTTTACCGTTGGATCCTCTACCTGTCCTTCATTTTGTATAATACTTATAGGTATTGTCACATCGACATCTCCCGACTGTAATGCCGAATACTCTTGCTCTTCCATCTGCTTTACCTCTCTACTCTGGATGCGGATCGTTTGTCGTTGCATTTGTCGCGTGGGTACTGCCCACCTTTCCTGGGTGTGGTATTTTTAGCAACTGGTGCCAGGCCACACCCAGATGGTGGGCACCGCCCACCCTACAGGTCTGATTATAGTCTGGGTTGCCTTTGCCCGCAGGTGGCCCGTGATAATTTTTTTCAACTCTTCGAGTTTCCCTCCTGGGACCGATCGCCCATCATATCACATCGGGTTGGCTACACCTACAGATGACAGTGGGTGCGGCCCACTACAGATGACAGTGGGTGCGGCCCACCCTACAAATTACCAATTTACAAGAGGGAAAGGGGAGTCGATCCTGGCAGAACGAGAGGGCCTAGATGATCTTCAATTGCCTCAGGCGTAAAACGAGTGGCATCCGGGGCCACAACACCGCTAATTAAAGGGTCACCGCTCAAACCAAACAGATAACGCAAGATCAAAGATCCGTCTGTCAGGGCGTCTGCCACGCCATTACCATCCACATCCAGTATACCATTCCGCTCTAGATCCAAATAGTTAGTAATTGCCTCGGCAGTGCTACGGGTAGCACCCACTCCTACAGCACCTCCTACATCATCCCCGATCAGATCGTCACCCCTAAATCCCAATAGATAACCTAGAGCCAATATACCATCTGTTAACGCATCTGTTTGCCCATTGCCGTCTATGTCCAAATTCGATGCGGTTGGTAACAACTGCACTGATGTTGGCATAAAGTCGGCACCTTCAGCTACAGATGTAGCAGTGAAGTTGACTCTTGTACTGTCAAAATTTAAGTTTGTGACAAAATTGGCTGTAAACAGGTCTACTGGGAGCGGGAAAAATGCTTCTGGCCAATTTTTGCTAATGTCACTCCAAGCTTTGACAATGAAAGAATCTGTATTCGGATCGCTATCCAAATCGTTAACATCTAGCTGGGGCGTTCCCGTTGGTTGTGCCGTCCCTGAGTCGAGAATGTTGGTGAGACCAGTAAAGGATATCTGAGTTGAGTCCCAGTGCATGCGCAACCCTAATCCCCTGCTAGGGATATTGTCTGGAAGAGTCGAGTAAGTTACGTCAAAGTTGACTATGTTGTTTGGTAATACTCTCACTTCACTCGATTCTGCCTGTACCTGTTGCGCCTCGATCGGGGGTGGTTCGTTGTCAACAATAACGAGAGTAGCTGTATTCTGCTCCCCGATAACTATATCGCTACTGGTATCGAACAACTCCAGTCTCAGAGTCTCAGAGTCTTCTATGCGCTCATCGTCGTTGATCGGAACTGTCACCTCGGCAGTGGTTTGATCTGGAAGAAATACTACGGGAATAAAGCTGTTGTCGAAATCTACTCCCGAGTTAAACTGATCTTCAGTTCCGCCTATAGCCGTCCCGTCAATCAACTGCACCTGCACAACTGACGAGCCGCTCAAGCCACCTTCGCGGTTAATGACGATCGCCGCTGACAGTAGCGTGCCATCTTCGCTTACCTGGTATTCAGTTTCGGCAAATTCGACAAAAGGTGGATCGTTGTCAACAATAGTGAGGATTGTTGTATTCTGTTCCCCCACGTTTGTCCCGGCATTAGGATTGATCAACTCTAGGGTCAGAGTCTCTTCTTCTTCTTCTACACTGCGATCGTCGTTGATGGGAACATTCACCGTGGCCGTGATTTGATTGGCAGCAAATAGTACTGTAATAGGGCTCTCGTCGAAATCTATTCCCGCCTCTTCCGAGTCAAACTCATCGCTAGTTCCACCTATAGCCGTGTCCCCAACCAACTGCACCTGTATAGTTGATTCAGCGGTGAAGTTGCCGCTGCGGTCAATAACGATCTCAGCTCCCACTACTGTACCATCTTCGTTTACTCGGTAGTTAGCTGCGGCAAATTCTACCGACGGGGGAGTATCAAAGTCAATTTCTGTCGCATTCAGCAGCACGGAGACATTGTTAATGCCACTGTTGGCCACCACCACATCTAGAAAACTATCGTCGTTAATGCTCCCCAATGCTATGTCAATGGGAAAACTCCCTCCGACTGCAAAGTTGCGCCGGACCCCAAAAGTACCTGTCCCATCGCCCTCTAGGACTGACAGGTTATTTGAACCGCTGTTCGCTACTAGCAAGTCCAGGTCGCTATCTCTGTTTAAGTCTGCTACTACAACTGATTGAACCCTATTTCCCGTCAAAAAGTTAGTGGCATCACTAAAGTTTCCTATGCCATCCCCAAGCAGGACCGAGACATTGTTAGAACCACTGTTTGCTACTACCAAGTCCAGGGCCCCATCTTCATCGAAGTCTCCCACTTCCACGTCACTGGGGAGATTGCCCACTTCTAGATCGGGAATTATATTAAAGTCTCCTTGACCATCCCCCAATAGCACTGATACATTATCTGAATACTCGGCTACTACCAAGTCTTCAAATCCATCGCCGTTGAAATCTCCCGTTGCTATATCAACTGGAGCCCCCTCTATTTCCTCAGTAGTAGAATTGTTAAAGTTTCCTCGACCATTTCCCAATAGCAACGTGATGCTACTAGATAATTTGTTGGCTACTGCCAAGTCTTGAAATCCGTCGCCATTGATGTCCGTTACGGCGATCGCGCCCGGTCCATCTCCCACATCTATATTAGTGAGATTTCCTCCCAAGTTTCCGGTCCCATTCCCCAATAGCACCGAGACGTTATCGGAGAAGAAGTTTGCCACTGCCAAGTCGGTAAATGCATCTCCATTGAAGTCTCCCGCTGCGATGTAACGAGGACCATCCCCTACCGCCACATCGATCGCCGGGTTAAAATTTACCCTGACATTGCCAGTTTCGGTTCCTTGGCCCAATAGCACCGAGACATTGTCTGATAATAAGTTGGCTACCGCCAAATCCAAAATGCCATCGCCATTAAAGTTCCCGACTACCACCGAATAGGGCCGATCGCCCACTGACAACCGACTTCTGAGTAACAGTTCTGTTTGCAGCATGTGCGTTTCTCCCGATTAGCCTGCTGGTGTATTTTGTTCTCTATGCTAATCCATCATCTATTAAAAGACCTGTTCGGCGCCAAAACTTTGTGCGAAGGGTGTTGCTGACAAGTCAAAGGAATCCAGAAATGATTCTATCTCCACCGCATTTACCCGGGTAGCATTTGCGCCTACAGCCCCTTCAATCAGAGGCTCCCCTCTCAGGCCAAACATGTAACGCAAGATTAAAATACCGTCTGTCAGGGCATCTGCGATCCCATCGGCATCCACATCCAGCATCGCGTTCCGCTGTGGATCCAAGTAGTTCGTAATTTCAGCGGAAGTGCTGCGTTCGGCCACCCTGCCCACAGCAGTGCCAGTGAGAGTATCACCTCTGAATCCCAATAGATAACGCAAAACCAACATGCCGTCAGTTAAGGCATTTACGCTCCCGTTTCCATCTATGTCTAGATTAGCATCAGTCTGAGACTCTAACAATGTTACTGATGACGCCACGAAGTCAACACCATCAACTATTGATGAGCTTGTAAAGTTGATGCTTGTCTCCGTCAAAGTATTTCGGGTGATCAAGTTAGCCGTAAACAGTCTTTCTGACGCCCCCGGTTCTTCTTGCGGCCAGTTCCCCCCTGCATCTGCCCAAGCTTTGACAATGTAAAAGTCCGTATTCGGATCGCCATCCAAATTCTGGGTATCTGGCTGGGGCGTGCCTGTAGGTTGCTCCCCCTCAGTTAAGGTGTTGGTCAGTCCTTCAGCTATCAGGGATATCTGACTTGAGTCCCAATGCATCCGCAACCCCAATCCTGTGGAAGCAAGGCTCTCAGGGTTGGTCGAATAATTGACATCAAAAACGACTGGGTTACCTACTAATACTTCAATCCTGTCATTTGCTGGTTGAATAATTACCTCATCTATATCTGAGGGTGCTGCCATGGCCTCCGCAAACACTAAAGCGATCGGACCATCTAGTTCCTCACCCGAGGCAAAAACATCAATCAAATTTCCCGTTATGCCATTGTAACGCAGGACCTCGTTCGTGCCTCCGCTGGTGACATAGAGGTTGTTATCTTCACCAAAGACTAGATCGAAGGGACCATCCAGAGCATCGCTACCAGGGTCGATAAATTCACCAATAAAGTTTCCCGTGAAGCCGTTGTAGCGCAACACTTGGTCCGTGAACAAGCTGCTGACATAGAGGTTGCCATTGGGACCGAAGGTTATGCCTGTAGGAAATTGCAGCCCTCCACCCGAGGCGAAAACCCCCAGAAATTCTCCTGTTTCCCCGTCGTAGCGCAGCACCTGGCTTGTACCTGAGCTACTGACATAGAGGTCACCATCGGGACCGAAGGTTAGATCGAAAGGATTATTCAGCCCGCCACTACCTGGGGCCACGAATTCTGTTTCTTCGACCAGCAGTCCCGTGCTTTCGTAGCGCAGCACCGAGTTCGTACCCTCGCTGATCGCGTAGAGGTTATCATCGGGGCCAAATACTACGCTACTGGGATTATCTAATATTGGGCCTACGGCGAAGGTATCGATAAATGCGCCTGTTTGCGTGTCGTAGCGCAGGACCGAGTCATTTAAGATGCCGCTGCTGACATAGAGATCGCGATCGGGTCCCAATGTGATGCCCAAGGGATCCTCTAGGCCGCCGCTGCCAGCGGTTACTAATACATCGACAAATTCTCCTGTTATCCCGTCGTAGCGCAGGACTTGCCCATTCAAACGGCTGCTGACTAATAAAAAATCCATTTCTTTATCCTCATCTTTATAATCTGGGTGTGGTCACGTCCGGTGTTGTTCATACCTACCAATGGTGGGCGGTGTCCACCCTACCAATACTTCCCAACCTACCAATGGTGGGCGGTGCTGCCCACCCTACCAATGTTATGGTTTCGGAACCTGTTGCAGGCATTTCTGGACCGTTGACACCAGCACCCTGTCTAAATATGGCTTAGTTAAATAGCCATTTGCTTTAAGTTGCTTCGCTAACTGACGGTATTTCTCGCTGCTGCGGGATGTCAGCATCAGGACTGGTAGCTGGTCCATTTTATACTGCTTGCGACAGCGACTCAGGAATTGGAAACCGTCCATCTGCGGCATTTCTATATCACATATTACCACCCGGACTGCTGAATTTTGTGTAACTTTTGCCAATCCTTCTGCACCCTCTGCCGCTGTTATCACATTATATCCTGCTTTTTGCAATGTGGCCGCGATCGCCTGTCTGGTGGTCACCGAATCATCTATTACCAGTATAGTCTCATTGGACGCGACTGTCCCGGTATGCTGTTTTCCTTTGGAAAAAAGTCGGGTTTCTTGTCCCCGTTCCACCAGGGCTACGCCATCTACCACCGGTACCAGGCTACCATCTCCCAAAATAGTGCAACCATATAGATAATTCGGGGCTTTCAGGGCCTTGCCAAAAGGTTTGATCGCCAAGGTGTCCTCTAGTAGCATCCGGTCCAGACGGAGGGCGATCGCATCTGGACCCTGAGACAATATCAATAATAGCACCTTACCAATATTTGTCCAACTCTGCTTTTGTTCCCATTTTCCCAGTCCCAGTCCGGTTCCTACCATTGCTGGATAGCGGTAAGTCAAGAACAGGGACTCTACTATGGGTACCGGTCGTCCTTGCCAGGTATAAATCTGCTGTCCGGACTTGTCTGAGGCTATTTCCGATGGCGCCACTGCGACTATTTCTGTCACCGTATCTGCCGGTATTGCCAGCAAATGGCTTTTCATCGCAAACACTAATAGTTTAGTAATTGTCAAGGTCCAAGGCAAGCGGAGGGTAAATTTTGTCCCTTTCCCTAACTCTGACATCACTGACACCTTACCTTTCAAACCCTCTACTTGCATCCGGACTGCATCTAAACCTACCCCACGTCCGGATAATTCACTCACTTGGGCGGCGGTAGAGAAACCCGGGGTAAACATCAATTCATACAACTCCCTTTCTGACAGGTTCCTTGCTTCATCTCTATTTATTAACTGCTTGGCTACTGCCTTGCTGCGAATCTTTTCTAAGTCGATCCCTTGACCATCATCCTGCACTTCTATGTAGGTATAATTACCTCGATTATATGCCTTAATTTTAATTGTACCTGACTGAGGCTTACCTTTAGTTTCTCTAATTTTGAGAGACTCGATCCCGTGATCGAAAGCATTCCGGAGTAAATGGACTAAGGGGTCATACAATTTCTCTAAAATAGCTTTGTCTACTAAAGTTTTCGTCCCACCCAATTCTAGCTTTACTGCTTTGCTTTTCCGTGCAGACAAATCTCGTAACATGCGGGGGAAACGGTTCAGCAATGACTCCACTGGCATCATCCTTGCTGATAAGAGATGATTTTGAATTTTTTTTATGGTCTGTTCCCGTTTTTTGATAATATGTTTACTCTGCTGATTCAGCAATCTCCCATCCTGAATTATCTCTCTCATTTGCGCCATTTCTTCCCCCAGAGAACTCACAATCTCATGATTATCCCCTGTAAAAGATGCATCTTGCAGCAATTTATTACAGCGGTTAAACCAGATATTTAAGGACTCTAATGTGGCTTGATTTTCTTGATTTTGTAAGACAAACCTGTTATCTTGAGTAACTAACTCCCCAACTAAGTTACCAATCATATCTAGACGACTGATATCTACTCTCACCCCCAGAGATTGAGCGATTGCGCTGCGCGCACGATCCGGGGGTTGAGGTAAGCTTGACATGGTTATAGACGAGGCCCGATCGGGTTTCGCGGTTGCTGACTGGGTAGCCGTTGGTGGTGGCGATCGCTTTTCTGATAACATCGGTTGGGTAAGCTGTAGTAACTCGGGACTCGGGTTTATCTCTATCGGCCGATCGCCCTTGGTAACTGCCTGTTGGGCCGCGCGAAAGTCTGCTAGGGCCAACTTGGCTATCTCTGCTACAGCAGGGGGGTTAAGGTCTAATGCCTTTAAGGTAGTTTGGGCGATCGCCACAAACCCGGGCAAGTTCAACATATCTCCCAGGGTAGAGAACACCTCTGCTTGGGCCTTCAAGTCTTCGATATTTTTTGTTGGATCTTTCAACAAATTTTCCCAGCGTTTGAGACCTTGGGGCACCTCTTCGGTAAAGATAAACTCAGTAATATCGGACTCCACTACGGGCATTTCTGGCAGTTCCGCCGCTTCTTCTAGAGGATGGCCCAGTTTCGCCTCCAACTGCTCAAATACTGGCCGCGATCGGGCGATCGCCCCTGATGCATCATACTTTCCCGTTTCTATTTGGGCTAGGATCGGTTCTCGCAGACAGTCGAAGGCTTGCAATAGCAAGTCTTCCAACTGCAAGTCAAACACCGTTTCTTCACTATACAAAGCCCGAATGGCATTTTCCAAATTATGGGCAATTTCACCAATAGCCATCAAACCCACACAGGCCGCACCGCCCTTGATGGAATGGGCCCCCCGCATCAGCCCTTGAATTTTTTTGATATCGTGTTCTTTGCTGAGTGTCAGCAGTCCTGACTCCAGCGGCTGTAATAATTCTAATGCTTCTTGGACAAAGAATCCATAAGCTTCATCATTTGTATCTATCGGTTGTTCCATCTCTCTACTCCTTCGGTGCCATCATTCTTTTTGTTTTGCCGTTTAACAATTGCGAATAGCGGTGAATGAAAAATGGAAACTCGCGTAATTCTCCATTCTCCATTCTCAATTCTCAATTCTCTATTCTCAATTCTCCGTTTTCACCTTAAACTGAGCCACGCTGGCTTGCAATTCACCGGCCAGGAGGAGTAGTTGCGCAAAGGAATTGGCTACGGTGACAGATTGTTCGGAAGTTTGATTGGCGATCGCGGCTACTTCCTGCATAGTATCAGACAACTCAGTAGAAGTTTGGGCTTGTTCGGTAGCCGAGTGAGCGATTTGAGATATTAAGGCGCGAATTTTATTACTGACTGAAGCCAATTCGAGGATTGTTTTGCGGGTTTGTTCTACTAACTTCGTGCCCGCAGTCACCCGTTTCATGCCCAGTTCCATTGCCTTGACCACCTCGCTAGTTTCTCCTTGTATTTCCTCCACAATTTGTTCAATTTCCTGAGTCGCAGTGGCAGACTGTTCTGCCAAGGTCCGCACTTCACTAGCAACATTAGCAAACCCTTGGTCATCTTCTCCGGCCCGAGTAGCTTCTACGGAAGCATTCAAAGCGAGAATATTCGTCTGAGAAGCTACCTCACTAATTAAATTTACCACCCGGGAAATCTTTTTAGAAGCTTCCCCCAATTGCTTCACCTTGCCCGCCGCCCCTTGCATGGTTTGCTGAATAGTGACAATACTTTCTACCGTGCGATTCATGGCCGTCGCCCCGGACTGGATGGTGGCATTAGTTTCCTGTACTTGTGCTTCCGCATTCTGGGCATTAGCAGCTACCCCGTTAATAGAATTGGCCATTGTTTGGATCCCAGATAAGGCCCCCGCGATCGCCTCAGCTTGGCGCAAGGCTTCTTGAGACAGTTCCTTCACATCCGCTTCACTTTCCTGGGCCGTAGTCGCCGCCACTGTAGCTGATGATTGCACCTGTTGGACTAACTGTTGCAGGTTTTCGATCGTGGCATTAAAAAAGTCAGCCACAGTACCCATTTCCCCTTCCGTCACCCGGGCCCGGACTGTCAAGTCCCCGCTGAAAGAACCTTCAATTTGTTCCAGAAAAGCTTCGATTTGATTCTGCAGTAGTTCTCGTCGTTGCCGTTGTTCGGTATAAGCATTTTCCGCTGCTTGGCGGGCCTGTTCCACCTGTGACAGCAGCAGGGTTTGGTCGATCGCATAGCCCAATTGCAGGGCCACCTGCTTAAATATATCAATTTCCGACTCTTCCCACTGGCGAGGACCGGAACATTGATGGGCCCCCAGCAAACCATACAGCTGTTGGTTAACTAAAATGGGCGCTACTACATTCGCCTGCACTTGCCATTTTCCCAGTTGTTCCTCGTGGCATTCCGTCAAACCCGCTTTACTCACATCCGCGATCGCCCGCACCCGGCCCTTGCGGTATTTTTCCACATAATCAAATGGAAAACAAGGTACTTCGTCGTCTCTTAATGCTTGGTTACTTTCTGTTTCCACAATTTTAGACCAACCCGGGCCCACTGCTTCCCAGACAATCTTACCATTCCAGTCGGAGTCGAAGCGATAGATAACGATGCGGTCAGTTTGCATCAGGGGGAGGGACTCTTCCACTACTATCTGAAAAATTCGCTCCAGATCCTGAGATTCCCGCATCCTTAAACTAAGTTCGTTCAGTTGGCGCGATCGGTCTGTTGCTTGCCGTTGCCTTTGTAACAAAAATGCTTGGTCTAAAGCATAACCCACTTGGATAGCAACTTGGCTAATAAAATCTATTTCTGCGGACTGCCACTTCCGGGGGCCAGAACATTGATGGGCAATTAACAAACCGTGCAGCTGCTGGCTAACAACGATCGGGGCGACCAAATTAGCCTTCACAGCAAAAGGTTCCAACTGTTTAATATGGCATGGAGTCAAGTCAGCTTCATAGATATTTTCTATGGCCCGGACTCGTCCCCTCAGGTAAGGTTTCACATAGCGATCGGCGAAACAGGGGTCATCAATTTTTGCTCCCAAGCTAGCGGGCCACTTAGTATCTACCGCTTCGGCCACCACAGTCCCTTGCCAGTTGCGATCGAACTGATAAACCACCACCCGATCGGCCCCCAGACTTGACTGAGTTTCTTCGACTGCCTTGTTCGTGATATCCTCCAGATTCAGAGATGCCCGCAGGTTGGAGCTAATTTCATTTAAGCGCCGCGCTTGGGCAGTGGCCGCTTGTTGCTTTTGCAGCAAATTCACCTGATCCAGGGCAAAACCCACTTGAGTTCCTAACTGCTTGATAAAATCAATTTCCGACTCTTGCCATTGCCGAGGTCCAGAACATTGATGGGCAATTAACAAACCGTACAGCTTCTTCTCTGCGATAATGGGCGCAACTAAATTTGCCTTTACCTCAAAAGGTTCCAACTGACCGATGTGACATTCAGTCAACCCTGCTTCATAGATATTTTCTGTCGCCGATACCCGTCCCCGCAGGTAAGGTTTAACATAGCGATCGGCAAAACAGGGGTCAGCTATTTTCTCCCCCAAACTCGCCGTCCATCCCCGACCTACGGATTCTGCCACCACCGTTCCTTGCCATTGTTCATCAAACTGATATACTACCACGCGGTCAGCTTGTAAAGCCTCCCTGAGATCCTCCACGATCGCCTCAAAAATATCAATAGTTTGTCCATACTCTCGCATCCGGGAAGTAATTTCATTCAACAGGCGGGCCTGCTTAAAGGCAGTTTGTTGCTGTTGCAGCAGGAACGCCTGATCCAAAGCATAGCCTACTTGGATTGCCACTTGCCGGATGGAGTCAATTTCCAAATCCTGCCACAGGCGTGGTGCGTCACATTGATGGGCAATTAACAGACCCAGCAGTTTGGCATTAGTCACGATCGGGGCCACCAAATTGGCTTTCACGGCAAAAGGTTCCAGCTGTTTAAGATGGCATTCCGTCAAGTTAGCATTATAGATATTTTCCGTTGCCTGAACCCGTCCCCGCAGATAGGGTTGTACGTAGCGATCGGCAAAACAGGGGTCAGCTATTTTTGCCCCCAAGCTAGCGGGCCACCTGCGGTCCACGGACTCCGCCACGATCGTCCCTTGCCATTTAGCATCAAACTGATAAACTACTACCCGGTCCGCTTGTAGGGCATCGCGAGTTTCTTCCACCGCAGCGGCAAAAATATCTTCTAGTTTCAGAGATTGGCGCAGGCGAGAATTAATTTGATTCAACCGCAGGGCTTGCTGAGTAGCCTGACGTTGTTGTTCCAGCACCAAAGCTTGGTCTAAAGCATAACCCACTTGTATGGCAAGTTGGCGGAAAAACTCAATTTCCGACTCCGTCCAGTTGCGGGGACCAGCACATTGATGGGCAACTAGCAAACCATATAACTTTTCGTTCGCCAAAATTGGCGCTACTAAATTAGCTTGGACGGCAAAAGGTTCCAGTTGACCGATATGACAGTCCGTCAACCCCGCTTCATAGATATTTTCGATCGCCTTTACCCTACCTTTCTGATAAGGTCTCACATAGCGATCGGCGAAACAGGGGTCGGCGATATCCGCCCCCAAACTCTCAGGCCAACCGCTAGCCACCGATTCAGCCACCACAGTTCCCTGCCATTTTTCATCAAACTGATATACTATTACTCTGTCAGCCGTGAGGGCCTCCCTGGCATCACCCACCACAGTCTGGAAAATATCCCCTGGTAATAGGGATTCGCGCATGTTAGCAATAATTATATTCAAAAGTTCCGCCCATTCCGCCGCCGCCCCTTCTTTTTCCAGTAGCGCTTGCAGTTGGTCCATCTCTTGATTAATGTTCGATCGCAACTGGACCAACTCCTCCCTTAAGGCACTGGTTTTTGCCTGCATTCGCTTTGGTATTGACTCCGGTTGTGGCGGCAACTGCTGCGGCACTGGCACGATCGCCACTGTTTCTTCCGCTGATGGCTGATATTCACTTCTCTTATTTCTTTGGGTTTGTCTACCTTGAGTCATCTTTTTCCTTTTTGATTTCTATTAAATATCGACTATAGCAGTTCTCATCCTTTGTGGGGTGTGGTCAAAACCCGTCGATCGTTTCTGGGCCGGACCATCTGTCGGATCCGGGTGCGGTCAAAAGTAGTTGCTGCGGGATCCCCCCCAAACCCCCCCGTGGCAGTTGGGGGGGGCAACCGGTGCGCCCCCCTTTTTAAGATACTGTGGGCTAATTAACTGGGGGGTTTCACCCCCCAAATCTCCCCCACCCCCACCACTCCGAGACTTTCTCCCCACTCCCCAGGGTGTGGTCAAAACCCGTTGATCGTTCATGGTACCCCCCAGTCGCCGGATCCCCCCAAACCCCCCTTAAAAAGGGGGGCTTGCCTTCGCCCCCCCTTTTGGGAAGGGGGGGTTTGGGGGGGATCCT
>JBFRWI010000162.1:0-50560 GCA_051439505.1 Hormoscilla sp. | reverse complement strand
CCCAAGCTGAGGGTAGTGGTGGCAGGAATGGGGAAAAAGTTTTTCCTAAACCGCTCATCTTTAATGTCTGTTAAAGTCAGCATAGTAAAAGGTATTAGAGATTGATAGGGTCAGGAAATTAGAGTTCGTAGTTGCGCTAAAGCGCTAAAGCGGGTGCATATCACTTTTATAATCTAGCCCGCGCAGGCGGGCTTTGTTCGTGTAGCCGGGCCCTTTAGGGTTCGGGCGGCTAAAGCGCAACTACGAACCTATAGATGACTAAACAGCGGCAAAGTAGACTTTAGACTTGACCGGATCGGGGTTCATAGTCTTGTCTCCGGGCTTCCAGCCAGCTGGGCAAACTTCATCGGGATGAGTTTGTACGTATTGGATGGCTTGCAGTATCCGTAGGGTTTCATCAACGTTGCGACCAAAGGCGAGGTTGTTGATGGTAGCATGTTGGATGATGCCCTCTTTGTCAATGATAAATAGACCTCGCAGGGCAATGCCCGCTTCCGGATCGAGTACGTTGTAAGCGGTGCTGATTTCTTTTTTGATGTCGGAAACCAAGGGATAGTTGAGATCGCCGACGCCGCCTTCCTTACGGTCTGTTTGAATCCATGCTAGGTGAGAAAACTCGCTGTCTACGGAAACGCCGAGAACTTCCGTGCCTAACTTCTTGAATTCCTCAAACTGATCGCTAAAGGCGGTAATCTCAGTGGGGCAAACAAAGGTGAAGTCCAGGGGGTAAAAGAATATGACGACATATTTGCCCTGATAGTCAGACAGCTTAATCGTCTTGAATTCTTGAGCGACTACAGCAGTGGCGGTAAAGTCCGGGGCCGGTTGTCCCACCCGCAGGCATCCTTCAGTCATAATTTAGTCTCCTTCATAAATCGTTACAACTATATCATAGTCATAACGATTATGAGTATAGCATAATTGGACTGAAATCCTGGGGCACGATGATGGAGAATCTGGATCGGCGGGAATGGCTGCTGACCAATGGGTTGGGCAGTATGAGTACGGGTACGGTGTCTGATGCCCGTACCCGTACTTACCACGGTTGGTTGATTGCTGCTAGCGATCCCCCAACTGGCCGCACTCTCTTGCTTTCTCACTTGGAGGCGACTCTGGATGTAGGGGGGCGGGTATGGGAGTTAGGGACGAATTTTTGGTCCGATGGCGCGATCGCCCCTCTAGGTTACCGGTTGCTGCTCTCCTTTGAAAGCGACCCTCTGCCCAGTTGGGTTTGGGGTACGGATAACTGGCAGCTGTCGCGACAGTTGGTCATGCCCTACGGCATGAGTGAAAACCCAGAAGCTGGCGAACCGCAGGATTTCCAGCATCGGATCTTGATTCAATATCGCTACAGCGGTTCTCAAAGGGCGGTGTTGAGGTTGCGACCGCTGATCGGCGATCGGGACTTTCACCACCAGCAATCTTTCTTCGGGGTAGAGTTCTCTTCGGAGGCGAGGGCCCACTCACTATGTTTGCAAGCAATTCGGGACGGACAACCCCAAACGCCCTGGCAGTTGCGCTGGAGTGCCGGGGAGTATACATCGGAAGGTTTTTGGTATTGGAACTATTATTTACCAGAAGAGCATCGGCGGGGATTGGCCTACTCGGAAGACCTCTACAGTCCCGGTTACTTGAGAGTTACTCTACAACCGGGTGAGACGGTGACTTTAGAAGCGAGAGTGGGATGGTTGGATGCATCAGCACCCCCCGTGAGTAATTCGGATTTTACCGAAGCTGTTGTCTGGGAAGAACATAGACTGGAAAGGATTTATGGTAATTTACTCTCCTTGAGCGATCGCCCCATTTGGCGTCAATTGCTGCGGGCAGGCGATCGCTTTCTGGTTTACCGGGCCGACCTTGCTGGTCCGACAGTGATAGCCGGTTATCATTGGTTTAATGACTGGGGTCGGGATACTCTCATTGCCTTGCCTGGGTTAACTTTAACTACCCAGCGCTTTGAGGTGGCCCGGGGACTGCTGTCAACTTTTGGTCGCTATTGCCAGAAGGGATTGATTCCCAATGCTTTTCCCGATCGGGGTTGCGAACCAGCTTACAACAGTATCGACGCGGCCCTGTGGTGGATTGAAATTTTGGGGCTGTACCTGGAAGCGACCCAGGATAGGGATTTCTTGGAGCAACAATATCCAGTGGTGCGGCAGATTTACAAAGGTTTCCGAGGCGGCACTCTCTATAATATCTGCATTGACGCTACGGATGGATTGGTGACTTGGGAAGCGCCCGGTGTGGCCCTGACTTGGATGGATGCTGTTATTGACGGTTACCCGATCACCCCCCGTCCAGGCAAACCGGTAGAAATTAATGCTCTTTGGTACTCGGCTTTGTGCTGGATCGCTCAGTGGGCCCAGCAACTGGGGCATCATGAGATCGCCGCTAGACATGCAGGAGAAGCCCGGCAAGTGAAGGCATCTTTACAAAAGTTTTGGAATGGACAGTTGGGATATCTTTACGATCGCATCGATCCGAATGACAGGCGGGATGCCAGCATTCGCCCCAATGCAATATTAGCCCTATCTTTGCATCATTGTGGGTTTCCAGCGGAACAGGGACGTCGGATCCTACAGGTGGCACGCGATCGCCTGCTGACGCCTTACGGTTTGCGCAGCTTATCCCCAGAGGATCCCGAGTATATTGGCCGTTACGGGGGTTCGCGCCTAGAACGCGATCGGGCATACCACCAGGGTACAGTTTGGAGTTGGCTAATCGGTCCCTTTGTCAGGAGTTGGCAACGCTTCTATGATGAACCCCTTCCGTTCAATTGGCAACCCTTACTGGAGCATTTTCAGCAGCAAGCTTGCATGGGTTCGGTTTCCGAGATTTTTGATGGGGATGGGCCCCACGCCCCTAGGGGGACCGTTGCCCAAGCTTGGTCTGTGGCCGAACTCATCCGCCATTGGGACTCAATATAGGCGCATCCAGAAGTTGGAGGGGAAAGGCTGAAACCTCGAATCTTCCTTCCGTGAAACAACACATCTTCGTCGGCCCCTCAACCGCTAGCTGCGCCCGTTACGAATCTTTTATTTGATGCCACAAAGCGTAATTCGGCGTTGCACATTTTGGGGATGATGCCATTTTGGCACATAACTGAACGTGGCTTATAGTCGAGGTTTCAAACTTTTGCAACTATGCCCATCATCCCGTTATTGTGCAACGCCCGTAATTCTATTTGCGCTTTAACATCTTGCGCTTTAACATCGAACCTGCACCAACGGCACCAAGGGCTAATAAACCAACAACTGAAACTGGTTCAGGAACTGATTTAGTATTGAAGGTAAAGTCATCTATGGCAATCCGTCCAACATTGTTAATCTCAAACCGAGCGATCCCAGGACCAGAGATGGATAAAGTCTGTGCTGTGACTGCTGAAAAAGTGTCAGAAGCAACAATGTTGTCAAATTCATCGAACCCTAGAAGAGTTACAGTATCGATATCTCGGACCCCATCCCCTGCAAAGACTGAAATAAAATCAACTGTCTCTGTGAAAAACCCGCTAATATCTCCTGCAAAGGGAACGGCCCTTGCTGCCGTGTTTGGTTGAGATTGAGGCAATGCCCCGGTACTGCCATCGAAAATCCTTAAGGAGTTGTCAAAAACAACACCTAAATCTATAAAAGTATCACCTGAGATAGTTTCAAAGTTGCTGAATTCATCAAAACCAATGGTTATGGTTGCAGCCTGAGCTGAGTTAGTTGGCATTAAAACAGCTAAAACCGCCGCAATCGCTAAACTTTTTACGGTCTACGACCGTAAAAAGTTTAGCGATTTTTTTTGATGTGCTTGATTCATGATTAGTCTCCTAAACTCAATATGTCTAGAAGGCGGGATGGACATTAAGGATGTCGCGAAACTGGTAGGCAACAGTCCAGAAACAATTTATAGACACTATGCTGGGGCAAAACAAAATATAGACGTACCTATTTTTCTCTGATCCGGTTTGTCCAGGCACACTGACGACGAGTCAGCTTGATCGCAAACTTTCTCCATTGTCCCTATTCAATAAGTCATACTGAACCAACCCACGCTTAATCGCCAAGACTAACAGTTCAAAGTCAATAGGTTTCGGAAGGATCCGGTAAAATCCTACCTCTTTTATACCCTCTTGATATTCCCCCCAATAAGCAGTTACAACAATTGGAAGGATCCTACTACTTTTGTCTTCCCCAATACGCCGTAACAGCTCAATCCCATCCATCTCTGGCATGTTGATGTCGGTAATAATAACGTTAAAAGAGGGAACGGAAGTCCCTTTTATCTTCTCTAATGCGATCGCACCATTCTCTGCGAACTCAAATTCTAGCCATTTAAGTTTGCGAAAGTACAACTGATATAATTTTCTCGTCAATCTTTCATCATCAACAACCAGCGCCCGAACAAGCTCGTCCTCTTTATCCCGTGTTAGACTCACCCTCTTTATTTCTCCTAATGTCAAGTTCTGATAGTAAACTAAAACTAATACGTTTCAGATCTTCTAAAACCCCATAAATTTTAGACAAAACCATCTGATTTTTATTTTCTACTCCTAACAAAGTAACCTCGATATTTCTTTTAGCCTCTTTAAAGCTCTGATTCATTTGATGACTAATAGTTGCATATTCTTTAATGTCCCGATCAAATTCTTGCAACAGGTTATTCACCCTAACTTCCAATCTCTGAAACTCTCGATCTAGCTTTCCATCAATCTCTGAGAGAACATCTGTTTGCTTATCTATCACATGATTGTGCTTTAGAACCAAGGCTCCCAAGCCAAACTCAATAGCAAGTATCGAAACAGTTGTCAAATCCACCATGGGGATAAGTCCTCTATTTTGTCTGTTTATTATTTCAAGGGAAAGGACTAGCTAAATGTGCTAGTCCTCAGATCAACTAATTATCCATCTTGGTCGAAAGTCATAACCAATCGCGAATCTGTATCCACAATAGAGCCATTCCGAATCACCCGCGCCATAATCCCTTTCTCCGACTCAAACAAAGACGTGTTTATATTCAGGTTCACTTTATAACCCTTAGAAACAAAACACGGCTCCCTTAAAGTAAAAAACATTTGATTATACAATCGTGACCCTTTTGCCCCAGGCTCATTTGACAAAAACAACCCATCATCTATTTCGGAGTTAAACCACAAGGCAAACCCATGAAGAAGAGCTTTTTTCTCAACCTCTAAAGTCATTGAACCTTTGAACTCATACCCAGGTTCTACTGTCGCATAATCGATTTCCTGAAACAACACTGGCTTCGACAACAGATGCCTTCCCTCAAGCGAACATTGATAAAATCGATCGAGACAGGCATTTCGACAACTCGTCAGATTAACCTCTCGGACCCCTCCATTAACCCAAGGAGAAGCCAACTTATCCCAAAAAGAAGAGTCTTCTACTAATGCTAAATACAGAAAATCTTTCTTAGCAATAATAGAACCATCAGGCTTCAAAAATCTTCTCGCTGAAATAACTGTTTCAACACTCAAGTTGTGTGGAATCGTACCCCTAGTATCCCAGACGATAACATCAACCTTCTCGTTGTCCAGATCCTCTAAGGTCACTCGCTTGATGTCCTTGCATATGGCAGTTAAAGTGCCAGGGGCTACTTTATTCTCCGCCGCACAGGGATCTATCCATTTTAACGCTTCCTCATCAGGCTCTATTGCATAGACCTTTTTAGCCCCCTGCTTCAAAGCGATTAACGAGAAATATCCCGTACCAGATCCCAAGTCTAAAACACGATCGCCTGGATGTACTCGATCAAGCAGAGACTGCACGTACAAATCCCTGCTCTGATCAACAATCATCGCGCCATAACTAGATAGGTCATAAACCATATCGTTACTCCAATATTTCAAGTCCCTCTACACCCTGAGAATTGTCAAGACTCTCCTTCGAGACATCCTCAGAGTTTTCAGTTCCTTCCTCAAAAGCGTCTACCAACCACTCATAGATCCATCGATCAGGACCATGAGGAGGACGATAAGTCAAGATAGTTTCATCAGTCACAGGTGCTATTATTCCTGCCTGCACTAACGCAGGGATAACCTCAAAAGCTATGAGGTTATAAGGGCCCTTAAAGTAAAGCTTTCTCATTGTCAAACCTCACGAAATCCATCCAAAAAGTTCATCTTGCTTCATTTAGCATCAGAAGGATCCACACTTGTTATATCCGCCATTTTAGTCAGATAGGTGATTTCTGCTCCCATTTTTACAGCCGCCTTATATGCCGCTTGAGTAAGAAGCACGATTTTTCCAGTTTGCCCAGTATAGTTAGCAGGGATTTGTCCGTCCTGCCATCTAAAATATGCAATGGCGGGACGGAACCCTAGCTGACGATTACTCTTTCCAATCCAGGCAGAAACAGCCTGATTCACGTCCATAGTAGCTTCTGTATTCATTACAGAGCCAATAGACGCATCTAAAGTCTCTTTCTGCACCCGACACTTATATACTATTGTGGGATCCTGGGTGTCCTCACACTTAGAAATAATGAAATCTCCTGAAGACATTTAAGCCCTCCTCTTCTTTTTACTTACATCAAGTCGGCACAACCTGCCGAACAGAGACCCGATACCTTACCCCCTGGGCAGGTCTGATCAAGATCCCCGAGGACGGAAATGGCAAAAAAAGCCGGGTATTCTTGCTGATAACAGGATACTCAGGCGAATAATTTCCGTCAGAGTCTTTAAATAGAACATGCCCTGCCCACAACTTATCAGGGAGTGCTGACGTCATAGATGGCCAGAAGTTTCTGATTTGGGTCGGATCATACTCCACATTCAATATAACATAAATCGTTGTAGGTGTCAAGCTTACCAACTGATCTTCCTCTATACCGGAAGCCAATAACCTAGTTTCAAGTTCAGGCTCAGCCACCTCACACCATAAAGCCTTAGCCCGATCGGTAGCAAGCGCCGTCTGACTTTGCTGAAAGTTTTGGGCTTTGATCATCTTAGCAATTCCAGCAAGCCCCTTCCCAGCATAAATCTCCTTAACTCCACCAGGGCCTACTGTTATGGGGACGGTCCCACTAGAGATCCTGTTCACCAGACTATTTACAGCATGGCGGTTGTTCCAGTCTACAATCGGCTCCCCGGTGAAACGGTTTTTGGTCCCCCGTTCCAAACAGATCGGAGGGAAATATCCTTTAACATCATGGACAACATAAGTCGCAAGGATCTTTTTTATTTTTTTTAACTTTTTAAGAACTAACGGGCAACACTTCATTTTCGTCTTTGTCTTTGTAAGAGTTATCGTAGAAACCTTTTCTTTTTCAGTATGTGGCGGTGACTCCCAAAGGACAAACTCCTCTGCGAGAGGTCTGTGACCCTCCAATATTGGCACCGCATCACGAGGGTCTGCGGTAGCCCCATTAGACCATTTCCAGGCGTAATCACTCAACTGCTTAGAATTCCAGACATCAAAACCACGCTCACTCTTGATCACAAGAGTCAATCCCCCGTAAAGATTGGTAAAAGTCTTCCGAAGTTCCCCTGACGCATTAAAGAATGCCCCTCTCTGAGCCAAGGAATGAGCAAAGTTCCCGAGGACATATAGATAATCCAAAAAATCTGGATGAATGCCTCCGTCAAACCATTCAACCCCATCCGGATCGTAACGCGCCAAATTTGGCTGATGCAACCATCCATAACCATCCCACTTCCACCGATGCTCTTGACGCGGATCGTTCGCGCTCATCATATCCGGAGTCCACACAAGCCCCAAGTCTGTCCAAGAAGCAGGGAAACTTTTTTCAAACCACAGGAGGAAAGAGTCCCGGGTATTCAAGCCAGCCCCTAACCAAACTTCCCCCCCCTTCTGCATAAACCCCCCCATATCAAAAGGAGTCCCTCCTCCTATTAAACCCCGTTGACTAACCCACCCGGTACTTAAATAAGGCCAAATAATTCTATCCCCATCAGGAACAGCAGCTAAGTACATACCCTGGGCTGTTCCTATCAGACCATTCCAATTATGATAGACAAGCGTCGCACTGGAAAAGTACGTCGTTCTAGTTAAAGTTCTCGTAATAGTCTCTGTAATAGTGGTAGGCAGAGGAGGCCCAACATAAGGGCTAGACGTAGCTATGGGACTGGAGATCGTCAAGTCTCCAGTAACGCTAGGAGTGAGTAGTACAATCAGGATCGCTCCACCCACAGTAACAGTTCCATAGGCTAAAGCAGTACCAGCAGCATATAAAGCAGAACCCCCAGCAGAGACTATAGGTCCCACCGCATGACCAAGCCAAGCCCCCACTCCACTCAATGCAGACAAAGGAGCATACCCACTCCCCAAAGCCCAGCCCCCACCATAGCCAAAAGCCCCCGGAACACCAGGCGTAGCAAGAGAAAGACCCGCCAATGACATTATTCTAACTCCTCATCTACAATACTGCCTACTATACTTATAGCATCTCCAAAGGATAAGTGGTGATTGTCCTGAAATGAATCTACCAAAAGCCGCACTCCAAAGATATCTCCCTTGACGAAGGGAAGATATCCTAAATCATCTCGGCTTTTCACTTCGCTCAACAAATCAATCTCAATAGGGACATTTCTCACGGGAATAGAGAATCGGCTCAGCAAATGCCAATCAGCCCAATCCAACAAAACTGCTGTATCTTCAGAGAGCCAATCAATACCAAGCAAAGATGGTTTACGAGGCGGGGCAAAAGGACTCGTCGGCTCATCAAAAATCCTTGTAGCCTTAAGAAATTCAAGATAAAACCGCATCCGTCGGTCACTAGCAACATTTTGCAAATTCACTACGCGATCATCCTCAAAGCTAGAGCCATCTGGTATCCCCAACGGTTTAGCTGTATACCCAAGACGCCCGTCAACATGCTGCTCATACAGACTCATCCAAGCCTTAAGACAAATAATAATTCCACTATGGTTTGCCTGATGGAGAATATCTACTATCCCTGGATACAGCTTAACTCCTATTGAGTTTCGGTAATGATAACTATTATCAAAAGCTTCACTTATAGTGGCCATTTTCCCCCAAGATTTATTAACGCTGCTCCAAGATTTAATTAATGTTTTGAACATCGTAAACTCTACCCCCAGGTCTCACATATCGTCTACTAAAAGGCTCAAATGTCGGATAAAATATATCCATATCAATAGCTAAGTCCCAATGAGTGTCCCTGCCAGGGGTCCAATTGTCAGTAGGATTTATTTGACCCCACAGCAGTAATTCATAACAAGCAAAATCCCCTTGCCGCTGTTGTTCTATTGGAACGGGGAAAGAAGTTGCCCCGACAGCGAGAGGCCCGTCAATAGTCTCAAGAAGAAACTCGGATGACATATCAACATCCCCCCCCACGTCTGCCCCTCCATTAAGAGACAAATGATTGATCTTGCTTTTCTGATAATACGTAGCGCAAATTATATTCGTGCTACCATATCGTAAAGACAAAGAATTCCCATCCCTCCCATTAGTCAAAAACACTTTCATTGTGCGGCTAGGTCTTCCCGATCGACGAAAAAAGGACAATCCGTAAAACTGAGGACTTTCCGTCCCTCCAAAACCGCATAAATAAGGCTCCCCAAAACCAAACCGACCAGCGACTACAACCAATCTCCGAGATGCATCTCCGAGAATCCTAACACCCTCGGCTCCCCGTAAAAACGACCCCCTCTGAAACTCCATGTAAGGAAGATCTCGATATCTATCATCACGGACCTGCTCTCCATTCTTTATTTTATACCCTAAAGCATCGCTATATATTTTATATCCCCTTCTATTAGAGTATGACATGATCAAGGGCCTTTTTTCATCAAGAGAGAGATCGGGAGCATACAAATGACCGTATCTCCCAGTTTGATCGTACCAAACCAAAACCTCAACATGTCCATGAACACTACTACCTGATGCAAAGTCGAATAACTGCGCTACATCCAATCGATCGCCATCAAATCCAATATCAGCGTCTACCCCATCCGCACGACGAGCACGAAGAGCAGGACCATTGTAATGTTCCGTTAACTTCCTCAAGCTAAAACCCGCGATCGCATCTGGATAAGCATCTAAAATAAATCCACCCCGGGGCTTGGGCAATGGCAAAGAAGGTGCAGCAAAATAAATATTTTCAGGGCTAGGAATGAGATCCGCTACAGGGGCGGATTCTTCTGCTGTCTCTGCATGCCCAATAATGGTAATTACATCCCCAGGCATTAAAGGGTGCTCTAAGCATTGAATGTGAATGCCGATAGCAAATCCACGTTGTAAAACAAAATAGCAAAAATCACTAATGTATGGCTCGATAACTAAAGTTTCAATAACCCCACCATAATTAACAACAGGCTCTGAGCGTATAAGATTCCAACGCTTATAATCCATCAAAAATAAATTAATTAAAACCTGGGTATGCTCACAATTATATGTAGTAATCCTTGCTCTATTCAATTCGTCTGTATCATCAAAGGAAAGGCTGAACGGATACTGATGTAATCTATAGCTAGGCAGACGAGATTGAACCTTCAAGCTTAAGACTTTTGAATGCTGTCTAGCTAAATATACTGGAACTATCTCTGATGCATAGTTGGCAAATGTGATCGTTTTGATTATTGTTTTTTCAGTCATTTTTAACTAGGACTTATAGAAAATCCCTTCTCATACACATACTCTTTAGAACGACCGTCATCGGTTCGGAGCGTTGTCGTAGATTGTAATGTCCCCGTGTAGGAATTAGGCAATATCAACACAACATCCAAACGGACTACTTGCCTAGGGAGTAACGTCCCCAAGAAATCATACCCTCTAGCACTAACAACCCTAAAGTCTCTTTCTGGTGGATCTACACTTGCACCAACAACCGTCACCCCCGTGCCAACAAAATCATTGTCAACGCTTATGCCCATTATTGTCCTCGAAGAAAGATTCTCAAGACGGAATCTATACGATACAGTCCCCCCAACCTGGACCGCAGATGATGTAGTAGAAAGTGTCAACTCTAACTCTGATTCGATAGGAGGTAATTCTGGCTCTGGCTCTGGATCTGGAACTGGCTGTGGTGTCGGAGTCGGCTCTACTGGTTCTGGATTTCCTGGGCTAGACTCCATAATTGTTGTGGGAATTGTAATTACAGTATCCCCATCCCCGATCGCAACTATGTTTTCAATCTGCCCAACAGATGTACTTTGTGCAACAGTACCAGATACAGTAAAATCAGCAGATTCTAATGGTTCAAGTCTCCCCCCATAAAACTGGAGAACATTATCACTAACCCCATCTGTAGAAAAACCTCCCCTACTAAAAGTCACATTTTCATACTCGAAACTAGAAGGTAGGGTACTCGAAACTGAGATCTCACCTTGTATCGCACTACCAACATTGGCGACCGTAAATTGATAAATAAGAGTGCCCCCTGGAACAACTGAAGTAGGATTACTGACCCCAACAACAATCAAGTCTGGCGTCGGTGATGGGTCTGGCGCCGGTGACGGGTCTGGTGTTGGCGATGGGTCTGGTGTTGGCGATGGGTCTGGCGTCGGCGATGGGTCTGGCGCCGGTGACGGGTCTGGTGTTGGCGATGGGTCTGGTGCCGGTGACGGGTCTGGCGTTGGAGATGGGTCTGGCGTTGGTGACGGGTCTGGCGTTGGCGATGGGTCTGGTGTTGGAGATGGGTCTGGCGCCGGTGACGGGTCTGGTGTTGGAGATGGGTCTGGCGTCGGTTGCGGCGTTCTAGTAGGTATTGGAGGCAGCTCGGGAACTTCTACAGGGGACTCATCTATCACCTCCTCCGTCCCTGGAAGTATAGACTCCTCTATATGACCACGAACAGTAATATATTCATATGTATCCAGTTCTTTCTCTATAAATTCAAAACAAACCCCGAGCACATAACCTTTTTGTAAAGCAAAATATCCCCAGTGATTAGTATACGAGGCTAAAAGATCTGGGATCATCAATGTCCCTCTGTTAACAAGCGGAAATGTACGGACAAAATGCCATGTGGACAGATCTCTTAAAAAAAGATGCAAGAAAATTTGAGCATTGTCAAATTCGTCTTTAACTAAAATTAACGTATCTTGCTCTGGAGTATTGTCTTCATCTAAAAAGGGGAGTGGGACAATTGAATAACCTGGAATCCAGACATCGGCTTTAAGGCTCAAAACTTTCGCCCCATAACTTGTTCGATATAATGGGATAATAGTCTTGGGGACAGAGCCCCCCCCAATCAGGGAATGAATAATAGTTTTCTCGGTCATCTCGAAAATTCCAATATTAAGTTTCCAACAGGAAGTCACTAGACCGTCGATCTATATTATTCAGACTAACACAAACTAGGCGATCGGTGCTCATGAATGAATCGTAAAATTAACATCTTTTATATAGATGATTTGATTTTGCATACCAAATTGATTGCCACTCGTGTCATGGGCAAACAGTACCAAGTCGTTAAAATCCAGGGACCAAACATAATCTTCTGGAATGGTTAACGTCTGCACTTGTCTTCCCCCTAAAAAGAAGGCAAGTATATTGCCCCTGCGCTGCAATCCTATTCTGTGAAGCTGATTTTTGGGTAAAGAGACAACTACATGCAATTCAGTTGCTAAATTCCAATCCTGCGATCCACCAGCCCAAAAGACTAAATGAGTCGTATTGCTAGCACTCCCATAGCCAAACATAAAGCGTCCATAGGTGGTGCTTAGATTATTGCAAGCGACATGGTAGCTATGGCTCCCATTCACCTGATAGAAACTATACTCAAAATCAAAGTCATTTTGATTGGCTACGTAATCTGCTGACTGGGTCAAGGTTATCCAGCCGTTGTTGTCGCCATCATGCCTTAACGCATAAGTCCCCAAAATAGCTCGTGCTGCATCTGTTTCTAGAAAATAAAGCTTTGCTGTATTTCTAAAAATCAAAGGTCTATCGTCTCCAACAGTTGCGTACCTTTGAATGTTTTTATCATTTTGTAATAAGAACTCAGTTTGTGGCACAAGTGTAACTACTTTAGCAGGAGTAAATCCAGTGCTTTGCATAGCTTGAGTATATCGACAAACTGTTGCTATTTCTAACCCATTAAACCAACCATTCAAATTGCCAAAAGAACCATCATTATGCCTGCAAAAGAACTGAAAGTTTGTAGTAGTAGAAAAAGGGTATGGTTCTTTAATTGCTTGCATGAACTGCCCATCAAGCCACATCATCATAATGTTATGCTCATCACGAGTAAGGGCGAAATGATGCCATTGAAGATCTCTAAAATTAGTATTTAAGTTACGATGGTACATAATATCACCAACATTGTGCTGATGCAAACGCATGATCGCGGGATCGTCAGTATCAAATTCTAATCGCAAACCGTTTGTATTGCCTGCGTTCCAATCAAACATCACAGAATCACGCCGAGGCCCATCATAGTGACCAGTACAGAACCAGCCCTGAATAGTGAAAGGTCCAATGAGCGGAATTTTCCCAAGAACTGTGATATGCCGGTTGTCAAAGATCCTAAAAGACTGCTGGCCATCCGTGCTTAGGTCATCTTTTGCTATGTCTAAGAACCAGCCCGTTGAATAATTTCTTTCAGGTTGCCCTATCTGCCGACCGTGGGCACTCTGATCGGCAAAAGGATTGAGATAACTGATATCATCTGTACGTATTTGCATGCTTTTATTTTGTATAAGAATAGATATTTTCTGCTCTGTTCCGTCGGGAAGCCGCCAATAAAAACTCTTCTCCCCAGCTATAACCTTACTATAGAAAGGAACTGGCTCCCAGTTTCCATCTCTACGGACATATTGAACCCCATCCATTGGGGACTCTTCTATTCCATCACCGTTAAGGCTTTCTAGCCAATCTGTGATATCTCCAACAAACCCATCAGCAACAGCCATATCATATGCTGTTTCTCCCGCTGGACCAATAGGCCCTCTTTCTCCCGCTGGACCAACAGGCCCTCTTAAATACTCTAGCCATTCAGTGACCGTGCCAGAGTACCCCTCATTTACCGCTATTTGATAAGCGCTCAATCCATCTCTGCCCACATCTTCTATCTCCGATATCTGCTGGAAAAAGGGAACAGCCCGCAACAGTTCAGTCTCGGTGTTCAAAGGAACTCGCCATGCAATGGAAACTGGCTGTGAGATCTGTAGTGTAGGCTCAACGACTTGACTGGGAGTTACTATCCCCAAGGAATAATGATATTCCCAATCTTCTATAAGCTGTTCCATACAAAGAATGTTCTCTCATCCTCCCAAGGGACTTGAAGAGGTTCCTTATGAAGGCTCAGCGTCCGGCGGGAACCTCTTCAAGTCTAACATAATGTTCGTCCCCTACAGGGCTTACCGTCAACCGTCTTTATACGGAAATAAAACAACGTTCACATGAACTCCTCAAATATGACCATTTCTGACTTTCTCCTGCGCTGCCACTATTTCCGCCTCTGACGGCTGAGCATCCCAATCCACGTAATGGAGCATTTCCCAAGTCTCCCTCGATATACAAGTTACATGTAATTCCTCATTCGTTGAGACTTGAGCTAAACGCTGAAAAATGTTAACAGATTCAAAACCTGGGAAACTCGATGCCTTTAAGGCCCTTAGAACATTAATCCAGTCCTTGACATGAACATGGTTCTCGACATGATTTATTCGATTTTTTCCCCGAAGAAACTCAACAACAAATTCGACTGATGATCCTGACTGCTGGCGTCGCCGCTTATCAAAATAATCAAAAGCCTCCAAAAGTCCTTGTTCCATCTCAGGATCTAGCTGTTCCTCTACTAAAAGGGAAGCCTTGACTGGGATGTCGGAGGATTGGGCTGCTACCTTTTGGACCACCGGCACAGGTCGATCGCGTACTACCGGAGGGGCCACCTTTGCCTTCTCCAGTAAAGCGGGACGGACATCGATCGCATATTCCAGAGCGTCAAGGCCAGGACTCGTAGGGAAAAGATCCGTCATCACCTGGGACAAAACCACCCGATCGCCCCAGCCAAGAAGAGTGACGACCTTCTCAATGACAGTGGAGTTAGGGACGCCACTGCGAATCATCCCCCCTAGAACATGCCAAGCATTGTCGAAAATCCGCTGACGAAAGGACTCGTCATTTTTGCCACTCTGATCTTCGAGAATTTTTTCTCGCCGGTCTAAATATGATTGCAACTGCTTAGGCAATAGAGTCTCAGCAAACCGCCTCATGGCCTCAGTGATTTCCACCCCATCAGAAAACTTTCGTTCCGCTATAAGAGTTTTATATAGTGAAATGAAAGTTTGCACAAACGGCTTAAACCACTGACGCCCGGCCATTTTGACCTCACCACTCTCAACCAATATCTGCATCATCTGCTTGCAAGTCTTAGAAATCTGGGCCGTGCTCCAGTCAATCATCCCAGAGATCATCTGTTGAGTTGGGGTAATGTCGTTCTCATAGTAGGAGATGATAGCCTCTGCCATTTCCAGGAGGTGCCGATCGCTCTTGGGTGCCGCCTTGATTGTAAGCTCCCGCGATTTATTGGTACTGACTTTACATCCGGGAAACTTCTTTTCCAAGAATGTCAAAGACTCTGAGCAGAACCAGTGAAGATTTTTTGGGCCTTCCGTTCGCCCCGATCGCAGACGTGCTGTCGTCTGAATCTGCTCTTTGCGGATTAGACCGTTTGCCCAGCGTCGAAAATCTGGGTGCCTATCCTGATTGTTTAGATCTACTGATTCACCGGTGCGCACTTGCCAGTCAACGGCAAGTTGGCCGAGACACGAACGAGGGGAGCCGACACAATATAATGTGTGGCAATTTTGCCATATATTAGTCCCCCGGGTGTGGGCAAACCACCATCCTTGTCGTGATCTGGGAATAAATTGGTCGAAAAATCCAGTTTTTATCAGCCATTTAGGAGCGATCAAGCCAATCCCCTCTGGGTCTTGTCCATTGTCTATAGCCCATTGAGTATGGCTTTTTATGCAGAAGGAGATTGTCGCAGTTAGGCGATCGAAGATATCTTGAGACCAGGTACTAGAGGCTAGCTTTCCCAGATCCTGATATTGAAAGACTGTTAGATTACTGTGGTCCATGGGTAAATGATGCATTACCCAGACATTTTTTTTCTGCACCCCATAGAGCTGGCTATATTCATGCTGATTCATTGTGGCGTCTAGCTGAATATTAAAAGCCCCCCGAGAGTTTTTTACCTCACTGCGGTTTTTGATCGTAATAGCTAATTTGTTTTTCCATCTCTGCGTACTTACATCAAACTCATGGACAATCCTGAAGCTTCCATAACCTAAACCCGCCAGTATTAACGGGCGTAAAAACTGCGGGATTGCGGTTCCTCGCAAGGCATTAAGGGATTCCTCTGGAGGTTTACCCTTGTTCTCTAGGATGAGACTTTTAATTTCCCCAAGATTACTCCCCAACCCTGAGCATGAATTTCTCAAGCTCATTAATATTGTGTTGTAGCTATGGTCATCAGGGTTGATGGTGTAAGTATCAAACTCAGAGGATTTCCAAGGTGCCCTAGCAAGTATATTGTAGGTTTTTGTCCAGATAGTGGGGTCATTTGGGGCTTTGCCTTGGGCCATATCTGATCGCACTTCCGGATCTCCTATCCCGTATCTTCCTGGTTCAGCCTTCTCTATGTAATCTCCGAGACGTGTTAGCAATGGATCAAAGGCTTTCAGCTGTTGAGCTGTCCTGGTAACGTCATTGGGGTCTCCCGATTGAATAGCGACTTCATGATTGTGTCTTAAAATCCGGGCGGTTTTATCACAGGTGGCGGCGGTAATGTAATAGGTTCTAGAGGTCTGAGGGATGCAATCATCATGGATCACCAAGTCTGTAACGTCTGAGATGCCGGTGCGCCGTCCTGGACCTGCATCAATATTTTCTTTTGGCGGGGTTTGGGAGTGGTGAAGTCTGATCGCGTTCTCTTTACTGAGGGTCTCTACTCTTTCAGATAAAAAGCCAAAAGGGAACTCTATGTCCTCTCCGGTCTGGGAATCTTTGATTGTTAGGGAACTGCGATGATGGGAACAGTTCAACTCCTTCTCTCTGCCTATCATTGCAGGACATTGCAGGCAGATCGCGCCGTATCTAATTTCTGGAGAGTAACCTAATGAGTTTAGATAACTGTGGTGACTTGCGTAGCCACAGTTGCCACTGTGGGGAATAGGAATGTAATTTCCATTAGGATCGCTGGAATGAATGTAACTGTTACCCTTGGGGGTTGTTTTTTCCGGATTCTCAAATAGTTCCTCTGCCCTCGCCGGTAAAGGAATTGTCCTTTCCTCTAGAGCTATGTTCGTGGGGTTTTTTGGAGAATCCACAAAATAAAGGATCCGAGGTTCTATTTCCTCTTCCTTGACATCCCCATTTTCATCGGTAAACTTAATTTTTTCACGCTCAATCCCGATCGCTTCAGGATCGAGCAGAGCCGTGTTATGAGATTTACCCCCGCCAGCCTCTGTTATATTCAGTAAATGTTGGCATCCCATATTGTAGGCGTCCCGGTGAAATGCCTCGTAATGCTCTGTGGAACTTAGACAGATGGGAGGCATTAAATCGGTGGGGGAATGTTTGTGCCGGGTGTAGTTGATGCTGTCTGAGTTGTTCGGATCGTAGAGCAAGTAAGGCGGACCCTCCACTGGCCAGGCGTACAGGTAAGTGTCCCCCCAGTGTTTTGACTGCGATCTCAGTACGATCGCAGTAGTCGTTTTCGCCTTGATTCTTTGCAGCTCCCGGTCATTGAGAATGCCTAACAGCTTACGGTGTAGCCACCTCTGGATTTTCCGGATTTCCTGTACCCACTCACAATCTCGATCGCCCCTAATGAGAGCCTTGGCCGCCTTGGTCAGCTTGCGCGATCGTTTCAGCGCGGCTGCGAAGACTGCATTGAAACTCCCTAGGCAGTTCTCTGGAGAAATCTTGTCAACCTCGTCTGGATCCATATCCCCATAGACGTAGACTTCAATTTCAAATTCAGGATAGTTTTTGTAAAAGTATTGAGCTAGTTTCGCCCAGTTGATTAAGATCCCGGGGTTGCCCTCGGGCTTTTTCTCGCAGGGCAAGGTCCGAGCATCGAGATGAAATCTTAATATTTTGATATTTTGCGATCGGGCCTCCAGGGCTATTTCTTGCAATTGAGCAGGGCTGCTCGCAAAAGTGTTACTGTTTGCCCCAACCCAGATGCCGCCATGTTTATAGGAACAGATGTGGGGTTTCAGATTTGCTTCAACGAAATTCAAGGCGTCAATAGTCAGTTCGCCCCGCCTAAACAATTTGCGGGAGTCACAAACTGTTAAGGCCCCTTCTGAGACCTCCCTTCCATCGATGGTGAATATTTTTGTCTGACTTCCCTTTGCCCCGCCATATAGGAACCGGTAGCGCTGGTCCTTTTTTAGATGGGCCCCAATTAGTCGCAACTGATAGCCCGTTATGAAGCCGTCCCACCGGTAACGCGGAATCGCGATCGCTTCTCTGCTTTCCCATTCCCCAGGTTGAGTCTCAATCCGGGGACTGCATAGATATTGGGTTTTTAGGTTTGTGTCATCTTGCCACCATTGAGTCCCTGGGAAGTTCTCGGGGACATCCTTTATATGTGTAACTTCTGTCCTTCCGGCGGGGATACTAAACCAGCCATTTTGTGCCATCTGCTTGATTGTACTAGCATCATAGCCCCTTTCTGCTAAGGCAGTTCGGGCGTTGGGGGATAACCCAAGCCATTTGCTTAAAGACCGACCGGCAGCATCCCATTCGTCGAAAAATAGAACTTCGGGCTCCTCCTCTTCCTTTAGAGGGATTCTTTCTTCGCGCTTCCGTGGCTCGTATAGACCGTTGTTTTGGTCACGCCATTCTTGCCAGAGTAAGGAGAGGATTTTGCTTGTCTCGTGACAGCTGTAACAGTCATACTGCTTCTTGTCCCGGGCGATGGACAGATGGATCTCACCACAGTTAGGACATTCGTATTTCCCGTTGCGGTGTTTTTCCTTACCTAACGCTTTAACTAGTTCGCCTATGTTCTTGGGGATGTACGTCATGTGGAACCTCCCCTCATGCTAGTAGTCCCTTTGGGGGATTGTCGGGTGGCGTGATTCATGGGATTCTGAGACATATATCTTTTAGAGCCGCAGCACTTGGCTACGGCTAGGTGTTGCAGTTTACTACCCAGCTTGATGATAATGCTAGGAAGTTAGATCTCCCTCGTCAAAATCATCATCTTCGTTGTCGTCATCGATACATTGTCCGAGGGTCTGCTGTGTGACCTTCCAATGCCACTGACTAGGATCTGCATCAGTCACGATTAAGAGCTGACTGTCATTGTCATAGTCTTCGTCTGTACTTTGCCCCAGAGTTTCCAGGGGCTGCTGAGTGACTTCCCAATACCAGCACTGTCTGGGGTCGGCATCAGAAACGATCAACAGGAGGTAATTTGATGGCAGCGTGATTAGGCGGCAGAGGAATTCCCATCGTGTTCCCTTATCCCAGAATTGATAGCTATAGCTGGCAGCGGTGTATTTTTTGGCAATGAACTCGTCTATTGCCCGTTGACGGGGAAGTCCCACCCCTGGCGAGATTCCATGCCAGTTATATGGTTTGCCGATCAAGTCTTGCTGTTGGATGTTGAGCCTACGCGGGTCAGATGCATAGATGTCTACGTAGGGATATCCTTCGCGGCGGAGGTCCAATAGGTAGAGAGCAACGACCCCGGGAAATCCTGCCATAAGAGCCTTATAAGGATGGGTCATTTGCGGAGACTTCTGATTGCTCAGGGCCAAGGGGTTGTCTATTGTGTTGAGATTCATTTATTTATCCTCTGTAATTCCGGATTCTATTTTTGCGAGTTCCCACATTTCATGAGCTGCTAAAGGAGTGGGGAGATTTTCTGGCAGTTCTAAATAGTCAATAATTTTTAGCTCATTGACCGTCAAGTTTTTGATGTACAGATTCCTTGATCGCTTGTGACGGGTAACAATAACTTCTTCCCCGAGCTGTTGACCTACCAGGGTAGTAAACCATCCTTTCCAAATCTCAGCCTGGGCCGCGCTTTGGAACTTTAACACGGTGTCTTCCCCGTGTGAAAGTTGCAGTTCTTCTTTTTTAAGGTTAGAATCAAAGGAAGCTTCTATACTTTTTTCCCTCTCACTATAAGAGTCACTGTCTTGTTCTGGATAGTCCAGAGATGACAGTGGTTTTCTTTCAGGGTCAGAGGGGGGCAATGGCGAGATTTCGACTTCGGGAATGTTGAGATCTACGGTTGGGTCTTGTTGGGGTAACACGGGGGCGATCGCCTCATCTGTATCCTCAGTTCCTTTGCAAGAACCTGGGCATACTTGATCGTGAAAGCGTTTCAACTCACAACAGAAATCCTCTGTTCGGCCGTATTGGGAAGCCCGCTTAAACAATTCTTGCAGCTCCTTTAGTTTTTCCTCAAACTCCGATCTTAGTTGAATTTTGGCCTGTTCTTGCAGATGAACAATCTCCTCCCGGCGGATACGCGCTTGTTCCTCTAGGCTCTCGATCTCTTCGGTGAGGGCGGCGATCCTTTCGTCAATTGATGACGTGATCAAGGTATCAGGAGCTTGTGGTAAATAGGCGATCGGGGGAGTTAGGGGCTCCAGGAGTGGGATGTGCCGGTTGAAGGCTTCGATATTTTCACTTAAATCGTAGTGATCTTCTTCTCTAAACATAGTAGTAGTGGTTGATTGAGGTTGGTTTATAGCGGATGGCCATGCTTCCTTAGTGGGCCGTGACCACCATGATTCTATTTCATTGTCGGGAATATATCCTTTCAGAGCGCGATCGGGCCAGATGTGAAGTAGCTCTTGGCAGTCAGCTAATGAAGCAGCAACGTTAAGCTCTCGCCATTGTCTCACAAAAATGTCCGCCCAGGATTGGGTGCTGGAAATATCTTGTGCAAAATCTAAGCCAGCATCTAACATTCGTGAGCCGTTAGTCCCTCTGGCATTGATCGGCTCCCAGAATATCACCTCTGGGTTGAGTTTTTTCAGTTTGGATAAATGCTCTAGGAACTCTGTTGTTCCCATCTGGGGAGGAGTGGGTGCCATGGCCACAAACAACCGGCATCCTGTTGCGGCCCCTTTTTCTAATGCCCGGTAGCGATCACTGGGTAGTGGGGCCTTTGGTTCAATCTGGCGGCTAAGGCGATCGTCCAAATGGGGCAAGCTCATCCCCACCGTTACGAGAGGGCTTACCAGGATATCTAAATCTTGAGTCCATAACGGGCTACGAGTGAGGATTCTAACCCGTTTGCCATGCTTTAGCAACACTTCCACACAAGCCCGAGTGATTGCCGCAGTCCGTTGGTTTTGGTAAGGGTCTGTACCTGAGCATAGCATGACTACGCCTTTTCCTGCTGGGGTCTCTAGCCAAGTGCGCTTATTGGCTAGAGCCTTATCCAACTGTTGAGCGATCGCATCTCTGGTAAACAGATATTTCCCCCAGTCTTGCTGGGGGTTCTCTACTCCCTTGTTCTGGAGATAGCCTTGCCTAAAGCGGATAACTGGAGTTGACGGTACGTAGCAGAAGGTACAGCCGTGCAGGCAACCGGAGGCCACGTTAATAACATAATCACAGAGACCTTTTTTATTGAGTTCACTTTGTGTTAATGGGCTTTTTATCTCTTCTGTACCGGTGATCACTGCCCCGTTGGTACTCATGTTTCGATTGCCTTTGTCAAAGCGGGAGACAACCCCATAGTCATGGAATGTCTCGATAAATCGAGCCTCCATGTCTCCAAAATAAATTAAGCAGGAGATAAAATCAGGTCCTTTTCTCGGGATGCCATCCTCCGCTAGAAATGCTAGCCGACCATTCCAGTTCCACACGCAGTGGGCTTTTGCCCGTGCTTTGATAATCTTACCGGTCCCTTGATTGCCAATGCAGCGAAGGGGCAGGAGCACGATCGCCTCTTTTACCAGTCCCTGGTCCATTTGCTCGATCAGCTTCTTGATGAAAGGCAAGGGGTTGGAGTAAGGAGGATTTAGGAAAACGGTTCCAGCCGGTGATTCCCAATCTAATGGTAGGCAGTCTTCGGCCTTAGTGCTATGTCGTTGAGCCGGGATAAGCTTGCTGTAATCTGCTGTAGGATCAAGTCCGATCACGCCACCCAATGCTTGCTTTACCAGGGTTACGACTGGTTGACGCTCCTCATCTGGAGTCCGCCAATCATCAGTAGTCCATTTTGGCTTGCCCTTTGTAATAATCGGTGGGGTCATATCTGTTGAGTTGACGGGACTGATTAATCTTGAGGCGATTTGACGCATCATCTCGCAGGGGACACCATTCCCGATGCCAATAGATGCCAGGGATTTCTTCTCTGGGAGCTGGAAAGAATCGGGGAGTGTCTGAAATCTTCCTAGGCATTGGGGAGTAATCTCTACAACCTTCTGGCCGTCCCACCCATCAAATTGTCTGCCACTAATATTCTGTGATGCCAGGATTGTGGGGGATGGTCTTGATTCGCAAATAATCTCAACAAATTTTGAGTGTGATTTCTGTCCATTCCTGCGGATCAAGAACGCTCGCGGGGGGCCTTTAATGCAGACGGTAAAGGCTGGTTGTTCTGTTGTACGGGGGCGTTCGTGTTGGTCACCAACAAGAAGATCTCCATGAAATTCTGTAGGCAGTCTTTTCTTTTGCCAAGGAGCTAACTTAGTTTCTGGTAGTGAGGGAATGAGATCTTCGATCGCCGAGTACCAGCCTTTGTGCTCTTGTTTTTGCAGAGGGTGCCCGCCCCAAAATTTTTCCCCAAACAGGGTCTGGTATTGGATGACGGCATGATCGGTTACAGCATCATTCCGTATCCACTGAGTAATAAGTCGAATCCTTGACTGGGGAATTCCATAATCCGCACAGTTTACGATCTCTTCATTTATCCAGTATCCCAAGTCCCACAAGAACTGTTTGAGTTCTGAATAAGGTTTAGCCAGAGCATAGCCTCTAACGTTCTCTAAGGTAATGAACTTGGGGCGGATTTGCTCGATCGCCTTGAATGTCAGAAGTCCAGCATCTGCGCCTTTATGGCGGGGGAGATCTTTTTTGCTCCTAGCAATACTGTATTGCTGGCATGGTGGGGACATGTGGAGTAGATCTACCCCGGAGAATAGGCGGTAATCAAACTCTTCTACTGACCCGATCATCATCTGGCAGTTGGGGTTATTGCGTTGATACCATTCAGCTATAGCCGGGGAGATCTCTACAGCACCAACTACGTTAACGCCTGCTTTTTTTAAGCCAATGTCGGCCAATCCAAGGCCAGAGAATAGAGTTATTCCTGTATACATTTGATTTTCGCTATTCTTTGATAGCCGCTGCTGCATTCCCCTCTTGAATCGCTCATATCACCTGTTCAATGTAACATGCTGGATATTACTAGAAATAGTGGGATGGCGAAGATTATTAAGGAACTGACAATTACTATTGTATCAGCGAGTTCTCCTCGATAGTTATTATTTTGCATTTGGATCTTTCGGTTTGATTAGACCATTTAAAACGTCCCTCATTATTTGGAGCTTGTCTCCTTCCTCTTGAGACAGCTCCTGGAAGTCATAAAACATTTGTCCATCCTTTTCAAATATTTCGGACAATCTATCAAAAGCCCAATCGCTGACAGGAGTTTTAGAGTTTAGATATAGAGGATCTCTCTCTATTCGTTTAGCTTGGTCCGCTGTCACGGTCAGGAATTGATTGGGCATTCCTGGGGGACTACAAACAAAATAACGATTGTTTTCTTTCATGATATTTTCAGTCTCGCTCTCTTAACTTCTTTATTAGCGGGAGTGGAAGGTTAAAAACAGATGGCAAGATTACGGGAGTCCGATCGTATTGTAAGAATCGATCCTCACCGAAAAGTTCTGATCCGTTTAGCCCAAGGATTATCGCTGGATATTCTCCCAGGTATCGTGGGCAAAAATTGTCAGGAAATGCATAAAAATCTTTTTTTCGTGACTCTTTACAATAGGGGACTCCATCCAGGACTTCCATAAGTCCGAGTGAAAGACGATAGCGATCCGGATGATTGAAAGGGTCTGCTAGTTGCTCTTTTCGTACTCGGTCAAGATGTACGGCTGGTTCAAAAAGTTTGATGACAACCTTAAACATAAATCATGGGCGGGTTTTGTTATGCCAGCGTCCCTTTTTGGTTCACCCCGCAGCCTGGCTAATTAGTTGATGCTAAATCAATCGAGCTAGATTAAAGCGGCCTCAAATTCCGCAAAGCGCCGTGTATTCGGTTGCCCAGGGATCTCGTAGGTTGCATGAAAAACATAGGCTCCGGGAGGAACAAAGCCAGTGGGGCTGTCATTTAGTAAGCCTTGTTGGAAAACTAACTGCCCTTGATCATTCCAAATTGAAAGAACTCCCCAAACTGAGGGACTCGTTCCACCGCTGCCCATCGGAGCGTTGCCATCCTGATCGAGCCGCGCCATGAATTTGTGTTGCCCATTCTCTTCTACGTGCATAACAAACAAGTTGGCGTCATAGTACGTTCCGACGTTTGGGTTGAAATTCCGACCGGGCATCCAAGGGCCATGCCCGCGCATGATCAGAGTGTCTGAATCGTTTTCTTCTCTGACATGGATTAGGTCAGTTTTCGCATTTCGCCGCTGTAATTGCATATAGCCTCGATTGTGTGTTGAATTTTGGGAGAGGGATTGTCATTTACGCCCGGTTAAAACCGCCCAACTCGCATAGATCGTTAGTGGGATAACGGTAGGTTGTGGTGCCTACTCAGCCCTCGTTTCGCTAGTGTTGTTCTAGCTTTCTTCCCCCTGCGCGCCAGGTCGCCCCCTTGTCTTTTCCTACTTAGCTTCGACTTTAGAACCGGATGCCTTGGCAGGCTCTGCCAGGGGCTTGATGGGTTCTGCTGGGGGCTTAACCGGTTCCACCGGTTTGTCCGTGGTTGTTATCCCGCCTTCGGGGTCCACGGCTTCGCCTATCTCATATATGGGTGTTGGCTTTGGATAGCCTGGCTTTTCCCCGGGGGGCACGATCGTCACAGTAACTGGGGGCATTTCCTTGTCGTAATCGCAAGGCAACTCTATGGTCACGTTCAAAGACTCGCTCATTTTTACTCCTGAGATATTTAAGTCACGTTTTTGGCTGGACAGAGTCCATGCCTGCTTTAGCCGATCGCAATAACTACATCAGCTTTAATCCTTCCACCGGTGCAAGTGAAGGCGCTTATCCTTTGACCTGCCGGTGCTTGCCTGTTGTTTTAGAGTCCTTAATCGCTAGCTGTTCTGGTGGGCCCAACAAGTGGTGTGCTTGAGTCTCTGGGCGCTCAGACCCTTACAGGGTAACAATTTAAGGTTTTTCCTAGCTGTCCGCCTTTAGGTGGGCCCGACAAGTAACGAACTTGACTCTTTGGACTCTCAACCCCTTGTGGGCTGACAACTTAGGGCTTTCGGTAGACAATCCCCTTATGAACTGGTCGTCGGGTATCTGCCGTGCCAGTCTCTAGGGGTGTGTTGTCTACCTATATTCATTATGGATGGTCATAGAGAAAATGTCAACCCCAATTAAAAATCTTTTTGACTAGCCAGAATGACAGTTACAGTATATAATGGAGAAAGAAGAAAACCACACAAGAGAAGGTGATGCCCCGTTGGAAATGTTGAGGGTCGATCATACTGACATGTCACGAGAGGAATTCGTCGTTAATCTCGGGATCTCAATGTCTACTTATCGTAGATGGCTGTCTGGAAAGACATTGCCAAAGTTCACCCTTGAGCAAATCGTCAGTGCTTGCCGGATGTGTGAAATATCTCTTGATGTCTTTTTTCAGATTATGGGAGTGGAGATTGACGACGTTTTAAGGAGAGAGCCTACCGGTCAGCGGCCAGGGCCATCAAATGAACACAGGTCTGTAGAGGAGATTCACAGTTTGGAGATGACTCCTGTTGCAACAGTTATCTCTGCCGCGAGGAAGCTTAATGTTTCACTCAAGGCACTATGCGGAGCCTTTGGCATTGATACCACTGGCATCCCGGATGACTATCCGCAATCTAAAAAATCGGAATCACCAGAGGGCGAGCAGGAGAAGATATAGCACCGGTGACAGCGTGCAGGATCGAAGAAGTGGGGGTATTAGGATACCCCCACCCGAGCAGTAAACAAAACAGGCCCTGGTTAGAGCAGGTAGCCTAACTACCGGTGTCTACATGCAGATGAGAAAGAGAGGGAGTACCTGAGTACCCCCTCATAAGCAAACAAAATTGGTAAGGGACATGACAGAAAAGGCAGAGTTCAAGGTAACGATGAGTGCTTACGTGGGAGATAAGGTCTACCTTGACCAAGAAACGGTGGCAAAGATTGTGGGCGAGTACATGAGGCGACTCGAAAGGGCCCGGACGAAGGGAGCCAACCTATACTGGGGTCCGGCAAGGGCAAGGAAGCGATGGGCAGGAGGATATCAGTAATGTCAGGAGTCATATTAGACAAGGCGCCGCAGATACCAGCCAAGGGGTTGTTTGAATTTTGCCCCCAGGATTACTGGCGATCTCTCGACAGCGTACAGTTGGCCCGATGGATCCATGCGCTCAGCTCGTACATTGATGAAGTGATCAGGGCCACAATCGTTCTTGACCTCGAAGAAGAAGAAGTTGAAGGGCTTTCTGCCAGATTTGGGGTCATTCTTGATGAGCTACAAATTGATCTCAGTGGTTCAGGGCATGTTTGGGAATATTTTCATGGCAAAAACTTTGAGATTGAACATTTCTTTGAGTTCCTTAACTGGGGGAGTCGTCAGCTCTTGTGGCTATTTCGTAGCATCATTTGGGAGAAGTAAGTAATGCCAAGGATCACATTAGATAAAGAACCGCTGATGCCAGACGGGCATTTGTTTGAATTCTGTTCCCGAGATTATTGGGAATCCCTCAGCATCAAAAAACTGCTGGTTTGGACGGAAGGGGTTTGCTCGTATCTTAGGATACCCGCTGCTTATGGAGGTATTGGGTCAGCGGTCAGCTATACAGACCCATGGGATCGGCCCTACCCACCTAAAGGAGCTCTGACACTTGATAGTCATCTCATAGAAGAGTTTGATGAACAAGATTTTGACATAGTAGACTTGCACGAGTTTTTGTGCTGGGCAGGCCAGCGGATTTTGTGGTTGAGTCGCGAATTTTGTGACAGTGAGTAATTATGTGCCAAAAATACAAGGTTGAAAATGATAATGCATCGGATCATATTGATCTGATAAGGGTTTCTCGGTTGCTTGATCACAAACATTACAGTCCTGAAGAGGTGGGGGAAATTATCTCAGATGGTTTCCGCGTAGCAATTAAGATGCTTCGCGAGGCTGACAGGCTAATGGAACCAGAAACTCTAAGATGTGTGGATCTCATGCTTCTCTATGATTTGGCTTTGATCACCGAAGCCATGCTGGATCGTCATGTTATGGAGAGTATCACTCAGGCTGAAAGCGATCGAGAACGATACAAGCTAATGGTAGCCAAAAGTCGGGAGGGCTTGCCCTCAACCTTATCCCAGTGAGGGGGTAGATGATAGGAGAGGTGGGGTCTTGTTGAAAACAGGCCACACCCAATCGGCAAACAGAGGAGGACAACGATGAAAATCCCTAAAGGGTTTGAGAACCTGTTAGGTCAAAAGTATTGGCAGCAAGCAAGCGAAACTCAGTTGTGGGGTTGGATGGAGGTTCTATCCTTTGCTTGGTTAACAAATATGACCTTGCGACAGGCGATCAACCATTGTGGTAGTGAGGATTGTTTGCTTGAAGGTAATTCCTGCTTAGCGATGAAAGCCAAGGCTAAACAAGTGAATTGGCTAGTCATTTTTGGCTATGAAGAAAAGGCGACGCGCAAGCAGGGGCAGCTCACCGATCGCGACAATCTCAATCTGGCAGTCTGGTGCGCCAATCGTTTACATGCGCTCAAAGAAGAGGAGGCCAAGGTAAGTCCATGAGGAAAACCACCATTGAAGAACTAAGTGCCAATCTCTTCAAGTCTTTTATCGACATGGGGATATTAGAGCACTCCTGCATTGAGCTAGAGCTAACACGTGTAGTCTGTCAGTTCTTGGCTCGTGAGATAGTTGTCGGCGGCTTTTATCAGCGTAGTCGGACCGAGCAGGAGCGAGTAACTAAATTTCATCAACAGCTAAGAGAAGCCAGGATCTTCCGCTTCGACTCTGTCGCAGAACGGGAGGTCTTACGAGATTTAGAGATTAACTTAGCTGAAGGATCAATATCCAAAGATGAGTTTTTGGATGGGTACGAGGGGGTTCCGGCAGCAAATCATTATATTGCTGCATTTTTGGAACTAGAGAAGCGTGGATTGGTGACGGTTGATCCTAATGGTTATTTAGAGATATTTTGAGGGAAAAGATGAACAAACTGACTAAAATAAAACTTTTTGTCGATATCGGCAATTACGAACTGAAGTTTTGGGATGGGAGGAAGACCCGTGCTATCCGATCGATTCAATTTCAGTTACCTCAAGGACGGCAGCCCTTAGAAGGAAAGCCCAATAGTCCTCTGATTGAATATCAGGGTCAGCAGTGGCACGTTGGCGTCGGAGCTTACGAATATCGCAAGCAATCCCATGCAGTGGAAGGAGATAAGTCTAAAAATGTTTTGCTGTCAGTATTGGCGTGCTGTGATTTTCTGCCTAAAGAATTCCAGCTTTCCGTCCGAACGTCCCACCCAACCCCTGGCATTGTCGCTGCTGACATCAAGAAACAACTACAAGGATGTCACGTATTTTCGCGGAACCGCAGCAAGTACATCGCCCACATTGAGGATGTAACAGTAGAGCCTGAAGGATTGGGAGCTTGGCGACAAGCTAAAGCAGAAGGGTTAATTCCCCTCGAAGGTTACACAATCCTCCTTGATATTGGGGGCGGGACTTCGCTGACAAGACTTTTTAATGCCTCTGGCCAGATCCTTGATCAATCAGTTGACCTCAAGGGTGGAGCTTATGACCTTGCCAGCTCAATTAGTTTCGACACTCGTCTAACCAAAGTGTTAGGAACCCGCCCCCATGCCGGCGTGATTATGGACGGTTTTGCAAATGGTAGCCATTATTACGGGTTTCAGGCTGATGCTACATGGAAGCCGTGGTTGGACGAATACCTTACCCCTTGGTTTGGGGGAATTGTCGGGGCTGTCAAGGCTCAGTATGAACCCCAGCGAGCACGGATTGTCAAATTCGTACTAACGGGAGGGAGCAGCATGCTGATTGCGGACAGGGTCAAGGGTCTTTCTACCTTTGCCGTCATCGGGGATCCCAGGTTTGCAAATGTCCGGGGCATGGTCCTGGGAGAAGAACACAAGCAGAGTATTGAGGCGGCCTAATGAACGAGCCACGCATTCCCACCCAGCTCCATCTGCATGAGCGCGATCGGGCTTTACTGAAGAGGATTAAACCTTTGATAGGTGATTCGTCAATGTCAGCAGCAGCATCATTTGTGTTCGACAAGACCGGTGAGCAGCTTATAGCTTGGCTTGAGGGTGAGCCGCATTTGCGTTTTTCGATCGCCAGTCAGTTTAGCTCCAATAGCAATCAACCTGACACTGACAGCAGTCGGTCTGGCACCAACGATAGTCAGGCTGGTACCACACTGGTATCAAGGAGCAACCATGATGCAATCTCAGACTTGGATGCTCTCTTAGGAAGTTGAAAAAAATAGAGGCTTGTTAAAGTCGTCTTTTACAAGCCTCACAATCAACCACTCACCTTGGAGTTTAACAATGCCAATCATTTTCGCCCTCCTTATTTTGCTATGGGTCGGGGGCCCAACATCCTTTATTCTCTGGCTGTACAGAGAAAAAGAAAAGGACCAGAAGGCTTTGCCAGGGTCAATGCCAATCGGTTACCTCCCCCCAGCCCCTGAAGCCTCAACAGGTGTATCGGGCTCCCCAGATTCTAGTAGCCATGAGCTGCACGAATTCCCCGCTCAAGAAATAATGGCCTCTAATCAAGGAATTCTCATCGTGGGGAATCAAGGGGCTGCAAAAAGTTCTCTTGCACGATATCTGATAAGCAATTTTTTAAAAGATGCCGCCGTGATCGTCTTCGACCCTCACAACGACCCGAACGCCGACTGGGGAGGGGCTTATCGGATTGTCTCCATGGAAAACATTTTTGCTCAGATGCAAATTTTGATGACAAGTATCGAAGAAAGGGACACTTCACCAATAATCATCATTTGTGATGACTGGATACAAATCCGTTGTCACGATTTAAATCTGAGTGGAAAGACTAAAGGGCTAGCAGATAAATTCATCAAGCTGTTTTCTGTTGCTTGTCGAAAGTTTAATAAGGCTGTCATTTTCATCATGCACTCACCGAATGTTAAAGAGGCAGGAATTGATAGTTACCTTCGGTGTAACTACTCCATCATTTATCTGGGCAAGATGATTTACAACTGCCAAGATATCAAGAAATACATGCCCCAGAGCTTACAGAAGGTCGCTTATCCATGTGTCTTTGAGTCGGTGCAGTATCGACATCCTACCCATGGTCATCATGTAGTATTTCGCCCTCAAGGGATGGTTCCCCGCAATATTGAACCAGTGCGATCGGCTCCGATTACGATAGAATTAGTCCCCCATGAAGTGAAAGAGGTTTTCACTGCTTCAAAGCCTGACATCAAGAGACAACTTGAACGGCTCTATCAGTTAGAACCAGAAGCCCCAGCAAGCAGAACTGTGGAACCGAGGAATCAGCCATCCGAACCGCTAGAACCCTTGCGGCGCGTAGGGTTCAGCAGTTCTAGGGATGGTTCAGAACCGTCAGAACCGTCTTATACGGACTTGAACTTAACAAGGCAGCAGGCACTAGAGCTGATTAATAAATTAAAGGAGAGACACAACCAAACCCAGATTATTGAGATGCTCTGGAACTGTACAAAAGGAGAGGGTAAACGTTATCAGGACGCTAGAGTACAATACAAAGAAATTACAGGAGTGTAAAATGAGGGGAGTATGGATTTATAGATTTGGATCCTTCGCCTGCTTCGTTTCCGCAGGTGTTGCGATCGTCATTGATGCCCAATATTCTTATAAGTGGGTAGAAGCCACCATTGGAATAAATTCCATGGTAGCGATGGGGATATCTATTATTATCTCAACAGTCTCAACCTCAGTCGGGGCTCTTCTTACTCATTCGACAGTATGGGCGTTAATTCTCAACGATACCTTGAATGATATAATAGAGGTCAAAGAAGAATTAGACAAAGGGCTAAGGCTCTTTGGCCTTTGTCTACAATCTACGTTTTTATTTGGGATGATCGGAGCTGCTTATGGCCTGAATATCTACTCAAGCTACTGCGCCTTACGGGTTTTTACAGATTTCTTAAATTCTTTGATCGGTTCAGTTTTGCTTTGTTTTGCTTCTGATACTTGCCTAGTCTTCAATTGGCTACTATGGATCATGGCAAAAGACGCTAAAGTCACAAGAGACAAAATCAATGAACGTATTAAACCGCGAGTTCGGAGATAATCATGAAACCAATTTTTATCCCTCTCAAGTCGGAATATTATCAGACATTCCTGAACGGCAGTAAACGGATTGAGTACCGCCGGGCTGGCGTCGGTCAGTTCACTCTGGCTAAATGCATTCCAGGCCGTGAGGTGACATTGTCAAAGGGCTACAGTAAGCGCGATCGGATTAAGGGAACTATTGTTCGGAGCTGGATCGAGCGGCACAAGCATCCCACCGGTGCTATTGCGGCTTGCTACGGTACCGAACAGATTGACATTATCGCGATCGAGATTGCAGTAGACCGCACGAGTAGCGTGATTTGGTGTGGTGACAATGGAACTGCCAAAAAGTGGGCCCGCTATCTGACTCGCACTGAGCTGCTGGGGAAATCCCGGGTTGTTCGTCAGGGGATGGGTCTTGTCATCACTGGACTAACGAGCACCAAACGCCAGTTACTAGATTGCATTTCCTGGTGCTCCTCCCCAACTGCTGAAGCGTTAGAGCGAGCACGGCAGCTAGCTGGCATCCCTGTCATTATTCAGATGGTCATCCCAGGATTGGAAGCGTGGGGGCAACCCCAGGAGGTCTGGCAATGCTAAAAGATCAACCTCCGAATAACAAAGCGTATCTGAAAATGTTGGAAAATCTAAGCGCCCTTCAATCTTACGCTCAGCAACTGGAATCATGGCGTAGTTATATGAGGGAACGCAAAGGTTATAGCCAATTTACCAAGAAAAATGAACAACACTTTGATAGTCATGAAGAGTTTTGCCAAACCCAGCCCCCTTTTGGACTAGGTTGTTCCGCATCAAAGATTGATCAGATTATTGAGCTTATGAGGAGCTAATAAAAGTGAAAAAGCAAGGAGAGGATTAAAATGCAACCATCAAAATACCAACAATCCATCATTGAATGGCTCAAAACTGGGGAAGGCAGCAGTTGTGTCAATGCCGCTGCAGGCAGTGGGAAGTCCACAAGTATAGAACTGGGCGTCAAGGCGCTAGAATCGGATGGAGTCAACCCCCGCGACATCAAGATTGTAGTTTTCGGCAAAGCCAATGCGACCCAGTTAACCTCAAAGCTAGGCCCCAGATGGGCTAAAAGCATTAGCACCCTTCATAGTGCCGGGTGGGGCTTACTGAGATCGCACTTATCCCTAAAGCCCCGGGGATTAGTCAATGCCAGTAAGTACAAAAAAATCATGAAGGACTTCGGATGGATCTATCATAATCGGTTAATCCAAGATTTCAAAGGAATTATAGATGGTCCCAGAGGTCTTGTCAAGTTGGTAGATCTTGTTAGATTGACTAATGTCAAAGTCATCGAAGAGTCAGTAATGAATCTCTGTAATCATTTCGACATTGACATTGATCCTGACTATACTGAGGAAATCTCCTCTGCTATCTCAACTCTCCTAAAAAAGGGAGAACGTCTGGCTATAGAAAAAAGGAGCTTTGACTACACCGATATGATCTGGCTTCCTGTCAAGTGGAATCTAGGGAAAACTTCCAGGATCTTCAAGCCTTACCAGTTTGTTTTCGTCGATGAATGCCAAGACTTGAACGCTACTCAATTGGAATTGAGCTGCATTTTGGCGGGGGATAATGGCCGCATGATGTTCGTTGGCGACCCTCGCCAGGCAATCATGGGATTTGCAGGGGCCGACTCTGACAGTTACGAGAGAATCCTCCGCAGGATTGGCGGTATGGAGTTACCTCTCTCGCTATGTTACCGGTGCCCCCGATCGCATATCGAACTGGTTAACAAGATCTTCCCCCATATCCTGATCGAGCCAGCCCCGGGTGCTCATGAGGGCATGATCACTATAATTAACGAAGATCAACTTAGGAAAACCGAGCTATCGAAAGAGGATTTGATAATTGGCCGCAAAACCGCCCCCCTTGTGAGCCTCTGCATCAAACTGATCTCTGATGGTGTCCCGGCGATCGTCAAAGGACGGGCGATCGGGGAGTCCCTCTGTAAGGTGATTAAAGAAGTTGACAAGTTAGGATTTCCGTTCGATCACTTTTTGTCAGCCCTAGAAATGTACCGGGCAGCGAAGATTGAGCAATACCGTCAGATGGACAATGCTGACCAACTGATCGAACTGTTCAAGGATAAGATTGCTGCCATCTCTGCGATCTGCCAGGCTTTACCTATGACCAAAAGCACTGAAGAGTTGCAGAACTACATTCATGGCCTGTTCTCGGACAACAGCGATGGACTGGTTACTCTCTGCACTTGCCATCGGGCAAAGGGATTAGAGGCCGATCGCATCTTTCTGTATCGACCAGAGGACATGCCCATGAGCTGGAGATCGATCAAGCCGTGGCAAGAGGAGCAAGAGGAGAATTTGTTGTACGTAGCCTTAACTCGCAGCAAGTCGGAATTGTGTATTGTGGGGAATCCGGGGTGGCTGCCTGGCAACAAAAAAGAGAAGTCGGAGGATCAGCTCCTAGGCTCTATAAGTGATTATGAGGAATTGTACCATGAGCAAGAAAAACAAACTGCTGCAATATGCTAATTGGAATGGTCGTGATCTACTTCATTACGCTCTAATGCGATCGATCTCGTCGAGTCAAGAAAGGGACAAGGTTTATTGCCCTCATTGTGAAAAGGGAACAATGGTTTCTACGAAGTATGGCTGGGGCTGTGACCATTGTGATTATAAAGAATGGGATAATGCTATCCTCATCAAAAACGACGAAGAATTCAATAAATCATAGGAGCACAACAAAATGTTCAATGTTTGGGTAGAGAATGGAGATGCTGCTAAACGGCTTTTGGCGATCGCCGTAATGGACGACGCTGTCAATTGGCGAACCTTAACCCCCAAGGACCTAAAAGATGGGCTGTACGCCATCACAGAACTAATTGCAATTCTCCCCTTGTTCCCCATGGATGGCGACTATTCATACGATGATCCTTGCCTGATGGAAATCAAAAAACTCAAGGAGATTACAGAGAAGTTTCACTCCGAAGTGATTACGATCCAGAAGACTGAAGGGTTATAAGCAATTCAATTGCATCTGTAGGCTATAATTGAATACCCCCCAGCAGCCAACTGGGGGACTGAGACTTAATGACTGAAACATATCAGGGAATAGAATCATGAGCCCAGGAAAAATTCCATTTACTTACCAAGGAGATGAAGATCAAGAAGATAGAATCAAGAGAATAGAAGTAGTGCTATCTCCCTACCAGAGGGCCCAGGCCAAGGCTAAATACTGGATGGGGCAGTACAAAAAGGTTTGTGAGTTGATAGAAGAAAGATCTTATGACAAGGCTTTAACAGCCTGCGACAACTCTATTGCCGCAATGAATAACGTCCACTACATCTGGATTCTACGCTGCTATATTTTACTAGCTCTTGAACGTTACGAAGAAGCTTTAACTTCTGCCGATACTGCTATTGAGTTAAAACCTACTGATGCAGATGCTTGGTTTTGGCAGTCACGAGCATTAATGATGCTCTTGCGTAATCAAAAAGCTTTACAGTCATGTGAACGAGCAATAGAGCTAGGCTGTGAAATACCTTATGTCTTCGTCATCCGTGCTATTACATTTTTTGGACTAGGCAATTCGGAAAAAGGCATCTCAGCCTTATATGAAGCGTTTGAACATAATCCCGCAGAAAGCATATGTAAAGAAAGTACCGCATTAATCCTTCGCCACCAATTTAAGGAAAGTTACGATATTGCGATTTGGCGTTCAGATATTCCTTTCATTATCACAATTTACGATGAATTTCAGGCCCTAACAAATTTAGGGGTAGGACTTGTATATGCTATCCCTATGCTAACATCAGAAATGGTTAGTGACTTCGCTGCCGAATCATGGTTTACAGTCTGGCAAGAACTCACATCTGACATTCAGGAATTTAATATTCCGTTGCGTTTGCTAAAAGCCAGCATTCACTACAAAAAAGCAAAGAAGAAGAAAGCCCAGGAATTAATACCACTCCTGTCCTACGAAAGAGAAATAATTCAGCCTATCTTAGAGGGGAAAGAAGGGCTGAGACTTGACGATTGAACAGCATTATGCATGAAGTTAATGGGCTGGCCGTGCCCCAACGTCAGGAAGACGGCTATGTAAATGCGACGAAACTATGCAAGCGTGGAGGAGATGCAACGGCTCTCAGGGGACTTGGGTCCACCCAGAAGTGGCCATAGATTTAGCTCAATGGCTCTCCCCACAGTTCCGAATCATGGTCAACCGCTGGATCCGAGAATGGATGAGTGGGCGATCGCAACCAGCCAGTGCTTGCGGGCAACTTACATCCCAGGTCAGTCCCGCAATATGGTCGCCAAGGCGATCGACAATGAGGGTACCAGCCCCCGAATACTCAAAATACTCAAAATACTCAAAAAAGCGGGGGCCACGAGGCTGAAACCAACGGAGAGGGTGGGATTTGAACCCACGGAACCTTGCGGTTCACTCGATTTCAAGTCGAGCGCGATCGACCACTCTGCCACCTCTCCAGCTCCTCGTATCATATCATATCTTATTTCTACACGGATGACACTACCAAATTCGGTTGATTCAGAAGATTTTCTGAATTGGCAATTAGAAAGTCTTCATCAACCCAGACCAGCGATACCCGCGATACCACCCCAGCTTCCAGGGACACCAGGGAAAAATTGCGCAGGCGACCCCTCGGGGTTTCCATCCATCGGGGCACTCTGGCAGCATTTAGGTAGACCGTTCCCTCTGGAGAGACCGCAATCGACTTTCTCAGCCTGGTTTTAGTGTGACGCAGATTGTGGTGCATGTGACCGAATACCACCAGCGGAATCCTTTTTCCAGCTGCCCGCGTCAGGCCGATCGCCTCGGCCAAGTCCGGATCTCCATGATCCCCCCCGATCGGCTTCCAATCTTTCCCACAGGGGTCTTCCGCCTTATCCCCTAACCCCTTGGGGCCGCAATGTCCCATAAAAATGATTGTTTCATAAGCCGCAGCCTCAGCAGCAGTTACGATCCGACTGGTTGACTCGGCAAAATTATTGATGCCATAGCGATCGCGATAGAACTGGCCATTCTTCCAGTCCGATCCCCCCCAGCTAAAAGGACGCCCTCCCACCACCGTTAAATTCAAACTAGCCACATCCAGCTTACCGTAACCTACATGGGCCGCCCCCAGCAAGTCCAATTGTTGCTGCACCCGGTCTTCTATCTGCCGGTTATACGGACATTTCTTCACGCCCCAAGGCGTCGCCGTATACCAGCAATCGTGGTTGCCCGCGATCGCCGCAAAGGGGATCTCCAGAGACGCGATCGCCTTTACCACTGGCACTGACTCATTGCCAAAATCCCCTACAAACAGCACCAAATCCACTCCCAGATGTTTCAGGGCCGCCGCATCATCGGCCTCCCATTGATCGTGGATGTCCCCAACCACGGCAATGAGGATAGATTTATCTGCATAATTGGTCATGCACTTACCTTTATCCGTCGTCAGTGGTTAATTGTTAGTGGTCAACAATAGCCCACAACCGACAACTTACAACTTACAACTTATAACTCTATGACTAGCGTTGCTTGGCCTTTACTGTCAAATCCTGCAGCTGTTGATTTAGATGGTTCAAAATCTGATTTAGCACTGGCAAAGCCTCCAAGTTCATGCCTAAACTCGGATTATCTTGGGTGCGTTTCTCAATTTCATTCAACTTCTGCTGCAACTGTTGGGCGATCGTCAAGGCATCTCTACCTAAAGAAGTCAGCTGTTGCTGCTGATAGAACTTCAAAGCTGCCCCGCGCAACACCTGGAGAGTTGCATCCTCTCCATGAGTACCCGGCATCACTCGCAGGCGCAATAACAGCCGCGTTTGTTGATATAGTCGTTCAATCTCCACTTGTTTTGCTTTTTGTACTGGCAGCAACGGCATCCTCGTCAACCGCTTCAACTCATTGATTACTCCTTGGAAGACTGCTGGGGGTATGCTTTCTAAGACAGATTGCAATACTCCATTGAGACTCCACAAAATCCGCCCGCAATCTTTATGCCTCTCAAAGTATAACCTGCCAATCCCTCCCATCAGCACTCGTGCGAGTAATTCTTGTAGCAACTCTTGGGGCGGTAGAAAAATTAGCTCTTCTACAGGAGTTGATAAGTGACGCGCCTGCACTTCCAGCTTGGGCAATGCCTGACCCTTTATTGCTCGCGGCGGTCCCCCATGCTGCTTGATGGGATCGCGATCGGCCCTTGGAAGAGTTTTCCGTCCCCCTTGGGAAGTATCCCGTTCCTGGCCATATTTCAGTTCCTCGGGACTATCCACAATCAGAGTCGCTTCCGTATGCCAGGAAGCGTCTGATTTCTGGCCATCGGGCTGCACGCTATCACTAGCTGGTTTTTTTTCTTGGCGAGGGGCTGCCTTTTGAGAACCAGATGCTAGAAGTGACTGCCCAGATTGCTTTTTGCTTGCTTGCTTCAAATACGCCGAGAGCATCTTTTGGTGCGTCTGGGAGGAAATCTCTTCGGGCACCACCGAGCAATTCAGATAGGCCATCAGGCGGCGGAAGTAATCGATCGCGCCATTGTCCGACCGATCGACCATGCCCAAATGCAGCTTGCTGCCGATGAGCTTCATCGGCAGCACTTGATGATAAAGACAGGCTTCAAAGGGTAAAATCCTGTCAATCAAATCAAACATCACGTCCGTATCTATCTCGGCTGCTGCTTTACCGTCCGATCGCCTTGATTTTTCTGTTGGGACACTCATATAGGGTGCATCTCGTGCAGTTCTTCATTATAGACGCCCTCTGCAAATTTGTCAATTATTTCCCTGCTGCCCTGCCCTGGTATACCGCCCTAGTCCGAATTTCTCATTGTCTGGGCTGCTAAGTAAAGCTTACTCCATTCTGACATTACTTGGCTGGCTTTCCAGTTCAGCAAAGATGCGATCTCGGAAATGCTTTTACCTGCTTTCATCTGTTCTAGTAGCTGTTGCTGAATTGGCGTGAGTGTTTCCCAGTATTGCGTCCACTCAGCCGGCGTTAGTCCGAGGCTGTTTTCCCTTAAAGAAGTCTCCAACCAACTAGCTACCAATTCCGGCTGATTTTTCAGCGCAAAGATGCGAATCGCATGGTAGCTAATTTTTTCCCGCAACCGATACACTTGCTTGACTGGCAGATTTAACTCTTGCGCGATCGATTCTTGGGATCGACCTTGCAGGTACAGTTCCAGCCACTTAGCTGCTGGCGTACCTAGTTTCTCCTCTAGGTATGCTGCAAATTCCTTTTGTACTGTCTGCCGCTGTCTCTCTCGTTCTTCCCATGCTTCCGACTCCTGGTATTGCGTGATCGCCTGGGCATCTAGCAGACTGATCGGGTTGTCTGTCTCATCCATTGTCAGTTCTTCGGAAACCACCCGCACCAAATCTCCCATTGGCACTTGTGTCATGCCTCCCCGCTGGATCCGCCGCAGATAGTTAACAAATCTATACAGCAATAGCGGTTGGTTTCTGATCGGTCGCAGGCAATATTCCTCCGTCGTGGCTAGGATCAGGGTGTTTCTCAACCGGTTGCTGGGAGTGCATTTGGCAATCCAAGCTATTTGCTGCTGTAGGTATCGATCGTTCTGCAATAATTCCTGAATCACCTCTTGCAGTACATCCACCACTGACCGCTGTCGATCGCGGCTCAGGGCCACCCAAGTCCTGATCTTGTTGCGAATCAAAAACAAGCTGCTCAGCCGCTGCATTAACCGGTTATATGCTGCTTCTGGGTGTACCCCCAAGTATCGCTGCTGTAAAATCCGGTAGCGATAATCCATTGCTTGCACTGCTATTTCCAACTGGTCGGCACTCATCGTCTCATACCGGTCTCTATCTTCTCCTAGTAGCCAGTCGATCGTGCTCTCCTGCGTTTTCCGGTTTTGGTCTGCACATTCTGTTTGCAGCCTCGTTCGCCAATCTTTTACCAGTTTTTCTACAACTGTCATGGACTTTCTACCCTGAGTCCCTCTCCTACATCTTTTCTCTTACACCCTAACTTAAACAATTCCCAATTCCCAATTTATAATTGAAACTTCCGATCGGGAAATCATTTACACTTCCCATTGGACGCTGTCATCGATCGGGAACCTTTTCATCATATCCATCGCGAGCCTGCCATTTCTTCTCAGCTGTTTTGACAGGTGGGGCAAACGGGGCACTTGCGACAAGAAATCCAAAGTTCGGCGCAGCATCCGCACCACATCTCCCTCGTCTAAACTCGTATGGGAGCAAAGTTCTAGCCAGGATACTTGCCCCCCCCCCTCAGACGATGTCCATTTTTCTACTATAGCAATTAAATCCCGCTCTAACCAAACTGGGGGCATGAGCATGGGAGTTTTCTTTTGGTAGCGGCGCTGCACCTGATTTAATCTCTGGCGCAGACTCCGCAACTTAAACCCCGTTAATATTTGCTCCACTTCCGCTGATAATTCATATTCCGTCCAGGAGTCGGTACGTCCCGACTCCTCCGTGATCAAAGCCGCACATACTGCTGCTAGCTGATGGGGTTTGAGGTATTCTAGTTCTTCTGACATTAAAGCTAAACCCAGCCACAGTTCGTTATCTCCCCTCAGGGCCGCACATAACTGCCCTAACTCAGTCTCCCTCAGGCGATCGCCGGAATCTATCAGGCAGTTAAACTCCTTCAATATCTCAATTAAACAGATAAATTCTTCCCAGTTCCGTGACAGCTGTTCTTGCAGTTCTTGCTGGCACTTTTCTATTTCTCGCTGGCGCTCTTTTATTTGGGCCTGAAGTTTCGCCGCCCGCTCGACTTGCTTGACGATCTTGCCCCGATCGCGCCACTGTCCCACTGGATGTTGCTCCATCTTTTCTTGTAGGGTGATTACTCGCGCCTGTTGCATCGCCACTTCCGCTGGTTCTTCTGGGGTCATTACCGGTATCTGCTGGGCGATCTGGGCTGTTACTTCATCTCCCTGACAAGATTTTCCTCGCTGTAGCGGCATCTGAGGAGGGGGCGCTAATTCATCCACCACCTTCAAACGCGGTACTTCTGCATGTAATTCTACCACATCCGCTACTGTTGCCACGTACCACCGATTATCCTTGCCCAAACATACCAACTGTGGAGCCAAACCCGACCCGGGAATTTTTTCTACCAGCACAGCTGGCACTGGCCTTGCCACTTTCACGTACTTTCCTTTTATGCTGAGTATCGTTCCCGTAACGGCAAAATCTATTGCCGCTGCTAGGTCTTTTGTCCGCGCTTGTTGGGCCTGATTTTTCAGATTCTTCAGGATTTTCTGTTCGACTTTGATTGACTCTTTTAATTTTTCATAGCTGCTCAATTGCTCCCCGATCAACTCGATATCCCCGTATCCATATGCTAACAGATGCTTGACCTTTTCTGTGATTTCCCCTGTCAGGAAATTTATCTCTCCTTGCAACCCGGAGATCGCCCTTTGCTGGTTCGATGTCGCCAGGTGCTGATTAAAACTGCTCTCTACCAGTGCTTTTGCTTCTGCCAAGCTCCGCTTTTGCAGTAGATTCAGCACCATTCCATAGCTAGGTGTAAACTGACTCCTTAGGGGTTCTACTTCTTTAATTGTCAGCTTGACTGCTTCCTTCGTCCCTTCAAATGGCGTTTGCACTGTTACCACATGACCCCGCAGATCCATGCCTCGGCGACCTGCCCTGCCCGCCATTTGCAAAAATTCTAACTTATTCAGCATCCGATGCCCTTCATCCGTGCGCTTTGACAGGCTGGATATTACTGTTGTCCTGGCGGGCATATTTATTCCTACTGCCAGGGTTTCTGTAGCAAACACTACTTTCAACAAACCTTCCTGAAACAGTTCTTCGATCAAGTTTTTATACATTGGCAATACCCCGGCATGATGGGCCGCCATGCCTCTGTACAGGGATGCGATCTGGTCGGGGTTGTAATGGTGATAATTATCCTCGATGAATTGCTCTAAACGTTTTTTTACCAGCTCTGATTCTGCTGCATTCAGCAGTGACATACTTCCCAGTTCTGCCACTGCTCGTTCGCAGCCCCTACGGCTAAATATGAAGTATATTGCTGGCAGCATATCCCGCTGCATCAATTGACTCAGCACAAATCCTATTGTCGGACAATCTTCTACCGGAAAACGCCCTCTTTCACCCTTTCTGCGCACTTTCCGGCTTTTCAGCAGGGGATTCATCTCCCTTTGCTTGCTGTCTAGTAGCGGAAATAATCCTCTGCGATCGCAGAAGTGATATTCTAGCGGCACTGGTCGATAGTCTGATGCTACCAACTCTGTCGGTCCATGCACTTGACAGATCCAATTTGTCAGTTGTTCTTTATTGGCCACCGTGGCCGATAGAGCCACCAGTTGAATTGACGGCGGACAATATATGATCGACTCTTCCCAAACTGTACCCCGCTGGGAGTCGTTGACATAATGGCATTCATCTAGCACTACCGCCTCAACATTGTTCAGGGAAGTGCCTACATCTCCTATATCCGTGCCGTACAGCATATTCCTAAAGATTTCTGTCGTCATCACCAGAATCGGCGAGTCCGGAAATATTGACACATCTCCCGTCAGTAATCCTACTTGCTCTTTGCCAAACTGGTGGCAGAAATCCCGGAATTTTTGGTTGGAAAGGGCTTTGATCGGAGTAGTATAAAATACTCGTCTGGAATGGGCCAGGGCCCGATAGATGGCATATTCTCCGATGAGGGTTTTGCCCGAACCGGTGGGCGCACAGACGACTACGGACTTCCCCGAGTCTAAGGCCGCGATCGCAGAGAGCTGAAAAGAATCCAACTCAAAGGGAAATAGGGTTTTGAGGTCAAGTTCTAGCAAGGTCAGGAAAAACAGATGGATTTCTTGTACGACATTTCAGACTACAAGCGATTATATCACGTGCTCCGTCCATCTGTCATCCCTGTCAGTTGTCAGTTGTTATTGCAGTAGAGCGAACCCGGTACTCGATCGCCGATCGCTGGTCATGGATTACAGACGGGACAAAATCTCTGGTAAGAGGGAGGGGGGTACCCTGGATAGGGCTCGATTTTGTCCTGGTAAAGCATATTCTCTGTAGATGACGCGAATCACCTCGATGGTATAATTCAAGGCTCCCTCATACAGTTCGGGCTGATTTTCCCATCCGGATAGGGCTTGCAAATGATGATCTAAAGCTGCTTCTAGATGATGAAGCTTGTCTCCGACTTGCCCAGGGTCGGCGGCCAAACTGGCTTTTTGATAATAGGCTAGTCCCAGATTGTTGTGAGTCGCCCATATATCGAAACTGAGTTCTGTCAATTGTGCATTGGTAACTGTTTCCAAAGCTTGTTGATAAGCGCTAATGCATTTGTTCCAAAACTCCATTTTCAAGGGCCCTGAATTCTCCTGATTCGCCAGGTGCCAGTAGGCCGTGCCTAGATTATTCTGGGTGGCTGCATGGGCCGCTGGTGCCGCACTGGCAGTGCGATATTCTAATGCTATTTTATAGGCATTTACCGCCATTTGTAGATATTTTTCTGGTTCTGACAGGCACGCGGCTAGATTCCAGTAAGCTGTCCCCAAGTTATTTTGCATCATCCCATAATTGAGTGGCTCTTGGGACTCCCTAGAGTAGGATAGCGCTTCCGAATAGGCCCCGATCGCCTGTTTCAGGTTGGCTACTGGCTGTTGATGCTGGGCTAAATTCCAATATGCTGTCCCTAAGTTATTCAAGGTGGCAGCATTTTGTTGGCTTTCTGATAACTCTTGACTAGAACCTAGGGCTTCTGTATAATATCCGATCGACTCTTGAAAATTATTGACTGGCTCTGTATATCTAGCTAACTCACTATAGGCAGATCCTAAGTTATTCTGCAATCTCCTGTAGCTTTGCCGATCGCGCTTCTTATTATCGGACTCTAATATATGCTTGATAGCAATTTCATAGGCTTTGATGGACTGCTCTAAGGACCCGATCGCTTGTTCTCGTACCGATATTTGACGAGATCGCATCCAGTAGAGATTTCCCAGGTCATTCAAGATATCTGCCCACAGGGGTGAGTCGGCTTCAAGGTATTCTATCCCGACTTCGTAGGCGATAATTGCTTCTGTCAGATTTGCTGCTGTCGCCTCTCCCGAATGAATGCGATCGCGGTAGGCATTCAGGGTTCGTAGTAAGGACTTTAGTCCTTGCTCTTCGGATGCAGACTGGGTTCGTAGTAAGGACTTTAGTCCTTGCTCTTCGGATGCACTAAATTCGGAACTTCCAATTTCATCAACACTAAATTCGGAACTTCCAACTTCGTCAGCACTAAAGTGCTGACTACAAACGGTTGGTTCGCTGATAAACTCAAAAATTCCGGTCCGACAGCGCCAAAAATCCGGTGCTGACTGTTGAATAGAAAGCAACCACGGTCGCGGCATCCACAGCAGTAGCGTTGACTCTAATGGTAATGGCCAACTCTGCCCCATCATTTGCAGATAGTTGAGAAACTGCTGCTGTATCCTTGATGGTTGCCGCGTTAATTGCTCTACTCCTAATATTTGAAATCCACGGGCGATCGATCTTTCTCCGTTTGGGTTCTGGCGCAACCAAGTCGCTATCTCGCTCACGGGATTGGGATCCCTCACATTCAATTTCAGACTCACTAATAGGGGATAGGATTTAGTTGCAGCATCCCCTGTCTGGTCCCTGGCAAATGTTGCTTTACTATCCCTTGATATGACTCTATCTGATATCCTATCTTCCATGTTAAGTGATACCGCTAACTGTTTAGCAATCTGATTGCGCAAGCTGCAATCATCACATACTGCTAAAAAGATTTGCTGACGTAGATTCAGACTCAATGCCGCTTCCAGACGCTTGTATATTTGTTTGTTTAATTTCTCAACCTCTCGATCTGTCACAGTTTTGCCAGATTTGAAGAACTATGCTTGTATATTTATCTCTTCACCTGACAAGCACTTCTTCAGGACTGATTCCCCTGACTCCAAATAGTAAGCACTAAAGTGCTTACTACAAACTTTTTCTTGCGCCCGTTCGTAGTAAGGACTTTAGTCCTTGCCCTTAGCTAGCGTTTGATATGCTGTAGGCTACAAACACTAAACCTCCTACCAGCCCTAATGCTGCTATCCCCGCGATCGCGTATATCAGCTGTTGGCGCTTGTCGGGAGGTTTTGCGTAAGAAATCTTGGGCTCTATTGCGAAGTTGTTCAGCCGTCCGCCGTCTTCTGTTGTATAAGGCATTTATTAAATCCTCTTTGTGATTCTTTACTTATCTTAACAAAGATTTTAGCATCGTGCAGTTTTCGATCCTTAACTTTTTGGAATCTCTTCTATATGCCTGGATTGCTTCCCTAGGGACCGGCGAACAGTTACCGCCATCGCCGGTCGCCGATCTCAGCTCGTGATGGTGCCGGCAATCGGAGAACTGGCACTGGCGTATGATTTGACCGGAATACGTCCAGCAAGGTATGCAAGTCTCCCAGCAGCTGTTGCTTGCCCGAAGGCTTTGGCCATTATGGCTGGGTTCTGGGCTTGGGCGATCGCGGTATTGATCAACAAGGCATCTGCCCCCATTTCCATTGCTGCTGCGGCTTCGCTGGGGGTACCTATGCCAGCATCGACTACCACTGGCACTCCGGCATTCTCAATGATAATTTGGATGTTGGCAGCATTTTTGATCCCTTGTCCGGAACCGATCGGGGAACCCAAGGGCATGACTGTGACGCAACCGGCTTCTTCTAGTCTCTTGGCCAGCAAGGGGTCAGCATTGATATAGGGTAAGACTGCAAAGCCTTCTTTCACTAGCTGTTCCGCTGCCTCTAATGTCCCGATCGGGTCTGGCAGCAGATATTTGCTGTCGGGTATCACCTCTAGCTTGACAAAGTTATTCTCTTCTTGGCCCAATAGTTTCGCCATCTCCCGCCCCAGACGCGCTACTCTGATGGCATCGGCAGCTGTCTGGCAACCGGCTGTGTTCGGTAGCATCCAGATTTTACTCCAGTCTATTGCTTCTGCTAACCCCTCATGTCCTGGGGCTTTCGTTTGTACCCGCCTGACTGCTACGGTGACGATCGCGCAACCGCTGGCCATAATGCTTTCTTGCATTTCTGTCATGCTGCGATATTTGCCAGTTCCCGTCATTAGGCGCGATCTGAAGGTCTTTCCCCCTATCCTTAAGGGGCGATCGTCCGTGGAGGCAGTCTCTTCTGGTCTTTCCTTTGTCTGTGGCGCTGTTCTCTCTATTGTCGGCATTTTCATCTTCGATTCTGTAGTACCTGTATTGTATCTTCTCCAGTTGCATCGATCTTGCCAACCGCACTAATTTTAGTAATTTCTTAAAGTTTCGTTAAAATCAGGTTGACCCCAAAATATTATTATCATGGATATTGAGTTTTTTTCTTAAACCATTCGCCATTCTCTCTTCACCATTCTCAATAGCCATTCTATCACCTTGTCTTTCTTCTAATCGCGCCATGATTCCCGCTCCTTACGAATATAAGCTACTGCATCCTCTCCAGACCACAGTTCGCGATGCTTTCCATAAAGTCTATCTGTATGACTTAGGGTTGGCACTGAAAGCGGTATCATAACTAGAGCCCCATCTATGATTTTCACATCCAGAGTATCTCCCGTTTTTAGTCCCAGGTGTTCTCGCACATCCAACGGGAGCGTGATTTGATATTTTTCATCTACTTTAGCTATAGTCATGCTTTTATTCCGAAGAATACTACATCTCTATTATACCCGATCGCACTCCCCAAATGCACCCCATTGATAAAGTTGGGTAATAAATTTTAACCCAACTTATATTCAATCCGACATTCTCAATTCTCCCTTCTCAATTAGGGTCGATATTCAATTCTAAAATATACCCCATTTTCTTGCCAGGTGCTGCCCTCTTTTTTCACGTCTACTAAGGGAATGCCCCAATTTAATTCTGCTGTTAACTTGTCACTCACTTGCAAGCGCAAACCCGTTCCTATGGAGAGGAGACTGTGTTTGCTGATTTCTACTTGAGAATCTGAGTCATTCCAGACATAGCCGAAGTCTACAAAGGGTGTCAACTGCAATACTGTCTGCCATGAGGGAATTCGCGCGATCGGGAAGCGGACCTCGGCTGATGAAAAAATGCCATTATCTGCTAAGAATAGATCTTGACGATAGCCCCGCACGCTGGACAATCCTCCCAGGCTAAACTGTTCTATGGCCAGTAAGGGGCGCGTCGCTAGTTGCAGGTCTGACCTTAATAATAGCACGGTTTCTGGTGCTAAGATCCGCAAGTATTGGGCTTGGCCCCGCCACGCGAAAAACCGACTGTCGGGCGGTTCGTTATTAACCGTGGCGTCAAAGGAACCGATGCCGAGGGAAAATTGCGATCGCATGGCAAAGACATCCCGGGCGGTACGCTTTGTGAGATCTTGAAAGAAGCGCACTGATGATACTCGGATTTGGCCGTCATCATCGGCCCCGGCAGATAGGGGGAAAGGATCTCCTAATAGGGAGTTCTCACTCTCTTGTCTGGTGGCACTCAATCCCAAGGCGAACTCAAAGGTGGGAGTTTCTCGCAGGGGTTGGCGGTAGGTGATTTCATAACTGCGGAATTTTGATTCAATATCTAGTTGGTTAAAGGGTTCTTCGATGATGTCGCTGTCCGTGTTCCGATAGCGCAAGGTGATGGTGCCATTCCGAGGATTGATGGGTAAAGTATAGCTGGCATCGTCCAGGGCGTTACTGCCATCGGTGTTGACGTAGGAAATGTTCGCCCGATCGCCAAATCCTAGCAGGTTCCCATGACTCAATCCTACTATCCGCCGATCTGTCCCGACGCTGGGCGATCGCTGGTTATCATAACCCAGGAAAGCTCCCAACGCGGCTGCTTCGGAGATGTCCACTGTTAGGGTACTCACCCCAGGCCGCGTCCCCGCCCCTAACTCTACCGATAACCTTTCGATCAGCGGGTTTAGTTGCAGCAGTTGTAGGGTATTCAGCAATCTACTTCTGTTTAGGGGTGTTTTGGCCGCTAACCGCAGTCTGCCGCGCACGTAACTGGGTTTCAGTCGCCTCAGTCCCGTAATCTCTATATCCGAGACTTGCCCTTCGATCGCCCTAATAATCACTACCCCATCTTGCAATGATTGGGGTTCGATCACCGCCCCCGAGGTAATGTATCCATTGTTGATGTATAGATCCCCGATCGCCTTTTGCGCTTCTAGCAGTTCGGTAAACAAAAGATCCCGTCCAGTGAAGGGTGCTAGAACTGCTTGCAATTCTTCTTCGCTAAATACCGTGCTGCCCACTACTTCCAAGCGATCGACCCTAATTCTACCAGGAATATTCAGTTCGGGGGGCGTTTCTCCCTGGCCCGGTTGGGGCAGCAAATCTTCTAGGGGTGGCAAGGGTTGCGGTGCTGGCAGGGGTTGGGGAGAGGGCAGCACCGGTGGTGGCAATGCCTGGGCCATGTTCGTAGTAAACACTTTAGTGTTTGCCCTGTTCGTAGTAAACACTTCGTTTGTAGTAAACACTTCAGTGTTTGCTTGGGCGGGAACGCTAACTATCAACGGTAACACCGCAAAGGTCCATCCCCATCTTAAGCCCGCGCAGGCGGGCTTCGTTCTTGTAGCCCCACCCTTTAGGGTGGGGGCGGGGGTGGGGGTGACGCTGGGGGTGACGCTGGGGGTGTTGGGCAGGATGGACAATTTCTTCTACTCCTCGACAGTAATAGATCGTTCGTTAGATACTATAGAGCATCCTGGATGCGGTCGAGAATATTTTTTTCCGGACTGCGCCGCCGTCTATCCTGTCCGTTGTTGGGTTATGGGGTTTTACAATACCTTAAGATTTGGAGATCGAGGTACACTCCACTACGCGGTGGGCGAAGCAAATGTAATTGTCAATTTGTCGATCTCTGGCTGATATTGCATCCGGGGTGCGATCGGGCTTCTGCCAGAAACCGGGTTTCTTTTACATTACGCTGGTAGCATAAATTATAGCCCTTACCCGGTTTTTTTGCTGATGGCAGATAATGGGCGATCGGGCGGGGGTCGAGAAACCGGGTTTCTTTTACTATTCCTGCTGCTAATAGCAAAAACTCTGGCAGAAACCCGGTTTCTTTTATCCTCCCATACGGGGCCGATCGGGTGGTTTGCGAGAAACCGGGTTTCTTTTACTATCCCTGCCGCTAGTAGCAAAAATTCTCACAGAAACCCGGTTTCTTGTCTCTTCGCGTAGGGGCCGATCGGGCTTCTGCCAGAAACCGGGTTTCTTTGAATGGGGTTGCACAACGACGGGATGATACGGGATGAAAATTGCAAATTGCGAATGGTCAATTGAAATAGTTATAAATTGTCAGGAATAGACAAATACTGGCTTTTCAATTTTCAATTTTCAATTTTCAATTTGCAACCATTGACTGCTATCATCCCAAAAATGTGCAACGCCCTTTGAATATTCCTGCCGTTAGTAGCAAAAATTCTCACAGAAACCCGGTTTCTTTTCTGGGGGGCATAAGATGCGATCGCGCGTGCCTGTCATCAACCGAGTTTTGCTCGTTCACCGTTCGCCGTCCCTCAGTATTATCTGACATCCAGGATGCTGCATGACTGGACCCACTGGGGTCATCTTTACAGGATAAGCGGTCAGCACTACCGTACCATCTGGCAACTGCAACCAACCTTGTGCTTGCCGTATTTCATCATCTGGGAGTTCTCCTTCTTGGGGGGTTTCTACCTCTGACGAAGAGGATGTTTCGTCGGGTAAGTCCTGCCTCAGAGATGAATTCTCATCCGTGAGGGCCCGCCAATCTAGCCAGATTACTTCACTCCGAAGCCTTTCTAAAGGATGGGGCGGTATCCCTCCCCGTCCCGTGATGATAAATTCACTGCCTCGATAGTCTTCACATCCTTTGGAAATTAGGCTTTCTGGATCTACCAGGGTCTCGGCAAGTGATACTATTCCTTGGGGTTGTTCTTTTTTGGTGACTCTTCGGACGGACCCAGTCGCAGTTATCTCACTCTCATTGTCGAGAAACAATCCCGACGTTGTAATCAAGATATTACCTCCACTTCTATCTATAGCACTGGCGGTGATGTCGCTATCATCCATGGCCACGAGATTGTCCGTGGAGATGGTAATATTACCTCCAGTAGCACCCCCGATCGCATCTGTTTTTATCGCACTATTATTTCGCAGCACCAATGTGTGAGCATCAATAGTAATGCTTCCTTCCTCGGCCTCAGCAGTTTCGGCCCTGAGGGTGCCATTATTTAACTCGATCGCATCAGCTATCAGGTTTAACGAACCCGCCTTTCCCCCTTCACTACTAACGCTGACTTCCGCCCCAGAACTGACCTGTAATTGGTCTGTTTCCAGGAAGACAGTACCACCCGTTCCCGTTGACAAGGCATTTGATAAAATTGCACTTTCGGGACCTATCGTGTCAACTGCATCTTCGCCAAATTCAGCTCCTCGACTATCGTCGGTTGGGTAGATACCAGAAATCGTCACCCGTTCCCTAGCATCTATCGAGATGGTTCCGGCATTGCCACTGCTGAAACTAGAGGAAAGAATTTGGGCACCCCCTGTCACCGAAAGACTGTTGGTGTTAATCTGAATATCGCCACCGGTAGAGTTATTTCTAGTTATAGCATCGATAACACCAGCATTGCCGAGGTTGAGGATAGGAGTCGTGATGATGATATCACCTGTTTCTCCTACTGCATCCGATGTAGTATCAGCAAATAATCCACTAGAATTTCCTATAGAACCCAGCCCAGAGATATTAATTGCTTCCGATGCCTCAATGGTGAGAGTACCTGCATCACCTTTACCAAAGGTACCCGCACTCAGCACCACCCCGTCGGTTACATCCAATGTACCCGTAGTTATCTCTATTCCCCCGGCATTACCTTCAGCATCAGGTCCCACTGCGCTGAAGGCACCACTGACCAATCCCTGGGTCGCCTCCCCAGAAAACAAGACTCTTTCTGTGGCAGTAATCCTGATATTTTCTGCTTCACCTTTACCGCCTTTAACCCCGCTCAGTTGCGCCCCGTCGCTCATATCTAATGTATCTGATGTACCTGTAGTCATCTCTATTCCCTCGGCATCACCTACAGCATCCGGTTGCTCTGTGCTTAAGGCAATACTGCCCGATCCCTGGGGCGACTCTCCAGAAAACAAGACCCTTTCTGTGGCTGTAATC
>JBFRWI010000161.1:0-41629 GCA_051439505.1 Hormoscilla sp. | reverse complement strand
CAAATATCATATGGGGCATATCAAATATCATATGGGGCATATCAAATATCATATGGGGCATATCAAATATCATATGGGGCATATCAAATATCATATGGGGCATATCAAATATCATATGGGGCATTTTCAGTTCGAGAACTGGCGATCCCTACCCCCCTTGACTAGGCTTGTCACTTTCCTTTGATTGTACTACATCCAACTCTTTCCCCGATCGCAAGGCGCGGCCCCACATGCGATCGCCCTACCAACGCCCGATCGCCTGTCAACCCTGGGGACGCACAAGCGCGAGGGGAAGCGGACGGTCATCAGGCGATCGGGCTACCGGTCCGGAGTTCCCTGGCTCTGCCGACCGTCATAAACAGAGAAACCACCGGTACATATCCAGAGACCGGTCCCGAGATTAGGGACTGAGACTGAGAAGGAGAACGAGAGTTGGGTCAGAGAATGAGAACGAGAGTAACGATAATTAATTTTTCTTTGCAAAAGTTTACGCGATCGGGAGGTATTCTGGCTTTTTTTCCGCTACTATTTAGGAGTTAATCAAAGGAGATTAAATTCATGCCTAACAACAATACTCTGGACACAGCAGAGAATATTGGTATCCTCAGCGGCACTGAAACCTTCAACGAGTTTGTGGGGACTGATGACCGCAATGACTACTACGGCTTCACCCTTGACCAGCCTAGCAATTTTAGTCTGCTGTTGACTGACTTGGGAGATGAAGCTGAGGTGCAGCTAATTGCTGACCTTGATGGCGATGGTCTGGTGGACTCTGGCGAGGTTTTGCGCGGGGTTAATTTGAGTGATTCCAGCGATCGCAGGATTTTCCTACCTTTGGGAGCGGGGACTTACTTTATCAATGTCTACACAGATGACGACACTGACAGCACCGACTACACGCTGGAGGTTGAAACAAATGCTATAGTGTTTACGACGATCTCCGATCCGGGCAACCTCTTCGACGCAGCTCTGGATATTGGCACTCTGAGCGATAGCAAAACTTTTGAAGAGTTTGTAGGAACTTTCGATAGCCGCGACTACTACCGCTTCACGATTGACCAGCCTAGCAATTTCAACCTGCGCTTGAGTGACCTGGAAGATGACGTTGAGGTGCAGCTATTGGCCGATCTCAATGACGACACTCAGATAACTACCAACGAGTTTTTGCGGGAAACTGATCTGAGAGATTCCTCTAATGATCGAGCGTTCGGTATCACACTAGGACCTGAAACTTACTTTCTCCGGGTCTATACAGAGAGTCGTAGCATTAATACCAATTACACCCTAGATGTTTCTGCAACTGCTACACCGCCTACGACTCCATTCGATCCAGAGTTTAACAGTCCTTTGGATATTGGCACTCTGAGCGGCAGCCAAACTTACGGCGAGTTTGTGGGAACCTTTGATAGTAGTGACTACTATCGCTTCACGATTGACCAGCCTAGTAATTTTAATCTGTTGCTGAGAGGTTTAAGACAGGACGCTGAGGTACAGTTGCTAGCTGACTTCAACGACGACACTCAGATAACTTCTAGCGAGGTTTTGCGGGAAACTGAATTGTACAGAACCTCTAGTGACAGAGGTATTAGTGTCACCCTGGGACCTGCGACTTACTCGATCAGGGTCTACAGAGATGAAAGTATAACTAATAATACCAATTACTTCCTAGATGTTTCTGCAACTGCGACACCGCCTACAACGCCCTTCGATCCCGGCTTCAACACACCTCTGGATATTGGCACTCTGAGCGAACGCAAAACTTTCCGCGAGTTTTTAGGAACATTTGACCGCAGTGACTACTACAGCTTCAGCATCGACCAGCCTAGTAATTTCAGTTTGTTGTTGAGTGGTTTGAGACAAGACGCTGAGGTTGAGCTATTTGCCGATCTCGATGGCAATGGTGAGATCGATTTTAGCGAGGATTTGCGCGAGACTAATTTATATAGATCCTCCAGTGATCGAAGCATCGGGGTTACGCTGGGAGCCGCAGACTACTTCCTCCGAGTCTACACAGAGGATAACAGTCTAAATACCAACTACATTTTAAATGTTGAAGCACTTGCCACGCCGCCCACAACTCCAACTGATCCAGGTAGCACCTTCAGCGCTGCTCTGGATATTGGTGCTCTGAGCAGCCGGCAAACCTTCCGTGAATTTGTGGGCACTGTAGACCGCAGTGACTACTACCGCTTCAGCCTCAACCAAGATGCAGATTTCAGCTTACTGTTAAGTGGCTTAGTAGCAGATACTGAGGTGCAGCTATTTGCAGACCTCAATGACAATGGTCAGGTAGATTCTGGTGAGGTTTTGGTCGAGACTGACAGGTACAGAACGTCGAGTGATCGAGCTTTTACCTTCTTAGATTTAGAAGCTGGAACCTACTTTGTTCGCGTCTATACAGAGGAAAACACCCTCAATACTAACTACATTCTCAACCTTTCCTCGACTGCTGACCCTACCAATAATCCGCCTGTAGCTATTAACGACAACGCTATCACCGAGTTAAACACAGAAGTAGTCATTCCCGTTCTGGCCAACGACAACGACCCCAACGGCGACCCCATCCAACTGCTCAACTTTACCGATCCAAATAACGGCAATGTCAGGCGTCAAGGCAGCGATCTAATTTACACCCCAGACCCAAATTTCACGGGGCCTGACAGCTTCACCTACAGTATCTCTGATGGCAATGGAGCTACTGACACCGCCACAGTAAATATAACAGTAAATCCTGCTCCTGAAGATGTCCTTCAACTGAGAGTCGCCCCCTCGGAACCGATTAAAGTAGCAGTCCGAAACAACCCAGTCAGCTTTGATGTTAACTACTCTACCGAACCTACGGAAACTCCCATCACAGGAATAGCCTTTCGCATGCATTGGGACAGTTCTCAAGTAGCATTCGATCCGGTCACTGGTCTGACCAACCGCTTTTCTTTTGGCGCACAATCTACAGGTGTAGTCGTAGAGGACGATCCTGTCACCAATGGGGGTTTTGACCGCGACCCCAATACAGACAAATACATCCTGCAAGCTTGGGTAGATGCTGGGGGAAATTGGCCCAACAATTCTAATCCTACCCTCTACAGGGCCAACTTCACAGCCCTACCAGGCTTTGAAGGGACGAGGATCAACTTTAGTGCCAACCCAGATAGCCTCCCTGCAAATAGCACTTTTGTCCCCAGTTCAATTGCATTAACCCCCCGTAGATTTACACTGGACATTGATGGCAATGGAGTCGTAGACGGGTTAACCGACGCCATTTTAGCCCTACGTTATCTCATCGAGTTTAGGGGAGAGACTTTGACTAATAATGCTTTAGGTGAAGGTGCCACCCGCGATGCTGCGGAAATTGTTACCTACTTGGACGAAGCGCGGGACATCATGTTAGATGTAGATGGTAATGGCACCGCAGGAGGATTAAGTGATGGCATTTTATTCCTGCGTTATGCTCTCGGATTAACAGGTGATGCTTTGATTAGCCGTGCAATAGAAGAAGGTGCCACCCGTACCACTGAGACTGCCATTCTAGACCACCTGCAATCCTTCGACCTGCTGTAAAACATTTATTTCCCTCGTTCCCTGGCGGAGCCAGGGAACGCACATTTGAGGCTCTGCCTCCAGTCTCTCGAAATTCGGAAGTAGCCCAGAAACCCGGTTTTTACGACCTACCGGGTTTCTTAATTTAACATTGAGATGAGCCCAGTTTGTGAAAATAATTTACGACCCCGAAGTAGATATTGTCCGCATTCTTTTCAACCAGGTTCAAATTCAAGAAAGCGACGAAGTGGAAGCCGGTTTAATTCTGGATTACGATCGGGAGGGGAATGTGGTAGGATTAGAAATCATGGATGCCTCAAAAAAGATGGAAAATCCCCGTTCAGTGGAGTATTCCGTGCGGGAAGCTGCCAGTGTCAGTGCATGAGTTTCCCCGAGGGTAGGTTTACTGATAAGTAGTTGGAAATAGCCCAGAAATCATGTTTTCGGTAAAAACCTGGTTTCTTAATTTAACATTGAGATGAGCCCAGGAAGATATCCAGGATTTGACTGCGAAGGGGTGGCTATGATTGTTGTGAGTGACACGTCTGGTCTCAGTGGATTGGCGCCCTCTAGATGTTAAGATAAAGATGTCAGATAACCAAAGATGTGTTATCATCATCGTAGGTACAGGGCTACAGGCGATCGCCACAGGGCTACGGGCGATCGGACCCTTAGGCACCAGATAGTGACCTCACCAAAGCTAGAATTAATTGTAGCATAGGAATAGCGAAAGAGGAGAATAGTACATGAGCTTGATTATCCCCGACGAAATATTATACGCCACCAAGATGACCGAGGCGGAGTTAAAGCAGGAAATTGCTGTTATGCTTTTCCAAAAGAAGAAACTCGGTCTGGGGAAAGCTAGCGCGTTCGCCGGCATGAACAGAATTCTGTTTCAACACTTGCTGGCGTCTCGCCAAATTCCCGCCTATGAGTACGATATCGAAGATTTGGAACACGACTTGAAGACTCTGCAGAAGTTAGGAAGACTGTGATTGTAGTTAGTAACACTTCGCCAATTACCAGCTTAGCTGCCATTAACCAGTTACAGCTGCTGCAACAGCTATATGGCAGCATCATCATTCCGGAAGCAGTTTATCGGGAATTAACGGATCTAGACAGTCCCGTACCTGGTACTTCCGAAGTACAGACCTATGATTGGATTGAAATGCGGCAGGTAGAAAATAAATCCTTGGTAATACCACTCAGACCAGGTGTAGATGAGGGAGAAGCTGAAGCAATAGCGCTGGCTATAGAGTTGCATGCCGAGCTACTCTTGATAGACGATCTGGATGCTAGAATACAGGCAACCCGTCTGGGACTCGATTTTACTGGATTGCTGGGAGTTCTCATAGAAGCGAAAAATCAAGGATTGATTCCGGCGGTCAAACCCGTACTCAATGAGTTGATTGCGATCGCGTCTTTTAGGGTAGGTCAGGCGCTGTACCATCGGGTATTGCAAATTGTCGGCGAGTAATCAGACAAGCGGCGATCGCCCTTTATCTATAGTAATTGGGGGCGATCGCATCAATTATCCTCCCGGCAAATTATCGGGATCGATACCTTGCGATCGCAGATATTCTGCCAGTCGATCGGCCCGTTGCTGTTCCCGATCGGCCCGTTGCCGTTCCAGTTGGGCCAGTTGTCGTTCCCGTTCGACTCGTTGCTGTTGTTGCAGCGCCAACTCCTCTGTGGTCAGATATCTTGTACCTTCTCGGTCATACCAATATATCCATTCCCCTGTCAATCCTAGATATCTTCCTTGTTCAATTCCAATTCCTAACCCTATTTCTGGTAACCAAATGCGATCGCCTGGCAGCCGAACATATCTGTCTCCTTCTAACCGGTATACTTCCAAAGTCTGATGGTCATCATGACGACTCCTTGGCCCCCGTCTTCGATTCAATCTCGGACGGCAAAATGGATTATAAATCACATAGTACAATGCCCCTAGTTCTGCATAATCCGTCATTTTGTCTTCATACTCTCCCCCATAGGTTTTGGAGATCACTTCCATCACCAAAATTGGCACGATGAATTCTTCTTCCCACAACACATAGCTGGGGCGCGGTCCTGTTGATTTTGCCCGCTGTACTCCTAAACTTAGAAATCCATCTGGGATTAGGGCTAGTTTGCCTGGGTTATAGTATATTCCCATATTTACTCCCCAAAACCAATCATCTCGGTCTGCAAAAATACCGAACAAGAGATCGTGTACTAAGTAGGGGATCAGGTATTGTAGTTCGCTATCCACGGGAGTATCATCTGAGTCTGGTAATTCTTCCGCGCTAGGCAAGTACGCAAATTTATCGTAGAACCTAATTCTCATAATAATACCATTTTGTCAAAACAACGCAACAATTATTTTAACATTATCAGATTAGTCTGAACAGGCCGCATCTAAATCCTTTCTAGACAATGCTTCCAGTGGGTTTTAACCCACTTTAGCTATTAGCCGGGGGTTTGAACCCCCGGCGGGCTAACAGCGAAGTGAATGAATCTCTACTCAAGGTAACCAGGACCAAACTTCCACTTGGATGAATCTCACGATCGGGCGTGTGAAGGCGACGATTAAAGGTTTGGGACTGCCAGTTATTTTAGCATAGCCCGTCATCCCAGCTTTCAGCAGTCGATCGGTATTCTCCAAGTCTACTATTACTCTCACCACCCGTTCTGTAGCATCTGTTCTGATATCACCCCCCAACGCCGCTGTCGGTTCGATCGCCACAACTTTCCCTAATAATGATTGATCGGGATAAGCTAACAGCTTCACTTCAACCTGGGCCCCGATCGCGAATTCCGCGACATTATACTCCGGGACTCTCACTTCCCCTTGGATAATGCGATCGTCCTCCGCCACGGCAAACTTATCTCCCTTTTCCAGATAGCTGCCCCGCTTCTGGGGCAAATAGGGCGTGATTAACCGGCCATCTAAAGGCATCAGTAACTCCGTCCGTTGTAACTCTGACTGGGCATATTTTAACTCCTGTTCCAGGCGATCGATCTGGGCCCGGGCCGCTTCTACCTGCTTGCGGGCGGCGGCAATTTCATCGGGATGGGCCCCGCTTAATACTAATTCTAAACTTGCCCGGGTTTCCGCTAAATCTTCTTGCTTTTTCACCAATTGGTTCCGGGCCGATAACACGTCCTTTTCCTTCACGGCCAAACTTTGCCCCAGTTCCTCCACCGCGATGCGATCGTTATCTGCCCGCTTTTGTTCGTCCTCCCAGTCTTGCAGAGATATAGCCCCCTCCTCATATAAAGACTTCATCCGCTTGGCCTTATTGGCGCTAAATTCCGCCTGGGATCTCCCGGCATCCAGCTTTCTTTTCTCCACCTCTACCTCCTGTCGCGCTACCTCTACTTCCTGTCGCGCCACCTCCACCTCTTGTCGCGCCACTCGCACTTTTCGTCTGGCAACTTCTACCTCCTCCGGACGGGGAGTATTCAACAGTTTATTCAGAGTCGCTTGTTCCCGCGCCAAGACTGCTTCCTGATTTTTGATCCTTTCCCTAGTTGTCAGCACCTCATTTTCAATGTCGGTTGCTTCCATAATTGCGATCGGGGTTCCCGCTGCAATCAATTTGCCATCACCGCCATCGAACATCACCTGCACAATTGTACCATCTACTTGGGCTTGAATTTCCTGCTGGGCGGGCCGCAATAGTTGAATTTGTCCCCCCGGGCGATAGGGATAGGGTAAGGAAAGTAGCACCCCCAACAGCACCAAAAAGCCTAACCTGATTGTCCTCTTCCACAGCCGTTTTTTCCAAGGCAGCTTCACTGGTTTTTCGACAGTTACGGACTCCTTTTTTCCCGCAAAACGTTTTTGTCGCCGCCACAATTTTGTACCTCGATTCCGCAAAACCAACCCGATAGTTATGCATAGCAGAACCGCCAAAGTCCCTCTGCCAAAAAGCCCCGGAAAACTGCTTGCTATTCCCCTGGCCACAGATAGGGAAATCCTCAGCATCAAGAACAACACAACAACTAATATAGCTGGACCATATCCTAACAGCAGGAACTTTTCTTTCCCCGACATTGACTTGGGCAAAGGGCGACGCTGGAGTACCATCCGCCAAACCATATATGTCCTTGCTAAAAAGTTCCGAGGCAGGCGAAAATAAGCTCGGAACAACCTATATCCATCACTGGGAAATAGCGGACAGCTAACGATCAGAAACGCCATCAAAGCTGAATGACCCAGTAATAGCGCCCAGATCCCTAAAGACGTACCGGAACTGCGATGCCAGTACCAAAACAAAGTCCCCCAGACGAAATATATCAGTCTCACTATCAAGGGCGTGGCAAAGCACCATAATTGCTGCTGGCGCTTCAATGCCCATACCCCGTCTCTGTCCAGGGAAAATCGGGGAATTAATCCCGCCGCTAGCACTAGGCCAAACTTCTCTACCTTAATCCCATAATAGCTAAAGACTATCCCTTCCGCTACCCTGGCTGTGAAGTTAATTAGCATCAATTTTAAGCCATAACTCACAAAAAATGATACTGGCCCTACCGATACCCTGATGTCCTGCCAAAATTCTGGTTGGTTATTCAATAATGTCAACAACGCTAGGGGAACTCCCGGAATTAACAGCCAAACTAATAACTTGCATAATCCCTCAAAAGGCTTGACAACTCGCGCCCATTTTGCTAGCATGGAAGTGGGATTCCTTGCCGAAAATATGTATGTCTTCCCTGGCTGTTTCTGGCGTTTTTGGCTTTTGACCCAGGTAGTTTCTGACTCCGAACCGGTGGGCGATCGCCCGTTTCCCGACTCCGAAGAACTAGCAGGAACCGACCCATTGACAGGTTGCAGCAGTCCCAATTCGGACATTTGTTGGGAGAAACTATCGAGATCGGACTCATTAATTTCTAATCCAAAACGACCTTGGAAGCTAGCAGATATTTGAGAGGGAGTTGCCCTTCCATCCATTGACTGGCAGAGAAAATACTCCTCTTCCCCTAACTCAAAAGTCTCTCCCGACTTGGGGTCTTTAATTAAATAGGATTTTTCTCCCGTATCCTTGTCCGTTTTTGACGTAACAATCAGGTCTTGACGAAAATATTTTCGGTGGAGATTATACATGATATTATTGGTCGATGATGTCGGGCGATCGTCTCGCCTGCCCGGGAAGACCTAGGGCGGGCGTCTCGCCTGCCCGGTCAGCAGGAAACTGGTCTTGTAGCAATTTTATTCTTTGCTTGTGGTCGATCGCCCCTCTGGAGGTATAATCGGAAAATGTGTTTTTTTGACAGGGAGGCTACGAACGGTTGACGGCGAACCCGGCAAACGCGCTTCCCGTTGACTACGAACGGCTTTTGCTATTATGGAGTATCACGGTGTCCTGAGGGATCACCGGTGCTAACGTTGAAGGAGAATTCATGACATTCACCCCCAAGGTAAAGAAAGTAGGCACAAACGACCGGGAACAGACTAAGCTGGCTTTAGCCCTGGCCAAGGAAAAGCGCTTTGACGAGGCGTTAGCGGAATTTGAAGCGGTTCTGCAAAATAATCCTAACTCAAAACAGGCCCATATGGGCGCAGGTAATATGCTAGTCCGGCAGCAGCGTTACGATGAAGCCCTGGCCCATTATCAGGCGGTGAAGAAACTGGATCCTCTGAGAACTCAGGCCCCCAACGCTGCCGGAAAGGTCTATCTCAGACAGAGGGAGTTGGAACTGGCCAAAGCGGAATTTCAGGCAGCTTTGGATATCGACCCCCAGTTTATCCCAGCCTATCAGGGCATGGCTCAGGCGCTGATCCGAGAAAAAAAGTATGAGGCGGCCCTAGAACAGTTACGTCAGGCCCTGCGCTTAGACCCCCAGCGCATCACGGCTCGCTTGCTAGTATCCCAAATATATCAAGCCCAAGATAAGCTAGACGCTGCAGTAGCTGAACTCCAAAAGACTCAAAATATGGCTGGTGGCCCGACGGCCCGGGTGAGTCAACGGTTGGGGCGCATCTATCTGCGACAACAAGACTACCAGGGGGCCCAAGCAGCTTTCTCCGAAGCGATCGACCTCAAGCCAGATGCCTCGCCCAGGACTAAAATGGGCTTAGTGCAAGCCTTGATCGAAAATAACGAGCTGCAAGAGGCGATGGAAACTCTCCGGCAGGTGCCTCGCAGCAATAAGCAGTTGGCACCCAAGATCCATCAACTCTGGGGGGACATCTACCAGCGACAAGGGTTGTTGCAGGAAGCAGCGGAAGAGTATCAAGCAGCAGCGCTGTTAGCTTCAGAGTCTACAGAAATACCAGAGGATCTGATGGACCTGGAAGAGATCGAGTCCGAAGATGAAGAACGCTGGACCGAAGTCGTCGCTTCCTACCAAGCAGAGGCCCAAGAACAACTGACTGCAGCTCAAACTCGCAGGCGTGAAAATAGACAGGCCCGCCGTCAGGAGCGATCGGTCAGTAAATAGCCGGTTCCCCAGCAGAGGCCAAATCGTCCGTGGTGGGCGGTGCCCACCTTACAAACTATGCCAAATCATCTCGTCTATATCATTATGGATAGCTGTCGCTATGACAGCTTTGCGGCGGCATCTACCCCCAATATGGATGGCATCGGCAAGGCGGAACTACGCTACAGCTATGCTTCTTGGACATCCCCTTCCCATTATGCTATGCTGATGGGCATGATTCCCCATACCAGTCCGCGCGGGGTCTTTGCCTCTGAGGTCTACAAGCAGGAATTCGCACTTTGGGTCGATCGCCTGGGAATTGAGAATTTGTCCTTCAAGACTTTTGTGCCCCAACTGTCTCTCCCCAAGGTGCTCAAAGATTTGGGATATCGGACGATCGCGCGAGTGTCTCTACCGGTGCTGAACCAGTTTACGAGCATCAATAAATATTTTGATGACTACGTATTAATGGCCAACCATAATGATTTTGCCACGATGGTATCCGAAATTGAGTTTCCCGACGAGACCCCCAGATTTTATTTCCTGAATTTGGGCGAAACCCATTATCCTTATATGCTAACGGGGGAGGATATGCCTCACATTTCGGGAGTCCATGGGGTCTTTAAGCAGATGGATGAATTACTGGTTGGGGAAAAGCCAGAGGAGGAAAAAAAATTTTTTGACCCAGAGGAAATGCAGCGTCTCCATCAACAGCAAATCAAATGTGTTGAATATGTAGACGGACTCGTGGGAGAATTATTCAGCAAATGTCCCGCCAATACTCACGTAATTATTACCGCAGATCACGGAGAGTTGTTCGGAGAATCAGGCTATTTTGGCCATGGTCCAGTAATGCACGAAAAATGCTTTGAAGTACCATTCGCGGAAGGAAAATGCCCGTAGGGTGGGCACGGCCCACCAAGCTATACCTTCCAGATAATTAATTAACATTTGTGGGAAAGTGAGGGAGTGGGAGAATGTCAAGGCAATTGGGAATATTATATAGACAAGCACCGAAATAGCCGATCGCCATTGGGAGGTGACAAGGAAGAGAGGAAATGACCGGGAAAAAAGATGGAATATTTTCCGAAATGGAAAAGGGGGAGAATGTAGTCAATGGCTACTCTAACGGTTATAGCAAGTGTAAAGGTTAGCATGGTAATATGGTAATCTGGGGAAAGCCAGGGAAGAAAGAGAGGAATCCGAAGATACTACAGAGGAGAAAGTTACCCCATGAATTCATTTGAATGCTTTTCTATCAGTCCGATAAGTATGTCTCATCCGGGCATTGCCGTGGCGACAACCAGGGCAGGAGGTGTGGGTATCCTAGATGGTGAGTTTTGTCACGATCGAGACCGGTCGATCGCAAATATAGAGAAATTGCTAGAGTTGGTAAATCAGACTGAGGCAGTGGGGTTGCGGTTGCGCGGGGACCAAATCAATGATGACTATCAAATATTGGAAAGATTGGGCGATCGGGTACATTATTTAATTATCAGCGAAGTTAGAGAAATAGGAGATATAAAAGCCCTGGTAAGGGAAGGGAGAAAAATATTAATAGAAATTACCGATGCAGTTGAGGCATCGGTAATAAGGGAAGATATAATAGATGGTATAATAGCAAAAGGTCACGAAAGTGGGGGCTGGGTGGGTGAAGACTCAGCTTATATTCTCCTACAGAAACTGAGAGAAAAAACATCACTCCCCATATATGTGCAAGGTGGCATCGGCATCCATACGGCGGCAGCCTGTCGGGGGGCGGGCGCATCTGGTATAGTATTAGACGACCAATTGTGGTTGATGCCGGAATCACCAATGCCAGAGTCATGGCAAAAGCATCTGGCTAACCTGAACGGTCAAGAGGCAATTACCATTGGAGAAAGACTCAATGCCAGTTGTCGGGTGTTGTCTCGTCCGGGGTTTGAGGCGATAGAAAATCTCCAGGAGTTGGCAGAAAGGTTAGGATTAGAAAATCCCCAGGACTGGAGGGAAAAGGCATCAAGATTGGTGGGTTGGGACTCGCCAGGAATGTTGGCATGGCCAGTGGGACAGGCGATCGGGTTGGCAGCAGGGTATCGCGATCGCTACAAAACTACAGGCAGATGCGTGCAAGCATTACTCAATGGGAGTAGAGAACAGATTGAAATTGCCCAAAAGTTGCAGCCCCTGGGAGAAAATGCCCCCTTGGCAGTTACTCACGGCACGAAATATCCGATCGTCCAAGGTCCGATGACCAGGGTTAGCGATAAGGCAGAATTTGCAGATGCCGTATCCCAAGCTGGGGGATTACCATTGTTAGCATTGGCCCTCATGGGGGGTCCGCAAGTGCGATCGCTATTGACAGAGGCGCAGGAGAAAATGGGCGATCGCCCTTGGGGAGTTGGCATACTGGGATTTGTACCCCAAGAATTGCGTGAGGAACAGCTAAAAATAATCGCAGAAATTAGACCGCCCTTTGCTTTAATAGCGGGGGGGCGTCCGGATCAAGCGGCCCAGTTGGAATCTCTGGGAATTGCTACGTACATCCACGTACCGGTGCCAAAACTGCTAGAAATGTTCCTGGAACAGGGGGCGAGAAAATTTGTATTTGAAGGGCGGGAATGCGGCGGTCACGTCGGTCCCCTCAGCAGCTTCATGCTGTGGGAAAGCACGATCTCTACCCTGTTAGCATCAGTACCAGAGGGAGTAGCATCAGATGAACAGTCACAGATAAATGTGCTGTTTGCTGGGGGGATTCATGACGCCCGATCGGCTGCTATGGTAAGTGCAATGGCCGCCCCCCTGGCAGAACGAGGCATGAAAATTGGGGTACTGATGGGAAGTGCTTATTTATTCACGGAAGAAGCGGTATCCAGCGGGGCCATAGTCAAGGGTTTCCAAGCACAAGCATTGACCTGTACCCGTACTATTAACTTGGAAACGGGACCCGGTCATGCCAGTCGCTGCGCCGTTACCCCTTTCGCCGGGGAATTTTACCAGACCCGCCGCCAGATGATGGCAGAGGGACGGGGGAAAGATGAAATAAGTCGCGTATTAGAAGACTTGACCTTGGGACGCCTGCGGATCGCTTCTAAGGGGTTGACTAGAGATGCTGCTGGTGAGATGGTGACTGTGGACTCCGAAAAACAAATTGCTGAGGGGATGTACATGATCGGGCAGGTGGCAACTATGCGCGATCGGGTATTGACGGTGCAGCAGTTGCATGAGGAAGTTTCCCAAGGAAGTAAGGATCTGTTAGCGAAAGTTCGTAGTGAGGACTTCAGTCCTCAAAAGGTTCGTAGTGAGGACTTTAGTCCTCCATCGGATATCGCTATTATCGGCATCAGTACCTTGCTTCCCAAAGCACAAGATCCCGAAACATTCTGGCAGAACATTATCGAAAAGGTAAATGCAATTACCGAAATACCGGCGAATAGGTGGGATTGGCGGATATATTATGACCCAGACCGGAATGCGAGAGATAAGGTATATAGTAAATGGGGTGGCTTTATAGATGATGTACCCTTTGACCCCATTAGTTTTGGCATCCCGCCCAAATCGATGAAATCCATCGAACCATTACAATTATTAACCCTAGAAGCAGTGCGCCGGGCCTTGGTAGATGCGGGGTTGTTTGAGGGATCCCCCCTAACCCCCCTTAACAAGGGGGGAACCGGATCCCCCCTAACCCCCCTTAACAAGGGGGGAACCGAGTTAGATTTTTCGCGCAGCGTTCGGGAAAAGACATCGGTAATCTTGGGTGCGGGCGGGGGCATGGGAGATCTAGGTCAACAATACACCACTCGTGCAACCATGCCTCTGTTTGTGGAAAAAACATCATCCCAAGTATGGGAAAGATTGCCCGAATGGACGGAAGAATCATTCCCCGGGACGCTGCTGAACGTGATCGCAGGGAGAGTGGCGAATAAATTAGATCTAGGCGGGTCAAATTTTACAGTAGATGCAGCTTGTGCAGGATCCCTAGCAGCAATAGATTTGGCAGTGCAAGAGTTAGAGAGTGGTCGCAGTAATATGGTAATTGCTGGGGGAGTAGATGGGATGCAAACTCCTTGGTCTTATTTTTGTTTTAGCAAAACTCAGGCCCTATCTCCCCAAGGTGTAGCCCGCAGCTTCGATAAAAACGCAGATGGTATTGTTATTAGTGAAGGCATAGCGATAGTGGTGCTGAAGCGACTGGCAGATGCCCAACGAGATGGCGATCGCATCTACGCAGTCATCAAAGCAGTAGCAGGTTCCAGCGATGGCAAGGGACTGAGTATGACAGCCCCCCGACCAGCAGGTCAAAGGCGGGCCCTGCAACGGGCCTATAATAAGGCAGGATTCTCACCCAATACTTTAGGATTATATGAGGCCCACGGCACCGGAACGGTGGCAGGCGATCGGGCAGAACTAGAGACCATTACTGAAACTTTACGGAATACAGATGCAGGACAAAAGTCTTGCGCGATCGGGTCAGTAAAGACGACGATCGGTCATACCAAGAGTACGGCAGGAGTGGCAGCGTTAGTGAAAATGGCCCTGTCCCTGTACCATAAAGTATTACCACCCCATACTAATGTAGAACAGCCTATCGATGCGATCGCTTCTCCAGAAAGTCCAGTTTATCTCCTCAAAGAGGCCCATCCCTGGTTGGGTTCGAGACCGAGACGTGGAGGAGTAAGTGCCTTTGGGTTTGGGGGCACCAACTTCCATGCAACACTCGAAGAATACAATGATTGGCAGAGTCCGGTACTGGGTGCCGAGAACTGGCCTTGGGAACTGATTATATTGCAGGGGGAAAACCGGGAAGCTTTAATTAAGGAAGTGCGGTTTCTCCTAGAAACTTTGCTTGCGGGTGCAGAACCGCGCCTGGCAGATTTAGCCTACACCTATGCAAGCGGGAAGGCAAGCGCTAAAGCGCTTACTACGAACCTAACGATATGTGTAAAAGATTTAGTAGAATTAACTGCAAGTCTAGAGTTAGCCTTAAAACATCTAGAGGGAAATAGTGGAGAACCCCTACCATTAAACATCCAGTTGCAGGAAGTTACCGGTACTCAAGAAAGGCAGGATAAAATAGCCTTTCTATTTCCCGGTCAAGGGGCCCAATATCCAGAGATGGCACGAGAGGTGGCATTGTATTTCCCACAGATGCGCCAAGCGTTGGAATTAGCAGACCGGGAGACCGCAGGTAAATTGCCGAAATTACTCAGTCAATTCATCTATCCGGCCAGCGCCTATTCGGAAACCGAGAAACTCAGCAACAAACAGCAACTGACAGACACTCATGTGGCGCAACCTGCCATTGGGACCATATCAATGGGCTTTTTGGAGATTATCGCCCAACTGGGACTGAAAGCAGATATGGTAGGGGGACATAGCTATGGAGAATATACCGCTCTCTATGCAGCAGGGGTGTTACCAGCAAAAGAGTTTCTCCGCCTATCGGAAACCAGAGGTAGAGTGATGGCCTCCGCTTGCGAAGTTGCCGATGGGGCAATGGCAGCAGTGCAAATGAGCGCCCGTGACTTGCTAGAATATCTCAGCAGCTTTCCACAGGTTGTGCTTGCTAACCATAATGCCCCACTCCAGTCAGTAATTTCCGGCGAAAGAACCCAAGTAGAAGAGGTAGTTAGCAGTCTGACGAGTAAAGGCATTCAGGCCCGGATGCTACCAGTTGCGGGTGCTTTCCATTCGTCCTTGGTGGAGTCGGCGACAGGGCCCCTGTCAGAGGCGATCGCCGACTGCCAGCTCGAATCTCCGCAAATTCCCGTATACTCAAATGGAGATGGTATCTACTCCTCAGAACCAGAAGCCATCTCCAAGAGATTATCAGCCCACGCCCTCAACAGCGTGCAATTTGTCAATCAGATCGAGGCCATGTATGCTGCGGGGGCGCGGGTGTTCGTAGAAGTAGGTCCGAAAAGTATCCTGAAATCCCTGGTGGGTCAAATACTGGCAGACAAAGACCATACAGTTGTATCCCTGGACGGTCAAGGGGGCGGACTGAAGGGTTTATTGTTAGCTGTAGGGAAGTTGGTGACGAGCAATCGTGTTAATATCGATCCGACAGGCTTGTTTGCGGGGCGGCAGGTGAAGCAGCTAGACTTATCCAAGCTAGTGGAATTAACCGGGAAACCTAAATTATCCCCCACAACCTGGCTGTTAAATGGCGGAACGGCACGACCTGTCGGTGTTGATGTTGGTTACATGGGCAAAAGGCCACCTCTCACCCTGGAAACGAAGTCTTCTCACGAACGGGCGGAACTTCCCATAGAACGGGAACGTCAGTCCCAGGTCGAAAGGGCAGCACAAAGCGCTAAAGCGTTGCCAAAATCGAGAATAATGTCGCGATCGCAACAGCATAAGCAAGTCAATACGCAATCGAGAATGTCAAGATCGAACCAGCAACCAACAAGTAGCAACTATCAGGTGTCCCCAGATGCGGCTGTAATTGCGTACCAAGCTTATCAAGAGACAATGCGTCAATTCCTGAAGGTACAGGAGTCGGTGATGCAGCAGTTTCTAAGTGGCGGGATCCCCCCTAACCCCCCTGACAGGGGACTGGACGCAGCAGCAGCGCCAATGTTAGCAGAACCCCAGAGTCAGATCCCCCCTAACCCCCCTTACAGAAGGGGGGAACCGGAGGCACAGAGTCGGGTACCGCAAATTGTCAGACAAACTCCAGTACAGCAAATTGTTACGCCCCCGAACGGACTCCAGGAAACGGGGAATGGAACCAAGCATCAAGTAGGTTGGGTAGAGGAAGGAAACCCAGGGCAAGTAGGTTGGGTCTCCGAACGAAACCCAACAGCAATGCCAGATAGGGAAAGTCTGACGGAAATGCTGCTGAAGATAGTAAGCGATCGCACGGGATATCCCCAAGAGATGCTAGGGTTAGACCAAGACTTAGAAGCGGAATTGGGGATAGATTCGATCAAGCGGGTAGAAATATTGGGGGCATTAGGAAAAAATCTGCCCATCGCCTTGTCGAAAAGTATGCAAGCAGAAATGGAGACTCTGACTCGGGTAAAAACTCTGAATGGATTGATCGCACGGGTGTTAGAAAATGGGAAAAGTCCATCCCCGCCGATCGGCGATCGCCAATCAGCAATGCCAGATAAGGAAAGTCTGAGGGCAATGCTACTGAAGATAGTAAGCGATCGCACGGGATATCCGCCAGAGATGCTAGGATTAGACCTGGACTTAGAAGCGGAACTGGGGATAGATTCGATCAAGCGGGTAGAAATATTGGGTGCCCTAGGGAAAAATCTGCCTGAAGCATCAGCGGGGAATATTCAAGCACAGATGGAAACATTGACCCGAGTCAAGACACTCAACGGGTTAATCGCACATTTATTAGAAAAGGGCGAAAATTCCCAGTCAGAAATTACCAAGGGGGAGGAAAATGGCCTGGGAAAGTATCAGTCCCAGTCAAAGGCATTGGGCGTTACCTAATCTGTGGGCGAGAAGAACCTTTTCCTGACGTAGAATTGATATCGCCCGCAGGTTTGTTTCTGATTACAGAAGATAGCATGGGAGTGGCGGCTGTAGTAGCGTCAACCTTGGATCAAAAGGGGGCGCAAACAGTTATAATCAGATCGGCAGAACTGCAACAGCCCGAAAAATTGGCGGAGATAGTTAACAGTAGAGGACCGGTAAATGGAATTGTCCATTTGGCACCCCTATCCCCAATGATGATGCCAGAAAAGCTATCAGATTGGCGATCGCATACTTCAGGCCAGGTAAAAAGTTTGTTCGGGTTGTTGCAGTTATCTAGTCCGACAAAAGTCCTGGCAGCTTCTTTGTTAGGCGGTCATTTTGGACGTCGGGGTGATTGTGGTCCGGGTTTACCTACGGGTGGTAGCAGTAATGGGTTACTGAAAACCCTGGTGGCTGAGAGACCTGGTGTAGATGCAAAAGCGATAGATTTCGACAATAAATTGGATGCAAATACCATAGCCAAGCATATTTGTCAAGAATTAATGTTACCAGGAGATTTCCCAGGTAGGGTGGGCACGGCCCACCAGACAGAGGGAAAAATGTTACCAGAAGATTTCCAACGTAGGGTGGGCACGGCCCACCAGACAGGGGTAAAGGAGAATTGGGGTAGGGTAGAAATAGGGTATCCCCAAGGAAAGCGTACCGTTTTTGATACAGTACCTGCCCCCCGAACGGAAAAAGAGATACAGTTGAGTCCATCTGCCGATTGGGTGATATTAGTAACCGGTGGTGCCAGGGGAATTACTGCCGAAATTGCTAAAGATTTGGCAGCCTATGGTATAACTATGATCGTGGTGGGCCGCTCGCCCTACCCAAGAAAGGAAAATGCAGAAACAGCGGGAATAAAAGATGTGGCGAGTTTGCGAAAAGTCCTGCTGCAACAAGCCCGCAAACAAGGGTTGTCAAGCACGCCAGTGCAAATAGAACGTCAAATATGGGGGATAAGGCGCGATCGGGCGATCCTGCGCAACCTAGAAAGCTTCCGAAAAGCGGGTGCGCGGGTAGAATATAGAGCAGCGGATGTCAGAAATGAATCGGAATTTGGGTTACTGATAAATGATATATATGAAAGGTACGATCGCCTGGATGCAGTGATTCACGGTGCGGGCATCATCGAAGACAAGCTGATACCGGACAAAACTCCAGCATCGTTCGATCGGGTATTCGACACCAAAGCAGACAGTGCCTTTATCCTAGCCCAGCATGTAAGGCCAGAAACATTAAAATTGCTAGTGTTCTTCACCTCAATAGCCGGAACATTTGGAAATAGGGGTCAGTCAGACTACGCCGCCGCCAATGAAGTAGTAAACCGCCTGGCCTGGCAGTTGGACAGCAAGTGGGAAAAAACGCGGGTAGTAGCCATCAACTGGGGACCCTGGGACACTACGGGTATGGCATCGGCAGAAGTAAAACGGAAATTCCGAGAACAAGGAGTCATTCCCATTCCCCTGGAAGCAGGTCGGCAATTTTTTATCGACGAAATGCTCTATGGTAAAAAAGGGGAAATGGAAATCATTGCCGGGGATGGTCCCTGGGATGGTAGAATTCAAAATGGCAATACGGCAACGGGGAAGGCCAAGCAACAATTGCCATTCCTGGGGGAACGCACTCCCCAAATTCAGCCCGATGGTGCTATTATCCTAGAACATACCTTTTCTCTCGATCGGGACCCCTATCTAGGAGATCACCGACTGGATGGCAAACCAGTTGTACCAGCGACAGTGGCCCTAGAATGGCTAGCTGAGGTAGTGCAAGCAGGTTGGCCAGATTGGACAGTGACAGGGGTGCGGGACTTGCGGGTACTGCGGGGGTTAGTGCTAGAAACTCAAGCAGGTCGTAATGTTATTTTTAAAGCTCGTGCTGCCACCCATGCTGATGCTTCCTGCTTGACAGTGACAGCAGAAATGATCGACCCCGTGGGCAAGATTCCCTTTTATCGGGCAGAAATTGTGCTAGAACCAGAAATAGGGGAGTATAGAGATGGGCGAACAGTCTCTCTCAGTTCGGGAATGCAGATAGAACCAAAGATAGCCTATCAAGACTATCTCTTTCACGGACCTAGCTTCCATCTGGTGACGGCGATCGATCGCTTGAACGAACGGGGAATAGATGCGGTGGTAAAAGCAAGTGACCCCCAAGAATGGTTGCCGAGTCAGGATATGGGTATGACAAGCAAATGGTTGTTCGACCCCGGACTAATGGATACAGGGCCCCAAATGGCAATGGTGTGGACCAGGGTGCAGCGGGACACGAGTTCTTTGCCTTCACGAGTGGGTGCCGTTACCCGATACAGGAGTTCCCGGTTGCCAAGCAAGGCCCTGCAACTGGCGTTTAGGGTGAGTCAGGTGAGTGACCACAGCATCACCTACGATGCCATTTTCTACGATGAAAACGGCATGGTACATTTCTATATGCAGGATATTGAAAGCACCAGTAGTCCCAAACTCAATCGTTTGGCAATTGCTTTATGACTAGCCAGGATATCGCGATCGTCGGTATGTCAGCTATGTTTGCTGGCTCGAAAGACTTGCAAACATACTGGCAGAATATTATCAACAAGGTTAATGGGGTGCAGGATGCCCCTGATGCTTGGGCTACACCATATTACGACCCGAAATCAACGGCTCCAAACCGCATCTATACCCGCAAAGGCGGATTTATTGGCGATTTGGTGGAATTTGAACCGACGGAATTCGGGATTATGCCAAAGTCCATAGAGGGAAGCGATCCAGTTCACTTTATAGCCCTGAAGTTAGCTAGGGACGCTCTGGCAGATGCTGACTACATTGTACGACATTTTAATAGAGAAAAAACAGGGATAATATTAGGTGGGTCACTGCCATTGAACAGAGGGTGGGGGACAGTGATGCAACAGGGGATGGTTTTGGACCAAACTCTGGAATTGCTTGGGGAAATGGTGCCAGGAATAGACGATCAGATAATAGGAAAAATCGAGAACAACCTGAAGACGAGTGTGCCCGATATTTCGGTAGAGACAATAGCGGGATTGGCACCAAATATTATCACGGGTAGAATTGCGAATCGCTTGGATCTAAAGGGACCGAACTATGTGATTGATGGGGCATGTGGCTCTTCTTTGATCGCCATGGATTTAGCGATTAAAGAACTGACCAGCGGTCGCTGCGATATGATGCTCACAGGAGGAGTAAATGCGACAATATCGCCACAAACGACTATGGGGTTCTGTCAGCTGGGAGCATTGTCACGTTCGGAAATCAGACCCTTCGCTGCGGAGGGTAATGGCACCCTGCTAGGAGAAGGTTTAGGGATATTGGTGCTCAAACGACTGTCAGATGCCGCAGCAGATGGCGATCGCATTTATGCGGTAATCAAAGGAGTGGGAATTTCCAGTGATGGCAAAGCCTTGGGATTGCTGGCCCCCCGCTTAGAAGGGGAAGTGTTAGCATTGGAGAGAGCTTATGCCCAAAGCGGGGTAGACCCAAAAACAGTCAGCCTCATAGAAGCTCACGGTACGGGGATACCTTTAGGCGATCGCACGGAAATGCAGGCTCTGAATACAGTATTTGGTCAGCGAGAGGAAATGCTACCTACATGTGCTCTAGGATCGGTAAAATCGGAGATCGGTCACTGTCTTTTGGCCGCCGGGGCGGCGAGCACGATCAAAACAGCCTTAGCACTTTACCATAAAGTATTGCCACCCACTCTGTGCGATCGGGTCAACCCGGAGTTGCACATGGAAGAGTCTTGCTTTTATATTAACAATCAAACCCGGCCCTGGATTCACAGGCGTCGGGAAATTCCCAGACGGGCGGGAGTGAATGCTTTTGGGTTTGGGGGCATTAATGCCCACGTAGTGCTAGAAGAATATCGGGGTAGCAAGGAAAAATCTCCCCCGGTGGTGCAAATAGGGGTTCCGGGAAACAGCGCCCAGAATCAGTGGCCGACAGAACTATGCGTGTTTGGGGCGGCATTGCGAGAGGAACTGATCGATAAACTGAAAAGAGTGCGAGGTTTTCTGCAAGCAAATGGGCAAGTAAATCTGGCGGATCTGGCTTATACTTTGTCAAGGGACATAACGGGTGGGGAACGGATGGCGATCGTCGCTAAAGATATCCCGGACTTACAAGCTAAACTGGATAAAGTCCTGGAGAAACTCGCCCAGGTGGAATGCAGGCAGCTAAAAACCCGCAATGGCATTTACTACGCCGCCAATAGCGAGTTAGCGAGGCGGGAAAAAACCGCATTTCTATTTCCCGGGGAAGGTTCCCAGTACCAGAATATGCTAGCAGACCTGTGCCTGTACTTCCCCCAGGTGCGATCGTGGTTTGACTTCCTGGATAGAATATTTGGGGAACGGCGATCGATTCTCCCCAGTAGCATAATATTTCCGCCGCCAACGGGTCTGACAGCAGCACAGCGCGATCGGGCCACCGAACAGCTATTCCAGATGGACTGGGGTTCGGAAGCAGTGTTTACTGCTAATATGGCATTGTACGAACTTTTACGGCAATTGGGGATAGATGCTGAAGTGATGGTCGGCCACAGTACGGGGGAAAATACAGCCTTAATCGCCTCGGAAACAATTAAGATAAAAGACCGAGAGGATTTAGGAGAGAAGATTTTTGCCCTCAATCAAATCTATGAAAAATTGACAGCAGATGATAGGATTCCTAAAGGAAGTCAACTAGCAGTAGGGGCGGTAGAACTAGACTTGGTAAAAGAAGTAATTGCTAAATTTGGTTTGCATTTGGCAATGGAAAACTGCCCAAATCAAGTAATCGTGTTTGGGGAACCAGAGGCGATCGCGGCAGCAGGAAAACAGCTAGAACAGGCGGGGGGCATTTGCCGACCATTACCATTCGATCGGGCCTATCACACCCCTCTATTTGCAGAAGTCAGCGCTGCATTTAAAGAGTATTATGATACAATGGAAGTAGGTCCAGGCCATACTAGCATATATAGTTGTACGAGCAACCAGTACTTCCCGGAGGATCCAGAAGCAATTAGAATTATAGTAGCCAAGCAATGGTTTAGCCAAGTAAGGTTTACCGAAGCAATATCGGCCCTATACGATCGAGGAATTAGAACCTTTGTAGAAGTGGGTCCGAGCAGTAATTTAACGGGTTTTGTCAATGATATATTGCGTGAGGGAGATAAATTAGCCTTAGCAAGCAATATCAAAAGGCGATCGGGACTGGAACAATTGCAGCATGTAATCGGTTGTCTGTATGCCAATGGGGCGACAGTGAATTTCGAGACCTTCTACAAAGGGCGAGAGTTGCAGCTTTTAACTCTGGGCGATCGCCCGGCAGGGGAAGAAAAACCCAAAGGGAATCGGTTAGAATTAAAGATGCCGATCATGCGCTTGCAGCCGGAGTTTGTCCGAGAGATTAAAGCCCAGCTACAGTCAAACTTGTCAACAGTAGAGGGAAAGAGAGTACCCGAACAAATCAGCGATGGGCAGGAGGCCGTACCGACAGACAATGGCAGCAATGGTAGTAAAATAATGCCAGTCCCCACGCCAGAGAGGGAAATATTGCCAAGGAACGGGGTAGCAACACCAGCAGTTGGGCCGCTGCCAGAGGATACTCGGTTGGCGATCGTGCAATCTCACTTTGACTTGATGGAAGAGTTTCTAGCTAATCAAGAACGAGTAACAGCTGCGGTCTTTCAGGATGGTATCTTCTCGCCGCCAACCATGTAGGTTGGGTCTGGGCACGAAACCCAACAGCCACTTGAGTTTATTAGTTTCGCGTTCATCTATAGTCGTAAAAGTAGATCGGTTCAAAAATTGTGGGTAATGCCCAGATCGTATATAACAACTAACAACTAACAACTAACAACTGACATCTGATAAAAAAATGCAAATGACAGAAAGGGAAATTCAGTCAGAACTGATAGAAATACTTAAAGATATAACCCAAGACTGGGAGATAGACGAGATTGAAATTTTACCGACAACTAAAATAGTAGAAGACCTGGGATTTGTTTCAATTGACATTATCCAGCTAGTTGTGGCTATAGAAGAGCATTTTCAGCAGAAATTAGGATTTAATGAATTGCTGATGAAAAATGGGCGATATATAGACGACCTCGGGGTAGAGGAAATAGCAAAATTTGTGGAGAAGAAGGTAAAATGACCCGGACTTTATTCATAGGACTTGATGGTGCAACATTTACTGTACTAGACGAACTAACTCGCGACTTGCCAGAGGAAGGGGTAACGATGCCATTTCTCAAGCAGTTTATATCCACGGGGACAGCAAGTTTATTGCGGTCCACGCCCAACCCCCTCACCCCTCCGGCCTGGTGTTCGCTGATGACCGGAAGGAGTCCGGGAAATCATGGTGTCTATGATTTTCTGCGGGCGGAAGAACAGGGAAATGATGTATATTTTACCCTCTACGATTTCAGAGATATCCGGACAGAAACAATTTGGACCATTGCCAGTCGTCAAAATCGCACTGTTGTGGCCTTAAACTTTCCCATGACGGCCCCACCGCCAAAGATAGCGGGATCATTGGTACCCGGTTTCGTTCCCTGGAAACATCTGCGCCGCAATACGACACCGCCAGATCTGTACGATCGACTGAAGGAAATTCCCGATTTTAATCCCAAGGAGTTAGCATGGGATTTCGATCGGGAAAACCAAATTGGAGAAATAATGACAGAGTCGGATCTGGAAAATTGGGTGCGATATCATCTCCCCCGAGACGAACAATGGTTCGCGATCGCCTCAAAACTGCTGCGGGAGGACAACCCGGACTTAATGGCAGTGATGTTTGACGGCACGGACAAACTTCAGCACCAAATTTGGGACTTTCTGGATCCGGCATTGGTAAGAACTAATCCTACTTCTTGGCAGCAGCGGATGCGGGCATTGGTGTTAGAATATTTCCGCAAGTTAGATGGCTATATTGAGAAGTTGGTAGAACTCGCAGGGCCAGAGGCCCAAGTATTTATGGCTTCCGATCACGGCTTTACGACGAGTACGGAAGTAGTTCGCATCAATACCTTCTTGGCAGAAAAAGGATATCTGGCCTGGAAAAAAGGCGATAATAGTGAAGCGGAAAAAAGGCGGGAAGCTAGCAAGTTTGCCAACCTAGATTGGGAAAAGACCCTCGCTTACTGTCGGACCGCTTCTAGCAACGGCATCACGATCCGCGTGGCCCGAAATCCTGGAGACCCCGGGATTAAACCAGAAGCATACGAAGAGTTCCGCGATCGCCTGATTGAGGATCTAGAAAGTTTCCAAGATCCCGAGACAGGAGAAAGGATTCTCCAAGGAATTTACAAGCGGGAAGATATTTATTCTGGGGAGGCGGTGGCAGAAGCGCCGGACCTGACTTTAGTGCTGCGGGACTATGGATTTGTTTCCATTAATAACGTGCAACCGGCAGTGGAACAACGTCCAGTGCCCGTTGGCACTCATCATCCGGACGGTATTTTCTTAGCAGGGGGTGCGGGAATCAAGTCGGGATTTAAGGCAGAAAGGCGCAATATTGTGGATGTGACTGCTACCTTACTCTACAGTCTGGGTTTGCCGATCGGGCCAGCTCAAGAAGGGGTGGTAGCGGATTGTTTCTTCACGGAAAATTATCTCATGTCAAACCCAGTTGTTATGGGTGAGGGAACGGGAGTGGAAAAAGAAGCAAGTGCCGAGTCTGTAGAGGAGATTAGCGATGAGGAAAAACAAAAAATTATCGCGCAGTTGCAGATGCTAGGTTATCTGGAGTAGAATGGGGAAAGGGAAGGGGAGCATCCCACTTTTGCGCTTTGGCATTAAATCCTGCTAATTGCGAATGTCCAATTGCGAATGGAGAATGGAAAATAGCAAAATTGCTCAATTTTCAATTTTCAATTTTCAAGAAGCAAAACTGGGATGCACCCAAAGGGAAGTAACTTCGGGTGCAACGCCTCCCCAAACCCTGACCCGACGTGAGTTCGGAGATCTTTCTGCACCAGTCCGGCATCCTTTACTGGTGCGGACGAGGAAGAAGTTGTAGATCTCAAGAGGTAAATTCATGAATTAGAAAACTATGAACATCAACACGGCATCGAGTGAAGTTTACTATTTTTGGCAAGACACAGAGACCAACACCCACGGCGTCACAATCGTAGATAGTGAAAACGATGAATTTGAGATCGTAAAAGAATTGACGTTCGATGATATCTCAGTCATTACCGCGCCAGAAAATGAAGGAGGGAATGGTGAAGGCCCAGCTTGGGGAGATGCCCTTGTTAGCAATGACGGTAGTCGGATCTTCGCGAACGCCACAAATGCAGATAAGGTAGTAGTAATCAATACAGAGGCTCGCGAAGTTGAAACTATTTTAGATGTAGACGATCGCCCCTTACATAGTTATATATACGAAGAGGAAGTCTGGGTTCACGTTGATGGCGATGGTGGGTTTAATGTCATCGATCAAAATACGCTGGAAGTCTCCGAGCTAATTTCCGCTAGCAGAACAGGAGAGGGGCATGGCAAGCTGCTATTAGCACCAGGTTTAGGATCTAATGCTTATGCGACCACCACCCGAGATCCAGCCGTGTTTCCCGTCAATCTGGAAACACGGGAAGTTGGTCCCCCCATCGAAATTGCCGGTGGTAATCCTGACATTGGTACCCATGACAAAGGCTATAACCCCGCCACTGGGCTGGCCTTTTTTCAACTAACTGGTGATGCTGGATATTCTTTCATTGACACCAGCACGAATGAGGTTGTGCTCGATCGATACCCCATTTTCGGGAGACATGCTTATAGTCCCAATCAGCAGTATATTCTTATTCTCAATGCTGGAGCTGAAGAGAATGATATTGGTATTTGGAATACTGCACTTGAGACTCACACTCAACCGGCATTTGACGCTCAAGTAACGATTGGCGGTGAAGTGTGAATGGCACCCATTTTTATCGAGATGTTATAGATTGGGAAGCTTGGATACCTCAAACGTCGGGGGATAATGTCGCAGTTTTAAACCTAATTACTAATGAGGTTGATTACATTGAAGTGGGAAATTTAACCATCTCCTCACGACGAGGTGAGATTGACAGTAGCTATTTCTTTACCCATTCTGATGAAGGGGCTATAAGAATTGATTTAACTTCTCATGAAGTATCTGATGCTGTTCCAGTAAAGGGGCAAGTATCCCGGATGGCTGTAGTGGAGTTCGAGTCTGAATTCCGAGTATTTATTGGTACTGAAGGTCATGATGTGTTGCTAGGAACCCGTAATGTTGATTTGCTATCTGGTGGTGGTGGTAGTGACAGCATGGTTGGAGGACCAAAGGCAGACACTCTGATCGGTGGTGCTGGTCGAGATTTTCTCCACGGGGATGATGGCGCAGACACTCTGATCGGTGGTGCTGGTCAAGATAAATTATACGGACAGGGTGGCAATGACTTGTTTGTCCTAGAGGTTGGCAAAGGTAGGGACACAATTCGTAACTACCAGATTGGCGAAGATAGGCTAGGGCTATCAGAGAGCTTAACAATTGAGCAGTTAGGAGTATCGGTGGAACGGGGAGACACATTGATTAAACTGCTGGAGTCCAACCAAATTCTAGCTATTTTGGACAATGTAACGGCTAGCTTAGATGAGCTGACTTTTGTGCCGTTTGTGGACTTTGAACATGAATTCGGAGAATTTATCAGTACTGAAGGTCCTAATATGTTGCTAGGAACCCGCGATCGGGATTTGCTATTTGGTAGTGACGATCGTGACCGCATAGCTGGAGGACAAAATGCAGACACTCTGATCGGTGGTGCTGGTCGAGATATTCTCTACGGGGAGAATGGCGCAGATATTCTGATCGGTGGTGCTGGTCAAGATAAGTTATACGGACAACGTGGCAATGACTTGTTTGTCCTAGAGGTTGGCAAAGGTAGGGACACAATTCGTGACTACCAGATTGGCGAAGATAGGCTAGGGCTATCAGAGGGCTTAACGATTGAGCAGTTAGGAGTATCGGTTGAAGGGGGAGACACATTGATTAAACTGCTGGATACGAACCAAATTTTAGCTATTTTGGACAATGTCGTGACTAGCTTAGATGAGCTAACTTTTGTTCCGTTTACTGCTGGAGTATTGCTATAGCGGTTTTCACCGTGAGGTACATCCATAATCTCCCTAAATCCCTCGCGATCTCGGGGGGTTGGGGGGCTCGACGAGCCTGTACCTCATTAGCTTGAGAAATGCTATAGCAATTAGCTATTGCTAGTGGCTAGCTCGCTATCTATTGCATCCCGCAGTATTTTTTGAATATTGTGGACTAGCTGATAAATGTTAGGGAACCTGTCTTTGACAAGGAAGACACCAACCAGGTTACGCTGGCGATCGATCCAGGGTGTGAATCCAAAGGCTCCCGGAGAGCTGACTTGGATTAACCTACCATTATTATCAACGATATCGCGCCAGAGTCCGAGACCGTAGCCTTCTTTGTCGGCGGCTAACCGAGGGGAGAAAACAATCTCAACACCATCGGTGTGATTGCGTTCCATCTCGGTAATTAATGCTCCCGATAGCACCTGAGAACCGTTGAAGACACCGCCATTAAGGATCATTTCCAAAAAGTTTCTGTAGTCGCCAATTGTGGAAACTGCACCCGCACCAATATTCGGATTGAGGGTGGCATAGTAGCTGGTGTCAACCATGCTGAGGGGATTTTTAATTCTCTCCTCAAACAAGGTATTCCAGGACTTACCGCTAGCGACTTCGGCTACTCGACCGGCGACTTGAAAAGAGACGCCGCCGTAGTTGAACTCCGTGCCTGGATATGCTAGCAATGGAGTCTGGGATATCTGGTTAACGCATTCCGCCAGGGTAATGAAGCGATCGCTCAGACATCGGTGCTTGGTGGGGAGTCCCGATGTATGGGAGAGCAACTGGCGGATAGTGATGCTTCCCTTTTCGCCAGTAAAGTTGGGCAGGTATTGCCCGACCCGATCGTCTAGAGCGATCGTGCGATCGTCCACCAGTGTCATGACCACTGCTGCGGAGAGCCACTTGCTAGCAGAAGCAATGGGTACGACTGTGTTCTCGCTGTACTCGCCGAAGGCACCGGAATAAATTATCTGATTATCTTTGACCAGGAGTAAAGCGGCCCCCTGGAGGCGATCGGTCTGTATATAATTATCAATCATGTTTTTCACCTCAGCGATCTCTGGGGCCAGAGCGCTATAAGCCTGTCCCTGGAACTCGGAGGAACAACTAGCGACTGAGGATAATACCAAACTCTGGGCTGCTAGCATGAGTAAAGAGAGGCGACGAATGGTAGGGTTCATAGACTTTCCTAGCTGTAATCTTAGAGGTACTACAAAATATTATAGCTCCCCTATAGGGATATTGTCTGGTCCTCTGATTCTCAACAAGAGCAAACATCCACTAACCAGACATCTTTTACTTGCCTAGCCATATTTCTAGACCGCCATCAGGATTATCTACATAGGTCCATTGGTCGTCTATCTTCTTTGCTACCTTGGGACCATAAGGGTTGGCGGTCCCGATAAACAGACCATAGGGCGTAGAAACCATGTTGCGAAATCCATAGTTATATGGATTTCCAAATCCTTGGCGGTTGACTGGCAGCCAGTTTTCGCCATCATAGGAACGCCATAACTCGCAACCACCTTGATTTTCCACTATGTTTTCTATCCCTACCTTTCCTAGCAACCTTGCTAGTCTTTCTGGCTTGTTTTCTAGCTTCGTGAAACTGGCGCTCACGCTCCAGTCAAAAGTTCCTGCATAAAGCCAACCATCATGAACGCACATTTTCCAGACATAACCGTTACAAATACTATTAAATCCAGCATATATCCCACTTAAGGGACGTTTCCCATTTCGCTTTTCTCCCACCACCACTTCCCAGGTATTATCATCATGTATTCTGATAATTTCCGCTCCAGCCGGACCGATATTATTCAGGCGATCGTAACCGCCATTTTGAATGCCCGTGCCCACATAGAGAGCATCTTTGAAGACTATCATGCTGCCAGCAACCTGATTGAGACTGCCACGACCAGCACCATTGGTAATGATATTGGTCCAATCATAGGGAGGTTTTCCTTCTGCTTTTGTCCGCCAAATTTGAAAACCGTTATTGTTGAAAGTCCCAGCGTAGAGGTAGTCACCGAAACCTCGTAACTCAAAGATTGTCCGATTATTCAGGTCTCCAAATCCGGGTTCGTTTGCAGGTTGCCACTCTCCTTTGGCAGGGTCGCTGCTTTCATAAATCACCGGAACACCAGATGTGTTAGCATTGCCTCGGGCCGCACCTGTGGGTGCAGTAAACAGTCTTCCTTTGAAGGGAACGAGCGATCGCAGACTGGTAATGGGCAGACCGATCAATCCCGGTTTAGATACCGTCACAAAATTTTGACCACCATCCGATCGCAGAATCAGGGAACCAGGACCGCGAGAACGGGACCAAGTAGTCGTATATAAGGCTGGTTTACTATCTGATTTTCCCTGAAACACCACCATCCCACGATAGCCAAGTTCGCGACTGATTGGTTCTCCTTCACTACCAATAATCATCGGGGCCTGAAACAGTCTTTCCCAATGGTCATTAGGGGGATCGTAGCGCCATATTTCCGCCCTAGCTTCAGTCCGTTCAAATTCAGGGGAATATACTGGATTGGGACATTCAACAGGCCATACGTCCATTTTAATCTGTGGCATCCCGTGGCGAATCAAACATAAATTTGCCCGAGTGGTGCCTACGTACAGATGGTCTTGAAACCAAGCCATAGAATGGGCATAGGAGTTGTTGCGATCGCCGAAACCATTTTCACAAATTTTCCGAAAGTTACTGTTCCTCAGACCTGGTTTCGGTTCGGGATTAACAATCTTCATATCACTATCACTTAAAATAAATTTCTGCCGCTCCGTCACTAGATGTTTTCATGCCATCGGACATGAGATATTTTTTTGCCAATTCTTTTGATTTTAGATGTGCATCCCAAAACGCTATACTTGTTCTTTGCAGATATAAGTGGATCTGTTTTTTCCTCTCTAACCACTTTTTTTTCCTCGCCAGGGCTATTTGATTTGCTCCAGTTTTTATCCGCTCGTTATTTATGCCCAGAGCGTCAGAGTTATCGTAAGCAAAGTGCCCAGCACCTTGAATCAAGAGATGATATTTATCCCCCCGAGGCATATTATTGAATGCTTCTACTTTCCATGATGGCGGTCTTCCTTCCCATCCTTTGTCTTTGGAACCGCTCACTGTCATCATCGGAGCGGCAATTTTGGACCAAGAATCTCCATCTAAACCCCACAAATACTTATCAAAACCAGGGGGAGTGGTTCCTTGGGGAGATATCGCCAAAAACGACCGGACACGGGAGTCTCTTAAATTTACTTTTTCTCCCGATGGCATGGTTGCTGACGCGCCGGCCAGTAACATGGTTGTATAGGCACCGGCGGAATGACCTCCTACCCCGATCGCCCCTCGTTCCATTTTCCCTGTCAGTTGTGGGACCAGTTGTTCCAGTTCATCGAGAGAGTCTATTATATATGATATATCCTGGGGGCGGTCTTGCAATACTTTCGGAGTCCTGGTTATCTCCATCAAGTCGAGAAAACCGTGTGTTTTTAAAGCCCCGGTGTCACTCCCCAAATGGGTAGGATGGATACAGACATATCCATAACTAGACCAAAAGCGACTAAGATGGGCAAAGGTTTCCTGGGAGCCCCCTGTACCGTGAGAAAATAGTATCACCGGGAATGTACCATCTGCATCAGGATAGTAAATCTTGACTGGTACCTCCCGGTCTCGCCTGTGGTCTGTTAGTTTAATATCAGCCACAACGCCTACGGGAGTTTGTTCGGCCTCAGATGGGAGATAAAAGCTGCATGTCGATTCGTAATCTGACAAATTTTCATCCTCATCAAATCTGTACTGCTGTGATAATATCATATTTAGCAGCATTGCGCTCACTTAAGTTAAAAATTTAGTTTTTAATGCGAATATGTCAGTTCGAGAGCCCATCTTCATTCTCGCCGCGCCACGTTCTTTCACTTCCCTCATTTCTACCATGCTGGGTCAGCATCCCGAAGCCTATGGAGTACCGGAGTTGAATCTGTTTTTCTCTGATACGCTCAAGGAGCTGATCGATGCTTACCTCTGGGCAATTATAGAGCGTAGACGACTCAGTGGTCTGTTGCGTACTGTTTCCCAACTCTATGCCGGCGAACAAACCATTGAGTCAGTGGGAATGGCTCATCGTTGGCTTTTGAACAGATTAGACCACAGTACAGGAGAGATTTATTGGGAGTTATGTGCTCAAGTCGCGCCTTTGAGAATAGTAGATAAAAGTCCCATGTATTCGAGTAAACCAGAAAAGCTCCCTCGCATCGCCAAGACTTTCCCTAATGCTCACTATCTTCACCTGATTCGCCACCCGAGAACCCATGGAGAATCCGTCATGAAGATGTTATCTCTACAATCATCCCGGAAGCTTGCTTTTGAGAGTACAGCTTTTGAAACTCTGGCTCGCGAGCATTCGACGAATTTATCCAGGAGAGATCCCCAATATTTGTGGTACCGAACTCAACGTAACATTTTGGACTTTTTAAGCACGGTTCCTGCCGAGAGACAAATGCGTCTGCGTGGGGAGGACTTGTTAAACGATCCGCGATCGCATTTCGCCAATATCTGTCAATGGTTAAACTTTGCCTGGGATGAATCAATCTTGGAGACTATGTTGCATCCTGATGATTCTCCCTACGCTTGTTTTGGACCCTACGGCGCGCATATGGGCAACGACCCCAACTTTATGAAGTCACCAGCTTATCGTTACAGACCTGTCACTTACAGTCAGCTTGAAGGGCCTTTGCCTTGGCGTCAAGACAACAAAGGATTTCTGAGACCTGTTATTAAGTTGGCTCAAGAGTTTGGCTACGAGTGACGGATATTTCCTTGATTATAAATGCAAATGTAACTTCAGCAGCTCCAGCTCTCTGGAGGCTTCGTTAAGTAATGCTTCTAGCCATACTCGCCGATACTGAAGCTTATCGAAGTGTTGTTTCATTTCCTCTATTGTACTAGAACCGATAATTTGAGCGGGAGGAATCGGTTCCTGATGGAAATCCTCCATAAATTCTACTATGGTTCCAGGAAGTTCTAACATTTGTTCTTCTTCATTACTTGCTGTTATCTCACTCTTGTCTTTGTCTACTTTATTTACCAATTCAATTAGTTGTTGCTGTAATTCTTCGGAGGCTTTTTCTGCTGCTGCTGCTTTTTGCTCCGCTTCCCCCACTCTGATGGCGATCGCCTCTTGCATCTGCCCCAATGCGATCGCCACCTCTTCCCATTCCTTCCCGCCGCCTATTTCTGCCTTGACATTTTCCGAGTCCCGTGCTACAGCCTTCAACACAGTCAATAGATTATCTCGGCTGCGGTTAAATTTATTAATAGTAATCTGCTGTAGGGCAAAGGTAACAGCGCCTACTGCGATCGCCGTCCCTAGGGCTACCATCAGCTTAACCCCTAATGTATCACCCAGCTTGGGTTCAACTTGAATTACAATCACTACTGCCAGGGATGATATTACTGCGGCGGTAATAGCTGTAATCATTTGTTGGGTCTTCAAAGAGACCGAGTTCCAGGCGGCGAATAATCCTTTACTGTTTTGCCGATCTACTGTTTCCACTGGTTCTGTACTATATTCTCGACAAGGCTATATACTATCCGATCGCGATAGAAAATGGTTGCTTCAGCATTGACATATCTCAATCTAACATATCCGCAGGTAGTTTACCTCCTAATTGCGATCGCCCTGGGGGAAATCTCCAAGGCCCTGACGAGTATACCATACTATGGTCTTGCCCAATCTATCCACCGATGGCGATCGACGAACTGCTGCTGCCGGTCCCTACCCCGATCGAGGATGGCCGTATGGGAGTGATAATTTCCATCCATTTTACCAAATTGGATTGCGTAAATCCAACCCTTCTACAGTAAGCTGTCGCGCATTTACATTGCGGAGGCCCAAGAGCTGAAACCCTTGCTATAAGAGGCTGTCCCAATTTTTAATTTTGAAGAATTGCTTACCGGTCCCTTGCATGAGCTGCCGACCAGCAGCCCTGCCAGCTATGTTTGTCTAGCCAAATATATCGCTAGCATGCCTGTGAGATCCCCCGTACCAACTGCACGCGCTCACCATCTCCAGACCTCGCGGGGTGCCCCGGCGTTGCCTGAGGAGAGTACATCTGTCATATTATGTCATAATTTTTAGCTCCTTAGCTAGCTGCTGCGCAGCCGCTGCGCAGTGGGCGCAGTGCGCGTAGCGCTACGCCCCTACAGGGTATCCGACAGCTAGTAGGGCCTAGAAACGATCAACGGGCTCCGGAGCCGCACCCAGAAGATCCTTTTCCCTGATGAGTTCCCTGGTGAGAGAAGATCCTTGGACGCTATGAGAGAAGAAATTTTTCTCGCCGATCGAAGATCCTTTTCTCGCCGATCGAAGATCCTTTTCTCGGCGATCGAAGATCCTTTTCTCGCCGAGAAAAGATCCTTTTGGGCTATGAGAGCAGATCCTTTTCCCTTGAGGGAGCGGCTTTTTGTCATAATTGTCTATTATTGCGGGAGGTTTATTACCTTTTATACCCCCTCACCCCGGAGCGGCCCACTACCGGTCAGAGTCGCTCATTGCTCTACTCGATCAACTACTTTTGACTACACCCGCCGCAGTCGGATCGTCTCCCCGCCTTGGTCGGATGAGTGTGGTCATGCATTTGTTGTAAAGGATCCCCCCCAAACCCCCCTCTCCCTGCTCCCTGCTCCCTGCTCCCTGCTGCGACCATTATACCTATTATCAAACACAGTGCCGATCGCCTACCTCTAATACAACTGACGGCTGACCACCGGCTGTGATAGAATTTTATTTTAACATAACTCGCTTATGGCCAGACTGGGAAGAAGTCTTTTGTTGAGGAGGAGTGTGAAGTTTTGAAGATCGGTCAATGGCTGGGATTTTTCAGTCTAGTTTTATCCCTATATATCCTCTGGGAAATTAGACATATTATTTTGCTAGTATTTACAGCCGTAGTATTAGCAACAGCATTAAATCGGGGCGTGCAGCGGTTACAACGTTTCACTCCTTTGAGCCGTAACATGGCAGTGCTGCTGATGCTGAGCTGTACGCTACTGTTTTTCGTGCTGTTCTTTTGGCTAGTCGTGCCACCCTTTATCGAGCAAATTCAAAGCTTACTCAAGCTATTACCTGATGGGTTGAAACGCATTGGCATCCTCCTGGATCAATTTAGTCGTAACCGACCGGAGTGGATGCCCGAACCACCAAACATTTCCAATTTAATCCAAGAACTACAGCCCTTTGTGACCCAACTGCTGGGGAACTTTTATGCCTTTTTCTCCAATTCCCTGATTGCTGCCGGTCAAGTGTTGCTAGTGATTGTGCTGACAATTATGATGTTGATCAATCCCCTGGCATACAGAAAGGTATTTGTGCGGCTGTTTCCTTCCTTCTATCGCCGCCGGGTAGATCACATTCTCTCTGAATGTGAAGAGGCGTTGGGAAACTGGTTTGGAGGCATTGTCATCAATTCGCTCTTTGTTGCTATTACCTGTGGCATCGGTTTGTGGTTTTTAGGTGTAAAGTTAGTGCTAGCTCATGCTCTGTTAGCTGGGTTATTCAACTTTATTCCTAATTTTGGACCTACCTTAAGCGTGGTCTCCCCGCTGACAGTCGCCCTTTTGGACCAGAATCCTCTGGGAAAGGCAGGTGCTGTATTGATTCTATATGTAGTAATTCAGAATATTGAGAGCTACTGGCTGAGTCCCACTGTCATGCAGAAAAAGGTTTCCCTACTCCCTGCTGTTACCCTGTTGGCTCAAATCACATTTACCTCCTTTTTCGGTCCCCTGGGGTTGATATTAGCATTGCCCCTGGCTGTTGTTGCTCAAACCTGGCTCAGAGAAGTATTGATCGAAGATATTCTCGACAACTGGACTGGCGATCGACTGCCAGATGCAACCCCTTCCCCCGCAAGGGATTCTGAGGGTGCAACCGATCCCCCGATCGCCGATTCTCCCGATCGGCCATCTATTCCCAGTCCCGATATACAACCTCATCAAGCTAATTGAGTCGCAGTCAGCGGTTTTAGTTGTCAGTTATAAGTCTTTTTAACATATTTATAGCTGATAACTGATGCTTCCGATTATGTCACTGACGATCGTGCCTTCAGTAAACAGTCTCACAGAAATTTTGAGCGGGGTGTAATTTTTGGTAAAGCTAAAATATATCGGCGATGGGGCATCGGAACAGGTGAAGTGCGATCGCTTTTTAACGGACAGACATGACGATCGCGAGCGTAGTTTTCCGGAACTACCGATTGTTAATTCTCTATCCCCCAGTTGCAGGGCGATCGTCCCAAAGCAATAAATGGCTCGCTCTTGACAAATAATTCTGCTATTGACTATAATAATATTGTGTCAATCTACTAAGATCTGGCTGAAAAAACCTGGAATTGTCGCAGCAAATGGACTAGGAAACGTCAAATGGGTATAGTGCATAACATATTTTTCAAAGATAGTTTTGCAGTCAGGGGGCTGACAGGGGCGGTTCAAAGGTCAGCTATCTCACAGGACTGCCAGTACGCCAAACAAGAGTCGCAACTCAGTTTAGAATCAACCCTAGGAGAATTAACACTCTACCAAGTTGAACTTGACTGCCAGCGCCCCGGCGCAGAGGTGACCCAAATATTTGAAGCCAACCCCAGGTTACCGGGTATCATTGTCACGGAGTCCGGCAATTTTACGGGGATGATTTCCCGCAGGCATTTCTTTGAACAGATGAGTCGTCCCTACAGCTTGGAGTTATTTTCCAGACGACCGCTGCTGACTTTCTATCAATTTGCTCACAGTGAAATTTTAACGATCTCGCGGGATACCTCAATTGTGGCAGCAGTACAGCAGTCCTTGGGCCGATCGCCCGAATTGATCTACGAACCGATCGTCGTGCAACTAGAAACTGGGCAAAACATGCTATTGGACATGCATGATTTACTCTTGGCCCAGTCGGAGATTCATCAACTCACAACCCAGGCCCTGCAACAGTCAGAAGCTCAATTAACAGAAAAAGCCCAGCAACTGGAGGAAACTCTATATAAACTGAAAAAGACCCAAGCACAGCTGATTCAGACCGAAAAAATGTCCAGTCTCGGACAAATGGTTGCAGGCATTGCCCATGAAATCAATAACCCCGTCAGTTTCATTACTGGCAACCTGACTCACGTCAAAGGATACATGCAAGACTTGTTACACTTGCTCAACCTTTACTGGCATCACTATCAGCCGCCAGCACCGGAAATCCAGTCAGAAGTAGAAGCATCAGACCTGGATTTCCTCATGGAGGACCTACCACAAGTCCTGCAATCAATGCAATCTGGCGCAGACCGCATTCGTCAGATTGTCTTATCCCTGCGGAATTTCTCCCGCCTGGACGAAGCTGACTTGAAATCCGTTGATATTCACTCCGGGCTAGAAAGTACATTGCTGATTTTGCAAAACCGACTGCAAGCACGGCGGAAATTCCCGGCAATTACCATTTACAAAGATTATGGGAACCTCCCATCGGTAGAATGCTACGCCGGTCAGCTGAATCAGGTGTTCCTGAATCTGCTTAATAATGCGATCGACGCCTTAGAAATGAGAAAACCCTCCATCCCTGAGATTCACATCGCCACCCAAGTTGTAAACAGCAATTCTGTCGCGGTCCGCATTGCCGACAATGGGTTAGGAATGACAAAGGAAGTACAAAAGAAGCTGTTTGACCCCTTCTTTACCACCAAGCCACCAGGCAAAGGTACGGGTTTAGGATTGTCAATTAGCTATCAGATAGTCGTCGAAAAACATGGCGGTCAATTGCAGTTTATCTCCCGGCCCGGCCAGGGAACAGAATTTGTAATTTCCATTCCCATACGCCAGAATTATCCGTCCACTACAAATCTCAAATGCTGTGCTTGAAATTTTATACTAGAGAGACTGGGTATATCCAGTCTCGGTAATCATCATCGCTGTTTGACATAATTGCTGTCAGTTTGGCTCGCAGTTTTTCCGTAATGGGTTTGCTTTCGGGCAATTGATAATTTTCAATCCGTTTTACCGGAGTAATCTTGGCAGCAGTCCCGCAGAGAAACACCTCGTCCGCAATCAATAGTTCCGACTTATCCACCGGGCGTTCCGTGACTTTCATCCCCAGGTCCGTGGCAATCTTAATAACACTATCTCTGGTGATTCCTTCCAGGATATCCTGTTCAAATCCAGGGGTAATCAGCGAGCCATTTCTCACCAGAAAGATATTCATTCCCGTCGCTTCGCAGATCTTTCCTTGAGAATTGATTAAAATTGCTTCATCAAAGCCCGACTCAAAAGCTTCCGTCTTAGCCAGAGAAGAGGTAATATAGGCTGCACTCAGCTTACCTCGGAGGGGAAAACTGCGGTCTTCTTGTCGATACCAAGAACTAATGCGACAGCTTACTCCCTCGGGGGACAAATAATCTCCCAACTCCAACCCATAAACAAAAAAGTCTTTTTCAACCTTATGCAGTCGGGGAGAAATTCCCAAGCCTGACGTGTAGATGAAGGGTCGAATATAGAAAGATTCGGTCGGCTGATTTTTCTTGACAAAATCGAGGATAACTGATTGAATTTTATCCGCTGGCAAGTCGTAGTGCAAGAATCTAGCACTATTACTTAACCTTTGGCAATGGCGGTCTAATCTGAACAGCAGGACTTGCTGCGGATTTTGCGGATCTATTAGCCCGCGCATCCCACCAAAGGCTCCAGTTCCATAATGCAACGCATGGGTAGCAATGGAAATCTTCGCCTCAGCAAAAGGAACAAATTGGTTCTGAAAGTAAGCAAATGGTAAAAAATTCTCCATGTCTGTTATTGGTTATTTTTGGCAAACCCATTTCCACAAGGGATGAGTTGGACCCTGCTGGCGAATGCGGCAAACTGATTTTTCCAGACGCTTTTGGTACTGGGGTGGCATTCCCAGCAGAATGTTACGGCTTTGCCAGACTAGGACTGCTGTGGTCGTGGCTATACAAAAACCCAGACCCAAAGCTGGTACCTGGTTGTAAGACATGCCGTAGGACACTGCTGCCCAGGTAAAATGCGATCGCAACATATCAATCTCCGATCGCAAGTTCCAGAGACTCAGGGAACCGACAGTGAGCCATAGCAACCCGATCGCCAACCACCTGATAGCCACTGTCAGGTGGTGTAACCTTTGGACTTGCGCCTTAAAGATAGCATCCGTTGATTCATTTTGTCTCTCTTGTGCGGTTCCCATCAGTTTATGCCTTATCAGAAGAGGCTAGTTCATCAGATGAGTCGGAAGCTGATGCCAATATAGCTTGACCCGTGCGTTCTCGCCACCAAGCTAGCAGGGTACTAGCGATGAAGATACTAGAATAGGCACCTGAGATAAAGCCGACTATCAGCGCCAGGGCAAAGTATTTCAAGGTTTCGCCGCCGAACAGGAAGATGGACAATAATGGCAGCAGGGTGGTTAAGGTAGTGTTGATCGATCGAGTCAGAGTTTGATTGACAGCATCATCTACTACCTGGTCGATATGCTGGTCTGGGTGGAGTTTGAGCGTCTCCCGCACCCGATCGTAGATCACGACAGTATCGTTAACGGAGAAGCCGATAATCGTCAGCAGGGCCACGACGAACAAGCTATCCACTTCTAATCCCAGCACTAGACCCAACATTGAGAATACCCCTAGGGTCACAAAGACATCGTGGAACAGGGCCGCGAAGGCAAAAAAGGCATAGTCTAGTTGGAATCTCCAAGTCAGGTAAACTGTAATGCCTCCGAAGGCGACTAGCAGGGCTAACAGACCGGAGGTAAACAACTGTCGTCCTAGGGTCGGACCGACGGTGTCGATCTGGGTTTTGGAGGGGTCAAACTCCCCGATCGCCTCGGTAAGGGCTGTTTGCAGTTGGGTACGTTCGGAAACATCTAAGTCTTTGGTTCTAATGCTCAGGGCGTTTCCCTCTTCGCCGACAATTTGGATACTGCTATTGGCCAAACCCTGAGTTGCCATTACCTCTCGCACTGCTGCCAGGTCAATGGCCCGATCGCAGTTATTTTGCTTGTTACAGTCTAGTTCCAGCTGTAGCCTAGTACCGCCGACAAAATCCAGACTGGGACGCAGAGGTGCGCCGATGTCCGGTCGCGTCCAAGAAATGCCCATGGCCACCATCCCGGCCAGGACGATCGCCGCCGAAATTGACCACCAGAGCCCGCGTTGTTTGATAATCTTTAATCTCATAACGTTGCTCCTGATTGGGATTTCGGGGACAATTGCAGATTAGGACAGAACAGTTCTGGCTTGCGCAACCCAGGAAATTGCAAGACATAGAGCATCAGGGTCCGACTACAGGTGAGGGCCGTAAACATACTCACCACCACCCCCAGTCCCAGAGTCAGGGCAAAACCTCTGACCAGACCCGATCCCAACCAGAATAAGGCGATGCAGGAAATCAAGGTAGTCACGTTGCCATCTAAAATGCTGGAGAAGGCCCGATAGAAACCAGATTCTACTCCACGATATAAGCTCTTGCCACCGCGCAGTTCTTCACGAGTGCGCTCGAAAATCAACACGTTGGCATCCACTGCCATGCCGATACTCAGGATAAAACCGGCTATTCCGGGCAAGGTTAAGGTCACGCCCAATAGCTTGAAGGCGGCAAAGGTCAGCAGGGCGTAGACAATTAATGCGACATCTGCGATCAGACCGGGCAGGCGGTAGTAGGCCACCATGAAGATTAACACTGCCACCAGACCTGCAAGGGCTGCTTTAATGCTGCTAGAAATACTATCTCGTCCCAGGGTGGCACCTACAGTCCGGTTTTGCACCACTTCTACGGGGACGGGTAAAGCCCCACCTCGCAACTGTACTGCCAAGTCGTTGGCTGATTCGACAGTAAAATTCCCAGTAATTGAGGCACTGCCTCCGATAATCCCCGTTTCGGCAAATTCTACTCCCACCGAGGGCGCACTGATCAGCCTGTCGTCCAGGAAAATGCCAATGCTGCGACCCGTACCGGCCAGGTTTTTGGTCATTTCGGCAAACTTATCGCCCCCCTCGCCATCGAAGCGGATGATTATTTCCCAGTTATCGCCGCCACCTCGACCCGGTTGAGCAAAAGCATCCTCTAGGTTTTTGCCAGTTAGACCGATGCGCTCAAACAAAGGCGCGATCGCCTCATTACTGCTATCGATCGCCCCTTGATTTTGGGCGATCGCCTCAGCATCATCACTTTCTCTGAGTTCGAGCTGTTGAAATTCTAATATTCTGAGGATCTGGTATTGAGCGGCAAACTCATCTTCACTTCCCTGCTTCTGCTGGCGAAATTCTAGCTGGGCCGTACCACCCAAGACCCGTTCTGCCTGTGCGGGGTCATTCACCCCTGGCAGTTGCACTAATAGCTGTTCGGAACCCACTGTTTGCACCACCGACTCGGAAACACCCAGGGCATTCACCCGTCCTTCCACGACGCGCTGTACCGCTTCCAGGACTTGCGGAGTTATTTCCGTCACCTCGTCGGTCGTCTTAACTTGGAGGGTTAGTTGAGCGCCCCCCCGCAGATCCAATCCCAGTCTGGTTTCAAACTGCACCAATACCGTAATGGCGGCAACTACCAGGACCAGGATCAGAGCCAATATTGAACGTTGTTTTCGCATACTACCACTTGTGCTGTGTTTAACCCTCACAAATCTAACAAGTAGATCTGTGCAAGTATAACAGAGCGCATCAAATGACGCGATCGGGCCACAGCCAGCAAAGCTCTTGGCGTAACGCCGCGAGCGCGTATAGTTACGCCCTGTGCAACTTTTTCCAATCCACTCCATTGAGGGAGTTTTGAGAACAAAATTTTCTGCACTTGAGCGAGAAACCGTTGTTCTTCGGTAGAAAGTTGCACATCGCGTATAGTTAGCAGCCAGCATACTAAAAAACTGGTAATTTCCGGAAAATCCCGCTCATTAGGCGGTTGACGCGACGCAAAAAAGCCACTAGCTGCGTGGCCAGTGACTATTTTGCTGCCTTTCGGCTCTCCCTAAAAAGGGGTAAAGTTTGCCTCGGTCAAGTTAAAGGGGCTTTTTACATCTGACTCACGCGGTCCTACTTAAATCCATTCGTTCCGTTCCTTAAAGCCAGACGACAGAGCTTAAGGCT
>JBFRWI010000160.1:0-72159 GCA_051439505.1 Hormoscilla sp. | reverse complement strand
CCCCACCCCCACCCCCGCCACCCCCATCCACCACCGCCGTCACCACCACCACCACCCACCACCCAACACTCATCACCCACCACCCACCACCCACCGCCCATCCCTCACCACCCACCACCCACCACTCATAACCACCACCACCACCCAGCAACCGCAACCCACTACCCAACCTCCACTTCGCTCCACCTGCCGCGTACCACCCATCACACGGCCTCCATCCACCACCCACCACTTACCCACCACCCACTTACCCCACCACCCACCACCCCCATCACCCACCCACCACCACCCACCCACCACCCACTCATCACCCACCATCACCCACCCACCAGCACCCGTCAACCACCACCCATCGGCCCCACCAAGACTTCCACCACCGCCACCGCCATCCACCACCGCCATCACCACCACAACCACCCACCACCCACCCCTCATCACCCACCCCCCCCCCCCCCCCCCCCCAACCCCCCCCCCCCCCCCCCCCCCCCAAAAAACCCCCCCCCCCCCCCCCCCCCCCCCCCCCCCCCCCCCCCCCCCCCCCCCCCCCCCCCCCCCCCCCCCCGGGGGGGGGGGGGTTACTTCCTCTCACACAAGCTTATCCCTCGTAGGCCCCCCTCGCAATGACATAGCTTATCAACTTCTTTACCAACTGGTTTTGACCACACCCGTCAACGGTCGGTTGAGGACTTCAGTCCTCACTACGAACCTCAGATGGAGGACTTTAGTCCTCACTACGAACCTCAGATGGAGGACTGAAGTCCTCACTACGAACCTCTGCTGTAGGCACTCACGGGAAAAATTCACAATTTGTAACAAAATCCCGAATCCCTTGACCAGTCAGGAATTTCAGTTTAACCGGTTGCCCCACTTTCCCTCTCAGAGTCCAATCCTCTGCCTACCAAATAGGGTTCATGGCCCCAAACCTTCCGGAGGGCCATTTTGGATATATTTTGTGTATTGTACCTATTTTTATAAAGATAAGATTACAAAAATTTTGAGCCTGACTTATATAAGCTAGAGTCGGATTTAGACGTGCCACGGTAGGTGCAAGCCTCCTGGCAGACATAAGACCCAGCTAACGTGAGTTCGGAGTTCGGAGTTCGGAGTTGAGGATCTCTTGAACGCAATCATGGGGGTTTGAGGCATTTTCAACCCGACGCGAAGTGAGGGTTTGAGCATAATCACGAACTCACGTCCAGCTAAAAGAAAAGTGATTAGGAGACAAGAAGCGTGAAACTGTCAGTTTACGGAAAAGGCGGCATCGGCAAATCTACAACAAGCTGCAACATCTCAGTTGCCCTGGCCAAACGAGGCAAGAAGGTACTGCAAATCGGTTGCGACCCCAAGCACGATAGTACCTTTACCCTCACGGGCTTCCTAATTCCCACGATTATCGATACCCTTCAGGAAAAAGACTACCACTACGAAGATGTCTGGCCTGAAGATGTGATCTACAAGGGCTATGGGGGAGTTGATTGCGTAGAAGCAGGCGGTCCGCCAGCAGGTGCCGGTTGTGGCGGCTATGTGGTGGGCGAGACGGTGAAGCTGCTGAAAGAATTGAATGCTTTTGACGAGTACGAAGTGATTCTGTTCGATGTTCTGGGGGACGTAGTCTGCGGTGGTTTTGCCGCCCCCTTGAACTATTCCGACTATTGCATGATCGTCACGGACAATGGTTTTGACGCCTTATTTGCCGCCAACCGCATTGCTGCCTCGGTGCGCGAAAAGGCCCGCACTCACCCCCTACGTCTGGCAGGGTTGATTGGCAACCGCACCTCCAAGCGGGACTTGATTGACAAATATATCGAAGCAGTGCCCATGCCAGTTCTGGAGATCCTGCCCTTGATTGAAGATATTCGCATCTCCCGCGTTAAGGGTAAAACCTTGTTTGAGATGGCCGAGACGGACCCCTATCTTAACCCAGTTTGCGACTATTACCTGAATATTGCTGACCAAATTCTCGCACAGCCTGAAGGTGTGGTGCCAAATGATGCCCCCGATCGGGAGTTATTCACCTTGCTGTCGGACTTCTATCTGAACCCGCAGCAACCACCAGCTAAGGCCGAAGAAGAAGAATTGGATCTGATGATGGTCTAATCTTGCCCAACCAAACCAAACGTTACATCTAAATTGTCGATTAGTCTCATGGCCCGCCGGGGGTTCAAACCCCCGGCTAATAGCTAAAGTGGGTTAAAACCCACTCTCTACCTTGATAAAAAAGTGTTTTCCCCTCGTTCCCTGGATCTGCCGGGGAACGAGTAACGAGGCGGGTGCCTCTAGTTGCGAATGGTGCAATATATGAGTGAAAACAGACTAAAAACATTTCTCGATCGGTCTCATGGCCCTCCGGGGGGTTAAACTTTAGGGTGAGCGAAAATTGCAAGGTATATTAGCACTGTTGAGAGAACGGATGTAACGAAATAATGGTTATGGGATTTTATGAAAACTTTACTGCTTCCCTGAAGCAGAAGTGGCTGGAATATTTCCAGAAAAATCGGTCTTGGCTGATTTTACAAATGGAAATCAAGTCAGTCAAGACCCCCGATAACGGTCGGCGTCCTGGGTCTTCCCTGATCCTGGGCGTGATCAATGCCCTGGAACCGAAACTGGCAAACTTGATGGTGCCTTTTTACAAGTTGAACCCGGATGAAGATGCCCTAGTAGAGGTGCTGGGGTTGCATTTTGACCCGGATAAGGAACTGCTTGCTGAAGAGTCCGAGGCGGCACAGAGTTCGGTGAAGGAGTCATCCGGAGTCGTTTCGGGCTTGTTGCCAGATAGTACAGAAAAAACAACTGATTATTAGAGGAGAGGAGAATAAACCCATGACTGTTGCTCAAGCTCAACCAGAAGCCCTAAACTTTGAATGCGAAACTGGGAATTACCATACATTTTGTCCGATCAGCTGCGTGTCGTGGCTCTACCAGAAGATTGAAGATAGCTTTTTTCTCGTGATCGGTACGAAAACCTGCGGTTATTTCCTCCAAAATGCTATGGGGGTGATGATTTTTGCCGAACCTCGCTACGCTATGGCAGAGTTGGAAGAAGGGGATATTTCCGCCCAGTTGAATGACTATGAGGAACTGAAGCGACTTTGCTTGCAGATTAAACGCGATCGCAACCCCAGCGTGATCGTGTGGATCGGCACTTGCACGACGGAAATCATTAAGATGGACTTGGAAGGGTTGGCACCGAAGCTGGAAGCGGAAATTGGTATCCCGATCGTGGTAGCGCGTGCGAACGGTTTAGACTACGCCTTCACCCAAGGGGAAGACACGGTGCTAGCAGCAATGGCGGCCCGTTGTCCCAAGCATGTAGAAAAGGAAGAAGAGAAAGAAGAACGGAACGCCATTAAGAAACTCCTCAGCTTTGGTAAGAAGAAGGAAGATGTTGCTGCTGAAGAGTCGGAGTATGCAGATCATCCACCATTAGTGCTGTTTGGTTCTATGCCAGACCCCGTGGTGACGCAACTGACTCTAGAATTAAAGAAGCATGGGATTAAAGTTTCCGGGTGGCTACCTGCCAAGCGCTACACGGAATTACCGATACTGGAAGAAGGCTATTACGTTTGTGGTGTCAACCCCTTCCTGTCCCGGACCGCGACAACTCTGATGCGCCGTCGCAAGTGTAAATTGATTGGCGCACCATTCCCGATCGGGCCCGACGGCACCCGCGCTTGGATCGAGAAAATTTGCTCGGTATTTGGCATCGAACCCAAAGGTTTAGAGGAAAGGGAACGGCAAATTTGGGAAAGTGTGGAAGATTACTTGCAGTTAATTCGGGGCAAGTCAGTCTTCTTCATGGGAGATAACTTGCTAGAGATTTCCCAAGCGCGGTTTTTAATTCGTTGCGGCATGACAGTGCATGAAATTGGCATTCCTTACATGGACAAGCGCTATCAGAAAGCCGAGTTAGATCTGCTGGAGAAGACTTGTAAGGAAATGGGTACGCCGATACCCAAGATTATTGAGAAGCCAGACAATTACAATCAGATTCAGCGGATTTATGAATTGCAGCCCGATCTGGTAATTACGGGGATGGCCCATGCGAACCCGTTAGAAGCGCGGGGAATTAATACCAAGTGGTCAGTAGAGTTCACCTTTGCTCAAATTCACGGTTTTACCAATACTCGGGATATGCTGGAGTTAGTGACTCGTCCCCTGCGTCGGAATAGCAGTCTGAAGGATTTGGGATGGGATAAGTTGGTGAAGGAAGAAGCGAAAGTTTAGTAGTAGGTTGGGTTGAGGTACGAAACCCAACATCTCACCTCCGTAGTAGGTTGGGTTGAGGCACGAAACCCAACATCTAAGTAGCGGCAGTAGCGGCAGAATAAATCCTGCCGCTACACAAACAAAGCCTGCCTGCGCAGGCTATTAATTAACGAATGTTTAATTAATTAATCAAGGAAAGTTATGAATAGACAACAAGCGGGAATTGAAGTAAAATTCACAATAGCCGTTAGAGAAATTCCAGAGGCAAAGAGGTTAGCGGCTGAGCGGAAAGCAAAAGAAGCTTATGTGATGGAGTTGTTACGACAGCATGATATCAGTGCAGGACGATCGGCAAAGCTGTTAGGAATAGATCGCTGGCAACTTTCAGATTTGATGGATGTCTACGATATTTCACCATTTCCAGACCAGACGCGAGAAGAATTAGAGCGCGAGGTAGCCTACGCTATGCAGATGTTAGATCGAAAGCAGAAATGATTTGTAGAGACAAAGATCGTGTTATCAACCGCACCAGATTTAGGCAATAACTGGGGATTTACTGAAGTCTGGGTAGATCCAACTTCGGTTCCTCCATATGTGTTAATGTTATTGGGAGATGAGGAAAAAGAACAACTGAATTATTTAACATATTATCATCCAAACCCGAGAGTTCGTCGGAAGATGGAGGTGTTATGGTTGAAGAGTCAAAACCTGAACCATAAAGCAATAGCTAAGTGGGGTCAGTGAAAATACAATTTGTCAATATGCAATTTAGATGCATCACAGCTAAACTGGAGCATAGCATAAAATAAGGCTACCCCTACAACCGTAGCGGTAGCCTTACCCAATACCAATCGTACAATTATCCGAAATTTATAATTTATTTATTCTTCCTTTCCCATTATCAACCTCCTTCTTTTCTTCTTGATTATCCACTTCATCCTTTTGGAAGCGCTGCCAAATAGGGTTTATAAGCCGAACTACAAGCCAAAAGCTCCACAGGAGAAGATTTAGCCTAGACCTGATTGGTAGTTCAGACCCCGGATCAATTTGGCAAAAGAACGCCAAAAAGATTAATTCATTCACTAATTTGGACAGCTCTGGAAATTTCTTGTTAATATCTTCCCAGAACTTGTTGACAGCCTTGATGGACTTAACTGCACCAGATCGCAATTTTTTAATGTTCATTATTGTTCATTGATTGACTACACAACTAAGTCAGCAATCGCCCGCCTTAAACGGACTGCTTGAAATTGATGGTTGCCTAGCTTGACAAAGAACAAAAATGAATTGCAGATCATCTTAATCGGGAGATCTAAATTAATCTCTCATGGCACTGTCATATTTTTCACCGGTTATTCTCCTTCCTCCTCATGCTGTACATTAGTTACCTACCCTTGTCCGGGATAAGATTTCGGAAATTATAGCTGCGCTAAATAATTTGTGTAAACAAGTCAGGGGGGGCTCGCAGCTGAAAACATTACTGGGTAAGGATTTGAGCAATCCCCGAGTACACAATTCATTTAGACCTTGCTATAAACCATTTTTTGCTTAGCCAGTGGGCAAATCTCTCCCTAGACTTCTTCTATATTATAGCATGTGCATGACTGCTAAAGATAGGACAGGGAGGAAAGTGGACTGTCTCGTCGTAGGACTCAACATTATCTCCATCTTTGCCTCTACATTCATTATAGCATTTTCATGACGTTGGGAGAAGTGGGGGTTACCTAGTTAAACGACTCAGTATTATATAAAAAGCCCTGCAATTGCTTACGCTGCAAGGGTTTCTGCGTTCGCAATGACCGCGCTATTGAGGTAAAAGACATGATTTTTCCGCCTCGGGACCGCACCATTCAGGTGGATCTCCTGGATTTCTAGTGGTAAATGTATTGTGGTATACATTTTATGCAATCAAAAAGGCTGAAAGCCTTAATTTTGTGTAATTAGTTAAGAGTTTTACTTATCACCAAAAACCATGGAGACCCATTCAGGTTTTCAACATGCATTTTCCGCCATTGATGCGCTATGACCGGTGCATTACGGGAGCGGACCAGAGCGCTGACGCGCAGATCCGCCGGGTGTATGGGGAGATCGCCTGTAGGCTTGGTGTCCACCATCGATGCCCTATGACCGGTGCGTTATAGAATAAAAGCAGAAATGATTTGTGAAGACAAATATCATGTTATCCCCCGCACCAGACCTAGCGAATAACTGGAACTTTACGGAAATCTGGGTAGATCCAACTTCTGTTCCTCCCTATGTGTTAATGTTATTGGGAGATGATGAGAGTAATTTTTGTATTTTTGACCCGACTGAAGGCTATAAGATTGTCTTCGCAAGTTCTAGCTATCAAGAGGCGAAACTGTGGTTGCTAGAAGATGAATATGAAAGAGTTGAAGGACGGTTGTTGATGGCAGAATTGATTTAGCCGATCGCCCATATAGCAGGTGACACTGCTGCCCAGTCCCTGGGCGATCGGCAACATAGATCTTTTACAAAGCCCGATGGCAAACTGACATTGCGCATATCTATTGGGCAAGCAACAACTGAGCGATGTCGAACGAGCTTGGCAGTTAATCTGTCAAACATGTTCCTAAGAATATCAGATAATCGATAGTAAAATCAGAGGATTAAAAGATTTCATTGCGTCCTAAAGCCCCGATCTTGACCCGATCGCCCGTAAAGACAGCATGACGCGCGATCGCCTCTGGTAAGGCAGGTGCAACACCCCATTCTTTGACCAACTCTTGCAACAATTGATCTTGTTGCGCCCGGAAGGTATGGAGATCCCAACCCCGGTTGACGATCGCAAACCAGACTAAACCCCGATCGCGGGTGGGCAAGACCCCAGCTAAAGAACTGACATGGCGCAGAGTACCCGTCTTCGCTACAGTATGAGTTGGAGTCAGGCGACCCCAGAGAGTGCCCCCCCGATCGCGCCCAGCAACAGGAAAAAAGTCAGCAATATTGAGCTGATAACTGCTTAGTTCCTGTTGAATAGCCATTAACATGGCCACCGCCGCCCGGGCAGAAATGCGATTTTCTTCCCCCAGTCCCGAACCATTAACAAGCTGAATTTCTGCCATCGGAACCCCCGCCGCTTGAGCCGCCAGTTTTCTCACCTCAGCAGGGCCGCCCAACCGGAGAGCGATCGCCTCTGATAGCTCATTATTGCTATGGACATTCATCTGCTTGAGAATTTCCATCAGCGGCATGGATTTTCGCCGCAGCAAACAGTCTCCATCGGGCACATTGTTGCTGGGCACAAGCACTAACCCGTCAATTTTTACTTGCGGTTGAGGTGTATCTGGTGGTAATTGCCAATAGCTATTTTTAATTTCCCAGGACCAGAGCTTGGGGTTCATGGCTTTGAGCAGCATTTTACCAGCTACCCCAGGCTCGGATTTGTAATTCATGGAGAATTTTTCGGTAATCACCAGGTTGCCAGTTACCCGGGTGATGCCCTTTTTATTCAGCGCTACCCCAAGGGCGATCGCCTCGGACCAGATAAAGGAGGGATCTCCATCGCCACTCACCACCAAATCTCCCTGCAACACCCCATCTTGAACTGGTCCAGTGCCGCAGAGCCTAGTTTCAAACTGGTGATGTGGATGCCAGGTTTTCAAAGCGGCCAGCGTCGTCGCTATCTTGGTCAAAGACGCTGCTGGCAGGGGAGTATCCCCTTCGTTACTAGCCAGCAGCTGATAGCCAGACTGTATCCACACTCCCTGCTGTGCTTTACCCAAACCATGTCTGTCCCAGTCAGCTAGGTATGGCTGCAATATCCGGTCGATTTTTTCTGACTGGCTGGGTAATACGAACTGCGTTGTCTGCTGCCAGACTAGCAAGTTCTCAGGCTCAGTCTTCACTCCCGCCAGATCTAGCCACAGATGAATTACCCCGGAGGTCAGCAACTCTAACATCTTTCATGCTCCCGTCAAACAACTTCACCTGGTTCGGTGTCGGTGGAAGAACCACGCATATAGAGCCTCTCCCCAAGCCAGAACCCTGATGGGTTGTGATTATAGATAATTTTGCGATAAAAGAGAAGTGAGTGCGATCGCCTTTCTCAATGGGAATGACTTCTAGAAAACCAGATCCAAATTATCTATTGCGGCTGATGCCCATCTGGGTAGGTGCCCTCGGGGGTACGCTGTTGATGATTAACCGCTTAGCCACCGCCCAGCTGACAACTTGGCAGACCCGTTCTGATGCCTTGGGGGTGATTATTAGTGCGGTGCTGATCTTAACAGGTCTGCTTTGGCAGCAGGTACAGCCCAAAACTCCTGATGCCGTGCAGCTAGTGGGTGAAGAGGGTTTTGAGTTAGCATTAGAGTTACCAGAGATGGTGAAAACCGAACTTGCTTGGGCTTCCAGTCTGTTGCTGACCAATACCGCCACCCGATCGCTCCTGGTCTATTATCGAGGAAAGGTGCTCTTGCGTCGCGGTATCCTGGGCCCATCGGCTCAAGTCCAACCCGGCCCGATCGTCCAACGGGTTCTCGACAAGCAAAAACCCGTCTACCTGGTGAACCTGAAGCTTTATCCTGGCAAAATTGAATTTGATTATTTACCTATTAACACGCAAGGGGTAATTTGTCAACCCATCGGCAAAGAGGGGGTGCTGATCTTGGCAGCAAATGCCCCGCGCTCCTATACCCGTCAGGATGAAAAATGGATAGAGGGAATTGCTGATAAACTAGCAGACACCCTTAAGCAATTCAAAATTCAAAATTCAGAATTCAAAATTGGGAAAGCCCCTTAGAGCATGAGTTTCAGCTCTTGGGCCGGGGTGTGGTCTTGCGCCAGTTGGTAGCCCGAACCCTAAAGGGCCCGGCTACTCGAACTAAGCCCGCCTGCGCGGGCTATCAGGCATCGAGCGTCCGCACCCAGCTATCAACTACTTTTGACCACACCCCTTGGGCCGATGCAATTTAACTGCGCGACAGCGTAGTCGCAATTTAAGTGATGAAACAAACTGAAACATGAGTACAGTAGTTATTTATTGGCTGTTAGTGGCGGTCATGTTTGTGGGCATTGTCGGGTCATTTGTTCCCGCTCTTCCCGGAGCCATCTTGATTTTAACGGCGATCGCCATTTGGGGCTGGCTGACTGGTTTTGGCACGGTCAGCTGGGCCCTGGGAGTTGCTTTCGTAGTGTTGGTGCTAAGTATGGGAACTGATTTTGTGGCAACTTATGTGGGAGCAAAACAGGCAGGTGCTAGCAAATGGGGGCAAATGGGGGCGACCATCGGCTTAGTGCTAGGAATTTTAGGGTTGTTGCCAGCTTTGCCCTTTGGCGGACCCTTGGTGGGAATGTTGGTCGGACCCCTGTTGGGGGCATTTATTGGCGAGTTTATCTACCGCAAGAATTTGGAGTTCGAGCCGCGAATTAAGCTCGCCTTTAGAGCCGGAATTGGCATTGTCGTGGGTTCCCTCGTGGGAAACGTGATTGAGGGCTTGTTGGCGATCTCTGCTGTTGTGGTTTTCTTGTTCACTACCTGGCCCCCGGGAGCCGGTTAAGGGAAATTAATCGCCAAACTAAGCGTCATTACAAGTGAAATATCCAAATTATACGATTTCTATGGCCAGCAACGTTGTTAAAGACCCCAACTTCCCCATGCAGCATGTTAAAATAACCGATCTTAAAAACACTGCCAAGATAACCGAGATGGTCAAGGAGTCAGATCTGCTGATTATCCGTAATGGCGAAACCGTGGCCTATATGCTGACACCGGAGCATTACGAAGCCTTAATTGCTAACACGAGGGAGGCTTGCATTAGTGCCATGGAGACATTCCTGGTAAACTATCATCGCTCTCAGGCAAATCTCCATCGATTGGCCGAAGCCATGGCAAGCTTCGATGCTAGAGTAAATGACGCCCGATCGCACCACCATGTCCGTGATGATTAGATGGCGTTGCACCCAATACTTCAAGGGATACAACCTGTCATTGCGAGGGGGGCTCGCCGCCCGCAGACCCCCCGTTAGCGCAGCGGTGCGACGCAGGAGCACTAGCAATCTCACCGATGACGCTCCTCGTGTTATTCATATAATACTGGGCGGGGGATTGCTTCGGGGGGGTTAACTCAATTGGTACAGAAGTTAATCGCTACGTAAGTAGTTGTGCAAAATTATTTTGAGATTTCTGCCAGGGGGCGATCGCACATGTAAATTATGGCTCTCCAGCCTTATCCCATAAGGCTTTCAGGGATTTAAATGCTCCGAAATTGACCCAAGGGCGAAAATAGCAAAATAATTTTGCCTATGTACTTACCCCCCCCTCGCAATGACAACCTATTCTTAACCGAGAAGTATTGGGCGTCGCACCAACTCACCGGATGATGGCTGTCAGCTGTCAGTTGTCATTTTTAAGCTGTCAGACGCTCCAGTTGAAGTGTCGGAGCTAATGGTGAAAGCCTCTCGCTGCGGAGCTTTCAAAATAATTTTCCCAATTTATCAGATATGAGGCTGCCGAATCGTCTTATTATTGGGGCAGGACTTCTGAAGTTCCCCGAACCCCCAAGCGAGAAGGAGACCCCCGAAGGTTCGCTCTTCTGACGAAGAAGTCCCCCATTGGCCCGGCCCTTCGGGGATGCCTGTCGCCTGAAGTTAAGGCCAAGATTGCGCTCTACTCATTAATTCAAACATCATGCTAAGTACAACAGTTAACAGCCTCAAGCAAGCTGCTCTTCCCTTGAAGAAAGCACTGTCAAAACTGGCACTCGTAGGTGCGACCCTGCTCTTTGCTGCAGCCGCAGTGTTAGGTGTCACAGCTCCCACGGCTTTAGCAGCCGAGATAGAAACATTGCATGGACTATACGTGAGTGAAAGCACAGTCACGATCATAGTGACGAGCACGGGCTGCACGAAGAAAGAGGACTTCATAGTCGTATCGGACAAATCCCAGCCGACCACTGCCACCTTCATTCGTCTTGTACCCGACCCTTGTAAGGCTGCTCCCCGTCCGTATCGCATTCAATTCTCGTTCGAGGAAGTGGGTGCCAAAGATTTCAAAGTGGCCAATACTTTTGACCCCATACCCGGATGGTAATAGTGGGTCACGAGCACGCGATCTTCGTGCCACCAAACCCAGGGAAGACCGTAGTTAAATCACTACCGGATTGACCACTACAAGAGAGGTGCAGGGGGTGCATCTGGTGTTTGACAATCTAGCCCGCGTAGGCGGGCTTTGTATATGTAGCCGGACCCTTTAGGGTTCGGGCGGCGACGCCAATATGCAGCGTACCCGGTGCAGGGGATCCCCCTAACTTTTGCTGCGGACATATTCCCATCGAATGCAGAAACCCGGTTTCTTTTCTTTGAGAAACCGGGTTTCTAGGCGACAAAATAGCGATCGCGTGATTTCAATTCACCTTCTGGGTTTCTTCGGTGGGTTTTCCAACAGCAGCGGGTTCCTTAAAGGTCAGCCGTAAAAACGGAGGTGCTAAGAAGGTGGTGAGAATCACCATAATGATAATAGCAGCTTCCAGAGATTCGCTGAGTACGCCACTGGCCGAACCAATGCCAGCAAATACCAGTCCCACTTCCCCCCGGGGTATCATGCCGATCCCGATCGCCAAGCGGTTGACTTGTCCCTTGCCAAATACTGTCCAACCTGTAATCACTTTCCCGACGATCGCCACGACCATTAAGAAGGTGGCCACAATTAAACCTTCGCGATTTTCGGGAATGGCCGGGTTCAGTACCCCTAAATTTGCTTTTGCCCCTACTGTCACGAAGAAAATCGGTACTAAGATATCGGCGATCGGAATTATCTGCTTATCCAATTCTTTGCGCTTGTCTGTCTCGTCTAGCACTAAACCTGCTGCAAAGGCACCCAAGATGGCTTCTAGATGGATAGCATTGGCAATGAATGCCATAATTAAGGCAAAGGTTAAGGCGGGAATTACTAATTGTCCTCTGGTTTGCAGTCGATCCGCGATCGCCACAAAACTCTTGTTGAAAAAATTGCCCAGGAAAATCGAACCCAGCAGGAAGACGCAGGCGCTGATAATCAAATAGATCACGTTGGTTACATCTACTTCGCCAGTTTTGGCCAAGCTGGCCACCACTGCCAAAACGATGATACCCAGGACATCATCAATCACCGCCGCCCCGACAATAATCTGACCTTCTTTAGATTTTAGCTGTCCCAGTTCTGAGAGAACTTTAGAAGTAATCCCGATACTGGTAGCAGTCAGGGCCGCCCCAGCAAAAATTGCCGGAATTGCAGGTATACCAAACAATAGCATCAGCCCCGCCGTGCCCGCACCAAAAGGTGCTGCTACTCCGACTACAGCTACAACTGCTGCTTGGTAGCCGACTTCCTTTAATTCTCTTAAGTCTGATTCCAGACCAATTTCAAATAAGAGAACGATCACCCCCAGTTCAGATAAAACTGAGATTACCTCACTCTGACTTTGGAAGACAGAGCTGACTGCTTCGAGATCCAGACCGCCCAGGGATTGCAGAATTGTCATTATTTGGGAGTCGGAAGCTGTTGCGCCCCCTTCGGGAAACACCAGCAGATGCAAAACTGAAGCACCTAGTAGCACCCCGGCAACTAATTCTCCTAAAACCGGCGGCAAATCCAGCAATTTAGATAACTCTCCGCCTACTTTACTGGCAATATAAACGATCGCTAAAGTTAGCAGGACTCCGGCTAGTACCGTCGGCCCAAGTTCCGACTCTGTTGCTGTTGCCAGCAGCTGAGGCAATGGTAGGGAAGATATCCCCATATTGATTATCGGTGCTGAAAAACTCATCCTATTTTACTGGTATTTTACACTCTCTTTGACTGTAACACAAATTATGGCTTTTTCAAATCTTTTTTTCTCTCTGATATCCAATGATTTCGGTTTTTTATTGCCCTAAAGCGATAGGTCTTTGCTAGTCTGAACCCAGATATTTCGCAGAAATAAAATTAAAATCTGTTTTTTCCGTTTTTTCCGTTTTTTCCGTTCGCACTTCAATAACGAGAATTTTACGGTTTTGCTGCCGGGGCAGGTTGGCGGGTTCTCAATTATATTTTCCCACCAACTTGACAATAACAAAGCATTTTATCTGGTGCAAATACTTAAATTACTAGCACTGTTGCCTGCAACGTGGAGATTAAAGGTTATTGGCATTGACTATATCCTGACTGGAGGCAGTACCATTGATCCCCGAATACCCATTGAGAGTATCATTGGCATCATAGCCATTAACCAAAGCAACTGCTTGCTTGAGGGCGTCCTTGCGCTCCATCACCAGGTGATGCGGGGGTAACATTTGTAAAATACCAAATTTTTCTAACCGCCGTTTGATATCGCCTGCGGCACCGACAATGAAGACGTGACGACCGTTGTCGCAAGCTTCTTTGATCGCATTCTCGATCGCCAGAGAAGAAGTAACCCCTAGCAAGGGCACATCAGACAGATCCAAAATCAGCACGTCGTGGTCTTTCATTGCTGTTTGCTGGCGGGAGATAGCTTTAGAAACCCCAAAGATCATCGGACCGCTGAGGTGGAATAAAAGCACGCGACCGTCAGCTTGATTGAGTAGTTGTTTCTCTTCGGGATTCAAGAGGATTTCATCATCAGCATCGGTAACTGTCTTGACATCCTGAGATTGCATATCCGTCAGGCGCTTAATCGTCAACAGATTAGCAACGAAAACTCCCAGCCCCACAGCCGCAATCAAGTCAACAAATACGGTCAGTCCGATCACCCCGTACATAATCAAGGCTGCCTTGATGGAGACTTGATGAGCGCGCTTGAGGAAACTCCAATCGATAATATCAATCCCGACCTTGAGGGCGATACCAGCGAGGACTGCCAGGGGAATATTCTGGGTCAAACCCCCTGCCCACAAGACAACAATCAGCAAGATGCCAGCGCGAGTTAAGCCAGATAGGGCAGTTTTGGCACCCCCTTGGATATTGACCACGGTTCCCATGGTCGCACCTGCGCCAGGAAGTCCTCCGAATAGCCCAGAAGCAAGGTTCCCCAGACCTTGACCGATCAATTCTTTATCCGAGTCATGTTGGGTACGAGTCAAGCTGTCAGCGATCACCGAGGTTAGCAAAGCGTCAATGCAACCGAGCATTGCTAGCACTACAGCATCGACTAACATTGTCTGTAGTTGCTCTACCGTAAAGAAAGGCATCTGCAAGCTGGGCAAACCAGTCGGGATCTCGCCAATCCGTCGAATATCAACATCCCCGAATAACGTCAGGGAAACAATGCTCCCCACGATTAATGCCACCAGTTGCGGCGGCATCACCCGCTTCATTTGCTTCGGCGTTAAGAACAGAATGGCCACTGTCAAGCCTGCCAAACCGGTCTCGACCGGATTCATATTTTGCAATAAGGTGGGCAAGTTGCTAATTACCCCGATGACGCCGCCCTTGGGGTTGGCCTGTCCCAGGAAAGGACCGATCTGCAGAAAGATCATGATCAGTCCAATTCCGGACATGAAACCCGAAATCACGGTGTAGGGCATCAGGGTAATGTACTTACCCAACTTCAATAAACCGAAGACGATCTGAAAGATCCCGGCCAGCATCACCACGGTAAAGGCCATTGCGAAACCATTTTCTTCGTTAGCAGCAGTCACAGAGGCGATCACTGCTGTCATTACCACGGTCATGGGGCCGGTTGGTTCGGAAATCAAGGTCGGGGTGCCGCCGAACAGGGCGGCAAAAAATCCCACTAATACGGCTCCGTAAAGACCGGCTGCTGGACCAGCGCCCGAGGCGACGCCGAAGGCTAGAGCCATTGGTAGAGCGATAACTGCGGCGGTGACACCTCCGAAGATGTCGCCGCGCAGATTCCTGAAATGTATCCGATTAAACACTTTCATAACGGTAAGGTCCAACAGATGAGAACTTCAACCTCTGGGGTACGATTTTTCCATGATAGTCTTGTGAAGTTTTGTTTAGAAACATTAACGCCCTGAATTTTCTTCACAATCTCTTATGGTTATCATTCGCCCAGTCAGAGAAAAATATGTTAAGGCTTCAGTAAAATCCGCAGTCAGTCCACTCCAGCTACTGGATGTCGGGGGGATAAAACCCTGACAGGGACTACTTTTGAGGCTGTTTGGCTGGGGATGGCTGTAGTACAGCAGAGTATATAGAGGAGATTAAAAATACTTAATATTAAAGAGCGGCTTTTCTCATTATCCAGGGGAAGTCGATGGTAAGCATCAATGAAAGCAGTGATGCTCTCAGCCAGTTGCACCGGCGATCGCGGGGAAGTCGATGGTAAGCATCAATGACACCAGTTACGCTCTCAGCCAGTTGCGCCGGCGATCGCTGTCCTTCGTGGTCAACGCGAAGGGCGTTTCACCGATGAGGGGATCGCTTCCATAGGTAATTCTGCTTAAGAGCAAAAATCCCGATTGACAAACTCGATCTGCTGCCGAGGGGATCTCGCCCCGACTGCTATTAGAGGGCGATCGCCTCACCTCTGCTACAACTGCTAATATAATGTCGGATCACCCAAGTGAGTTTTGCGTTCCACTAAGTGAAAACGGCAATTTTTAGGCAGCATTCTCGAATGTATATTGCCAGATATCAGGAATAGAAGCTTTTCATCGGAACTGTAAGCAGGTTTATGGAATTCCTGAATTAACTGTCCTGATAGATAAGAGGAGTAAAAAACAGTTTTGATGATAAAGAGCGATCGCCCGGCCTGGGGAACTTGGGTAAAATATCACGATCCTGGCCACCCGATCGCCCTCGATGTGATAGAATGCCTTCAGCCTCTAGCAACGGAGATCGGGACAATTCCATGAGCAACTCGCCGCAACAGGAGCAGCCGGCTCCACCACAGCCTTCTCAGGACAACCAACCTCAGAGTCCCCCCCGATCTCGGGGAGATCTTGGACGCCGAACCAAGATCGCGATCGCCCTGGCCTCAGTAGCGGCGATCGGGGCGGGTGCATATATGGGAGCAAAATATCTCATCGGTGAAAAACTCTACCCGATGGTGGAAACTGAAGCTAGCAAGTTCTTGGAAAGGGAAGTGAAGTTGGGAAAGCTGCAAAGCTTTTCCCTGAATGGAGTCCGCATCGGTCCGGTGTCTATCCCCCCGACCGCCACGGACCCCGATAAGCTTGACATAGAAGCTATAGATATGAGCTGGCAGTTGTTGCCATTGCTGGGTGGCACCTTACCTTTGCGAGTTACCCTGGTGAAACCAGAACTTTATGTCGAACAGGATGAACTTGGGGAATGGATCGATCTGCAATTCTTGGAAAAACTACCACCAGGAGACCCTCCACCGGTAGATGCTACCCTGAACATCCAAAAGGGGTCGATCGCCCTTTTGCCCCATACGGCCACTACCCCGGTCAGTAGCGAAATAAATGGCAGGGCCAGATACAAGAGTGCTCAGGAGGAAATAGAATATGATATTGATGCTGACATCGCTACGGGAAAAGTCAGTGTCGAGGGGGAAACACTGATCGAAACGGGAGAAAGTGACCTCAGCGCCAAGGTGGAAAACTTCTCCCTGATAGAAATTAATCCCTTCATCCCTAACGCTATGGTGGCGATCGCCAGTGGCCAGTTAAATGCGGACCTGAAGGCGCAACTACCTTCCTTCCAAGAACTGCCCTCTGTTAAGGGAAACCTTAACCTACAGTCCCTTGAGATCCAAGTCCCGGAGTTACCCCACCCAGTTAATGCTAGTGCCCAGTTGTACTTCCAAGGTAAGACAGTTCTGGTAGAAGAAATCAAAACATGTTTAGGGGCGAATAATTCTGACCAGAATTCTAGCAACAACCCGATCGCTGTTCTGACAGAATGCTTCGCCCTCGAAACCCTAGTTTCTGGTAAAGTCGATTTAGATCGAGGATACGACATCGCCGTAGCAGTGGCACCCGTTAGCTTGCCCGAGTTGCTGGAAGTGGCCGCCGTAGAATCTCCCGTGGAACTCGATGGCGAAATGCAACTTGACTTGTCCGTCACGGGAGAGATAGAGAATCCCGAGATTAATGGTATCCTCAAAAGCAACAAAATGACCCGCATCGATAAGCTGGAAATTGCTCAAATTGAAGCTAACTTCGGGGGCGATCGCACCCAAGCAGTCCTCAAAGACTTGCAAATCATCCCCCAAGCAGGAGGTGGCATCAGGGGTAAGGGTCAGGTAAAACTGTCGGCGGACAGTGGGGAGTTTCTGGAACCAGAAGCAATGCCTTTATCCTTCGAGATTGATGCCCAACTGCCAGTAGACGAGATTGCCAGACCTTACAATCTCCCACCCGATATTAGCATCAGCAACCTCACAGCTCAAGCTCAGGTGCAGGGGACGATCGCGCAACCGGAAGGGAAGCTACAATGGCAGGCCCCAGGAGTAGCAGCGGTAGGGGTAAGTAACATTTCTGGTGGCGGTGAAGTGACTCTGATTGACAATCAAGTCCAACTGCGCAATAATAGAGTCCAAATTGGTGCAGGAATCTTGGCTATAGGGGGCGAAGGCAACCTAGAAACTGGTAATTTCCAGGCATCGGTGCGGGCAAAGGCAGTGCCAGTAGATCCATTTATCGGTCCGGACGTTCCCCGGGTAACATTGAGTAATGGGACAGTTAAATTAGCGGGTAATTTTAACTCCCCAGAGATAGATAAGATAGAAGGCGGAACGAACCTGAGTCTGAATATAGCAGGGGAGAGGGCAGTAGTTAATGGTAATCTGAAAGATGGTTTCTTGCAAGTTAAGGGCAGCACGGCGGAAATTCAACTCGACAAATTTATCCCGGACTTGCCTGTAGCAGCTAACCTGCTGGGATCTTCAGTGGATCTGCTTGCCAATCTCAAAGAACTGCTGGCATCAACTCAAGGGATAGATTATAATAGCATCAATGCTAATGCTAATGTCAGGCTAGGAGTAGAGGACGGGATAGTAAACGCCAATAGCACAGTCAAGGGTGGTATTGTAGATGTGGCGGCGACTACCTCGACTATCTCACTGAATTCCTTGCTGCGCCAATTCCTACCGGAAACATCCTTACCAGTTGTTAACCTGTTGGCAAGTCAAGTAAATATCAGGGAGTCTCTAGATAACATCATATCAGCAGCGGAATCTGGGGATTATACTTCCATAGACCCGACGGCGAATGCTAAGGTACGACTGGAAGTAGGTTCGGGAACGGTAAATACTACAAGTAGAGTGAATGCAGGCCGGGTGGATGTGGCAGCGACAAGTTCTCGAATAGAATTAACTCCATTCCTGCAAGCATTCCTACCGGAGACAGCGATCGCACCAGTTATCCTGGAGAGCAGTAAAGTAAATATATCTGAGTCATTAAAGGGGATAATAGCAGCAGCAATGTCCCAGGAATTTAGCAAAATTAACCCCAGGGGCAATGCCGAGGCGCGGTTAAGGGTGAATGACGGTACGGTAAAGGCCACAAGTAGAGTGAATGCAGGCCGAGTGAATGTGACAGCGGAAACAACAGATAAAATAGAACTAACTCCATTCCTGCAAACGTTACTGCCAGAGACATCTTTAGCAGCTGTTACCCTTGAGAGCAGTGAAGTAAATATATCTGAGTCATTAAATGGGATAATAGCAGCAGCGATGTCCCAGGACTTTAGCAAAATAAACCCCAGGGGCAATGCCGAGGCGCGGTTAAGGGTGAATGACGGTACGGTAAGGGCCACAAGTACGGTTAATGCAGGCCGGGTGAAGGTGGAAACGACAACTTCTCAAATAGAACTAACTCCATTCCTGCAAGACCTGGCAGTACCGGTTACCCTGTTGGCAAGTGAAGTTAATTTATCGGAGTCTTTTCAGGCGATCGCCTCAGCAGCGGTATCCCAAGACTTTACTCAACTGGACCCCAATGCTACTGCTAATGTTAACTTGAAAGTGGCAGAGGGAACAGTTAATGGATCACTCTCACTCGCAGATAGTAAATGGCAGACAAATGTCACAGCATCTCAGGTACAAGTGGGGGAAGTATTAGAGAAACTGGGAATTATCAATGAAGCAAGCAAGAGTCCACTACCATTGAAGGCCGAGGTAAATATATCCGGAAATCTCGACCCCTTGGTGAATCCTCAGATTCCCTCGACTATTAAAGCTGATAAGATATCAGTGCAGCTAGCAGAACAATCTCTAGAGGCAAGGGGGACTGCCGTTGTCTCCAATTTAACCACAGCAGCGCGGTCTGTAGGTTTGGAATTAAACATTGACGCCAGTTCTGACCTAGATGCTATACCCTTCACCGAACTGCTAAGTATGGCACCGGTGGAACGAGACTTCCTGCCTACTCAGCTTAACATCGGGGGCGATGCTGACTTTGAAGGTCGTCTATTGGCGAAAAACTTACTATTAGACCCCTTAACAGCAGGGAACTTGAATTTAACAGGGGATCTGCAACTGCGGGATTTTGCTTTTAACGAGATGAAGTTCGATCCGTTGCTAACTGGCCCAGTGAATGTAGATCCGGCCCGGGAAATAGGGATGAATTTGCGGGGCAAAAAAGATGTCATATCTGCCCAACTAACACCTTGCATTGGTTCTGCATGTATGGCCCCGTACCTACCAGCATCCTTGTCAGTCCGACAGGGAGACGGGGAAAATACATTCCTGGTGCGAGGGCGACGGACGGGGGACATATTCAAGGCGAAAATAGAAAATTTCGCCCTGGACCTGCTAAAAATATCCCCAGGCGATCGGTTTGGCATCCCGGGGGCGATCGAGGGTATGGTCAATGGGGAAGTTGAAATAGATCTGGCCACATTAGCAACTGAGGGGAACATCAAAATCAATCAACTGGGACTGGGTAACAGAGTAGTCGATCGATTAGCAACTGACTTCTATTATAACAATAATATAGCCGAGTTGAAGTCAGGGATACTCCAGTTGCAAGAAATCCAGTTGCAAGAAAGCCAAGACCAGCAATATCAATTTAACGGAGAGTTAAATCTCAATACTGGAGAGGTAAAGGGTAAGGTGGATATTAAGCAAGCTTCTGTGCAAGACATCCTGGAAGCGGTGAAATTGCCCAGCTTGCAACAGTTGCAAGAGATATTTGCAGAATATCAGCCCCCTACCGCGAATGCAAGTGCAGCAGATGTACAAACCCTGCCAGTAGGAAACCCAGAAGCCCCAGTTTTTAGTCAGTTGCGCCAACTTGACCAGAGTAATGCGATCGCGATCGCCCGGCCAGAGTCAGCAGCAGAAATGCCAATATACTTAAATATTAGTGGTGACTATAGTGGTGATATAACTCTAGCTGGCACATTAACAAATCCTGAGATAGATGTGAATCTGCAAGGCCAAGATTGGCAGTGGCGTCCCTATCAACCTCTTGCTAGCAGCGAACCGTCACAGCAAAATAAGGAAGCAGTTAAGGCGGTACCCGCAGAACCGCCCCTAGACAACCGCGTAATTACAGTAGATCAATGGATAGCCCAGGGAAGCTTAAAAGAATCGGGTCAAAAACTAGGTGGTTTCTTGAAAATAGAAAAATTATCCCTGGATACAGTGGGCAACTTTGCAGAGATTCCGATTGACATCAAAGGTAATCTTAATGCTACAGCCACCTTGTCCGGAAGTATGGCCAAACCTCAAGTAGGGGGAACGCTATCTTTTGCTGATGTCAGTATAGACGATCGGCCATTAGATGAGATCCAGGGCAAGTTCGCATATGATGATAATCGCCTGAACTTTAATACCACCCAACCATCTTATCTGCAAGTCCAGGCCAGCGTCCCCTTTCCTATAGTACCAGGAAATAACCGGGCAGAAGTGGAAGTGCAACTGGACACAGAGGCGATCGCCCTGATCGGATTATTTTCTCAAGGACAGGTAGAATGGGTAGATGGCGAGGGGAAAGTCGAGTTGCAGGCTAGCGGTAATTTAGATTTAGAGGCCCAAAACATTAAAAACTTGCAGGCTGTGGGGAATGTCACCCTCAAAGATGCTACAATCAAGAGCAAAGCTGTTTCAGAAGAGCCCTTGATCTTCAATGGCGCGATCGCCTTAACAGAGAAACATCTGCAAGTAGAGAATATAGAGGGTAACTTTGCAGAAAGTAAAATCGAGATCGCTGGAGTATTGCCCATATTTGAATCTAACCCCGACTCGGACAAACCCCTGGAAATAACTATTGATAAAGGGAAGCTGAACTTAAACGGCCTGTACAAGGGCCAAATTGATACAGATGTAACGATTAGCGGTAGCGCCCTGAGTCCGGTAATTGCAGGCAAAGTGGCCTTGTCAAATGGGCGAGTAACCGTACCCCTGGGGGCCAACGGTACGCAACCAGCAGCAAACTCGACTCTCACATCAGCAACTATGCCCTCGGCCCCTGCGGATCTGGCGATCGCACCAGAGTTTCAGGATTTTCAGGTAATTCTGGGGGAAGATTTCTATGTGAAAAGAAACCCCCAGCTTGACTTTAAGATTGATGGCGATGTTACTGTGAATGGAACCTTCCGGGGATCCCCAGAAGACTTGCAACCAAAGGGGAATATTTACCTGCGGCGGGGAATAATAGATGTATTAAACAACAAGCTGCTATTGTCACGGGACTATGATAGCAAGATTTCCTTTATCCCGACTGAAGGCTTACTCAATCCTAACCTAGACATCCTCACGGAAACAACGGTGATAGAGAGTGCCAATAACGAGCGATCGTACCAGCGTTCGGAGCGATCGCAGTACCAGGATAATGAAATCCCCGATAATTCAGTAGGATTGACCAGACCTGATGAAATTAACATCAAGATTGCTGTCCGGGGTAATTTGGAAGAGCTTCTGCCAGCTGATTATGGTCAATTAAATCCCTGCCAAGATCCGCTTCCTAACTTCAACCTCCCCACCCAGGGAAGTGTTTCGACGATGACTGCGGCAGAATTAAAACGATTAGCAGGTTGTCTGAAAGAATCTCAAAATGAACAGGAAAGGCAACTCCTCCTCGATCGAGAGATCGTGAAAATAACCAGCGTGCCGACCCGCAGCGAGGCAGAAATTCTCGCCTTGTTAAGCAATCAGTCTGCCGACTTAGTCCAGCAACTTGCCCAAAGTAATGAAAAAGAACTATTGCTTTTTGCTGTTTCTCGGTATGCTATTGAACCTTTTGTACGTAATATCGTGTTTGGAGTCGAAGATACCATTAGCAATGCGGGACAAAAACTTGGTTTCGCTAATTTGCGAATATTCCCTATTTTCGAGGGTTTTTATCACCTCAACAATGATTCTCTGGTAAGGATTATCTATGACTACGAATTCAACGAAATTAATGTTCAGTACGAAAACCGGTTTTAGTTGATAGCAAGCGGTAAGGTGGGCATCGCCCACCTTACTATCAGTTCGTGGATTAACAATTCACAATGAACCATTAACCACGAACAATTAACGTGCTATTTGATGCTGATCTTAGCACCAGCTTCTTCCAGTTGCTTCTTAGCATCCTCAGCAGCATCCTTCGCGATCGCCTCCTTAATGGCCTTCGGTGCTCCCTCGACCAAATCCTTAGCTTCCTTCAGACCCAGACCGGTGAGGGCCCGGACCACCTTCAGGACCGCAATCTTCTTATCAGCTGGGAATTCTTCGAGCACCACATCAAACTCGGTTTGCTCTTCGACTTCCTCAGCGGGAGCAGCAGCACCACCAGCAACGCCAGGAGCCATCATCATCATGCCACCACCAGCAGGTGCGGCGGCGCTGACACCAAAAGCGTCCTCAATTTGCTTGACCAATTCCGAAGCTTCCAGCAAGCTTAAGCCCTTGAGTTTTTCCAAAATTTCATCAGTTGCAGCAGACATTGATTTAACTCCTTAAAATGAATGTTGTGGTATTACAATCGTCTTCCGTAGGGTGGGCACCGCCCACCATCGTTTCACACCGCCCACCATGGTTTGGGTGGGGGTTAAGGTGATTCTTCCTTAGCAGCGATCGCGGCTAAGCTGCGACCCAGAGAAGCAGGCACTTCATTAATGCTGCGACCCAGAGAAGCAGGCACCTCATTAATGCCAACAGCAAGCTTAGTAGCGATGCTGTTAATTGCACCAGCGATTTGGGCGATCAATTCCTCCTTAGAAGGCAAGTCCGCGATCGCCTTCACCTCGGCCTCATTTAAGGCCCTACCTTGCATCACGCCACCACGAAATTCCGTCTTCTTGGTAGCTTTTTGGAATGCTTGGTAAGCCTTAATCGCACCACCCATGTCATCCTTGACCAACAAGAATGCCGATGATTGCGACAGGAAATCTTGCATCGGTTCCCAGGTAGGATCTCCTTTAACTGCAAGTCCCATCAGAGTATTCTTCGTGACCTTACAAATCGTACCAGTCGGGCGCAGTTGCCGCCGTAAATCGGTGATTTCGGCCACAGACAACCCCTTATAATCTATGACGAGCGCCATTTGAGACTCGCTCAAGTTTTGCTTCAGGTCGGCCACAATGGCTTGTTTCTCTGCTAACGTTCTACCCATATCTCTCACCTCCTTAAATGGGTATTTTTTCCAAGTTAAAAACCCCGACATGTAATGCCGGGGTAACATCGGAAAGCGATCGTTCCTTTGCACCAGGAACCGTTTTCCCAAGTCAACCTCGGCAGGATATTAAGCTGTTCGCACCTGCTGTCTCTGGTCGTATTTGTAGGGTGGGCATCGCCCACCTTCTTAGTTGTTCGTTGTCAGCTGTTCGTTTTATGCTGCCTCAGCTACGTTCAGATCCCGCAAGGCGTTGATATCCACCTGAATAGAGGGGCCCATGGTCGCCGATACATATATTGTCCGCCAGTAGCGTCCCTTCGCACCTGAAGGCTTATTACGTTCGATAGTTTCCTGCAACGCTTTCAGATTTACCAGCAAATCATCAGCGGGAAACGACGCTTTGCCAAACTGGATATGGACAATACCCGTGCGATCGGCCCGAAACTCCAGCTTACCAGCTTTTACTTCCGTAATCGCATTTGCCACGTCAAAAGTTACCGTACCGCCTTTCGGAGATGGCATCAAGCCCCGGGGGCCGAGAATACGTCCTAATTTTGCCACATCCTTCATCATATCCGGCGTGGCAATCACCCGATCGAAGTCCATCCGACCTTTTTGGATTTCGTCAATCAGCTCTTGCGATCCTACCACATCCGCACCTGCTGCCGATGCTTCCGTCACCTTTTCACCTTTAGCAATTACCGCCACCCTCACCGTTTGACCGGTTCCCTTCGGCAGCGTCACCGTTGTCCGCAACTGCTGGTCCGTATACTTGGGGTCTATTCCCAAGCGCACGTGAACTTCCGCTGATTCGGCAAATTTCGCTGTTGCCGTTTCCTTCAACAGCTGTAGCGCCTCTAGCGGTTCGTAGAGACGTTCTTCTACTTTTTTCTCCAGTTCTCGCATCCGGCGCGATCGCTTTTTCGGCATCTTCTTCTCTCCTGGGGTCAATCGCGAAGCCCAAGCCTCTCCCCCTAATGTTTACCAGATTACTCTACTATTTTCACGCCCATATTCCGAGCCGTTCCCGCCACAATTTTCATTGCCGCCTCAATATCATTAGCATTCAGGTCTGGCATTTTCGTCTGGGCAATTTCCTGCAATTGGGCCTTACTCAAGGATCCCACTTTCTTTCTGTTTGGTTCTGCCGAACCCCTGTCAATGCCCGCCGCCTTGCGAATCAATACCGATGCTGGCGGCGTTTTCAGTACAAAGGTAAAACTACGGTCTTCATAGACCGATATTTCTACCGGAATCACCATGCCTGCCTGGTCTGCCGTTTTCGCATTATATTCCTTGCAGAACATCATGATATTCACCCCATGCTGACCCAATGCCGGGCCCACCGGTGGTGCCGGGTTGGCCTTGCCAGCTGGCAAGGCCAACTTGATCATCGCCACTACTTTTTTCGGCATCTATCTATCCGTGAGTTAATGTTTTTGTACCTGGTTAAACTCCAATTCTACAGGAGTATCCCGTCCAAAGATCGAAAGTAGGGCCTTCAGCTTGCTACGTTCGGGACTTACTTCGATCACTTCCCCTTCAAAATCTTTGAACGGGCCTGACAGCACCAGGATTTTATCCCCGACTGCCATGTCTATTTTGACTACCGGCTGTTCTGACTCCGTTTGTTTGAAGATCCTTTCTACCTCTTTATTACTCAGAGGCAATGGTTTGACATGTCCTCGACCCCTACCATAGCTGCGTTTTTGTTCCGCCCCGACAAAGTTAATCACGTGGGGGGTGTTCTTGACCACCAGCCACGTTTCATCATCCATCAACATTCGGATCAGAACATACCCCGGGAATACCTTTTCTTTCGTTTGCTGCGGTTTTCCTCCCTTCCGGAACTGGATGGATGATTTTTCAGGAATGGCCACTTGTAAAATTCTGTTGGCCACGTCCAAGGTTTGCACCCGCTGTTCCAGGTTAGCCTTCACCCGCTTTTCGCAGCCTGAGGCCACCTGAACTGCATACCAACGACCTTTTTCCTGGCCTACTTCCAACTCTGGGAGTTCGGACGGGAGTTCTGCCATCTCTTCCGTTTCCGTAGAACGGCGTTCTTCCTCTGAAGATCCCAAATTCATCCAAACACCTGCCCTGCTAACCAACCAAACAACTTATCCACGGCATAGATCAGCATTGCTGAAAGGGCTACCATCGACATCACCGCCACTGATTCGCTAATCAGCTGTTGCCGACTGGGCCAAACTACTTTCTCTAATTCTTCTTTCGTGCCTTGAAAAAACTTGACTGGGTTAAAGCCTTCTGTTTTCTCTGGCACTGCTTTGTTTTTCGCCACAGCTACCTTCCCCTTTTCACGCTACACAGTTGCCTGAGCCGCAAGTTTATCTGTCTTTTCCTCTGGTGCCGGTCTTAACTTGATGCACGGTCCCATCTTCTCAAGTTTACCCGAGACCATCTCACCGTGCCACCCTATTTGCAGACTTAACTTGCGGCCCCTGCCGGTCACCTGAAATCTCCATTTCAGCTCGTACAGGGAAGTTAGCACAACTTATTTGGATGATTTAACGCGCCCTGGAGGATTTGAACCCCCGACATCAGGTTTTGGAGACCTGCGTTCTACCAGCTGAACTAAGAGCGCAAGGGTGAAATCTAAGCTTGCTGTCTTTTCATTTATTCTAGATCGGACGGGCAAGCTCTGTCAACTTTTTTGGGAAATTTTTTTTCTCCGTTTTACAAAGGGCGGTCAAACCGTTGCTTCAGGCGGGTTCCCTTGCCTACCCGATCGCGCAAATAGTACAGTTTTGCCCGGCGGGCCTTGCCTCTGCGCACCACTTTGATGCTTTTTATCCGGGGAGAATGCAGCAAGAACACCCGTTCTACACCGACACCTTGGAATATCCGGCGGACTGTAATGGTCTCGTTTATGCCGGTGTTCCGCCTGGCGATCACCGTTCCTTCATAGGGTTGGGTTCTTTCTTTACCCCCTTCCCGGATCCGCACCCCCACCTTGACGGTGTCTCCTATATATATCTGGGGCAGCTTTTCCTTCATCTGTTCCGCTTCTAGGGAGCGGATCGCCTCTTGTGCGTGCATCTGTTCTGGCCTCAAAACTCACAATTTATAATTATAACATCCTCAAGTCCCATGTAAACTGTTTTTAGGCATTTGAGGAAAAATTTTATGAAGAAGTGCCAATTCTGCTGGCTGGCGATCGCCCTTTGCTTCTGCCTGGGCTGGTTGGCACCGGCTGCTGGAGCATAAACTACCGATTTAGCGCGGCAACCGGCGGTCGAAGTAACCGTTGACCTGGGAAATAGTGATAACGAGTTGAGGTTCTATCCCAGTAGCTACCGGTGATATGAGTCGATCTCTACCTTGTCCGCCGGCAAGCACGCTTCGTGCTTACTACCAACGGCACCCCTGCCAACTGCTCACTGAATGGTGATTTCCCCCGTCATGCCAGCTTCTGTATGCCCTGCGATCGCACAATGCAGTTCGTAAGTGCCACTTTTGATCGGCACAAATACCCATTCCGCCTCTGCTGCCGGCTTCACCTCGATCTCGCGGATGGCCCCTTTTACTTCCACATCGCCAGCTTCCACTTTTTGATTCCAGATGGCATCAGCAAAGTCTTTGGCTGTAAAATAATGTTTCTGGGGACTGGGATTGTCCAGCACCAGCTTGTAGCGCTTCCCAGCCATAAACTCTAGGTTCCTGTAACCTTATTGTAGGGAGCACCGCAGTCGTGCCCCCCCGGGTGTGGTCTTGCACCAGCTGGTAGTACCACACCCGCTCATGACAGTGGGTGCGGCCCACCCTACTCATACAACAAATGCATGACCACTAATTCCGAAGATAAGCCAAAACAGCCTCTATTCCTTGCTGTACAATTTCAGGAGGGGGTGAAGTGAGGGGATTGTCGGCCAAGTCTAGTTCCCGCAGATGGGGGAGTTGACCGAGACTAGCAGGCAAAGAGTTTAGTTGATTGCCCCTCAAATATAGCCCGGTCAGGTTGTGCATTTGACCGATAAGAGCTGGTAATTGAGTTAGTTGATTGTGTCTTAAATCTAACCATTGAAGATTGCTAAGTGCGCCGATTTCAGCAGGCAGGGACTGTAGTTGATTGTTGCTCAGGTATAATACCTTCAGCTTGGCAAGTTGACCGAGGGTGGCAGGCAGTTCAGTCAGTTGATTGTTGTTGAGATACAGCACTGTCATTTCCTGGAGTTGCTCGAGAGTGGCAGGCAGTTCCGTGAGTTGATTATTCCTGATGTATAGCCCGATTAGATGGGTAAGTTGACCGAGAGTAGCAGGCAGTTCAGTCAGTTGATTGTCGTTGAGGTATAGGCAGTTCAGATGGGTAAGTTGACCGATTTCTGGTGGCAGCGTACTCAACTGATTGTCCCATATCCACAGCAACCTCAAATTGCTCATTTGGCCGAGAGTAGCAGGGAGTTCAGTCAGTTGATTGTTTCTCAGATCTAGCTCATGCAAATGCTGGAGTAAGCCAAGAGTAGCAGGGAGTTCAGTCAGTTGATTGTCGCTGATATCGAGCCTAGTTAAATGCTGGAGTTGACCAATTTCTGGTGGCATTACAGTCAAATTATTGCCGCTGAGGTCGAGCTTATGCAGATGCTGAAGAGCGCTGATTTCTGGCGGCAATTCTCTCAGTTCATTGCCGCCAATATCGAGATCTTTCAGATACCGGAGCTTGCCAATTTCTGGTGGTAATTTTCTCAGTTCATTGCGCCTGACGTCTAGTTTTATTAGATGCCGTAGTTCGCCAATTTCAGAGGGCAACTCTCTCAGTTGATTGCTGCCGATGTCCAGCTTACTCAGATGCTGGAGGTCGCCAATTTCAGAGGGTAACTCCCTCAGTTGATTGCCGCAGAGGTCGAGGGCCCTCAGATGCCCGAGGGCGCAGATCTCTATGGGCATATCCCTCAGTTCATTGCTGTAGAGAGTTAGGGATGTCAGATGGTCTAGCTGACCGATTTCTGGTGGCAGCCCTATCAGTTTTTTCTTTGATAGGTCAAGGGATGTTACCTTATCTTTAGCCGCTTGTTCAATGATTTCGAGCATTTCTTCCTTAGTCATATAAACCTTATCCTAGACAAGTATAGTCGGGAGCGATCGCGCCGCTGTAGTACGTAATCTCTTGTCCCTCATCAGGTACCGTCGCTCGAACATTTGGATGGGCATATCGTCCAGAGTATCGATTTCGTTGGTCATCTGACTATTTTTGAAATAACTATCCCTCTATTGTATAATCAAGCGGAGTCGCTCGTCAAGAAATTAATTGTGACCCTGAAATTGCCAATCATATCCCGATCGGCTGCAAGCAATGGGGCTCTGTCAAGCCAATCAACCTGAAAGGATGAACCATGAACTTTGGCGACTTTGACTTTATGCACCGCCGGAACCTGAGTTCTGAGGATCTCAGGGGCAAAAACCTATCTGGGGCCGACTTAAAAGGCGCTATCATGAAAGGCTGCGACCTCAGAGGAGCTAACCTCAGCGAAGCTATTCTCAATTATGCGGAAATGATTGATGCTGACTTGTCTGAGGCAGATCTGAGGGGAGCCTTACTGAATAGGGCGTTGCTGAATTTGTCAACCCTAACTAAGGCAGACCTGACAGGAGCAGATCTGAGAGAGGCCAATTTAGTCGGAGCAGAACTTAAAGGAGCCAAGCTGAGACAAGCTAGCTTGATGAGGGCAAACTTAGTAGGAGCTTCTTTCGATCGGGCGGACTTAACAGGAGCCAACCTCAGCGGAGCAGAGTTGCGCGGAGCTATACTGTCGGGAGCTATACTAGAGGGGGCTGTTTACAATAATAGAACTGTCTTCCCCGAAGATATCGATCTGAGTACAACTGGGGCTTACTTGCTGGCCCCTCAAGCATCTTTAAGAGAAGCAAATTTGTCCGGGGTAGATCTGAGAGAGGCGGATCTCAGAGAAGCAGATATGAGGAGGATTAACCTGATCGATGCCAACCTAGTTAAGACCGATCTGGATGGAGCTAACTTAACAGGCGCTAACCTCAGCGGAGCAGACCTCAGAGGTGCTAGCTTGGAAGGGGTTATCCTGCAAAAGGCTGTATACGATCGCCAGACTAAATTCGATCCGGGCATCGACCCTTCGGAAGTAGGAGCATACCTGCTAGCCCCCAAGGTATCGCTGCCAAAGGTAAATCTGAGCAAATTGGATCTGAGTTGGGCCAACCTGAGGATGGTAGATTTGAGTGAATCCAATTTGTCGGCAGTGGACCTGAAAAATGTGGACCTCAACAGAGCTAACTTAAGACAAGTTAACTTTAACAATGCTGGTCTGGAAAAGACAGATCTGAGAGGAGCAGATCTGAGTAGAGCCCATATCCATCGAGCTATTCTGAGGTTTGCTGACCTGAGAGGGGCGGACTTGACCAGAGCGAATCTTAGCGGGGCTTGTTTGCAGGAAGCGGACCTCAGGGGCGCAGATCTGACAGGAGCCATCTTATATGAATGCGACCTCAGTTTCTGTGACTTGAGAACGGCGGATCTGACGAAAGCGAACCTGAGTAGGGCAAACCTGAAAGGTGCCAATTTAAGAAAATTAGAATTGATGAGGGTAAACCTGTCGGAAGCAAACCTGGATTATGCGAACTTGATGGGAGCGATTCTATTTCAAGTTAACCTGTCGAAGGCTTCTCTGAAGGGAGCAAAGTTAAAGGGAGCAGATTTGAGCGAAGTAGACTTGCAGGATACCTACTTAAGTGAAACAGATATGAGTCAGTAGGGTGAGCATTGCCCACCTTACTTGCTATCAATGCAGGGGCAGATGAGTGATATAGTCTTGATACTCATCATCTTCCGATGCTAAGGCAAGTTGATGTTTCCCGGTGCTGCTAGTTCCCGTTGGCGACGCAGTGCTTTGTGTACTTCGGGATCGCGTCCGTATTTCGCTATCCGTTCCCGTAACCGCAGAATTACCCGATCGGGATCATTTCCTGAGCTTAGCGTAGCGTGCTGCTGATGACTCCATTCCAACCAGTCCGCGAAGTATTTACCCACAGCTTCCCGGTTATGCAAGTAATAGAGGATTGTAGCATAAACCTGCTCCAAAGTTACGGTTCTAAACTTCGGTTCTATTTCCTCTGCCGATAGCTTGCGATGAATATACTCATAGAGAATGCTCTCAATGCCAACTCGCGTTCCTTTAACCCGAATGTCATCCGGGCCTAGAAAGTCGAAATAGTCCTCTAACTGCATCTTTAATCCTCACCTAAAATTGCTTGAATGCGTTGGCGAAATGCCCGCACTGCCGATCGCTGGCCAATTGTTTTACTTTGGGCGATAAATTCTGGTACTTCGGTAATGGGTAAGAACGGAAAAGCCAAACTGCATTCACTAGGTTCATATTTCCCCGCAACCAGTCGATCAACTTGCAGGGTTGACCTGCGATATCTCCAGAGTTCGGGAACCCCTAGGGATGCGTATATTTCAAATTTGTTCAGGGACGAATTTGTGTGGTCCGACTCCACTACCAGGTCTGGTGGCGGGTCAATATTCAAGTCTATTTCTGCCTTACCTCTGACCAAAGATTCATTCTGAATGTAGAAGCAGGTATCTGGTTCTACCATCCGGGTTAAGTCCGATCGTTCCAGAGTCAGAGAACCGAGTTGTCTGACTTCTATACCGAGTTGATCTGCAACTGCTGTGATAAAATGTTCTATCAGTGCTACTGGTTCTTCATGTCCTGCATAGGGAGTCATAATCTCTAATGTTCCTCGATCGTAAGCAATTCTACAATTCCGGTCTTCTCCAATCTCTGCCAGCAATGCCTTAAAGGTTTGCCAACTGACACCTGTTAACAGGACTCTGGACTCTGAGGTAAATTGCTCTTGTGTACTCGCTGGTTTGGTTGCTGTTAGCACAGTCATTAGTTAATAACTCCTGTCTCTACTTGACGAACAAATATTCTGGCACCCAGAAGCGATCGATCGACATGATTATCGCTACTGGCATAAAGATATCTACATCTTTGCCTCCCATGTTCTCGATCGGCAGGATCCCAAAAACTTCGTTTTCGTACCGCACTGCTGCCATAATATCATCAAAAGCGGCTAGGATCTCATCAGGGTACATGCAGTGGATGGCGATATCGTCCTCGTAATATTCTTCCTCTTCGGGACTGTACTGGGAAGGTTTGAGTTCTTCCATTATGTCACATAGCTTGTCGAACTCCCGATCGGGGACGATCGCCCCTACATCCGTCCCTGCTTCCTGTAAAACAAATCGCGTTCCTTGTACCATCACTTCAGTTGTGACCTCAAGTAAATTGGACCGCACAGCACCGGTAGTTATGCGGGTAAATCCGGAATCTTTCATATCAAATACTTTCGCTACGTTGTCATCCCGCCGGGGGTTCAAACCCCCGCGTTCCCAGGCGGAGCCAGGGAACGAGGCTAAAGTCGGTTAAAACCGACTAATAGCATTTTACTATATAACTCAAGTTGCGACCTATAAAAAATTATCCCGTACAACAATTTGATGCGATCGCCTGTTTTCGTGTAAGTCACGTTAGCACCTTATAAACCGAGTGCTTCCTTCAGTTCTGCCACGGTAATCTTGGGTGCGGCTTCTTTTTTACCAGCACGGATAGCTTCTAAATCTATTCTATCTGAAAACTTTTCCATCACGCGCGCTAGCAGCAAATATTCCTCTATATTGACGATCGCGGCTACGTCCTTGCCATCTTGGTTCAAAATTACTTGATTTTCGCCGTCGGCCACTCTGTCAAGGGTTTCCTCAAAGTTATCTATCGTTTCCTTTGTGGTCATGCGCAGGACCGAACTATCTTCCGGTTTTATGCATCCAGACATCATTACATGTTCCATTGTCTTGCTCCTTTGTTCAACTTTAATTATATGCGATCGCCTACGCGCCAGGTTGTCCGCCAAAAGGCGATCCCCTTGCGGACATAATTATCTGCCGCGATATATTTTGCTGCGATGTCCAACTTTTACAATCACTACCATAATCTGGTCATCATCGACTCGGTAAATTACCCGATAATCTCCCACTCGCAGCCGCAAAAGCCCCTTACTAGAACCTTGCATTGCTCTAGTTCCTGGTGGACGCGGATCCTCTGCCAAAGCCATAATTTGAGCATTGATGCGTTGTCGAATGTTGGAGGGAAGGGATCTCAACGACCGTCGAGCCTGGGGAGAGAAAATTATACTGTAATTATTATCTTCATCCATTACTCCAACCCGAGTTCTTTTCTGACTTGCTCATAGGGAATATAGTCTTCAGGTTTTGTCTGGGCCAAAATTTTCTCAGCCTCCTCTGCATAAAAATCGTCTTCCAACTGTTCGATCAAATTCTCTAGCAGCCAAAATTCCTCTATATGGATGATAGCTGCTACGTCCTTCCCGTCTTGGCTCAAAATCACTTGTCGATTTTTCGGGCCGTCCGCGGACCGATCGCCGGAGGCCACGCGGTTAACGGTCTGGGCAAAGTTATTTCTCGCTTCAGTTGCGGTCAGGCGCAGGACCGAACTAGAAGGCGCTGACGCGCACTTCGTATCCGGTGTCACCCATCCGGGCATCATTACAGACTCCATTGTCTTGCTCCTTTGTTCAACGCCAAGTATAAGTCACGTGAGCACCTTATAAACCAAGCTCTTTCTTCAGTTCTGCCAATTTAATCGCGGGTTCGGCTTCTGTTTCTTCCCTAGCAGCACGGATCGCTTCATTATCCATTTCGTCTTCCAACTGTTCGATCGCACTCTCTAGCAGCCAAAATTACTCTATATGAATGATAGCAGCCACATCCTTCCCCTCTTGAGTCAGAATCACGTGATTCTCGCTCCTCGGCCACGCGGTTAACCGTCTGGGCCAAGTTATCTCTCGCTTCAGTTGCTCTCGCAGGACCGAACTATCTGCGGGTCTCACACATGCGGGCATCATTACAGACTCCATGGCATCGCTCCTCTATCTGGCAGAATTATATTATATTATAATTGAAAGATGATTTAATCTTAGATGGGAGTATCCATGAACAGTCCCTTTTTGAAACGCCTCCACAGTCCCGATCGCCCCGTGCTCGTCTTCGATGGGGCGATGGGAACCAACATCCAATCCCAAAACCTGACCGCCGCTGACTTCGGTGGCCCGGAGTACGAAGGCTGTAACGAGTACCTCGTCCATACTAAACCAGAGGCGATCGCCAAGGTGCATCGGGACTTCCTGGCGGCGGGTGCAGATGTGATCGAGACCGATACCTTCGGCAATACCTCGATCGTGCTGGCAGAATATGACTTGGCAGATAAAGCCTATTATCTCAATAAAACTGCCGCCGAACTGGCAAAGAAAGCTACAGCAGAATTCTCGACCCCGGAAAAACCCCGCTTTGTGGCCGGGGCTATGGGACCGGGTACGAAGCTGCCCACCCTGGGACATATTGATTTTGATACTCTCCGGACTGCTTACGTGGAACAGGCGGAAGGACTCTACGATGGCGGTGCGGACTTGTTTATTATCGAAACCTGTCAAGATGTCTTGCAAATTAAAGCGGCGTTGAATGCAGTCGAGGAAGTATTTGAGAAAAAAGGATCCCGCCTGCCCCTGATGGTCTCGGTCACCATTGAAAATTTCGGCACCATGCTGGTGGGATCGGAAATTGAGGCGGCCTTGACAATTATGCAACCATACCCCATTGACATCATGGGTCTCAACTGTGCCACGGGTCCAGACTTGATGGCCGACCACATAAAATATCTGTGCGAACATTCCCCCTTTGTGGTGTCCTGTATCCCCAATGCGGGTTTACCGGAAAACATCGGCGGCCATGCCCATTATAAACTGACGCCCATGGAATTGCGCATGGCCTTGCACAAGTTTGTGGAAGATTGGGGCGTCCAGGTGATTGGCGGTTGTTGCGGCACTCGCCCCGACCACATTCAACAATTAGCAGAAATTGCTGCTATCCTCAAGCCCAAAGCACGCCATCCCCAGTTTGAACCAGCAGCGGCATCCATCTATAGTACCCAAGCTTACGAGCAGGATAACTCTTTCCTGATTGTGGGGGAACGGCTGAATGCTAGCGGTTCCAAAAAATGCCGCAATATGTTAAATGCGGAAGACTGGGATGGGTTGGTTTCCCTGGCCAAAAGTCAGGTCAAGGAAGGTGCCCATGTCCTGGATGTGAACGTTGATTATGTGGGACGGGACGGCGAACGGGATATGCATGAATTGGCATCTCGTCTCGTCACTAATGTCACTTTGCCTCTGATGCTGGACTCGACGGAATGGGAAAAGATGGAGGCGGGTTTGAAGGTTGCTGGGGGAAAATGCATCCTCAATTCTACTAACTATGAAGATGGGGAACCGCGTTTCTTGAAAGTCTTGGAACTGGCGAAGAAATATGGCGCTGGGGTGGTTGTGGGCACCATTGATGAAGATGGTATGGCCCGGACTGCTGACAAGAAATTCGAGATCGCGCAACGGGCCTACAACCAAGCTGTGGAATACGGCATCTCCGCAAACGAAATATTCTTTGATACACTTGCTTTACCTGTTTCTACGGGAATTGAAGAGGACCGGGAGAACGGCAAAGCGACGATAGAATCAATTCGGCGCATTCGGGAAGAGTTGCCGGGGTGTCATATTTTACTCGGTGTATCGAACGTGTCCTTCGGCTTGAACCCCGCAGCGCGGATCGTGTTGAATTCCATGTTTCTGCACGAAGCAATGGCAGTAGGGTTAGATGGTGCTATTGTTAGCGCTAGCAAGATTTTGCCCCTGGCTAAAATTGAACCCGAACATCAAGAAGTCTGTCGTAAGTTAATCTACGATCTGCGGGAATTTGACGGGGAGATCTGCACCTACGACCCCTTGGCAGAACTGACCACCATGTTCGCCGGCAAGACCGCTAAGCGCGATCGCAGCGTAGACGAAAACCTGCCAGTAGAAGAACGGCTGAAGCAGCACATCATCGACGGGGAACGCATCGGTTTAGACGAACAGTTGGCAAAAGCGCTAGAGAAACATCCCCCCTTGGATATTATCAACATCTTCCTGCTGGACGGGATGAAAGTGGTGGGAGAATTGTTCGGTTCGGGACAAATGCAACTGCCCTTCGTGTTACAATCAGCGGAAACCATGAAAGCAGCGGTGGCCTATCTGGAACCCTTCATGGAAAAGGACGAAGCGGGGGATAATGCTAAAGGAACCTTTGTGATCGCCACGGTGAAAGGGGATGTCCACGATATCGGCAAGAACCTGGTGGATATCATCCTCTCCAATAACGGCTACAGGGTGATCAACCTGGGGATTAAACAGCCCGTGGATAACATTATCAACGCCTACGAAGAACATAAGGCAGATTGTATCGCCATGAGTGGCCTGCTGGTGAAGTCTACCGCCTTTATGAAGGATAATTTGGAAGTGTTCAACGAACGGGGCATCACCGTCCCAGTGATTCTGGGGGGTGCCGCCTTAACGCCCAAGTTCGTCCATCAAGATTGCCAGAACACCTATAATGGGAAAGTGATTTACGGCAAGGATGCTTTTTCTGACTTGCACTTCATGGACAAACTGATGCCCGCGAAAGGGGCAGGAAATTGGGACGACATCCAGGGATTTTTGGATGAAGTCGATGAAAATGGAAATGGAAATGGAAATGGCAACGGAAAGGGAAATGGTAAGGTCGCCGATACTCCCAGTCCGGCAAAAGAGGAGAGTAAGGCGGATGTCCCACCTGTAGAGATCGATACCCGGCGTTCCGAGGCAGTGGCGGTAGATATAGAACGTCCGACGCCACCTTTCTGGGGAACGAAAGTATTGCAACCAGAGGATATCTCCCTGGAAGAGGTCTTCTGGTATATGGACTTGCAAGCATTGATGGCAGGGCAATGGCAATTCCGCAAACCGAAGGACCAGTCCCGGGAAGAGTACAATGAGTTTCTGCAAGAGAAGGTGTACCCGATCCTTTCGGAGTGGAAGCAGCGGATCGTCGAACAAAACCTGTTGCATCCCCAGGCAGTTTACGGATATTTCCCCTGTCTGGCAGAGGGTAATTCCCTGTTAGTCTACGATCCTCAGGCAGTTGTGGACGGACAATACATTGCTTCGGATGCCCAACCCATCTATACCTTTGAGTTTCCCCGGCAGAAGTCGATGCGCCGTATGTGCATTGCAGATTTCTTTTTGCCGAAGGAGTTAGCTGTGGAAAATGGCAAGATGCGGGTTGATGTTTGGCCCATGCATGGGGTGACTGTGGGAGAAGTTGCTACGGAGTTTGCCCAAAAGCTATTTGCTGAAGACCTCTATACTGATTATCTCTATTTCCACGGCATGGCAGTCCAGACCGCTGAGGCGATCGCGGAATGGTTGCATGCTAAAATTCGCTGCGAGTTAGGGTTTGGCAGTGAAGAACCCGATAACATTCGGGAAATGTTCCAGCAGCATTATCGCGGTTCGCGCTATAGTTTTGGCTATCCTGCCTGCCCGAATATGCAGGACCAGTACAAGCAGTTGGACCTCTTGGGAAGCGATCGCATTAACCTGTACATGGATGAAAGCGAACAGCTTTATCCCGAACAGTCTACTACCGCGATCGTCACTTATCATCCTGTTGCTAAATACTTTAGCGCTTAACTTATCCAGCTAGCCCGATCTTTTCGCTTCGTTGTTAGCCCGCCGGGCGTTCAAACCCCCGCGTTACCAGGCGGGAGCCAGGTAACGAGGCTAAAGTCGGTTAAAACCGACTAAAAAAAATGTTTGTTAAGCTTGGAAGGCGATCGATTGTAGGGTGGGCACCGCCCACCTTCACCTATGGGGCTATAATTAAAATACAGATAGCGTTGGTTGTAATTATTCATTCGAGAACATGGAAGAACTGAAGCTAAGATCCAAGTATCCAGGTAGTTTAAGACCGCTGGTCGAGGGGGCCCTGGCAGCGGCATTGCGATCGACCGAAGAGGGCATCCAGCAAACGGAAAAGCGCCTCCAGGAATTTGAAGCTAAATATAAATTATCAACAGCAGAGTTTTTGCATCGATTTAACAATGATGAATTTCAGCATACATTAGATTTCGACGAATGGATAGGAGAACAGCGAATGCTGGCGAGTCTGCTGGTCGAAAAAGATCAAATCAAGGGAATTATCATTCCTTGACATTCTTGATAATACTATCAATAGCCTGGGAGGGAAATGGTTATGGAAGAATTGTTGAATCTCAAATACCGACTGTTGCAAGGAGATGTCTCCGGGGCATTACTGCTGGTCGAAGAACTGGAAGAAATGAGTCGCGACGACAAATTTAATAGTCTGCGCAGCTATGCTAATATTATGCTGCTATATATGATTAAACAGCAAGCAGAAAATCGCACGACTCGTTCCTGGGATGTCTATATTAGAAATAGCGTTCGGGAAATTCAGCAGCGCAATAAGCGCTATCAGATGGAAGGGTATTATCTCAGTTCAGAAGAGTTACGGCAAGTTCTAGAAACTGCCTATCCTATGGCCTTAGATCATGCTTCTCTGGAAGTGGCTGAAGGCCAATACGAAACTGCTGAATTGGAAAAGGCGATCGATAAAAAAGAAATTCTCAAAAATGCCTTGACATTAATCTCCCCTCCCAATGAGTAGAAAAAACATCATCAATACCATTCGCAGTTATGCTATAATTTATTATAATGTAGGGTGGGCACCGCCCACCAAAAGGTTTCGCGATCGGGCTTTTTTGTTAGCCCATCGGGGGGTCAAATACATACCCTTTTGGCTTTGTTGTTAGCCCATCGGGGGTTCAAATACCCTTTTCGCTTCGTTGTTAGCCCGCCGGGGGTTCAAACCCCCGGCTAATAGCTAAAGTCGGTTAAAACCGACTGAAAACATTGTTTGTTAAGCTTTGATATTTCGCGATCGATTGTAGGTGGGCACCGCCCACCTGTTCCGTGCGATCGCGGCTTCATCTTGAGATTAGATGAGATTAAGATGCCCGATGATTATATTTATTGTATTAATTCGCGATCGGGGAATGCGGCGGGGGATAATAAACCGGGTTGATGGCATCGCGCGATCTGGAAAAATCAATTCCTCACACCCCCAATGGATCTTTCTCTCACGCCCCCAATGCTACAATTTTCCTAGTCGGTTTCAACCGACTTTAGCTATTAGCCGGGGGTTTGAACCCCCGGCGGGCTAACAACGAAGCCAACATGGTGTTTGAACCTTCAGCGGGCTAACTACTCCGCCCGATCGGACCATGAATCTGATAATATACCTGGGTGAAAATTTATCTTCAGATTATATGAGATTAACGTGCCCGATGATATTAGATTGCTTGTATTATTCCCGATCGGGGGGGGGAATGTTGCGGATAAGAAACCAGGATTGAGAGGATAACCCGTGTTTCTGGCATCGCGCGATTTTTCGCGCAGCGTGGGTATAATGGAGCTTATCGCGAGAGAGCTGAAACTTAAAATCATACCCATGTGAGCCCATCTACCTCCCCTAACCCCACATCCGTTCGCTATCATGGATGATGACCAAACCCCGGGGGCGGGGGCCATGCGATCGGATCGCCCGTCGGGATGTGAGGCACAGACCATACTTATCTACAGTGAGGTTTACTGATGACTAACGAAGAACTGCTCCGAATTATTGAAAAAGCAGCCAAGGATAGGGTAACATCCCTTGACTTATCGGAATGGTTAAGTTTGCTGCCACCTGAAATTGGACAACTGCGCAATCTGACACAGCTAAACCTCAACGGGAATAAACTAACAGCCCTGCCACCTGAAATCGGTCAACTGACTAATCTGACAAGGCTAATCCTTTGGAAGAATAAACTAACGGCGCTGCCACCTGAAATCGGTCAACTGCACAATCTGACACAGCTATACCTCAGTGATAATCAACTAACGGCGCTGCCACCTGAAATCGGTCAACTACACAATCTGACACAGCTAAACCTCAGTAATAATAAACTAACGGCGCTGCCACCTGAAATCGGTCAACTGCACAATCTGACACAGCTAAACCTCCGTGATAATCAACTAACGGCGCTGCCACCTGAAATCGGTCAACTGCGCAATCTGACACAGCTATACCTCTACAATAATCTCTTAAAGGCGCTGCCACCTGAAATCGGTCAACTGTGCAATCTGACACAGCTAAACCTCCACAATAATAAACTAACGGCGCTGCCACCTGAAATCGGTCAACTGCGCAATCTGAGAAGACTAGATATCAAGAAAAATCCAAACATTTATTCTACTCCCAAAGGGCTATACCTGGGCCATAATCCCCTAACCTCGCCCCCGCCAGAGCTTCTATACCAAGGCATAGAAACAGTATTCGCCTATCTGCGATCACAGCTACCAGCAAAACAACCCCAATGGGTTTCCAAACTCATAGTCGTAGGCGAAGGCGGAGTTGGCAAGACATCCTTATTACGCGCCCTCAGAGGCGAACCCTTCAACCCCCAGGAATCAACCACCCACGGCATTGCCATCCGCACCCTGAAATTCACCCATCCTACAGAGACATTAGAACTCACGATACCTGGCAAGACTAAGAAGTTGTTCGGACTATTTGAACGAAAAGGGCGAAATCGTCAGGAGAAACAGCCTGTCACCATGCAACTGAACGCCTGGGACTTTGGCGGACAACAAATCTATCACGCCACCCATCAATTCTTTCTCTCCAACCGCTCCCTGTTTCTCCTCGCCTGGAATGCGCGACTGGGCTTTGAACCAAGTCAACTCTACTATTGGCTCAACACCATCAAAGCAGTTGCACCCAACTCACCCATTTTACTCGTCGCCACCCACATCGACGAGCGTTCCCCCGACCTTCCAGAGAGCGACTTACGCCAACAATATCCCCAAATAAAAGGACATTGCGCCATCAGCAGCCGCACCGGCGCGGGCATCGATACCCTGAGACAATTAATAGCCGACACCGCTGCCCAAATGCCCTTAATGGGAGAAACTTGGCCCCTAACTTGGCTGAATGCAGCCAAAGCCATCCGCAAGCATTCCCGAGAATACATCACCCTGGGACAATTAAACTACATCATGACAGCCCACAAAGTATCGGACGACAGTCAGTCAGTCCTCGCCCAATGGCTGCACGAACTAGGGGACATACTCTACTTCCAGGACCACCCCGAACTGCAAAACATCGTCATCCTCAAGCCCCAATGGGTGACAGAACAGATCAGCAAAGTATTAGAAAGTCAAGAAGTCCAACACCGTTCCGGCATATTCACCCGCCCCCACATGGCACAACTCTGGGCAGACATAGAACCATCAATAAGCGAACATTTCCTGCGCCTGATGGAGAGATTTGACCTATCCTACCGCATTCGCACCGAATTTGAGACCTCCGATGTCAGTCTGGTAGTCGAACGCTTGCCCCTGTCTCCCCCCAAATACCAAGACAAATGGGACGCCATCAAAACCAGGAACAACTGCAATGAAATGTCCGTGAAATGGAAGATGAATACCCTGCCCGCAGGCATTCCCACTTGGTCTATAGCCCGTCAACACCGTTTTTCTACAGGCATCCACTGGCGCAAAGGAGCCCTGCTGGCCGACGAACCAACAGCACCCAAACATCTCGCCTTAGTGCAGGCATTTCCCCATCAGCACGAACTCCAATTAATCGTCCGAGGAGCCAACCCCCAGAACTTCTTCGCCCTGCTCAAAGACGGCATCGAGGTAACCCTAGCACGATTTCCCGGATTAGAGATAAAACGTACAATACCCTGTCCCTGTGGCGACAGTCAACCCTGCCGCCACGAATTCGACTACCAGCAATTAGAGAAACGGTATGAGAAAAACAAGCATACCATAGAATGTCCGGCCTGCTTAGAAGATATCTCAGTAATAAAACTCTTGTTAGGCTTAGACCTGAACCCAACGAAGGATCCCCCCCAGCCCCCCTTAGGAAGGGGGGAGACGGAAGATCCCCCCCAACCCCCCTTAGGAAGGGGGGGGTTTCATGCTCCCCCCTTCGTAAGGGGGGCTGGGGGGGATCTCATCTTATCCCACATCGAGCAATTAACCAAGGGACAGCACGACATTCTCGCCATGCAAATAGAGATGCTCAAACTAATACAACGAGAATTCACCAATGCTTTCCGGCTGGAACAAGAGAAAATAGAATCCCATTGTCCGAATATATTTGTGCTGCGTCCCCAAGAAGCGAGCAACTGGAAACGGGCCATTAAGGGGCAGAAATTGCAATTGCAACTATACTGTCAAGCGCCCGGTTGTTGGCATCCGACAGAGTCAGGCGGTGACTATGAAATAACAGTCCCCGCCGAGTGGTTTCGAGTAATGGCACCATATCTGCGCAAATTAGTAAAATTATTAAAATATGCTCATCCTGTAGCAGGTCTGACTCTAGGTTATGGCAACCCAGAAGTTTATGAAAAACTGCTCAGTCAGGATAGAAAATACATGCAAGAAATAGTAGCCAACTTGCCCCAACTAGAGGGCGGAGAAAATCGAGAAAGAGAGAGGGGTGGTATGGCAGAAGAATTCGGGCCAGAGCGAATCCAGGGGGCCCCGCTGCGAGCCTTGCGCCAACTTTTGGATGAAAAAGACCCCCAGCAGCATTGGGGAGGTTTGCGGAAGGTGTTAACCCCAGAAGGGCATTACTTGTGGCTCTGCGAACATCACGCCCAGGAATATGAAAGGTAAACCATACATGCGATCGCCCCAAACATGCGATCGCCCCAAACATGCGATCGCCAAATACATCGCCCCAAACATGCGATCGGCCATCAACCACCGGGGCACGGCGTCACATAAATTGTCGGGTGAAGCAGTTAATTTGCGGATGCCGTGCCCCTACCCGATACGTTTGTTCCATCCAGGCGATCGCCCCATACACCCGATCGTTCCATACAGTCACACCCTGTAGGGGCACGGCATCAGTTAATTATCACCGAAATCAGTCAATTTTCTTGCGCCGTGCCCCGGCCATACGCGATCGCCCCAGACATGCGATCGCCCCATCAACCGTCACGTCCAATACATGCGATCGGCCATCAACCACCGGGGCACGGCGTTAGCTAATTTGCGGTGAATATGTTAATTTTATGATGCCGTGCCCCGGCCAGATGCGATCGCCCCAGAGATGCGATACTTTTATACATGCGATCGGCCCAGAGATGCGATCGTTTCAGAGTCCTCACTTGCATTCGGGATACGGACTGCTTAAGATTGTAGGGTGGGCACCGCCCACCTTCACCTATGGGGCTATAATTAAAATCTCGATAGCGTTGGTTGTAATCATTGATTGGAGAACATGGACTTTTTTCTCGTCCGATCGCAACCGGGGGCGTTCCCGTGGGAGCCCTTGAAACCGGGTTTCTTTAACTATCTCGGTGGGGATGCGAAAATTATCGCAGAAACCCGGTTTCGGTCCGATCGCGATATTCTTTTTCATCCAATATCAATAGCCTGGGAGGGAAATGGTTATGGAATAATTGTTGAATCTCAAATACCGACGGGCATTACTGCTGGTCGAAGAACTGGAAGAAATGAGTCGCGACAACAATTAGAGGTTTCGCACCACGGAAGCGATCGACCCCCGTTTGCGAATATCCATCATCTCGGCCAGACTTTTTTCCCCTCGTTTTTCTTTGCCACTAAGGGCCCGATCGCCCTTATAAATCTCCATCCCGGGCACCACAACATTTTGGCTTTGCTTTTTGGGCAAAGTCCTCTGCATCTGTACCTCCTGTTTTTGTGGTCCGCGAGTTCTGATTTTTCCGGAACGGTGTGCTTGCTGTAATTGCCCCGTCATGTCCGATCGCCCTCTAATTGTCGCCCGCGAAACTTCTGGGGTCGTCCGAGACCTGCTTGTCTGCTGCGGAACCCTGGCGACGGAAGCTGCGCGCGATCGCCCCATTCTGGACATTACTCTGCCAGACTCCCTCGCCTCCCGCTGGGCTAGACTTGTTTGGGGCCTAGTAGGACGGCGGGGTTGGCGCACTTGTCCCAGACTTAGCCGCCTACCCGTAGCACCAATGGGATCTGCTAGCATTGGTTTGCGATTAATTTGTTGAGAAATTAACCAGGAACCGCCAGCACAACCGATCGCGATCGCGCCAAACAACCAGAGAGGCAAGGTCTCATCTGCCTGGGGATAAATCTCTACTGCTGCCGTGCTACTCTGTACTGGAGTGGGAGTCTCACCCCCTGCGCCTTTCTGCGCTAAAGTAGTTGCTGCTTCTGACGACTGCACTGGCGATGCCGCAATTTCTACTGGTTCTATGGGCCCTGGACTCGTCAGTTCCTGGGTGGCTATGCTTGCAACTGATAATAATAATGTCAACAGCCCGCCCCAAATAAATAGGGGGCTAGTCCCGATCTGCTTTAGTAGCATCCCGATCAGCTGCTGTCCTAATTTTTTATCTAGCTGGTAGTTCATCAAACTGTCTCCTTTTTCTCCTGGCCCGCGCACCCAGAACCAATATCTTTACTCGCTTTTTGGGGAATGTCGTTCCAGGGCCAATTCAATCAACCGGTCTACCAATTGGGGGAAAGACACCCCTGTTTGCGCCCATAATTGAGGATACATGCTGGTGGCCGTAAACCCTGGCAGGGTGTTGATTTCATTAATGAACACCTCCCCCGTGGCTTCCACATAGAAAAAGTCTACCCTTGCCAGACCCGCTGCGTCTATAGCTGCAAATGCTTCCAGGGCCATCTCCTGGATTTTTCCAGTTATCTCTGCTGGGACCGGCGCTGGTATGTATAAGTCGGCTTTCCCCGCCGTGTATTTTGTCTCATAGTCATAGAAATCACTTTTATAAGTAATCTCCCCTACTACAGATGCTTTGGGAAAATCGTTCCCTAAAACCGCACATTCCAGTTCCCGTGCCACTACCCCTGCTTCTACTACTATACGTCGGTCATAGGTGGCGGCTTTATCCAAAGCCGATTCTAACTCAGCCCGCGATCGCACCTTACTAATGCCCACCGACGACCCTAAATTCGCTGGCTTGACAAAGCAGGGATAACCTAACTCCTCTTCCAGGCGATCGCATAGTTTCGGGAACACGCAAGGATTGGACCAGATCTCGGCGCGATTAACTGCTATATACTTTACCTGGGGCAAGCCTGCTTGGGCAAATATCATTTTCGTAGCAATTTTATCCATGCCCATGGCCGAACCCAGCACCCCCGTCCCCACACGGGGAACTTGCATTAATTTTAGCAAGCCCTGCACCGTGCCATCTTCCCCATTGGGACCGTGGAGGATGGGAAACCAGACATCTATTTTTTCCATGCCCGGAGGAAATTCCCACAGATTTCCCGCCTCCTCACGTGAGTCTGGTTTTCCCGATTCTAGCACCTGCTGGGCCCGTTCTCCTGCTTGCCAGATGCCATCCTTTTGGATGTATACTGGCCATAGTTCGTACTTGCTGCTGTTTTCCGAGCCTGATATGGCACTGGCGATCGCCCTTGCCGAGACTATTGATACTTCATGTTCTCCCGAACTACCGCCAAACAGCAGCCCTACTCGCAGTTTCTCCATCATTCCTCCTCTTTCTCTGACTACCTCTATGCTATCACGTTCTTTCTGGACTACCACCTCATTTAATCTTTTCTTTGGGATGATTTTCTGGTTTTTCTTTTAACAATTGATCAACATCAATCCTGATGTCAGATTAGATGTTCAGCAAAACGATCTTGGTACCTCAAACCTGCAAACGCGCTTCCCGTTTACTACGAACGGCAAACGCGCTTCGCGTTTACTACTAACCTGCAAACGCTAAACCCGATCACCCGTTAAGCTAAAGGCCCGCACTTCCGCGATCTTTACCTTGACTAGCTGACCCTTTAATTCCTCCAGGTCCCCCTCGCAGAACGTCAGGCGATTCGATCTCGTCCTTCCCATTACTTGACCCTCATTTTTAGGATTTTTATCTTCCACCAGCACCTCTTCTATCCTTCTTATATACCTTTGCGATCGTTCTGCTGCTTTCGTCGCCACTAGATGATTCAGACGTTGCAGTCGATCGCCCTTTACTTCCTCCCCGACCTGATTTTCCCATAGGGCGGCGGGAGTTCCCGGACGGGGCGAATAGGCCGCTGTATTCAACTGGTCGAACCCAATATCCTCCACTAATTGTAACGTATTTTCAAACTGCGCTTCCGTCTCCCCGGGAAATCCCACGATCGCATCAGCCGTAATTGCCGCATCTGGCATGATGGCCCGAATGCGATCGATAATGCGCCGATATTTCTCATGGGTATAACCCCGGGCCATGGCCTTCAGGATATCGTTATCCCCCGACTGAAAGGGTATATGAAAATGTTCGCAGACTTTGGGCAATTCCGCACAAGCTTTAATCAATCTTTCGGTAAAATAGCGGGGATGGCTAGTGGCAAAACGGATGCGATCGATTCCGGGCACGTCATGTACGAAGTACAGCAAGTCTGTAAAGGTATGCTTGTGACGCCCCTCCGCCGTCACCCCTGGTAAGTCCCGTCCGTAAGCATCGATATTTTGTCCCAGCAGGGTCACTTCTTTATAGCCACTGCGCCCTATTTCTGTCATTTCCGCCCGAATTGCTTCTGGCGTCCGAGATTGTTCTACTCCTCGGACATTGGGTACGACACAATATGTACAGCGTTCGTTGCAGCCATAAATGACATTTACCCAAGCTGTCACTTTGCTATCCCGGCGCGGCTTGGTGATATCTTCCATGATGTGAATGGGTTCTGTGGCCACTACCTGATTCCCATCAAATACCTGTTCTAATAAGGAGTCCAGGCGGTTGGCATGTTGCGGTCCCATCACTAAATCTAATTCTGGCACTCGCCGCAGCAATGCTTCTCCTGCTTGCTGGGCCACGCAACCGGCCACTACTAGGGTGAGACCCGGTTCTTCTTGCTTGCGCTTCGCCTGTCTCCCTAGGTAAGAATATACCTTTTGTTCGGCGTTATCCCGAATCGTACAGGTGTTGTAGAGGATTAACTCCGCCTGGTTGGGGTCTTCTGACCACTCAAAGCCCAGGGTTTCCAGTATACCTGCCATGCGCTCCGAGTCGGCTTTGTTCATCTGGCAGCCGAAAGTGGTGATATGATAGCGGCGAGTCGATGTTGTCATGGGTGATTTTCTCCTGCATTAGCCGAAACTGTCTTGATTATAATTGGATCTTATTAATAGAGGCAGTTCAATCTTATCATATCAATCCCTCACTTTCACATCATCTGCCTTCCGGGAGCGGGGTGAAGATTGATTGTGCAGATTATCTGCTCAATGTAATTTGTGATTTTATTATTACATCCGATCGCGTCTTATGTCTATAGTTCAGCCAGATCAGTTTTCCGAAGAACAGAACTCTCCCCCAGTCGAACAGCCCCCTGGGACTTCCGCAGAACCTAAATCTCCCCCAGTCGAACAGCCCCCTGCATCTGAAGATTCCGAGGATCGGTCGTCCGACTCAACTTTGCTAGGGGGCTGGTTCGACCCTAACAAGGTTCCTTCACCGCACCAGACCCAGTCACCAACAGGGGATAAAAATTTCTTAGTCTCTCTTTCGGCATCCGCCAGTACACGTTCCTATTCTTTACTGGCCTTAGTCGGCTACGGTTTGTTAATCTTAGCATTGTTTGACTATCTTCAAATTATTTATCCCCCCAACTTTACTAACCCCTTCTGGGAATTTCAGGCGATCGGGCGCATGGTCGAGCGCGTACCGGTTCCTTTGCTCGGGCTAATGCTTGTCTTTTATCGCCCCTCTGGGACTGTCGATCGAAAGTCATTGCACTTGTTGCGGTTTTTATCCTGGGTTTCCTTGCTGCTGGGGTTAATTTACTTGCTGAGTCTCCCCTTGGGAATTAACAACACGTTGCGGATCTATAAGGCTAACAATGCTCAAATTTCTGCCCAATTTGTACGGCAAAATGAGCGGTTGCAACCAATAAAATACGAGTTAGAGCAAGCTGATACGGATGATGAGATTAAAGAGATGATATCTGCCATTACTCGTCAAAGTCCTTTACCGGAAATAGATGCTCCTCAAGAATTAAAGGGACAATTACTGACCCAAATTGCCAGGGCAGAGGAAACTATGCGCATTCAATCTGAAACAGTTCGGGCTAACCGCAGACAGGCCCTGCTCAAGAATTCCGTGAAATGGAATTTGGGAGCCTTGGTTTCTGGTACTTTGTTTATCATGATTTGGCATATGACCCGCTGGGCCCGCATGAGAAGCAAGCGTTAGTTAATAACTTCGCTGTCAGCCCGCCGGTTAATTGGTAACTTCGCTGTCAGCCCGCCGGGGGTTCAAACCCCCGGCTAATAGCTAAAGTCGGTTAAAACCGACTGAAAATCTTTTGTCGCATCTGTAGGTTGGGTTGAGGCACGAAACCCAACAGATTTTGTTTGTCGCATCTGTCGCGCAGCGGTGGGAACGAGGGTAAAACACGTTCTCTTCAACTACTTTTGACCAAACCCGATGAAACAAGACTGACTACCTCGAATTGGTCGGGATAAAGGATGACGTTTTCATAGTCGAAACCGGACACCCACCTTTTATCGGTGATTGCCAAATCGACTGCGTAACCTTCTACAGGATGTTCGTAACATTATACGATCGCTCCCATTCTCCCCTTGGGAATGAGGCGATCGCCTCAATCTGAATTTGCATCCACCAATGTCCTGATTTCATCGTATATTTTATATTTCATGCTGTTACTCAGCATATCTGCAAGGGCGTCGATGTGGGGTGTGGTCATGGGTCAGTTGGTGGTTGTTGCCCACACCCGCAAATGACAGGCACCGCGCCCACCCTACAAATACAACTTTTCGGTCAATTTGTATTCCGAATGCGAGACAATTTTTTAGTCGGTTTTAACCGACTTCAGCTATTAGCCGGGGGTTTGAACCCCCGGCGGTGTAGCGGGAAAGCGAGAGATTTGGAGTTTACTTTAACAGATGTTCTCGTTCGCGAATGGCCATGGCGTGGGCAGGAAAACCCTCATAATCTGCTAAAGTTTGGGTTGTATGCTGCAAGCGATCGAACCCTTCTTTGGTCAGATAGCCGATGCCCGATCGCTTGAGGAAGTCCCAGACAGACACAGCAGAGTACGATCGGGCAAAACCTCCCGTAGGCAGAATAGCATTCACACCCAGACAGTAATTCGCTGTAGGAATGGGGGTGTAGGGACCGAGCAAAATCTCACCCGCATTCTTAATTTGTCCGAGAATACTCAAAGGATCCTTGACTAGCACTTCCAGATGTTCCGGGGCATAGTCATTGACAAAGGCGATCGACTCTGCCAAGCTAGAAGTCAGCAGGATGCCGCCATAGGATGAAAGTCCCGTTTCGCAGAATTCCCGACGCCAGTCGGGCAGCTTTTGCAGATAATTCGGTACGTACTCTGCTGCTTTGGCGGCCAGGTCCTCACTGTGAGTAACCAACAGGGCGGCGGAGTCGGGACCATGTTCCGCCTCTACCAGCAGATCCAGAGATGCTAACTGGGGATCGGTATGTTCGTCCGTCAGAATAATTGACTCGCTGGGTCCAGCGGGCAGTCCCACGTCCACCGTGCCGTATAATAACCGCTTAGCTGCGGAACCGTAGATATTGCACGGACCCGTGATCTTGTCCACCTTGGGGATAGTTTCCGTTCCCAATGCCATGGCCGCGATCGCCTGTATCCCCCCCAACTTATAGACATCCTTGACTCCGGCCATCTCGGCAGCTACTAGGGAAACTGGTTCGATATTGCCATTTTTATCGGGGGGCGTGCAGACGATTACTTTTTGCACCCCGGCCACCATCGCCGGAACTGTCAGCATCAGCATCACCGAGGGGAACGCACCCTTACCTCTGGGAACGTAAAGTCCCGCACTAGCAACAGGGGTTACCTTCTCTCCCGCGAATATTCCCGCCTCAACTTCTGCCAGTCGCATTTCCTCGGGCATCTGGCCCTGGTGAACTTGGCGGATATTGGCAAATGCTTGTTCTATTGCCGATTTAATGGCAGGATCGATCTGTTCCCTGGCCGCCGCAAACTCCCGATCGCTCACCTTGAGATTATCCAGTTGGGCCTCGGGAAAGTCAAACTTGCGGACGTATTCCAGTACCCCAGCATCCCCTGAAGAGCGAATCTTGTCAATGACCTCTTTGGCCACCGTCAGGGCCTTTTCAATATCCAACTCCGCCCGTCTTTTCAACGAAGAGAGTTCTGCTGATGTCATCTGGTCGAGTCGGAGAACCCTTACCACTACAAGCCTCCTTATGGGTGAAGTATTATATTGCTACATCATATCAAAATCTGCCAAGTCAATTCACCATGACCGCTTCAGACAGATCCAAGCATGCCGCTAGAGTTATAGATCTTCCTGCCTCCAGACATTCCGAAGCGACAACTATGTTAGCTGATACCCTCGCGGCCCAGCCTACCATCGACTACCTCTTTCGGGTAACAGGCGATCGCAAACGGCAAGTCACCCGCCTGTACTTGCGGCTGTTTTTGGATATGCTTGCGGCTACCGGACAGCCGCTGTGGGCAGTCATGCTAGAGGATCGAGTTATTGGCCTGGCCGCCATCTACGAGCCCGCAGTCACAGCAGACCCTTGGGGCGGACTGCGACTGCTAGTGCGGCTAACTCTGGGGGCAGGATTGCCTGCTGTCTGGCGGCTGCTAAGATTGATGATGGCGGTCGAACCACATTACCCTACTGCACCCTATTATCACCTGGTGATGCTCGCCGTTCACCCGGATTTTCAGGGCCTCGGCTTTGGCCGCCAATTGCTCGATCGCATTCACGCCTTATCTGAGTCACACCCCACATCAACGGGAGTGTGGGTGGAAACCGATACCCAACAGAATATCCTCATGTACGAACATTTCGGCTATATGCTAAAAGAAAAGCTGAAGCTATCAGATGATTTCGAGTTGAGCCTATTGTTTCGCCCCAATACTGCAACATGAAACTCGATATTTCTATTGCTACCCGTCCTGACATCTGCCCATGCCTGACTTCAAAAAAATTACTCACGTCATTTACGATCTAGATGGTCTGCTGCTAGATACCGAACCTATTTACGCTCAAGTCTATCAGGCGATCGCCCATCGCTACGGCAAGACCCTGTCCGAGTCGGTAAAATCTCAGATAGCCGGCAGAAACGCCCTCAACTCAGCCCGGACGATAATTGAAATGCTAGAGTTGCCCCTGACTCCGGAAAGTTTTCTCCGAGAAAGAGAACCATTGCTTCGCGATCTATTGCCCCATGCCCAACCCCTTCCGGGTGCGGTGCGCCTGACCCAACATTTGCATCAACATCACGTTCGGCAGGCCGTGGCCACCAGTTCCGCTGGTTTTTCTTTCGATCTGAAAACTAGCAATCATACTCAATGGTTAGCCCTGTTTGACTGTATCGTTAAAGGTGATGACCCCGCGATCGGGCGAGGAAAACCCGCACCGGATATTTTCTTAATTGCCGCCCAACGCCTGGGGGCTGACCCGGCAGCATGTCTGGTGTTTGAAGATGCTTTGGCCGGGGTGAAAGCCGCGATCGCTGCTGGCATGTCCGTTGTCGCCGTGCCTCATTCTAGCATGGATAAACAATTGTATCGTAATGCGCACCAGGTTCTCAATTCATTAACTGAGTTTCAACCCCAAATGTGGCAATTACCCGCTTTTGATTAATCTGACAAATAAGCGCTAAAGCGCTTACTACGAACGAATATAACCCATGATACCCAAGATTTATACTGTTCCTATTCAACATCTCTCATCGGGCGATCGCCTCGATCGGCTGCTCGTTTTCAACAAAGAAGGGAAGTTAGCAGAAGTAATTGATATCTTGGCCGAGACAGATGCTTTTGTATTTTCTGTCTCGACAAATCACGCAGTCAATAAGGGGAATAGCTGCATGATGTAAATTACATCGAACCTCAGATATCTAGGGTTTTTATTCTACTAAGTATTTTTCATACAGTAGAGAAGCAATCGTTTGGTATTTAATGATGCCGTTTTGCACGACAAAGCTGTCCGTTCCATAGTACTCGCGATCGTTGTTAGGCGTAAAGTGCCAAGTAATGTAGATAATTTCTTCTTCAAGCACAGCAGGATCGATGATGTTACTGCCATTGTCAAATAAGCCGAAGAGATTACGAAAAACACTGCGGATTTCTGCAATCCCTTTGAAAACCTTATTATTCCGAATAAATATGGAGTCTTCCCGATATTCAGTCATAATGCCATCTAAGTCTCGTGCCTCCCATGCGTTAATGTGGTGTTGCCATAACTTTTTCGTTTCCTCTGTCGTTTCATTTGCACCCGGGTAATAGGCCACCAAATTGTTCGAGATCGGTTCCGCGTTCCCAACAGAAGCATCCGCCAGGACTGGATTTGCAAAACACGCGCAGCAAAGCCCGATCGCGATCGCAGTAGTTAAGATCCCGGCTTTTAACCACTTCCAAATCCCCAAAGGATTTATAGAACTCATCGACTATCTCCTGACAACTCTTCAACAAACTCACAATGCTTATCCCAGATAAAGCTTGGTTATCTAAAGCACAGACAAACTAGGAGAGCGAGTCGGAAGCTAGTTATCGCTCTTATCCGACTCGCTCTCACTCACCGAAGATGATTGAATTAGGACTTCCTAACCCAACTCTATCTTACACGTAGTTCGCCTTGATGGCGATCGACTTGCTGCTATCGAACACCTTGACGAAACTGATGTTGAGGCTCTCGTTGTAATACCAGCTGTTGCTGCCAGAACCCCAGAGGGCACCACTGTCACTCACAATCGGTAGCTGTTGCGTGCCGATACTAATGCTCGTCAACGGACCGTGGGTTCCCTTTTGTTCGCCAGGATCGTGCAATACTGCTACGAAGAAAAAGTCCTCCATAGGCGTATATCCGTCGTGGACCCGCTCTACTTTAATCACCCGGGTCTTGTCCCCACTGTATGCGTTGGTAATCACAGTGTGGCGGTATTCGTCGTTCGCCTTGGGATCGTCCACTTGAGATTTCGGGGCAGAAGAACGGCTCTCCCCATCATCCAAGTACATATGATATTCCCCTCCATTCCGCTGCACGTCTGGATATACGTTCAGGGTAATGGGGTTCGTCTGTCCATTGGCGTTCCGTTCTCCCACATATTGTTCCAGCTCGATTGTGGGAATAATCGCTGCCTCCCGGATGTAGATGGGAACGATAAAGTTAATGTGCTGGCCTTCCATATTGATGTTGGCATCAAAATCGCGCAACACCGTTCCGCCTTCTTCCGGAGCGGTCAGGGACTGAACGTTGTTCTTGAAGTTATACCAGTAGCTACCTTGGGGCAGATAGACATCCCGCTTGCCACCATTACATTCACTCTGAGGCCGCAAGACTGGAGCAACGAGGAAATCCTTGCCAACAAAGAACTCGTCGTTGAGGAATTGGTCTTTATCGTTGTAGAGAGACTTGTCTTGAGGATCGTTGAGGAACAAGGGACGACAGATGGGCATACCATCCAGGGTGTTCTCAAACAATGCATCATAGAACAGCTGCATCAGCCGGTAGCGCAATTCAATGTAATGCCGGCAAATGTCGGGAACCATGCGGTACAAGTCTTGGGGTGCTGGGGGATTGCCGTTAAACCACTCTACATATTGGAATGGTTCTTGGAAATCTTTGCGCCCTTTGCGGACGTAGTGGTTGCGGAACCAGGGTAAGAAGGCCCCCGCAGCAGTCCAGCGAATCAACAGTTCTGGACTCGCCCAACCCTGCTCGTCGTTACCAGATTCTTGCTCAAAACCGCCGATATCTTGCCCGGTGACTGCCAAGGCATTCATGCCCAGAGACAGGACTTGGGAGATATTCATCTGGAGGAAATCCCATTCTGAGGAGTTATCCCCGGTCCATAAGCCAGCATACTTGTGAGAACCACAAAAACTGCCTCGTCCGATGATAAAGTTGCGCTTGTTTTCCCGCCACTTCAGTTCGTCGGATAGTTGGTACAGGTTATTGAGTCCTTCGTAGGTGGCCTTGTGGAGATTGTACGAATACAAATTCCAAACCTTGAGGGCTGGGCTTTGTTTGACGTCTGAGGGGTAAAAGTCGTTAGTCACATACAGCTGGAATGGAAAGCCCTTCATATCTCCACGGGTGTCGCGGATAGCTGGAGTAGTCATATCCTGCCAAACAAATTCTAGACCCTGCTCGTACAGGTATTTATATTGCTTGCCCCACCATTCGCGCACTTCTGGACGGCCTAGATCGGAGTAATGACCCGGGCTTCCCAGCGGTTCTCCATTGTAGTCCCCGTAATATACTTCGCCAATGTAAGGGTTGCCACTATTGAATCCTTCGGGATCTGGCCACTGATACCATTCTTTGTTGGAACGGTATTCGTTACCGCCACCATAGATTTGGTACTCTTTGCTTTCGGGATTGTCTGGATCGTACCGCTTGTCCATCACGAAGTAGCCGTTTTTGAGTCCCTCGTCGTAGGTTGAGTAGTGACTTGGGTTGTCTTTATCTTGGCTGCTGATCACGGGGGTGATGTTGGTGCTGCACTTAACTCCCTTCTCCCGCAACCAACTGAACATTTCCTTGTGACTGCCGAAGGTTTGCTCAGACCGGTTGTTCTTATTCGTTTGGTAATCCGGCTTGATGGTGAAAGTCCGGTAGTTTTCTTGGAGATCCACATCCACCGCAAGACCATCAAGGGGAATTTGATACTCCCGATATTTTTCCACAGCCCACTTGAGGTCTGCCGCACATTCGTACCCATAGCAACCTTGGTGATATCCCAGGGCGTAGCGCGGTTTCAACTCCGGGCGACCGATGAAGGCGGTAAAGCTATCTAAAATATTCTTCGGGTCTTCTCCCAACAACACGTAATAGTCAAGGTCGCCAAAGCGAGTCCCGAACATATAGCGACCGGCGTTGCTATAGCCGATATCCATTAAGACTTGACTCGGGTTGTCCACGAGGACTGCATTGACGTTATCGCTGCCAGCAACGCCATTGAACTCGTAAAAGAAAGGCTCGGAGTGGTAAAGAGGTTCGCGGTTCTCTAAAGGTCCGCGATTATAGACCTGTCGATAGCGCATGTTATCGAAGTTGAAATAATTCAACCGGTCCATATTTTTGCCGAGTTGGGTTCCGCCCTGTTCGCCAAACCCAATATACTTTCCATCGGCTGGCTTCTTCACCGCCTGGATGATGGCATAATCCTCTGTGCCATTGGCGGTGTAGTAAATTGAAGTGTCTGCGGTTTGCCAGACGGGAATGTCTGCAAACTCGGAATTGCTTTTAGATTTGTTGAACACCTTGATTCCGAATGGAGCCAAAGTGATCGCCACTTCCATCACGAAGGGTGTATCCTTGCCAACCTGATTATACTGGCTAGTCGCCGTCAGGACTACCTGATTTCCGTTATTTTTGTAAGTTACAGTGCGTTGCTTGTTCCTCAGGATCTCCTCGTCTGTCTCGTGATCGTCCAGGTGAGTGGATGTGGCGTAATCCCCTACTGCACTTTTTGTTGGGTTAAAGCGCACCCGCAAGACATCGTTCTGACTGATCTCAATCAACATGAGGCACTCGCCTCCACTGGCCTTGTCGAACTTCAGGCTCAATGTATATTTCCCGTCAAAGGAAGGACTTTTTGCATCTCCGAGTTTATCCCATGCTTTGTAGCCACCATATCCGTCAAAGTATTCCTCGACGTTGAGAAATTTATAAACGCGATTGCTTGGAAAAATATTGCTTGCCATTGTGTGACTCTTCTGTTTAGTTCTCGTTAGCTTTGGCCTTGGCGTTAGCCTTTTTTTTGGGGATGATATTCGATCGCCATCCAGATGCAATCCGTATCCGAATAATATTGATGCCACGGATAGGTATATTGCTGGTTTTCGTGAACCTGGCAGAATGGCACGATCTGGGTGTATCCCTCAGTCATCACGAGGTCTTCATAGAGACTCTCAAAACTTTTCACCTTGAACTTCTGCATCCGTCCATGTCCGAAGACTTGCGTGTGAATCTCCAGAAAGTCATGTTGGTTATGGATTGCACAATCCGTATGGGAAGGGGCAAACCAGAGGTTCACTTTCACACAGAACTGTTCTTTGTGACCGGGGGTACTCGACTGCCTGGCCATAAAGTAGGGATCTACTTCTATTATTCCCGCCTCATCTTGGCCCGACTTCCAAAGCTGTACGTCTTTGGGAAAGTCCTCGTCGGGGAAATTACCTAATAAATCCCACCCAGGCTCAAAGACAATATTGCCGATGTTTTTGGTCTGTACCACCTCAAGCAAAAGCAATGACTTGGCTTTTTGGATCGTAGTATCTTCCAGGATGGTCGATGAGAAAGACGGAATAATGCTGACGTTCGCTTCGTTCAGGTAAGCGTCTGTTTCTTCTGGGTTAACGACGATAGTACGGTTCTTAATGGGATAGTTTTCCACATTTTCAACGTACTTCGCGTCTATGTACGCACCCGAAAAGCTAATGACTTTGACTTTGTTCGTTGTCATTCGTTTGTGTTCTAGATTACAAAGACCATTCGGATCCTTGTCTATGTAGGCGATCTGTGCCTTTCAATCAAGGTAGCGATCGCCGGTGTCCAAGCTGCTAGCTTTTGGCCAACAACCGGCCTATGACTCAAGTTAGATGCACTGGGCACGACACCCTGTTTCTAACTCCGATTGTCATCGTATCACAAAACCTGTTTTTTTCTGAAGCAACCACATCATTCTTTCATCAGACTAAATTACTCTACCCATAGATAATCGTCTATGAGTATCTCAGATCCCAAATACCAGCTGCACGGGCTTGGTCGCTGTAGAAGATCACCCGAACACCGGAGCACCGGAGCTTTCTCGACAAGAATATGTTAAGCTGTCGCGCATTGAAAATGCATATTCTGTAATATTGTACTACAGGCTGAAACCCAAAGGTAAGCGCTAAAGCGCAACTACAAACCTAGAGGCGCTAAAGCGCAACTACAAACATGGCAAAATCAAAGTTACAAAAACTGGGCGCTTATATGCGTCCCCACTGGAAACCGGTGTCTTTAGGCATCGCAGCTTTATTTATTGTCAACGCCCTCGGCGTCTACATCCCCCTGCAAATTCGTAATACTATCGATCGACTGCAAACTAATTTCGACTTTAGTCAGGTGATGGGCTACGTGGCGATCGTCTTCTTACTGGCCTGTATAATGTGGGTAATTCGCATAGCGTCGCGCCTGTTAATCTTTGGCGTCGGACGTTTAGTAGAATTTGACCTGAAACAGAGTATCTTTAGGCACCTGTTAACTTTAGAACCCTCCTATTTTGCCGCTAATAAAGTGGGAGATTTGATTAACCGCGCTACTAGCGATGTGGATAATATCCGCCGACTGGTGGGGTTTGCGGTGCTGAGTCTGGCAAATATGCTCTTTGCTTATAGCTTGACTCTGCCCTTGATGATGTCTATTAATATAAGGCTGACTTTATTCGCGATCGCAGTCTATCCTTTCATGCTAGTTATCGTCCAGCTATTTAGCCATCGCCTGCGCAGTCAGCAGGAGAAAGTGCAAGAAGAACTCTCCCGGGTCAGCGACCTCATTCAAGAGGATATGAGTGGCATGAGTTTGATTAAAATATATGCCCAGGAAGAGAACGAACGCCACGCTTTTCGTCAGTTTAACCAGAAATTGTTGGAGGCAAATCTCCGCTTAGCCAGAACTCGCTATCTGCTATTTCCTCTGATAGAAGCCTTAGCTAATGTCAGTTTGCTCGTGTTAATGTGGCTCGGGACAAGCGCGATCGCCCGTGGTACGATCACCATTGGAGATTTTTTGGCTCTCCTCCTGTACGCCGAACGCTTGGTTTTCCCCACTGCTTTACTCGGTTTCACTCTTAGCACCTATCAACGGGGTCAAGTGAGTGTCGATCGCATCGAGAGCATTTTCCAAGTCGAACCTAAAATTAAAGACCTGGACTACGCCGCCCAGTTGACAACAAAGGTTCGCGGTCAGATCGTCGCTCAACATCTCAATTATACCTATCCCGGAGCCCAAACTCCTGCCCTCAAGGACGTGAATTTTGCCATCAAACCTGGGGAAACTGTGGCCATAGTCGGACCTATTGGTGCTGGGAAATCTACTTTAGCTAATGCTTTGCCCCGCTTGCTGGATATTCCCCCCCGGACTATCTTTCTGGATGGTTACGATATTACCCTCATGAAACTAGATGACTTGCGAGGGGCGATCGCCTATGTCCCCCAAGACAGCTTTCTGTTCAGCACCACCATCAAGAATAACATCCGCTACGGAGATCCCGTTCTGGAAGGTATAGAAATCGAAATCGCCGCCAGACAAGCACAAATGCACTCAGAAATCGGTAACTTTCCCCAACAATATGAAACCATCGTCGGCGAACGGGGCGTGACCCTTTCCGGCGGACAGCGACAGCGCACCTCCTTAGCTAGAGCATTATTTGTCGATGCCCCCGTGTTAATATTAGATGATGCCCTTTCCAGCGTCGATAACCAAACCGCGACCAACATTCTCAGAAACCTCTCGAAAGGAACTAAGCGCCAAACCGTGATTTTTATCTCCCACCAAATGTCGGCAGCAGCAACCGCCGATCGCATCTTGGTCATGGATCGAGGTGCGATCGTGCAGATCGGCACTCACGCCGAACTCCTGCAACAACCCGGTTTATACCAAAACCTTTGGCAACAGCAACAATTAGAAGCATTGTTGCAGTAGGGTGTGTAACGATCTGTCATTGCGAGGGGGGGGGAACCAAAATCGATATCTTAAAGATTGTTACCACCGATCCCCCCCGAAGCAATCTCCCCGACTAGGTATGAGATTGCTTCGGGGGGGGGTTGGTGAAAATTTTCCATAAGTCGATCGCGGAGTACCCCCCCCCCTCGCAATGACATTATTGGGTGTGGTCTTGCACCAGTTGGAGAAAAAAGACTACACCCGCTGCTGGTGGGCGGTACGCAAAAAAATATCTTTGATCGAACCAGACAAGGTGATAATAAAGGTTATAATAAAGGAGTGTTCTGGGAGCGCAACTCCCAGGCCAGTCAGAAACAAGATCTGAAGTGAATTATGTTTGCAGGAATACGACCCACTAACATTGGCGTCAAAAATGGCAAGTTGACCCCTTGTCCAAAATCGCCTAACTGTGTCTGTAGCCAAGGTCCAGAAACGGACCAACAGCATTATATCCAGCCGTTGAGCTATAATTCAACCCCAGCTGCGGCCTTGGCCAAACTGAAGATGGCGATCCAAAATCAGCCTCGCACTAAGATAGTTACTGAATCAGATAACTACTTGTATGCTGAGTTTACCAGTAAACTGATGGGATACGTGGATGATGTGGAGTTTTTGGTGGATGATGATGCTAAGGTGATTCACGCCCGATCGGCCTCCCGTTTGGGACAGTCAGATCTCGGGGTAAACCGCCAAAGGATAGAGTCAATTCGGACTTTATTCAATCAAATCTTATAACCAGTAATGTTCCCAAGACCGGGTTAATCTCTAACCCGGGATAGAGGTAAAATTTTACCCAGTCAAGAGAAGAAGAAAGATGAGTGATATCAAAAGTTTAGGCGATTACTGGAAAGAATTATCAGTAGGAAAAAGGGGAATGTTAATTGCGGCTATTCCGATTTCCTGTTTGGTGACATCCCTGGGAATTTTTGGGTGGTTACAGGTGAAGATGTCAGAAGCGGGAAAATGGGTGGATCATACTCATCAAGTGCGCTTATCAGCAGAACGACTTCTCTCTAAGTTAATAGATGCAGAAACAGGAATGCGCGGATATGTACTGACTCAAAATCAAGAGTTACTCGCAGATTATCAAGAGGCGATCGCAGTTATTCCCGAGTCCCTAGAGAAACTGAGGTATCTAGTGCAAGATAACCCCAAGCAGAGTCAGAGAATCCTGGAAATTAAAAACGCAGTAGAAAATCGACTGGATCATTTGCAATATTATCTTACCCTAAATCTGCAGATGGCAGAGTCGGAAGCAGCATTATCAGAGATAATGGCGGCAAGTAAAATGGCAACGAATAGGACTCGCAGCAAGCTAAAGTTATTTATAGCAGAGGAAGAGCGTCTGTTGATGAGTCGCAAGCAGACTTTGAAAAGTCAGCGGGAAATGATATGGATAGCACTCTACGGATCGGCGGCTTTGGGAGTCGCTAGTTCGATATTAGCAGCAGTGCTATTCAGACGGATAGATCGCAGCTTGTCAGCAGAAAAAGCTCAGTCACGCCAGCACGCCCAGCGCTTCCGGGATACCTTTGAACAAGCAGCAGTTGGCATCGCCCATGTAGATTATAGCGGCAAAATCATGCGCTGCAATCAAAAATTTTGCGAGATTGTCGGATACGAACGGGAGGAGTTGTTGAACCGCACCTTGAGGGAAATAACTTATGGGGAGGATGTCGATGAGGACTGGAAGTATTTTAGCCAGCTATTGGCGGCAAAAATCACCACATATTCAAGAGAAAAACGCTATATTCGCAAGCAGGGAGACATAGTTTGGGCGAACTTAACTGTATCCCTGGCATCGGTAGAAAAGGAGTCCGAAAAGCAAGAGCAATCAACAGGAAAGTATGCCATTGGAGTAATTGAAGATATCACCGAACGCAAGCAGGCAGAAGCAGAACTAAATCGTTTCTTCGACTTGTCAATGGATATGCTGGCGATCGGGGGTTCCAATGGCTACTTGAAGCGGGTGAACCCAGCAGTGGAGAAAATACTGGGCTATAGCATCTCGGAATTCCTGGCCACCCCCTGGATAGAGTTTATTCATCCGGAAGACAAAGCTGCCAGTAAAGCGGAGGTAGACAGAATATTGGCGGGTTGTCAAACTACTGAATTTGAAAATCGCTTCCGAAGTAAAGATGGTGACTATAAATGGCTAGCTTGGATGGCCAGGGCTATAGCAACAGAAGGTTTGTTCTACAGTGTAGCTCGGGATATCACCGATCGCAAGCAGGCGGAGGCGGCGAAGGAGCGAGAATACCAGCAACTGCGAGAAATAATTGCTAATGCGCCCGTGGCGATCGCCATGCTGGATAACCAAATGTGCTACATTGCCTATAGCAAGAAGTGGTTGGAAGATTATCAGTTACAGGGAGAATTACTGGGTCGGAGTCACTACGAAGTGTTTCTCAAGCAACCCGATCGCTGGATAGAAGTGCATCAACGGGCCCTCACTGGCGAAGTGATCTCCAGTTCGGAAGATCCGATCGAGTATCGAGACGGAACGGTAGGATATATTAGCTGGGAAATTCATCCTTGGTATGCGGAACGAGGCAAAATTGGCGGGGTGGCGATCGCGACGAACAAGATTGACGAACTGGTGCAGGCCCGGGAAGCTGCCTTAGAAAATGCCCGCCTCAAGTCTCAATTCCTGGCAAATATGAGTCACGAGATCCGTACACCGATGAACGGGGTTTTGGGAATGGCGGGGTTGCTGTCCAAAACCGAACTCACTCGCAAGCAACAAGACTTTATCAACGCTATCCACACCAGTGCCCAGCATCTGCTGTTAATTATCAATGATATCCTCGACTTTTCCAAGTTGGAAGCAGGGGAGATGGAGTTGGAACGCTTGGACTTTGACCTATATGATTGTCTGGAAACGGCGATCGACTTGCTGGCGACCCAAGTTGAGGAAAAGGGACTGGAACTGGGACTGTTAGTTGACCCCAATGTGCCCCGGCAATTGCAGGGAGACCCGGGCAGACTCAGGCAGGTGTTAGTCAATTTGATGGGCAATGCAATTAAATTTACTGACAAGGGTTCGGTGGTGGTGCGAGTGAAATTGCCCGATCGCCGACGCCGAACTCCGAACAAAATCTGCTTTGAAGTTACCGATACGGGGATTGGCATTCCGACTGAGGCACGGGAAAAGTTGTTCCAATCTTTTTCCCAAGTAGATGCTTCTACGACGCGGCAGTACGGCGGTACGGGATTGGGGCTAGCAATTTGCAAGCAGTTAGTAGAGTTAATGGGCGGTACTATTGGAGTGGAAAGTGCTGTTGGACGGGGGTCAACTTTCTGGTTCACGGCCAAATTTGCTCGATCGACAACTCGCAAGCCTAGTCGCCGGGAAGTATTAACAGACCTGAAGCTATTAGTTGCGGATTCTTCGGCTACAGTGCGCCAGTCACTTCGTTATCTCACCGATGCCTGGGGAATGCGCTTGGACGAAGTGGCAGATGGTAAAGCTGCTTTGAAGCATTTGCGTCAGGCGGCGACTGAAAGCGATCCTTACGATGTGGCCCTGTTTGACGAGCAATTATTAAATGAATTAGCACAGATCGTTAACTCTGAGATTCCGCAAACTAAACTGGTGGTGATGACGCCCATGAATCAACGCGATCGCCCGGATCGACTAACGAACATCAGGGTCAGTTCCCAGTTGGTCAAACCCGTGAGACCGTCACGTTTGTTTGATACTCTCATCACGGCAATGGCCAATGAAATTGAAACGGTCTTGGAAAGTAGGCGATACTCATCAACCCCCCCCCAGCAAGAAACTACTACTCATCAACCCCTAGAGGGTCTGAAAATCCTGCTAGTAGAGGATCACCCGATTAACCAAGAGGTGATGCTCAATCAATTGAGTATAATCGGTTATGAAGCGGACTTGGCTGGTAACGGTCAGGAAGCGCTGGACTTGCTGCAACAGAAAGACTACGATCTCGTGTTTATGGACTGTCAAATGCCCGTCAAGGATGGCTACCTGACCACCCAGGAACTGCGACAGATGGAAGCAGGGTCCGGACGCCATACGATCGTCATTGCCCTGACTGCCCATGCCATGCCTGCGGACCGGGAAAAATGTCTGGCGGCAGGAATGGACGACTATATTAGTAAGCCAGTGGAACAGGAAGATTTAGAAATTCTTTTGAATCGTTGGACTGAGTCGCGGCGTGGTAAGATAGAAAATGAGGTCGGGTCGGAGGTTGTGAAAAGGTCTGATATCTCACAACCAGAGCGAAGTTCTATTGATAATGATAATCCACCGTTGGATCTCAAGCGCCTGAATTCCATCTCCAAGGGGAGAGTAGAATTTCAACAGCGACTTTTAAGGGTGTTTATGGAAAAAGCTGAAGTAGATATAGCCGCACTCGGGGAGGCGATCGCCCATTCTGACTTCGATCAGATCCAATCCTATGCCCATCGGCTGAAGGGGTCAAGTGCCAATGTGGGTGCCAGTGAAGTCCGGGCGATCGCGGCCCAAATAGAAACCCTAGCCCGTGAAAATACCCTTGCCAATAGTCAGGAACTGTTTGCTTCAATGGAAGCAGAACTCGATCTAGTCCGCACCTTTATCCAAGACCATTTCCAAAAATAACTTATGGCTACTATTCTGCTTGTTGATGACGACATCACCACCCAGATGATTTTACAAGATGCCTTAGAATGCGAAGGGCACGAGGTTAGCACGGCTGACGATGGGGAAGCAGCGCTGTTAATGGCACGGAAATTGCATCCCGACTTGATGATCTGCGACTGGATGATGCCTGAGATGGATGGGTTGACTGTCTGCCAGCAGATGAAAGTTGACCCCGATCTAGCCACCACTTTTTTTATTTTACTAACGGCCCGGGAACAGGTAGAAGATCTGGTGGAGGCGTTAGACTCAGGGGCCGATGACTTTCTCTCCAAACCCGTGGAAATTAAAGAACTTTTGGCACGAGTGCGTGCCGGGTTACGGATCCAGAATTTGACGCACAAATTGTCTCAAACTAATCAGCGGGTGCAGCACACCTTGTCGGAACTGAAGAAAACCCAGGGACAACTGATTCAAAGTGAAAAAATGTCCAGTTTGGGGCAAATGGTAGCGGGAATAGCTCACGAAATCAACAATCCAGTTTCCTTTATTCATAGTAACATAGACCAGTTGCAAATATCAATTCAGGATTTAATCGAATTGCTGCACCTCTATCAGCAAGAGTTGCCTCATCCTAGTGACCAGCTTCAGGAAAAATTAGAAGAGATAGAACCGGAATTTCTGATGGAGGACGTGCCCAAAATTCTGACTTCGATGAAATCAGGGAGCGATCGCATCCGGGAGGTGGTACTTTCTCTACGTAATTTCTCGCGCTTGGATGAAGAAGGACTAAAGTATGTTAATATCCACCAAGGAATTGATAGCACATTATTAATGTTGCAGCATAGATTGCACCCAGAGGGACAGGACATAGTAAAAGTGATTAAGGAATACGGCAAACTCCCCCAGGTGGAATGCTATGCCAAAGAACTTAATCAGGTGTTTTTGCAGATCTTGGAGAATGCGATCGATGCTTTCGAGTCCGTTCCAGATAAGGAAAAGCAAGCAAATATTCCCACCATTCACATTCGGACTAAATCTTTGAAAGAGGAGCGAGTTTTAGTTACCATAGCCGATAATGGTCCGGGGATTGCCGAGTCAATGAAAGAAAATATTTTTGACCCCTTTTTCACGAGCAAAACTGTGGGCAAAGGTAGGGGACTGGGATTGTTTATTAGCTATCAAATTATTGTCGAACAACATGGCGGCACGATTAACTGTGTATCCTCACCGGAAAGGGGTGCAGAATTTCAGATTGAGTTGCCAATTAAATTTGAGCCCAAAGAGAAAAGCGAACTTTAAATGAATGGAAAATTGAAAATTGTGAATTTAAAATGGAGAATATACAGTTGTAGGTGGGGCACGAAACCTAACAATAGCACGATCGGCAGCCGTATGTTTGCTTGAGGCCCGAAACCCAACAATCCCACGCTCTATCGGCTATTTTACCTCAAGTTTTAATTGCTTATGACTGCAACCATTACCCAAACGCTAAAAACATTTATAGAGGACTTGAAAAGTGCCGACAGATTTAACTTTAGCAATGAGATAATTCCGCGCAGCGGCACTAGGTGATCTGTGACCCAAAATGCATGACCACACCCGTGAGAGGTGTACCTCACGAGGGTGAAATATGCTATATTGCTTGCAGAGTTACTGGAGTTGAATGTTGAAAAGTCTCAAAGAGATTATCTGGGAAATGAGCGATGTGGGGCAGCGGATGTCCCAAATCAATGCAACTGAGGGAACTGCGGGCAATTTTTCAGTTTTCGTTCGGGAACTGCCAGACATCGACAGTCGATGGCGCGATCGCGGCGAAATTTCTCTCCCCCTCCCAGCACCCGCACTCTCTGGTGGCTGGGTTATTATCACCGGTTCGGGGCGTCGAGAGCGGGACATCACAAATCACCCAGAACTGGTGATTTGCCTGCTTCAGATTAATTCGGGCGGCGAAACAGCATCCCTGTACGCCGCCGATGCGGAGATCGCACCGACTAGCGAATGGAACTCCCATCTGGGGGTACATAACGATCACGTGGCCGGGCGATCGCTCAAGCATCACGCCCTTCTTCACGCCCAACCAGTCCACCTCACTTATCTGAGCCATATCGATCGCTACGCCGACACCGTGGCCTTTAACCGCCGCTTACTGCGCTGGCAAGCGGAAACTATCGTCAGTTTTCCTGAAGGCATTGGTGTGATTCCCTTTTGCGTGCCTAGTTCGCCAGAGCAAGCCTCCAACGCGATCGAGGGGTTGCGGAAACCATCGTGCTATTATCTGGAGCAAGCATGGAATTGTGACTAGACACGATCGCAGCCTCAGTTCCGCAGGCGATTTGGTAGAATATGCCGAAGCAGCAGCACAATTTTCTACTTCAATTATCGAAGAGGGGGAGCAATTATACTCAGCCCCTTGGAAGAGGTAATTGAAGAAAACTGAGGGATTGAAATGCTTTGTTTGTTAAATATAAACGTTCCAGTATTGAGTGCCATTGTTGATGTGGGGCGGCAGTGGCCCTGAAGATTGGGGCAAGAAACCGGGTTTCTTTGTCACATATCGGTATTGATGCCAATATTGTCCCATTACGTTCCGGGGCGCGATCGCCATATCGGTAGGGGCAGGGCATCAACAGATTATCGGTTCTTTTGTCAAATAATACTACTTTGTGCCCGGCGCTAGGGCAGATAGAATGAAGAAACCCCCGGATCGATCGCCCCCGGAAGTGATGACCGGTTTAATGGGCGATCGGGCCAGGAGCCAGAAACCGGGTTATTGGTGGTTTATCTGGGTTTTCCTGGCCCAAGATCTAGTATAAACCCGGTTTCTTGGTCGCACAGAATGGGGTGATCGCCTTAGAGGGACTGTGATGGTTTTTCTGGTTCAGTTACCTGCCGAACCTGGTCCAACTCTAATTTCAAGAGTTCAGCTACCTCCTCGAAAGTAAAACCTCGGTTTAGCATCACGGGCACCACTTCTAACTTACCTTTTAAGCGGCCAAGTTGTTCCCCTTCTTGCCAACCTTCTTGCCGACCTTCTTGCCGGCCTTCTTGCCGACCTTTTTGCCAACCTTCTGCCAACAATTCTTTTCCCAACTTTGTTTCTTTGATGTCTTCTAGTCCTAACATGGCTTGCAACTCCTCTCGGCTTTTATCTGCAAACTTGTACACGACGATCGTTTCAATCAATTCTAGCATCTTTGAGGTCTGTTCGTCATCCGTCGATTCTGACCGTGTTTGAGCAATGAGCTGTTTGGCAAGGGATACGGCATTTTTTTCCTTTTCGACGATCAGCTTGACTAGGCCAATTCCCAGATTTCGTTGCGCTGCTAGATCGACTTCATCTAGGTAGATCCGCAGGATTTTACCGGTATTTAACAACCATTTATATGATTTCGCGTTCTCCGGTTCTAAACTGCGCCGTTCATAGATCACTACCCCAAACCAATTCTGTTCTGCATCATTTTGCTCCAGGTACGTGCTTATCTTCCTCAAAATATTCGGGTAGATGTCGTCATTTTTGTAGCTTTGCACTTCAATGAAATAAATCGGTTCTTTGAGATCTTTCGCTACCCGCAGCATGACTCCATCCAACCTTAAGGCCGTCTCCTTGAGCTCGATCGCCTTAAATTCATAGGCCCGAGCATTTATCTGGCTTTTTCCGATCAGTCTAAAAAAGATGTCCGGAAACTCCTGAAAAACTTCATAATATAATTTATCCGTCTTCATATACTGACTGCAATTACAACTCTTTTAGTTTAACATATAATCCTCTCATCTGGGAACCTTTTTATTTGGATTTATACCAGTTTATAGCCGATGCATCTTACTTGAAAGTCGGCGCGATCGCCTGCGGGTAATTCGGGGGGAATAAAGGTGCGATCGCCCATTACGTCCGGGGCGCGATCGCGATCGCAATATATCGGTAGGTGTACGGCATCAACAGATTATCGGTGAAGATGTAAGATGTAACTGCTTTGTGCCCCGGCGCGACAGCGAAGGAAACGGGTACACTGCATATTTGCATTGCTGCCCGAACCCTAAAGGGTCCGGCTACAAGAAAAAAGCCCGCGCAGGCGGGCTTAATTACAAAAGTGAGATGGCACACTGGGAACTAGGGGACTATCGCAGACCGACACTTACTGAGAAAAGCTGTCATAATATAGGCTAGAGTGGTTTGGGGGACTTTTAAGTTTGGGGGGCCCCCCAACCCCCAACCCTAAACTTGTTGAGCTTGTTGGTTTGAGCTTATGCCAAAAATTTCCTATGGACCGAAAGTGAAAGAAAGGGCGAGTCGTCTGCTTAAGGCTTTGCTGGGCCTTGAGTTAGGGGTGTGGTCAAAACCCGTTGATCGTTCATGGGCCACCCCAGTCGCCGGATCCCCCCAAACCCCCCTTAAAAAGGGGGGTTTTCGGAGGCCCCCCCGCCTCGGTTGGGGGGGTTTGGGGGGGATCCTTTCCAACAAATGCATGACCACACCCTTGAGTTAGACCAACTGGAAGGTCGCTCTCATCCTGGTACTACATGTAATTGGGACAGCTCATCTTCCGCCAGACTGGTGGTTAAGACTACCCTCAGCTCCTTGGAAGATCTGACTGCTAAGGATTGTTATGAGGGTCAGCTGACTACGGATCAAATTCGAGAAGCCCTCAATCACCACATGAAGGATTTTCTCGATATTTTGGTAGATAAGCGCACTCAGCAACGAGGGAAAGAAGAGTGGGATTTTGACTTGAAGCTGTGGTCAATAGATGACGTAGCTTACAATCTCGCGGAGTTTAACAAGAAGTGGGAAGAGGAGCATTTTAAACGCTTCAAGCAGCAAGAACCTACCACTACAGCCCCTACTAAGCAGGATAAGGCTACTGGTCTCAAACCTGGGGTTCCGTTTCTGGCACCGCCCCTTCCCCCCAATTTCGTCCCGCGCCCGGAGGTCTCTCTCCAACTCAAAGAAAGCCTTTTTTCTCAAGACACAACCCAGACTGGTGTTTTGGTGGTCAGCGCTATCTACGGTTTGGGGGGCATTGGTAAATCTACTTTGGCGGCGGCCCTGGCGAGGGACCGGGATATTCAGAACTTTTTCCCTGATGGGGTTTTCTGGGCTACTTTAGGTCAGCAGCCGGACTTGCTCTCTTTGCTCAGCAGTTGGATACTGGAGTTGAGAGACTTTGACTTCAAGCCGACTACCCCCCAAGCTGCTTCTTTGCACCTGCGGACTTTACTGATAGAGAAGCGGGCTATACTGGTAGTTGATGATGTTTGGAGTCCGGAACATTTTGAGTTCTTCCGTGTTGGCAGTGCTGGCTGTCGTGTTTTGGTGACTACTCGCGAAGCCCCCATCCGGGGTGCCAACTGCTATGACTTGCTATGACTTGGACGTGATGACGCCCGACCAGGCCCTGGAGTTATTAAGGCTTTCTATTCAGGATAACCTGACTGATGCGGACGTGCCCCTGGCGAGGAGTTTGGCGGCAACTGTTGGCTATTTGCCTTTGGCTTTGGAGTTGGCTGCTATGCAAGTATATCATTACGGGGTTTCTTGGAGGGAGTTACTTGCGGACCTGAACCGGGAAATTGCCTATCTGGAAGCTTTAGATTTACCAGGTGCCGATACCATAGAGTCGGAGTCGGTCCGCAAGCACTATAGTTTGCTGGCTTCCTTTAATCTCAGCTTGCGACGTCTCAAACCACAGGAACTGGAATGGTTTGCGTGGCTGGGGGTTTTGCCCTCCGGTGTTTCCCTGACGCCGGCTTTGATGATGACTGTTTGGCAGCTAGATGCTGCGGTGGGGAGCAAAACTCTACGGGATTTTAAGTCTAAGGCTTTGCTTTTATCTGGCAGTCCTTTGGCTGACGGTACCCCTACTTACAGATTACACGATTTGCTGCACGATCTTGCCCGTGGCTTGTTGACTGGGACTGGGTCACAGAGCAATGATAGGTTTCCGGATTTGGGTTTGACCCTGCCCTTAACTCACGCCCTGTTGCGGGAGCGCTATCGGGCCAAAACTGAAAAGGGTTTGTGGCATACGCTTCTCGATGATGGCTATATTCACGCTCATCTGAGTTGGCATTTGGTGCAGGCTGGCAGGGTTGACGAACTGCATCAACTTTTGCAAGAGGAGACGGATAAAGGACGAAATGGGTGGTATGAAGCCTGCGATCGCCTGGGGCAGCGAGACATTTTTGTTCGGGACGTGACGAGGGCTTGGGAGCTAGCAGAAGCCACTTTTGAGTCGGATCCCAGTCGGGCGATCGCTCTGCAATGCCGCTATGCACTGATAATTAGTTCTCTCAATAGTTTGGTGGGTAATATACCTGCTGAACTGATGGCGGCGTTGGTGTCCAAAGGGGTGTGGACTCCAGCTCAGGGACTGTCTTATGCGCGGCAAGTTCAAAATCTGAGCGATCGGGCAAACGCTTTGGGAAAATTAGCAGCCCACTTGTCAGAAAATATCTTACAAGAAGCACTCGATACTGCTCGGGCGATACAAGATGAGGATCGCCGAGCTAGAGCCCTCAGTGCTCTAGCAGCCAACTTGCCAGAAATCCTACCAGAAGCACTCTCTACAGCTCGGGCGATACAAGATGAGGATTGCCGAGCTAGAGCCCTCAGTGCTCTAGCAGCCCACCTGCCCGAACATCTCTTACCAGAAGCATTCGATACTGCTCGGGCGATACAACATGAGTTATGCCGAGCAGAAGCCCTCAGTGCTCTAGCAGCCCACCTGCCCGAACATCTTTTACCAGAAGCACTCTCTACAGCTCGGGCTATACAAAATGAGTATAGCCGAGCTAGAGCCCTCAGTGCTCTAGCAGCCCACCTGCCCGAACATCTCTTACCAGAAGCACTCTCTACAGTTCAAAATGAGTATAGCCGACCATCTATCTTCAAGACTGCTCAGGAGATAATATTTGAGCAGGACCTCGCAGATGCCCTCAGTGCTCTAGCAGCCCACCTGCCCGAACATCTCTTACCAGAAGCACTCGATACTGCTCGGGCTATACAAGATTCCGAGAGCCTCGTAGAAGCCCTCAGAGATCTGGCAGCCCACCTGCCCGAACATCTCTTACCAAAAGCACTCTCTACAGTTCGGGCGATAGACAATGAGAGAGTCCGAGCAAAAGCCCTCAGTGCTCTGGCAGCCCGCCTGCCCAAACAGCTCTTACCAAAAGCACTCTTTACAGTTTGGGGGATAAAATATGAGGAAGCCCGAGATGATGCCCTTAGTGGCCTGGCAGCCCACCTGCCAAAAAATCTCTTAGCAGAAGCACTCTCTACAGTTCGGGCGATACAAGATAAGAAAGCCCGAGCAAAAGCCCTCAGTGCTCTGGCAGCCTACGATCGGGAAAATCTCTTACCAGAAGCACTCGATACTGCTCGGGCGATACAAGATGAGAAAGCCCGAGCAAAAGCCCCCAGTGCTCTAGCAGCCCGCATGAGCGAAGATCTCTTACCAGAAGCACTCTCTACGGTTCGGGCGATACGAGATGATTATTCCCGAGCAAAAGCTCTCAGTGCTCTAGTGCCCCACTTTCCAGAAGTCTTACCAGAAGCACTCGATACTATTCGGGTAACTCAATATCAGGAGAACCGAGCGGAATTACTCTGTGCTCTAGCACCTCACATGACCGAAAATCTCTTACCCATTGCACTCGATATTGCTCGGGCGATTCGATCTAAGCATGTCCGAGCAGAACCCCTCAGTGCTCTAGTGCCCCATGCTCCAGAAATCTTACCAGAAACACTCGATGCTGTTAAGGCGATATCTCATGAGGATAGGCGAGCAGAAGCACTCTGTGCTCTAGCACCCCACATAAGCGAAAATCTATTACCGGTTGCACTCGATATTGCTCAGAATATTAAGAGACTATCTTGCCGAGCAAAAGCCTTTAATGAAATAGCACGGGCACGAAAACATGTGCCTGCTAATTTCTCCCTCTGGCAAGAGACGCTCCATAATTTGGTTGCCCGTCGTCGCAGCGATTTTTTGGAAGATTTGGTTGAGTTAGTGCCGGTTATGATCGAGCTGGGCGGCACTGAGTCTCTCGGTGAAATAGCCCGTGCCATTGTTGATGTGGGGCGGCAGTGGCCCTGAAGATTGGGGCCAGAAACCGGGTTTCTTTGTTAAATATCGGTATTGATGCCAAGATTGTCCCAGAAACCCGGTTTCTCCTGCGGGAATATGGGCCGATCGCCCATTTGGTTCCGGGGCGCGATCGGGGGGCGGACGGGTGGGGTCGGGGCACGGCGATATAAATATTGACCATAACTTGCAAATATCTTTGATGCCGTGCCCCTACGAAACTTTGGGGTTCGGGGGAATTATCGGGCGCTCGGGCATTGGGACCGAGGTGCGATCGCAAAGCCCGAGCGCCATCAGAATATACTGGTAGGGGCACGGCATCAACAGATTATCGGTTCTTTTGTCAAATATAACTACCGCCGTGCCCCGGCGCTACGGCAGATGGAATGAAAAAACCCCCGGGTCGATCGGGCATTGGGACCGAGGTGCGATCGCCTCCCGAGGATGGTGGGCGGTGCCCACCCTACGGTTATGCGATCGCGTTTTAGAGGGACTCTGATGGTTTTTCTGGTTGAGTTACCTGCCGAACCTGGTCCAAATCTAATTTCAAGAGTTCAGCTACCTCCTCGAAAGTAAAACCTCGGTTTAGCATCACTGGCACCACTTCTAACTTACCTTTTAAGCGGCCAAGTTGTTCCCCTTCTTGCCAACCTTCTTGCCGACCTTCTTGCCGGCCTTCTTGCCGGCCTTCTTGCCGGCCTTCTTGCCAACCTTCTTGCCGACCTTTTTGCCAACCTTCTGCCAACAATTCTTTTCCCAACTTTGTTTCTTTGATGTCTTCTAGTCCTAACATGGCTTGCAACTCCTCTCGACTTCGATCTGCAAACTTGTACACGATGATCGTTTCAATCAATTCTAGCATCTTGGAGGTCTGTTCGTCATCCGTCGATTCTGACCGTGTTTGAGCAATGAGCTGTTTGGCAAAGGATACGGCATTTTTTTCCTTTTCGACGATCAGCTTGACTAGGCCAATTCCCAGATTCCGTTGCGCTGCTAGATCGACTTCATCTAGGTAGATCCGCAGGATTTTACCGGTATTTAACAACCATTCATATGATTCGGAGTCCTCTGGTTCTAAACTGCGCCGTTCATATATCACTACCCCAAACCAATTCTGTGCCGAATCATTT
>JBFRWI010000159.1:0-10590 GCA_051439505.1 Hormoscilla sp. | reverse complement strand
GAACCATCGAGCTGACGGCCGCCGTGGTTAGAAACCATAATACCCGTACAACCAATATCAACAGCACGCTTGGCATCTTCCACACTCATTATCCCTTTCAGTGCAAACTGCCCGTTCCACTGTGAGCAGAGTTTTTCAGCATCATTCCAATTCATGGATTGATCTAGCATCGTTGAGAAGTAATCGCCAACAGAGACTGCTAAATTCGTTCCCTCCGAGACATAGCCAGACAAATGGGGCATATCGAACTTTTCTTTTGTCAAAAAGTTCCAAGCCCATGCTGGGTGCGTCGCAAAACTCATTAAGGAGCCAAGCGTTAATTTTGGTGGCGAAGTAAATCCGGTACGCAAATCGCGTTATTTTGCAGCAGATCTCCCAATTTTCTGACTCTCATTGATTTCTTCCCACAGATGCGTTTTAACCCAGCGACGATAGTAGCCGTATACCGTTTGCCAGCAGGGGAAATCATGGGGTAATGCTCTCCATTTTATCCCATTATCAACCCAATAGAAAATTGCATTCACAATTTCCCGCAAGTCTACTAAGCGAGGACTTCCTATCGAATTAGGGGGTGGAAATAAATCTTCGATTTATTTCCATTCTGAGTCAGTTAAATCAGTGGGATACGCCTTTCAGTCCATACTTTTTTTGTGAGATTGGAATTGATTTTTGACTTTATCCTTTCGTCAGTTACTTTTTCACATTAATACAGTTTTGTGGCGTATCTTGGCCACTGACTATAAAATTTTGGCAGGTCATTATCAGGTGGTTGTTTTTTCCTAAAGTGTAACCAATGAGAGCGACAAAGAGAACCATTCCGACGAGACTAATAATCAATCTACGTTTAAGAAGAAGAATCTGCGGATTGGTAAAACAGAAAAAGAGGTAGACTACATAGGGTAAAGAAATAATAAGCGCCAGAATACTTACTATATGAATCCAGAGATCATATATTTGTCCAGTTTCCGCTGGGTCATCAATAATTTTAAGGATCAGCCAGATAGTTGGTAATGAGAGTATGAAATACCCCCACGACTTTCGACCAGGCAGAATGTTCTCTTGTACGACTATAGTTATTAAAAGAATAGTCAAGGAAAACAGCCATATTGATAGAATATGTCCCAGGAAAATAACTCCGAAAGCACCAAAATTAAAACTAAGATCCCAAGCATAGTAGACAAGCCCAAGGCTCGCAGCAACTAAAGTCGCAGTTATTTTGCTTTTTGATATTTCTTGCTTTGTGTTCATATCGCTTACTTTGAGTCTGTACAACTGCGCGCCAATTCTGCCGCCTTTTTACTTAGCTCGTAGGCGCGATCGGCTAGATCGTACTCTGGGAGGACTAAGGGGCTAGATCCAAAGCTATCGGTCTCGATAACACCTGCCCCCGCTGCGAGAAAATCACGATGGACCTTCGCCACTGCCTCTGGCTTGGTGATGACTAAATATTCATTACAACCTTCATATTCCGCTCCACATTAATATAACACAAGTCCGTCAAAGCTGTGTGGGGGTCATGGTCGGTACAACAGTGCGGTCAGTTTTAGAGTATAATCGCTGGAATGCATGCAGGGAAAGGAATACAGCGATTTGAGATAAATATCTTTATTATAGGTCTGGTGCTTTCTTTTTGGGCAAAAAAGTCACGCTCGATGGCCCGACTCTGGCCATTGGCACCGGCAGATAACCTACAAGTCCTTGAACTCAAACAAAAAATTCTGCAAGGCCCCGATCCGTTTGGCACCTGCTGTTCTCAACAAGGGCTGCTAGTTGCCAAAATACTTATTCTCAGTAGGATAAAATTATTTAGAATTGCTTGCAATAGTAAATTTATGAATAGGCTGTCAGGAATGCGAAAATTAGGAATGGCTCTATTAGTGGCATTAAGCTTGCCAGCTGGTAGCTGTATTATTCATCCCCCCTTGGCAATGGCAATAGAAATTAATTTGCCGGATGGAACTCGCTGCAATGGAGAAATTCAAAACGGCAAGTTGAATGGTCGCGGTTCCTGTCAATATGCCAATGGCGATCGCTACGAAGGCGAATTTAGAAACGGTCAAGCTTCCGGTCGAGGAGTATACGTTTTTGCGAATGGCGATCGCTACGAGGGTGCTTTCCGGGATGGGAAGTTCAACGGTCGCGGGGTGTGGAAATTTGCCAATGGCGATCGCTATGAAGGAGAGTTAAGGTCCGGCAAGTTCAATGGTACGGGCATTTTCATCTCTGCCAATGGGGTACGTTATGAAGGCCAGTTTCAAGATGACATACCCGCCGGGCGCGGTACCTATATCACTCCCAAAGGAGACCGTTGTTCCGGAGAAGTCAGGTCAGGTCAACTGAATGGTCGCGGCACTTGCACCTATGCTAACGGGAACCGCTATGAAGGTGAATTGCGCAATGGCAAGAGACATGGGCAAGGAGTTTACACTCGGGCAAATGGCGATCGCTACAAGGGAGAATTCCGAGACGGGAAGTTCAACGGGAATGGAGTCTTAACTTTTGCTAAGAGTGGTAGCTACGAAGGTGCTTTCAGGAATGGTTTGTTCGAGGGTCGCGGGGTCCGAAAATATGCCAATGGAAATCGTTATGAAGGGCAATTTAGAAACAATAAACCTAACGGGCGCGGGATTTTCATTTTTGCTGACAGAAACCGCTATGAGGGAGATTTCAGGGACGGAAAATTCCACGGTCAAGGCGTTTACAGCTTTACCAATAGAAATAGTTACTCCGGCGAGTTTAGAAATGGTGAGATGAATGGCAGGGGTGTTTATAGCTTTGCTAATGGCGATCGCTGCGAAGGAGACGTAACAAATGGTCAGTTCAATGGCAGCGCTAATTGCGTATATGGAAATGGCGATCGCTATGAAGGCGAATTCCGCAACGGAGACAAGCATGGTACGGGGGTTTATATCTATGCTGACGGAACTCGCGTGGAAGGAACTTGGCGCAATGGTAAGTTTCAGCAGTAAGCCCTACAGGGCGTGAGTTTCGAGTTCGCGATCGCACCGCGTCATCGCAACCGGTGCGAAATGTCAGCATTGCCCCGTCCTCATAATGGTTACTACTCATATCTTGCACCTGTCGCAACAAGCAGCCTCCGATCAAAAAGAGAGGCTAAAATTGCCAGGATACCAAAATAGACTAAATCCTTTCTCGATAAGGCTTTCAGTGGGTTTTAACCCACTTGAGCTATTAGCCGTGGGTTTAAACCCACGGCGGGCCATGAAGCCAATCGAGAATAATGCAAGATCTCAGTTACTACCGAACCGATCGCATGGAAGTGAAACCCCTTAAAATAGTCTGGGTTTAATCGGAGCACAACAATCATACAACTATGCCGAAACGTAGCGATATACACAAAATTCTCCTGTTGGGCGCGGGTCCAATTGTGATCGGTCAAGCCTGCGAGTTTGATTATAGTGGCTCTCAAGCCTGCAAAGCCCTCCGGAGTGAAGGCTACGAGGTGGTATTGGTGAACTCCAACCCGGCCACCATCATGACGGACCCGGAAACGGCGGAACGGACTTACATCGAACCCCTGACGCCGGAAATAGTGGAAAAGGTAATCGTCAAGGAACGCCCGGACGCTTTGCTGCCGACGATGGGCGGTCAAACAGCCCTCAACTTGGCAGTGGCCCTATCCAAAAATGGCGTCCTGGAAAAGTATGGAGTCGAGTTAATTGGGGCGAAGCTGGAGGCGATCGAGAAGGCAGAGGACCGGCTGCTGTTCAAGCAGGCCATGGAACGCATCGGCGTGTCAGTCTGTCCTTCGGGCATTGCCAATAACCTCGCGGAAGCAAAAGAAGTTGCCCGGAAAATTGGCGTCTATCCCCTGATTCTGCGACCGGCATTTACCCTCGGGGGCACCGGTGGTGGCATTTCCTACAACCAGGAAGAGTTTGAAGAAATGGTGCAAAATGCCCTGGATGCTTCGCCGGTGTCCCAGGTGCTGATCGAACAGTCTCTGATCGGGTGGAAAGAGTTTGAGTTGGAAGTGATGCGGGACTTGGCAGATAATGTGGTGATTATCTGCTCCATCGAGAATGTTGACCCGATGGGGGTCCACACCGGTGACTCGATTACGGTGGCACCGGCCCAAACCCTGACAGATAAGGAATATCAGCGACTGCGGGATGCTTCGATTCAGATTATCCGCGAGATTGGTGTGGAAACGGGGGGTTCCAATATTCAGTTTGCGGTTAACCCGGTGAATGGGGATGTCATCGTGATTGAAATGAATCCCCGGGTGTCTCGTTCTTCGGCCCTGGCCTCCAAGGCCACGGGTTTCCCCATCGCCAAGTTTGCGGCCAAGTTAGCAGTAGGTTACACCCTGGATGAAATCAAGAATGATATTACCAAGAAGACCCCTGCTAGCTTTGAACCAACTATTGATTATGTAGTGACGAAAATCCCCCGGTTTGCCTTTGAGAAGTTTGCTGGCAGCGAACCGGTGCTGACTACCCAGATGAAGTCCGTGGGAGAAGCAATGGCCATTGGCCGGACCTTTTGCGAGTCCTTTCAGAAAGCTCTGCGATCGCTGGAAACTGGACGTGCAGGTTGGGGGTGCGATCGCCCAGAGATGCTGCCCAGTTTAGAGCAGATTCGCGCTGGTTTGCGCACCCCCAATCCCGATCGGATTTTCACAGTTCGTCACGCCTTGCAGATGGGGATGGATCTAGAGGATATCTACGAACTGACGGGGATTGACTACTGGTTTCTGGACAAGATGCAATCCTTATTGGAGACAGAGAAGTTTATGAAGCGGACTCCTCTGAACGAGCTTACCAAAGAACAGTTATGGGAGGTGAAGCAGCTCGGATTTAGCGATCGGCAGATTGCCTATGCCACCAAAACCACGGAAGATGAAGTCCGCACTTACCGGAAACAGTTGGGAATAGTACCAGTCTACAAGACAGTAGACACCTGCGCCTCAGAGTTTGAAGCCTTTACCCCCTATCACTACTCTACCTACGAGTCAGAATCTGAGGTAATGCCCTCGGACCGACGCAAAGTAATGATTCTCGGTGGCGGCCCCAATCGCATCGGTCAAGGGATTGAGTTTGACTATTGCTGCTGTCATGCTTCCTACGCCCTCCGAGACGGGGGTTTTGAGACAATTATGGTTAATTCTAACCCGGAAACGGTCTCCACCGACTACGATACCAGCGATCGGCTATATTTTGAACCCCTGACCAAAGAGGACGTGATCAACATCATTGAGGCGGAAAACCCAGAAGGAATTATCATCCAATTTGGCGGTCAAACGCCTCTGAAACTTGCCGTTCCCTTACAGGAATATCTCTCCAAAAGTGACGGTCCTACCAAGATTTGGGGAACATCCCCAGATGCGATCGATACGGCGGAGGACAGGGAAAGGTTTGAAAAGATTCTCAAGGAACTGGAGATCCAACAGCCCGCTAATGGCATTGCCCGCAGTTATCATGATGCCTTGATGGTGGCCCAGCGGATTGGTTACCCGGTAGTAGTGCGTCCTTCCTACGTGTTAGGAGGACGGGCGATGGAGATCGTCTATTCTGATGCTGAGTTGGAACGCTACATGAAGTTTGCCGTGCAGGTGGAACCCGAACATCCCATCTTAATCGATCAGTTCCTGGAACGGGCGATCGAGGTAGATGTGGATGCGATCGCGGATAGCACCGGGCGGGTAGTCATCGGCGGCATCATGGAACATATCGAAGAAGCGGGAGTTCACTCGGGGGACTCAGCTTGTTCTATTCCCGCCATCACCCTTTCAGCAAAGATTTTAGACCAGATTCGCTCCTGGACGGTAAAGCTAGCGAAGGCGCTGAACGTAATTGGGTTAATGAATATCCAGTTTGCAGTGCAGGGAGAACAGGTCTATATTCTGGAAGCTAACCCCCGGGCGTCGCGGACAGTGCCCTTTGTCTCCAAAGCGATCGGGGTACCCTTGGCCAAGCTAGCATCTCGGGTCATGGCAGGAGAAACCTTAGAATCTCTCGGTTTTACCGCCGAACGGATCCCGAAACACATTTCTGTCAAGGAAGCAGTGCTACCCTTTGAGAAATTCCCCGGCAGCGACACTCTACTGGGGCCAGAAATGCGGTCTACAGGGGAAGTGATGGGCATTGACGCCGATTTTGGCAAGGGGTTTGCCAAGGCCGAAATCGCCGCAGGAGTACATCTGCCCCTGAGCGGTACCGTGTTCGTGTCGATCAGCGATCGGGATAAAGAAGCGGTAGTACCGGTAGTGCGCGACCTGATGGAATTAGGTTTTGCCGTGGTTGCTACGGAGGGCACCCGCCGCGCCTTGATCGAGCAAGGTGTCGAAAATGTCAAGCTCGTGTACAAACTGCACGAAGGGCGTCCCCATGTGCTGGATGAGATCAAAAATGAGAACATTCAACTGCTGGTCAACACTCCCTCTTCTAGTGAAGAAGCCCAGACCGATGGACGCCTGATCCGCCGCTCTGCCCTGACTTACAAACTGCCGATCATCACCACTGTCGCCGGCGCTAAAGCAACAGTGGATGCGATCCGCTCCTTAAAATCCCACTCTCTACAGGTGAAAGCGATACAGGATTATATCACATAGAGGGCGTGTAAATAGCCAACATTCCCAGGTCCAGTGCCTGGGAATCGGGTTTGGTAACAAGTCATTAAGAAAGCTTAAATTATTGTCATGACTGATGGCATTGGGGAGGGATACCTCTGTTAGAGATGCCGCTGGACCCCTCTAATATGGTCTCGCGGCGGTCCCTGAGCTGCGTCGAAGGGCGATCGAGTGCCAGTTTCACCGGCCTGTCGGGAAGCAAAACTAATTTTTTTTCAGGGTACTAGACAAGCTTTACTAAGAAATGTTAAGATTAGTTAAATAATAGTTATGAGGCAAAAAGCGCTATGACAACCGACGCGATTTTGTTAATAAGCACTCTTTTATTACTTTTTCTGGCTCTCAAGACGGTCAAAAGCAAGATGGTACCCTCGCAGTCATCCCGGCGCCAGTAAAAACCCAATTCGGTGTTTCCTCGTCCCTTGATGTCCATCGGTGAGGATCGCACTACGCACGAAAATGGTGTTGCACAACCATGGGATGTATGTCGGGTACGGATTGACCAGTGACTCCCGGGACGCTCATCCCCTTGAGATGCAACGGAAAATAACACGGTGATAGTTCAGCACTATGAAGAAAACTCAACATACGACAGATTCAGTACGGACATATTTACGAGAAATTGGTCGAGTGCCCCTGTTGACCCATGAGGAAGAAATTACCTATGGAAAGCAGGTGCAGCGCCTGACAGGGTTGGAGGAGGTGAAAGCAAATCTGGCCCATTCGTTAGACCGCACCCCGACCTTAGCGGAATGGGCCTCAGCGGTGGAGTTGTCAACTGACCAGTTGCAAAGAGCGATCGCTCAGGGGGAAAGGGCGAAGCGCAAAATGGTGGAGGCGAATTTGCGCTTGGTGGTGTCCATCGCCAAGAAGTATATCAAGCGGAATGTAGATTTGCTCGATTTAATCCAGGAAGGGACGATCGGGATGCAGCGGGGGGTAGAAAAGTTTGACCCGACTAAAGGTTATCGGTTTTCGACCTATGCTTACTGGTGGATTCGTCAGGCCATTACCCGGGCGATCGCGGAAAAGAGTCGGACCATTCGCCTGCCGATACATATAACGGAAAAGTTGAATAAAATCAAGAAGGCTCAGCGCAGTTTGTCTCAACAGTTGGGACGCCCGGCCTCAATTAACGAGTTAGCAGCGGAGTTGGACTTGACTCCCAAGCAGGTGCGGGAACATTTGGAGCGATCGCGCTTACCGCTATCATTGGATCTGCGGGTGGGAGATAACCAGGATACAGAACTGGGAGAACTGTTGGAGGATACGGGGCCAACTCCGGAGGATTTCACCATGTATGCGGCACTCAAGTCCGAGTTAGAGAATATGATGGCCGATCTGACTATGCAGCAGAGACAGGTATTGTCTCTCAGGTTTGGTTTAGATTATGGCAAACCGATGACCCTGACCAAAATCGGCGATCATTTGAAGATCAGTCGGGAACGGGTACGGCAGCTAGAAAGGGAAGCTTTGACCAAGTTGCGCAAGCGTCGGGCGAATGTCCGGGAATTTCTCGCTAGCTAATTGCCTCCGAACGCTACGCGAAAAATCGCGCATAGAAAATTACTTCGCAGGTGGATGTAATCAGAGAAGTCTGGTGGGCCAGGCTTCTTTTTTTTGAAGATTAGTAGCTATCAAGCAGCAAGGAGACCCTCGCCCGTGCATCTACCCCAAATCATTTTTCTCCGGCCATCCACACTAGATAGCCCAATATTCGATCCGATCGGGCCTTCTCACTTCCCGATGTTCCCACTATTGGCAAGCTTTCTTGCAAATAACCTGAGAGGATGGCCGAAGGTGCGATCGCCTCTATCTCCGGCAAAAAGCGATCGCCCTCAACCACGGTCAGGTTGAAAGCTATTTTGGCGCTGCTAATGGTTTTGAACTGACTGTAAGACATAAAATAACTTCCAGATATAGTTCAAATTTTTTCGGAAATTTTTAATTCTGAATTTTTAATTTTGAATTGTTTACATTCCCATTGCCTGACCTGCCAACCAACCAGTAGTCCAGGCACTCTGGAAATTGAACCCGCCAGTAACGCCATCAATATCCAGCAGTTCTCCGGCCAAATATAAACCCCGACAACAGCGACTCTCCATTGTTTGAAAATTCACTTCCTGCAAACTCACCCCACCACAAGTGACGAACTCTTCCTTAAAGGCCCCTTTACCTGTAATTTGATAAGTTCCTTGGTTCAGTTCTAGCACTAAAGAGTGCAATAATTTATTAGATAACCCCGCCCATCTATCCCCAGTCCCAATCCCGATATTATACAGTAACTGCTGCCAAAGACGGCGGGGCAGGGGAACCGGACAGTTGGATGCGATCGCCCGTTTAGGCAGTTGGGACTTGACCTGCAACAGCATTTTCCGCAATTGTTCTTGCTGGTACTGGGGCAACCAATTTACTATTAATGATGTCTGATAACGGCATTCATGCAAAACCGGAGCCCCCCAAGCAGAAAGTTTCAAGATCGCCGGACCACTCAACCCCCAATGGGTAATTAACAATGGTCCCGTTTGTGCTAACTTGGCTATGGGCAATTGGACTCGCACATTGTCCACGGAAACCCCTGCTAAACCTGCGATCCGTGGATCGGAAATCTTAAAGGTAAACAGGGAAGGAACCGGTGGGATAATCTGATGGCCGTTAGCTGCTGCTAGTTGATAACCCCGTCGGTTGCTGCCTGTGGCCAAAAGGACGCGATCGGCCTTTAACCTTTTTCCGGACTTCAACCCGACTACAAACCCATCCGGTTGCCGCGAGAGGGAAACTACGGTTGCACCAGTGCGCATATTCACCCCAGCGGCGATCGCCCCTTCCAGGAGACAATCTACAATAGTTTGGGAATCATCTGTAACGGGAAACATCCGTCCGTCCGCCTCAGTTTTCAGTTCCACTCCGTGGGAGGCGAACCAGTTAACGGTATCCCGGGGTTGAAAGCGGGTGAAAGGGCCCCGCAACGCTTTCCCACCTCTAGGGTAATTTTGCACCAGCGTTGCGGGGTCGAAATAAGCATGGGTCACGTTACAGCGTCCGCCTCCAGAGATGCGGACCTTGGATAGCAGTTCGACTCCCGCTTCCAGTAACGTAACTTGGGTGTGTTCGTGGCAAGTCGCGCAGGCGATCGCCCCAAAGACGCCCGCCGCCCCACCACCAACTACCACAACTCGCTGCGAACTCATCTCTCGTTAATCTTCCAGTTCAAAATCTTCTTTTCCCACCCCGCAGACCGGACATACCCAGTCATCGGGGATATCTTCAAAGGCCGTTCCTGGATCTATGCCGCCATCTGGATCGCCCTCTTCCGGGTCATAGACATAACCGCAGACGGTGCATACATACTTTTTCATGTTGGTGTCCTCCTCATCTTGCCTGGATCTTACCAGCAAGTGGCACCTGAATTATAATCGATTCGGCGGTCAAGCTTGCGAGTCAGATTAATTGACTCACTGAACGGCGGCGGCCCTAGGTAACAAAGTAATGCTTGAGGATGTATACTATTGTCCCACAAAACGCCGTATATTTACCCTCTGCATCCGGTCGATCGTACCCAACAGCCAGTTGTTGGATTTCCTCTTTCGTTAAATCTTCTATACCTATCAATATCTTATCAATTGCTTTCCGGCGCATTTTTCGCAGCTTATTGATATTAAGTCCCAGACGTTCGATCGTTTCCTGACCAGCAGCTTGCTTGTCCGGATCGTCCGTTGGCTGAATTTCTCCAGAACCACGGTACTTAAAGAAATCCGCACAGCATACTAAAAAACTGGTAATTTCCGGAAAATCCCGCTCCTAGTCGGCGGTTGACGCGACGCAAAAAAGCCACCGGCAGCGTGGCCAGTGACTATTTTGCTGCCAAACGGGCTCTCCCTAAAAAGGGGTAAAGTTTGCCTCGGTCAAGTTAAAGGGGCTTTTTACATCTGACTCACGCGGTCCTACTTAAATCCATTCGTTCCGTTCCTTAAAGCCAGACGACAGAGCTTAAGGCT
>JBFRWI010000158.1:0-67436 GCA_051439505.1 Hormoscilla sp. | reverse complement strand
GCGTACTGCTCTTTCAGTGCGGCTATGTCTGATACCATTGCCTGACAGGTGGTACACCAATTGGCATAAAATTCTAGCAGGGTTGGTTTGCCATTGGTTTTGGCGACTGCGTAAGGAGTGGATGCTTCCGCCATCTCCGTCAGGGAAGTAGAAGGGTTCTGGGTTTGCAAACCCAAGAAAATGGCAACCGTGAGGGCGATCGCGGCCACTGCCACCAAGAAGTTTCTCACCCGGATGGCCGCCGGGGACGGTTCTGTAGCCTTAGATTCAGAATTATTTGCAGTCATCGTCGCACAATTATGATATTGTTGTTAACAATTGGACAGTTCTTAAATAATATCACAATTATATGAAGAAACGGGTAAGACTAACTTTTCCGCGCACGGCAACACGCATGCCAGTCACCTATCGACTGGCAAAGGATTTTAACGTGGCGGCAAATATCATCCGGGCCCAGGTGGCACCGAATCAAATTGGAGTCCTGGTGTTGGAACTCTCCGGTGATATCGATGCGCTAGAGGAGGCGATGGAGTGGATGCGCACCCAGGACATCAGCGTTTCCCTGGCCAAAAGCGAGATTTTGATTGATGAAGATAGCTGCGTCCATTGCGGACTTTGCACTGGCGTCTGTCCCACCCAGGCCCTCAAACTGGACCCGGATAGCGGGCGCCTCACCTTCACCCGATCGCGCTGTATCGTCTGCGAACAATGCATTCCCACCTGTCCCGTCCAAGCTATTTCTATCAATCTCTAACTATTGGGGCTAACGATGAACCATCAATCTCCTACTAGCATTAGCGCGATCGCCATTCGCCGGCATATCGGTACGATGATGCTGGCTTTAGCAGTAATAGTCATCGCTGTTTTCTACATTACCAAACTGCCCGTGGATCTATTGCCATCCATCACCTATCCTCGCATAGGAGTGCGGGTTGATGCTCCGGGAATCTCGCCAGAAGTAGCGATCGATGAAATTACTCGCCCTTTAGAACAAGGTTTATCGGCCACGGAAGGAGTAGTGCAAGTATATTCTACCACCCGGGAAGGACGAGTCAGCGTTAACCTTTATTTTGATCCAGGGAGTGACATAGACCAAGCCCTGAATGATGCTACTGCTACTCTCAACCGCACGGTCAGCAGACTTCCAGATACTATTGAAACACCGAGCCTGTTCAAATTTGACCCTTCCCAACTGCCAGTCTATGAATTTGCTCTCACCTCACCAACATTTGCAGATGTAGACCTGCGGGTCTTTGCCGATGAAGAGTTAGCTAGAGAACTGAATGTGGTTAAAGGAGTAGCATCAGTTGATGTATCGGGCGGCGTGCGAGAAGAAATTCAAGTTAACCTGGACCTCGATCGCTTGCAAGCTTTAGGAGTAGATATTAAGGATGTTCTGGATGCCTTAAAAGAACGGAACCTGGATACCTCTGGAGGAAGACTCCGGGCCTTGCCGAATGAACCTCTTACCCGGGCGATCGGGCGTTTTCAGGATGCAAAAAAAATTCGCGACTTATCCTTGGAAATCTCGGGAACGAACCCGCCCCAACGGGTATATATGCGAGACTTTGCCCAAGTAATTGATGGCACAGAAGAACAGCGACTCTTAGTTTCTTTGAATGGAGAACCAGCAGTCAAAGTCAGCGTCCAGAAACAGCCCGACGCCAATACGGTCGCAGTGGTAGATGCGGTGAAAGAACGGATTAAATTCCTCCAGCGATCGGGGTTAATAACTGATGATACGATCTTAACACCCACCCTGGACGAATCCCAATTCATCCGCAATTCCATTAATAATGTAGTATTGGCGGGACTAACAGGATCGGTACTAGCTGCTATTGCCGTGTTGCTGTTCCTCGGTTCCCTGCGCCAGACATTAATCATCGTCCTGGCCATTCCTCTAGCAACACTCACCGCTGTTATTCTCATGGGAGTGTTTGGACTGTCCTTGAATGTATTCAGTTTGGGGGGTCTGGCCTTGGGTGTGGGCATCGTGGTGGATAACTCGATCGTCATGCTGGAGAATATTGTTAAGGGTCACGAACAATGGAGAATGGCGTTCCCAGGCGGAGCCAGGGAACGAGGGAAACAGGGGTCGCCAGGAAACGAAAATAATGGCAATTATTCCATTATTAGGCAAGCGCAAAAGAGTTCTCAAGAGTTAGAATCAGCATTACTAGCTTCTACAAGCACTAACTTAGTAGCAGTGCTGCCATTTTTGCTGATTGGTGGGTTGATATCCCTGATCTTCAATGAATTAATTCTGACCATTAGCTTTGCCATGGCAGCGTCCCTAATTGTCGGACTGACAGTGGTGCCGATGCTAGCTTCCCGACTGCTAGGAATTACCCGATCGAGTGGAGTGGGAAAGTTGTGGTTGTTGCGAGAATTTAATTACAGATTTACAGCAGCAACGACTAACTATGGCAGATTGCTCAAAGTCGTGTTAAAGTGGAAGCTAGTGGCGATCGCCCTATCCTTTGTAGTCCTAGGGGGAGGAAGTTGGTGGATAGGAGATCATCTCTCCCAAGAAATATTGCCCCGCATTAGCACGGGTCAAGCGCGGTTATTTGCCCAATTTCCGCCGGGGACAAATCTAGAAACAAACCGCAAAGTAATGGCAGCAGTAGATGAAATATTGCTAGAACAGCCAGAAACAGAGTATGTTTTTTCTACAACAGGTGGGTTTCTGTTCGCGAACTTCACCATTGAAAACCTGTTGCGGGCCAGCAGCACCATTACCCTCAAACCCGGTACGGATGTCCCCGCCTATGTCCAACGGGTACGTAGACAATTAAATCAACTCAACCTGGTAGACATTCGCCTGCGCATTTTCCCAGGAAGGGTGCGAGGTTTAATTCTCAGCAACTCGCCCATACGGGCCGATATCGACATTGGCCTGCAAGGGAAGGACACCCAGGCACTTTCAAAAGCTGGGCGTCAGGTATTGCGAGTGCTAGATGAAAGGGTGACAGCGGCGCGGTTCCGTCCCGATGCGGACCCACAGCAAATAGAACTGCAAATATTGCCCGACTGGGAAAGGTTACAAGGGTTTGGACTAACGGCCCAAGAGATTGGCGAAACCATTGAAACTGCTATTGCTGGGTCGGTTCCGACTCAGTTGCAACGGGAAAATCGCTTGGTAGATATTCGCGTGCAGTTGGATAAAGGGGCGATCGCGACTGTAGAGGAACTGCGGCGTTTACCTCTATTTGTGGACAATAACCGTCAAGTTCGTCTCCGGGATGTGGCCAGAATAGAAAAAGGTCAAGCGCCAGGGGAGATCCAAAGGATTAATCAGCGACAGGTATTTTTGATGGCCGGAAACCTGAGTAAAGGAGTCAGACTCAGTGAGGCGATCGCGCAGGTAGAGGAGGTCTTAGCAGAATTAGAGTTACCCTCCGGAGTTAGTTTACTACCTAGCTACTCTGTCGAAGCGAACAAACAATTGCAGCGATCGCTTCTTTTGCTAGGAAGTTTAGCAGCATTTTTAGTCTTCGTAGTCATGGCAGTGCAGTACAATTCCTTGATCGACCCCTTAGTGATTATGTTAACAGTGCCCCTCGCGATTTGTGGAGGGATTCTGGGACTGTACGTGACCGATACAGCATTAGGGGCAACCGCGATCGTGGGGATCGTGTTACTGGTAGGGATTGTGGTGAACAATGCCATTATCATGATAGAATTAGCGAACCAGATGCGGGAAGCAGAAGGGATAGGGTATGAGAGGGCAATTTTGCAAGCCGCCCCTCAGCGCCTGCGTCCGATCTTAATGACAACAATTACCACAGTGTTAGGATTATTTCCCCTAGCATTAGGAATAGGGGAAGGATCGGAATTTCTGCAACCATTGGGAGTAGTAGTATTCTCGGGACTGTCCTTAGCGACAATGCTAACATTATTTATCATCCCCTGCTTTTACGTGCTGATGCATCAGCCTTGGGGACGCCGTTCGTAGGGTGGGCACCGCCCACCAGACCTTGTAGGTTGGGTTGACGCCAGGAAACCCAACTGCGGGAGATAATGATGTTGGGTAACGTTGCGGAAACCCAACCTACGCGAGCGCAATTTTTACCCGATATGATCGACAGAATTGAATTGCTGAAGTCACTGCTACAGGGCGATCGCCCATCCGCCCCGGCGATCGCGCCAGTTCCAGCCAATATAGAATCACAATAGTAGGTGTACGGCATCGATAACATCAGGGTATCAACTCTTATTTATCTATTGCCGTACACCGGGGCCATAGCGCGATCGCATTTTTACGGGCGATCGCGTCTGGGCACGGCGGTAGTTACATTTTTCATCTTTTCCGATCATTTGTTGATGCCGTGCCCCTACATTTTCGACTGCGATCGCATTTTCTCTGGCGGGCGATCGCACCTTCGGTGGGCGGGCGATCGCGCCAGTTCCAGCCAATATATAATAACAATGGTAGGGGCACGGCATCCATAACAGATGGGTATCAACAGAAATTTATCTATTGCCGTACACCGGGGCCATAGCGCGATCGGATCTTCCCTGGCGGGCGATCGCGTCTGGGCACCGGCAGCCGGGGCACGGCGGTAATTACATTTTTCATCTTTACCGATCATTTGTTGATGCCGTGCCCCTACATTTTCGACCGCGCGATCGCACCTTCGGTGGGCAGGCGATCGCCCTTGAACAAAAATAAAAAAGGTAATTTCGTCAGCCAGTACATGTCACCGGTGATGGCACTACTGCTATCGGAAAAGGAGAGGCGATCGGGCCGCCCTACAATACCATTTTGTCAAAAAATGCTACAATCAGTTTAAGATTATATTATTAGTCGGTTTTAACCGACTTTAGCTATTAGCCGGGGGTTTTAACCCCCGGCGGTCCTGTGGCAAAAGGAGCCGTACCATGACACAAACTGAAATGAATATGGATATCCTATACGATCGCTTGTCATCCCTGGGCTTTCCCAAAGACTTCGTGCGATCTTATGGATTACCTGATTGGTGGGATGATGAAGTTGAAACCATAAACGGGGCCGCGATCGAGGCAGCGGTCTACATTTGCAGTCGCTTAAACCTGGAGCTATTATCGTTGCTGAGACCGGAGAGAACGCCAACTTTTAAGCGATCCTGTCAGGCGAAGTTCAAACTTAAACCTGGAACTGAAAAAGAGCAGCTTTTTCTCGCGCAAGCCATGGCAGCAAACATTGCTGACATAATAGCATATGCTTGTACGCCAGCCTGTAAACCCTTGCCAAAATCAGCAAAGGAAATTCGAGATATTATTCTAGAGAGTCGGGAGTTTGTCAAGCTTCCAGGACTCCTCGAATTCTGCTGGAATTATGGAATACCGGTGGTTCATTTTGCTGAATTTCCCAAAGCTGTTCGTAAGTTCGATGGCATGGTAGCCTATTTTTATGAACGACCAGTCATAGTCATCAGTCTCAAACACAAATCACCAGCTCGCTTGCTGTCAATCTTAGCACATGAGTTGGGACATATTGTCAAAGGTCACTTGCATGGTGATGCCATTGTTGATGATGAAATCAATCTAGAAAGAGAGGACGCCGAAGAAATAGAAGCTAACGAATTTGCTCTAGAACTTTTACTGGGCAAACCAGATATGGTATATTACACGAAATTTTACAGGGGAGCAGTTGGCTGCTTATGCCAAACAAATTTCAACTAGAGATGGAGTTTACTCAGGCATTGTAGCGCATTACTACGCTTGGCATAAGGGCAAGATAGCCGCGACAAAGGAAAAACAAGCAATTGCTTGTCAAACAGGGTCTCAAGCATTAAAGTTACTGGAATGTGATGCTGACGCGCCTCAAGAAATTAATCATTATATCCGCAAGTATGTGGATATAGACAGACTGGATAGAGACAGTCAGGATTATCTAGAATTAGTAGTAATTGAGGTATAATTTTGGCAAGGTTGGTATTTCTAGACAATGATGTAATCTTGAAATTAGTTTTCTGCAATCTATTTTGGGAAGCTGTTGCCAGTCTCGAACTAAGTCCAGAGATAATTGGCGATCGCTCAAGGATAAGGCTACAAAAACTTACGCTAACGTGGGCGATGGAGCCGAGGGCGATCGCCCATACCGAAAAGTCCATGTAGATGTGCGATGCGTAGTCTTGTTCCGGTTGTAGAATCAATTACTCATCCTCTATGTCCTCATTCTCCATCAACAAGACGTACTCCTCAATTTGCTTTGCCAAGTGCAGAGGTAAGGGAAGTTTGAGAGGTTCGTCATATTGGAGTGCAATATGTCGCAGTTCGTGTGTCAGCGCGACCCAGGGAAATGGATCATCCCCAGATTGAAGACAGGCAACAGTTAGTTCGACTAAACCAGGATTCCAGACATAAGTATCCGGCGATGGAGCGTGGACATGCTCTTCCTTTGTTGTTTTGTTTACAGTAGTCCAAGGCGATACTTTTGATTGTTTAGGGCTGAGATTTTGAAACTGTTTCGGCTTATTGTAAGTGCTAGCAAATACTCGATCGCCCATTTTAAAGATGCCCTGAGCCCACCCCTGCTCCTTGTCCTTTTCAGCCAACAACTTGTTTTGTGCGTACCACTCTGGTGTTTCGTGACTCTGACTATCGCGAATACGCACAATACGAAGTCCTGGAAAATAACGGTTAATTGGCTGTGGTTTTTCCTTGCCTAAAAATACCATGTCCAGTGCAATATTTCCATTATTGAGCCATTTCCAAGCATGTCTTGTGTTCTGTGCGTGACAAAATAATACTGTATCTTTTGGCGACCGATCCTGATATATAACATCGTGCAGTTTAGGCTTGATAAACTTGAGCATCGCTTCTTCTGGGCGTTTAAAGCCTTTGACTTCTTCTTTGCCAATTTTGAGCAGCGCCTCTCTATAGGGCAACCACTGATTGTCAAAACCAGGAGCGATCGCTTTAATTTCTGTCGTATCTGATGCCATGTAAACCATCACAGGCACTCGCTGAGTACTACCATCAGCAGACGTTGGCGAATTATGCTTAACCAACCACAACCCAACATAGTTGATTTTATCAGGCAAACTGTGTTTTTTGATGACAATGTTTGGACAAGCAGGTTGCACTTCCAACTGACGCAACAAATCTAGAAAACTGCTGGTGGCACGATGCGATAACTTATCTAATTCGGTGCTAATAAATTGCGTCACGCGATCGCACAACGCAAATCCTCGACGGAGAGCGTACTTGGGATCTGCGTTATTGGCAAAATCTTTTCTGTCCGCACCATCCAATTCGATCAATGCCGCAGTCACTTTTGATTGCGCTAGCGGGGCGCTAGCTTGTTCAATTTTTTCAATTTTTTCTGCTACTTCTTTTCCCCGTTTCCTAATAGCCTGCCTGCGTCGATCTTTTTCATCTTTAATACCAGAGTCAATTTCCAATTTATCACCTAGCGCACCCAAGGGCTGGTAACGGAGATTGAGGGTAAAGTCCAAGTCGGCAAACTCGTAAGGGAAGGATGCTGAATCAGGAATTCCCAAACTTTCACGAATAGCATTAATCAACCCCGCGCGTTTTGCTTCATTTTGATACCATATTTCTAAAGTTAGGCTATCTCCCACTGCCTGACGAATAGCGCGAACCCGTAGGGCGTTAAATTCGCTAATCTTCGTCTTTTTTTTCGCTTTTGAGTCTGGTAAAAAAATATTAGTAGGAACCTCAGACTTGAACTTAACCCTTTGAAGTAGTTCAACGAATTCCCATTCTGGTGCTATCAGCTTCGCTATCTGTTCGGCAAGCTGGCGACGGTCTGCTGGTGATAAACCAGGACCAACCCCATGCTTCGGGTTTATGCCATAACGGAAAACAAGCGCAGCAGTGGGGTTATCGTTGTTGAGGTTGAGTGTTGACTCTGGGTTATCTTTGATATTCTGTGGTGTAGGAAATCGATCCCCCACCTTGAGCCAATCGAGTAACGGTACTAAATTGCTACCCCAAGTTACGCGGTACTCTGACTTATCCTTGTGCCCTTCTGATGCTGGTACTTTCTCCGAACGAATTGGGGCAACTTGAAAGCTGTTTGAATATGGCAAATTTTTCAGCCACGGCACTTCAGTCAACAAATAAACGTTAGTTTCTTTGTCAGAAGGTAAAAATTCGATTGGCATACTTCCCCAGCGCCGCAGACTCAGGTCACAGTGGAGTACCGGGAAACTTTGGAAAGGTACTGTCTGAAGAGTAAACGTAATGACGACAGACCAGTACCAACTGCCACGCTTGTCAGCATAATCGAGTGGCGGCCAAGACACCAGTTCAGCTCCCTTGCTGCCAATAAACAGCGGTGCGCGTCGAAAGCGGAGAATATTTGGACCGAATTCAATCGATATATCGTCTTGACTCAACTTTGCTGCCAAAACGTGGGGCAGCAAGATAAAGCTATTATCGCCTCCCAGTTCTGCCGTGCCGTTGTCTGCTGTAGTCCAGCTACCTACATTCAGTTTCGTGGGTTCCCACTGCAAATCCTCTACTGGCAGTTTTTTCAGCAAAGCGGTAATTCGTTTCTCAGAAGCCTTCTTAAATTGCGTTTTTACCCAGGCATTGAAAATTAAATACAGCGCCTGTATATCAATAGGCATTGCACTGTACAGCCAAGGTTGGACGTTACTTTTAGCGGCGTATGGAGTAATGTAGATCAGGTCTGGCACCAGTGCGCGGAGGGCTTTGTTCAGCGAACTTATCGGCACGTTAGTTTTATCTACAGAACGGCCCGTAATCTCTGCCTGTAAATTCCGCAGTTCTGATTTCCATTTTTCAGGAAACTTGAGAATCTGAAAAGTCTGCGGTTTCAGGGGTTTGCCCTCTGGCAGACGAAAGGAAAGAGTACGTAATTGGTCATAGCTCGGCATTTATGCCTCCTATCTTTTCAATAGCTGTATAAAATGGTCCATAGAGTGCCTGCACCAGTTCCCGTTCTCGGGGCGCGATTTCCCTGTCAGAGTCCGTGGCAAAATAAGGACGCAACACTTCTTTGATGCTGACTAACAGACTGGTTATTGGTTCGTCGCCTATATCGTCATTGAATGCAGTGCGCCGAGCAAAAGCAGCATCGCAGAAAAAGACTTCCGCTTGACAGCCACCCCTGATCAGACGCCCGATCGCCTGCCAGATGGAAACCAACTGATTCCATGTTACAGCTTCTCGCTCGTTTTGGGGCAGACTGCTGTAAATCATTGGTAATCTCATGAGATGGCGCCAGCGAACGTAAGCCTTTTCACGGAATTTCTCCCCCACTCGATCTAGTGTAAGCGAACCATCCTGCCCATCGGAACATTGAGCGGTCAGCCATGGGATGTCGGCGTAATGTTCGATCGCCCAACGATTGATAGAATGAAGGGCATAGCTGATATCATCGGGACGGGGATGGGGGCGCACGAGAAAATAAGCCGCGCCAATGGCAGCTTTATCCTCATCATTGAGAATATTATGTCCGCGCTCGATCGCCATCAAGGGTGCAATCAAAATCCAAGCATCCGTACTGGCAAACTGATGTACGAGTCCCCGTTGTATTCCTTGGTTATTGTTGCTCCATTGCGTGCCAAACTCATCATCATCGCGAACTAGACGCAGAACTTGTCCGCGCCACTCAGGTTGAATGTTTTCCAGATGTGTTTGGACCAGTTTCGCCTGATCGTAACTACCGACAAGCAATAGGATGCGCTGACGCCCAACTTCTAGTTCATCTCGTTTTTGCTCTAGTCTACTCGGACCGCCTAAACCGCCTGGTTTTGCTAATTGATTGAGCAGTTCCTTGAGTGCCCCTTCTCGGTCGTGGCTGCCAGAAACAGTAATTGGGTTGTTTTCTCGATCGTAAAATGGACTGAATTCAAAGTAGCTCTCTTGAATTGCCTGTAATTCTTCCTCGGGCGATCGCAGCACTCCCGCCACTGGTACCTGTACGTGATATCCCGGTGCTTTTCCGGCCCAACTTGTTCCTGAAAGCAACAAGACTGATGGTCCAGCAATGGCATCACTGGCAAATAGTTCGTGCAGGTGCAGTAAGAACCAGCGTCCCACGCCCATGCACTTGAAAAACCGCAAATCTCCCGGTCCGCTGTCGCTATAACTGACATATTGGAAAGCTAGCACGTTACCCATTGGAGCCACGGGAATTATTCCTTCATAGTCTCTGGGCGGACTGTAGAATAACATCGAACTTTGCTCTTGTAACTTCAGAGGCGCTTCCACATGTTTCCAGTCCCGCAACATCAGGTTAAGTCTGTTTTGCAGCACTGCCACTAAGAGTGCAAACTCCATTTGGACTATAGCATGTTCTCGTCGTTCCTCTGTCAAGGTGACATCAGGTTCTTTATTCTCATCGATCCATTCACCCAGGCGCAGGCGCAGCAGATCGTCATCTATAACCGCGATCGCCAGTCGAGTCAGTTCGCACAGAGGGTTGTTGCTGCGATCGCCGAGGGGGTCTCCGATGTAATTATTAAATAATTCCCTCAGTCGGCGATAACCTTGATGCTTGTCCCGTGTCTTGTAGCGAGCGCCAGAAAGAGCCATCGCCAACTTATTGAGAATTAGCCAGTCTGTAAAGTATTCTCCTCGATCGATCCACTCGCTGAGTGCTGGTTGTGGTTGACTCAGAATGAGGGCATAGATGCGACTCGTTGCTGTCTGCACCATATCATGGGCTTTGCACCAGCGATCGACATCCGGATCGATCAATTGTCCCCGTCCCCCTTGATTTAGCTGCTGCACCACCGGTCGCTGAACTTTACTGAACCACCCATCTCCTTTCTGACCGAATAACTTTTCTCCGGGACTGAACAAATTGTCGAGTTGTACTTGCACTTGGTCCGCTTCATCAACAATGACCAGGTCGCTGCGACGATATACTAACTCGGAAAAACGAATACTTTCCTGGTTGATTTGTGACGCGACCCGACTGTAAATTAAGCTAGCTGGGGTAGCAATCCAAATTTTGGCATCCACCAAGTCCCGCTGTACCTGATGAAACGGGCAAGCACTATAGATAGGACAAACATAAGTTTTCCTTGTATCTGGTTGTTCTTGCTCTTCATCATCTGGTTCGTTGATGCCAGAGAGTGTTATACAAGGCTGTTTGCCCGCTGAGAAAGGTTTTGCCACATCCCGACGCAGTTCGCTTAAAGGACAAGCGGTACTCAGCCACCGGAAACCGACGTGTTCCTGATTGAATTTTTCTAAGGGATGTTCGGCATTCCAGGCACGGTGCAAGCGGTTAGTATGGCGATCGCGGTTGGATGCACCCAACATGGGAGCCACGGGAATACCTAAGCGATCGAATAGTTTAGCGCGGTTCAGGGCCGAGATCACGTCTCCGACGACGATCGTTATGTGGAGTTCATGTTTAGCAGCCCAAACTGCCAAGATATCCATTAAAGTTGATTTCCCCGAAGACACCATCCCGATCAGATGCATCAACCCATTAAATGTTAACTTCTCAGCACGGGTCAGGGTGTCATCGGAGTCAAATAGGTCTAGGCGTACCCTGGATAGACGTTCTTTCCACTTTCCGTCAGACTGAGTATCCATCCATTGAGCAGTCTCCAGCAAATCTTCCCAGGTAACAGTAATTGTCTGTCTTTGATTTGTCCCCTTCAAGTTCAAGTCGTGACCGGACGGTGGCGGAAATACCAACTCAGAGGCAAGATCGACAGTGACTCTATACTTGCCATCGCTACATTCGTACTTACCAGCAGTAGCCCATTCAACCGAGTTTTTCCGATGGGGTAGAGGTTCTTCAAGAGTCTTTGTGTAGATTTCATTGCGTTTAGAACAAATGCTGACTTCCCGGAAGGAAAACTGTTCTAGGTTCTCGTCTACATCAAAACCGCGCACAATTTCGTCTACTTGACGATATCGCTGCAACGATCGCTCCCAACTGTATTTGCTTCTAAATTGGGTGAGAATATGGCGGGCATTACCGAGCATCCGATGCTGTTTTTCACTCCAATTTGCTGCTGACGCCACGGGAAACGGATAGCCCGTCAGCAACACCCAGAGAGCAATAGCTGGAGCATTTGGTGCCAACTGAGACAATAGATAAAGTCCCAATTCGATATCGCAAAATGTGGTAAAATTTAGCTCTGTTGCCCTTTTTTTTATGTCCTCGCTTATTGCTTTCAGGCTCCCTCGCCATTGAGTTGTATCGCGCATTTAATTATTTACCCCTAGCTTGCGTTTGACATCTTTAATTAACTCCTTCTCAAACTTGGCCTTAATCTGCTTGGGAAGCCCTGTATGGTTGCAAAATGCTCGTTTATAATCGGAACGTTGTTGCTGGCGATCGTCTGGGAAGACAAAGTAAGCTTGGGTCCAAGGTGGGTCGCTGGCAATTGGCGGCTCTTGCTGCTTAACTTTCCGTGCCAACAAGAAAGGATCCTTCCAATCTTTAACATCGATCGCCCAGGCATCTCCATCTGGGAAAACAATCCGCAGATCGTAGCTGTCAAAATTGGGCCATAGTTCCACTTCCAGTTCCAACTCTTTCAGTTTATCTGCCAATCGCAGTTCGGCGCGACCGGGTGCCGCTACAAACCGCCGTGGTCCTCGCTTCAACCAAAGCACTCCCTCTTTTTGGGGAACCTGACGCCCAACTTTAAACCCTTGAGTACGACAGCGATCTTCAGCACAAATCAAATCTCCTTTGACAGTGCGGAGCAGAATATTACCGCAATTCGAGCAACAGTGGAACTGACCATTAACCGCATAAGATTCAGGTGCCGGTTCGTAGGCTGTTTTAATCTGTGCTTCCAGTATTTGCAACGGATCATCAAGACAATGCTGTAGCAGTTCAAATTCTGTTAGTACGGGTTTGCTAATCAGCAATTCCCGGAAAGCAACATAAGAATTAGGTGCCTCATCTGATTTGCACACCTGCATCACATTTAGCAACAACTGTTTCTGGATCGCTTCCGCTTCCACATCTCCACTCGCGATCGCCCATTCTTCGCAAATGCCTGTAGGAATCTGCTCGTCAAGCAGTTTGTCTGCCGTGCCAGCATCTTCTGGCAATTGAATTGGCCACTCTGACAGGGGTTTTTGGCACCAGGCAAGTAAGTCGGGAACTCCCTGTGGCGGTTTTTCTCCTTGACGCAAACAGCTTAACACGAGTCGATCGAGACCGCGCTGGAGTTCTTTGGGATAAGGAAGGGTTGGCGGAGCGCCATCTTTGACTTTTTCGTAGAGTTTAATAACGCCACTGGCAATTAGATGTAACGTCAACTCGTCGAACGATAGTGTTGGTTCATTGTAGGTAGCAGTCATTCCACCTCCCGGTATTTATGCAAAATCCACATAGATCTACTATAGCTCAACTTGAATAAAAAGTCAACTCCCAATTTTCTTTACCTTTTGTACTCAACCGGTAGCCGTAGGTTTGGTTTCGTGCGGAAACCCAACATCGGTGATTTCGAGACTGGCGATTTGTGTTTAGTTCATTGGAGGCAGAACCTCCTATGGACGTTCCCTGCCAGAGTCAGGGAACGAGAGAAATTACTGTACTATGATGCACCCATTATATTTCCGTACTGTTCTTGATATTCTGCGATCGCATCTTTTAGTTTACTATTCAGTTTAGGATGGTTTGACATCACTGATATAAAAAAATCCCGATCGCGATCGGACAAAACTAGCCTTTCATGAGAGTCTATTTCCTGTTTATCCAGGGTGCGATCGCTACCGGAGACTACTTTAATACTTGCAGCTTCTGACATACTGAATTATAAATTTAGTGGCATGTTTACAGCAGATTTTTTTACACAACCGGTAGCGGATGGTGGGCGGTGCCCACCCTACGTTCTGACATATTTTATTGTAAATATTCTTCCATGTTTACAGCATAATTTTTTACACGACCAGTAAGGGATGGTGGGCAGTGCCCACCCTACCTTCGCGGCAAGTCGCTGAACAGGCGCATAAACTTGCGATCGATATGATCTTTCCAAACCCACAGCAGCTTCGAGGGACCGCAACCCCAGTTCCCCCGAGAGGCGATCGCCCGTCCATCACCGGTGCCAATCAAACCCAAAATCTCCTGCTGAGGTCGATAGGGTTGTAGAGGTTTGGACAGCAACATCTGCTGCAAATTCTCAAACAATGGTTTTCCCTGACGGACTGCAAATACTCCCGCTTTCGGACGCTGATAATTCTTCATCGTGGCAATGTCCCCAGCGGCAAATACCTGCCCGTGAGAGACCGATCGCAGGGTATCTTCTACGAGGATAAAACCTGACGAGTCCGTTGTCAACCCCGATTCCCCCAACCAACTGGGTGCTGATGCTTGCGTTACCCAAAATATGCGATCGCACTCAACGGTCAAACCCGACTCGCACCGCACCTCTCCGGGTTTGACTTCGCAAACATTTTCTTGTAAGTGCAGTTGGATACCGCGCTGAATCAGAATTTTCTCCAGGCGTTGGCGTACCCAGAGATTGTGAGAATTCATCAATTCCCTGCCCCGATGGAATAAATGAATCTTCACATTTTCTATGCCGATAACTTTTCTCAGCCGTTGTTGCATTGTCAGCGCTAGTTCTACACCCCCGGCCCCACCACCAACAATACTAATAATTATCGGTTTTCTCAGTTCTGCGGTCTCAGATATTAGTTGATTCCAAGCTTGCAAAAATTGCGGTACGGGTTTTGCGGCAATAGCGTATTTTGCAGCACCGGGTACGGATATTTGGGCTGGCGTGCTGCCAATGTCAATGGATAGCAAATCAAAGCTTACTGCTGGGCCTTCGGCACAGAGTACCCGATTATTTTCTAAGTCTAAACCAATTGCCCGATCGATATATATCTGGGCTTGAGCAAACTGACAAAGATGTGGCAAGTCAATGTGACATTCATCGAAATTATAAAAGCCGGCCACGTGACCCGGAAGCATGCCAGAATAGGGAGTATGGGAACAGTCCGTGATCAGAGTGAGGTTTACCCCTGGTAATGGGTTGATGCCAAAAAGGCGCAATGCGATCGCGTGAGAGTGGCCGCCACCAATTAGCACTAAATTCTTAGGGATAGGTTCTTTCATCTTATACTAATGTCGCCTCGCAAATGATTCCCCTTAATTAAACCTCTAGTTCCGATTCGGCGCTGCCTAATTTTAAGGCTGCCAGTAGATTAATAGGAACTTAAAAAGTGATGGTTTCTGTCTTCATAGCTAATCCATGGTATCATATAACAATCTTATCACACTCACCTATTGTCAACGATCGCCCCCGAGAGGAATCTCAATAACAAACTCTGTACCAACACCAACTTGGGAACTACACTTAAGTTTACCACCATGTTTATCCTCGACAATCTGCCGAGAGATAGACAACCCCAACCCCGTCCCCTTGCCAGGGGGTTTAGTAGTGAACAAATGCTCGAATACCTTGCGTTGTACCTCCTCTGACATGCCCGGGCCATTATCTTTAATCCCGATCGCTATATCTTGACTGTTCTCCAGAATTTCCGTGCTAATGGTAATTTGATTGGGGTTATCCTTAATTTCGGAGTAACTCCGTCCCTGATTATACTCCTCCAGGGCATCAATGGCATTGGCCATCAGATTCATAAACACCTGATTGAGTTGCCCGGGATAGCATGGGATTTCCGGCAACTCCCCATAGTTTTTGACGATCTGAATCTCCGGGCGGTTTGGGTTTGCTTTCAGGCGATGACTTAAAATCATCAGGGTACTATCTAGTCCGTCATGGATGTTAAACAACACCTTGCTAACAGTATCCGCACGGGAGAAGGTTCTCATGGAGTGGCTAATTTGAGTAATGCGGTTTGTCCCTGTTTCCATGGAAGAAATCAGTTCCGGCAAATCTTTGACTAGATACTCTAAGTCAATAGCTTCGATCTCCTCCGATATTTCTGGCAGGGGCTGGGGATAATGTTCTTGGTACAGATCGATCAGGTTAATCAGATCCCGGACATACTCCCGGGCATGGTTGATATTACCCGCGATGAAGCTGACGGGATTGTTGATTTCGTGGGCAACCCCTGCTGCTAATTGACCCAGAGACGCCATCTTTTCACCTTGCACAAGTTGAAGTTGCATTTCTTGAAGTTGTTGCAGTGATTGTTCTAGCTTGTAGGCGTAGTCTTGTGACTGCTGGTAAAGTTGGGCGTTCTCTAAGGAGATGGCAGCTTGAGCGCAGAGGATGTTCAGAACTTCCACCCGATCGGGGGTAAAGGCTCCAGTTACCAGATTATTTTCCAGGTACAGGATCCCGATAGTCTTACCTTGACGAATAATCGGAGTACAGAGGACAGATTTGGGTTCATGCTCTATCATGTAGGGGTCGCCTGCCCAGGTAGTTTCTTTGCTAGCATCCTTAATAACTACAGTTTCCATTGTGCGTTGGACATAGTTGAGCAGACTGAGAGGAACTTCACTGGAACTGACAACGGTTGGAGAAAATATCTTACAGGCTTGATTGTTTACACAGCTCACTGCTAGCATCAGGTTCTCTCCGGATGGTAAAATCAGAGCCCCTTTTGATGCTCCCCCATTCTCCATCACCACCTGCATCAAAATTGCCAGCAACTTATCTAGCTGAATTTCCCCAGAAATAGCTTGCCCAGCTTTCATGACTGTTTCTAACTCCAGAACCGCACTGATGCCACTGGTACTTGTGGAAGTCACGGTCCCAGCAGTCAGGCGGGATATAGTTTCTCTGGTAGTCAAGCTAGTTTCTTCCAGGTTTAATATCGGCACTAGATATTGCGGATAGCGTTTTTCCAGGTCTTCTACTTTGGCCTTCGCACCCCAGCGGGCATAGCAGTAGTAGGCTTTCTTCAGATAGGCTTCGGCAATGGTTTCCTTGCCCCATTCTAAGTAGAATTTGCCAGCCAGTTCGTTGGCCAAGGCTTCTTCTTGTACGTACCCGTTTTCCTGGGCGCCCGCGATCGCCCGATCGAACATCTCCATGGCCTCCATCTTTTCACCTAACACCCGATGTCGCTCCGCTGCTACTAGATGGAATTTGTGCAAATGGTTCATGGGCGCGTGATGGGCCCATTTTTGCATTTTTTCTTGATTTCCCTCCACCTTGCGGAGAAACTCTTTTTGTTCTGAAACTGCCGCCAAATCCGATACCGCCAACCTTGCCAGAGAATCGTAGAAATAGAATACGGCCACATCTGGCATTCCCGTCGCGCCATCCAAACAACTTTCTGCCAAGTCACCTTGGGTAACAGCTCGATCGTACTGCCGAAACAGATAGCATCCGATAAGTTTGTGGAAAGACAAGCAGAACAGCGCGTAGCGATCGTTCCCTTGCTGATGCATTGGCAGCATCGCCTGTTCCTCGTATACTTCCCCGGTGATTTGGGAAAAATCTGCGACTTTATCTATCAAGTTGCAGACGACTTGCAAGCAGATCTTTCCATAATTCAGAGTTGTTTCTTGCTTGATCTGCACCAGAGCGCTATTGTAGTTTAATAACTCTTTTTTTACATCTGATAGGGGTTGGCCGCTCAAATATAGATTCCGGCAATAATTGTAAGCCGAATAGGCGGCGAATTCTAAATCTCCCGTCTCCAAGCCGCAAGAGTAAGCCTCTAGCAAAGGTGTTAAGGTCGAATGCAGATGTTCTTTCCAATGCCTGACAAATATATTAAAATTTGCCATCACCCGAGCTTGAAAATTCTTAGCATTCAAATTTGACAGCACTTTCAAGGAAAGCTTGCCAAATTCCCAACCCGCATCTAGATCCCCCACCAAAGCACACAAAAGTAAACCATAATTAACATAAGCAAAAGCCGAGACGGAAGTATTGCCGTATTTCACAGACAAATTCACTTGCTTAAAGACAATTAGGGGCATCAGGGTAGGAACGGCTAAATAGGCAGCGCCAAATATACTGTTGGAGAGTTGCATAGCTGCCAGCACGTTCCGATCGGTCATTTCCGGGAGTTCTATTAGTTCTGAAATAGTTGTTCCGGCTAAATTTGACCCTGTTTCCTGCAAGGCATTCTCAATGTCTGCAAATTCTGGTGCATCTGGGAAAGTAACGTCTAACAATTTCAACACTTCTCGGGCAGTTTGCACCGCAGATAGCATCTGGTTATGTGCTATCTTGGCTTGGATTTGAACTTCATAGGCTTTCACCTTGTGCAACAGAGTTCGGGCCCGTTCTAATACCACAGATACCAAGGCTTCCATTTCCCCATACTGGCCGTTGAGATATGTTGCTTCTGCCGCAGACTCGTACAATGCTAAAGTGAGTTCGTACTGACTCTGCCAACAGTCGATTACCAGCAGTTCTCGACCGATCGCGAAATAGCCAACGGCAGCACTGTAAGCCGTTGCCGCTTTTGCCTTGGTGCCCGCCGCTAAATTAAACCTTGCTAACTGTTCCCGTTCAATGGGTTGAGTGATTAACTCCACTCCATAATTTAACTGATTGACCAGATCGAAGATTTTCTCTTCTCGTTGTGTTTCTGGGATGTTGCGCAACAACAATTGCCCGATTTGCAAGTGCGTAGTCTTTTTTTCCTCTTCCGGAATCAGGGAATAAGCCGCTTGCTGCACCCGATCGTGCAAAAACTTGTACTCAACCGATAAATTCTCCGACCCCTCAGCCCCTTCCTCTGCGGACTGAAAGAACTTGTAGGTTTGACTGATAGGTATAATCAACCCTTCTTGCAACGCTTTCCACAAGGATGCTGCCGTTTCCCCTTGAGACTTTGAGGAGACGATCGCCAGAGTTTCTAAGTCAAACTGATTGCCAATACAAGCCGCCAATTCCAATACATTTTGAGTTGACGAGGGCATTTTTTGCAGTTGCCGGGCCATAAACTCCACCACATCATCCGTCAGAGACAGTTCCTTAACGCCGGTCATGTCGCACTGCCAATAACCAGCATCTGCATTAAAGATAATCAGTCCCTCTTCGTACAGGGATTTCAGGAACTGATTGCTAAAGAAAGGATTGCCTTTGGTTTTCTGATACACCAGTTCCGTCAAGGGCAATGCTAGTTCTGGCGGACAAATAAAGCTATCGGCAACCAGGCGGTTGAGAGCATTTATACCTAGGGGGGCGAGGGTAATTTGATTAACAGTCGCCTCAGTTTTGCCAATCTCATCTAAAGTCAGCATTAACGGATGCGCGGGACTCACTTCATTATCCCGATAAGCCCCAATTAACAGTAGATAGGGACTATCCCTGGCGCTCATCAATAGCTGCATCAACTTCAGGGAAGCGGAGTCCGCCCATTGCAAGTCATCCAGAAAAATTACCAGAGGATGTTCTTGCGTAGCAAACACCTGCATAAACTTGCCAAACAGCAGATTAAACCGATTCTGGGCCGCGCTACCACTCAGTTCTGGCACCGGTGGTTGCTTGCCAATTACCCGTTCCAGTTCCGGGATGACATCAATAATTACTTGAGCGTTTTCTCCCAAAGCTATGATAATTTTATTTTGCCACTCTTGCAATTTGGCTGCACTTTCGGTGAGTAATTGCCCCATCAGGTTAGAGAAAGCTTGCACCAGGGCTACAAAAGGAACATTTCGCTGGAATTGGTCGAATTTGCCCTTGATGAAATAACCCCGTTGGCGGACAATGGGTTTGTGGACTTCATTGACCACAGCGGTTTTCCCAATTCCCGAAAAACCTGCCACTAGCATCATTTCCGTCCTGCCCTCAGAAATGCGATCGAATGCTGCCAGCAATGTTTCGACTTCCCTTTCCCGCCCGTAAAGCTTTTCCGGGATGATAAAGCGATCGCTTCTATCGTGGGTTCCCAAAGTAAAAGCTGTAATGCTACCCTGCTGCTGCCATTGCTGCCAACAGATTTCCAGGTCGTGACGGATCCCCCTGGCACTTTGATAGCGGTCTTCTGCCGTCTTGGCCATCAACTTCATCACGACGAGGGAGAGAGTTTTGGGAATATCCGGTGCTATCTCGTGGAGTGGAGTTGGTTGTTTGGCAATGTGACAGTGGACTAACTCCATTGGATCCTTCGACTCGAAAGGCAACTGTCCCGTCAGCAGTTCGTACCAGGTAACGCCCAAAGAATAAAAATCACTGCGATAATCTATGCCTCGGTTCATGCGCCCCGTCTGTTCTGGAGAGATATAAGCGAGGGTTCCTTCCAAAATGTTCGGGTTTTGAATTTCCGTAGTTTCTCTAGGCAAGAGGGAAGAAATCGAGAAGTCTATCAGTTTTACCTGCTGGGTTTCCGGGTTAATCAGGATATTGTGGGGTTTGATATCTTTATGAATTACCCGATTTTGATATAATCCTTCCAGGGTATTCACCAGATAAATAGCGATCGGGAAAAATTCCTCTATCTTGAGAGGGTTATCACCAGTATACTCCTTCAGAGATATGCTTTCATCATCTGCCATCACCAGGGCAAAGCCATGGCGGTAGTTCTCCAGGGCCAGAGGGGTGACCACCCCCGGCAGGTCCAAGTTAAGGGCGATCACGTACTGATTTCTCAACTGCACCAGTTCCGCAAATGTAGGATACTCTGCCTTCAGCAGCTTTAATATCGCCCTTTTTTGGTCATCTTCACGTATCCCTCGATAAACGATCGTTCTGGTGCTGTCATGGATTTTTTCTATCAGCTTATAGCCACTTATACTTATATTAATCATACTTGCTTTCCCATTTCGGCTTCTATTCTTATATCTTATCCTTCCTATTTATATATGTAATCTTTGACATAAATAATTGTGATTTCAGTCACGAATAAAAGTAATGTCAAATAACCATTGACAATTAGCAATTAACAACTCTATGGAAAATGTTGCAAGCCACCCAAAAGACTATGTTTGCGCTCATTCTCGTACCAGCAGATCCCGACGCACTCTTTACCGTAATTCAAATTGACGATCGCGGAGATTTGCGCTATGAATATGAAGGCTCGTTGCAAAATTGGGTCATGGGCCGGATACTGGAGATGGGATTGCCCACCCGACAAAGAGGCGGATCTGATTAAGGCCCAACAACTGCCGGCGATCGGGGCGCGGGAAATTGTCCCCCAACCAGATTGGATGGCAAGGGCATTTCAGGCCATACCCCCTGACTAGCCGACTGCGGCGTTGTTTTGAGTCAGATCGAGTGATTGGCTGTGACATAATGGAACTGGCTTCCGTGGGAAACTCGGTTAATAATTGATAATTGATAATCGAACGACATATTTGGCCAAGAACCACAGCCGAATAGGAATTGAAGACTTGAATGTGTCCGGGATGATGGCCCATCGCCAGCTGGCGAAAGCTATTGGTGACATGGGTTTCTACGAGTTCAGACGGCAACTGGAGTACAAGTGTGAGTTGTATGGCTCGACCTTAGTCGTGCTTGACCAATGGTATCCTTCAACTAAGACCTGTTCTAGATGTCACACCAAAAAAGACTCCATGCCGTTATCGGAAAGAATCTTCCGGTGTGACAACAGTGGTCTAGAGATAGATCGAGATCAGACATGCCTCCATTAATTTGGAAATAGCCGCCAGTTAGGCGGTGGAACGCCTGTGGACTGGTCAGTGCCGACACTATCAGAGTGAAACAGGAAGTAAGTTACAGAGGTGTCTACTTGTGGGCAGCTTTGGGTAATTCTTATGTAGCAGAAGGGAAATGAGCGTAATGAATTTGGCGGGTACTCCCATTAGCAGCTATGCACCAGATTTTGAGGTGCCTGGGGTAGATGATGAAGTTCACCACCTGGCCAGATATCTGGAAGAATATCAGGTGGTAGCTGTCATATTTATCAGCAATAACTGCCCCTACGTGCAGCATTACCTGGAAAGGCTAAAACAACTCCAGACTGAATTGGCTTCCATGGGGGTAACCCTGATCGGGATGAACGCCAATGATACGACCCAAGACCGGGCAGAAAGCATGGAGCTAATGAAAATATTTGCTACCTCCGGCGGAATGAACTTTCCTTATCTACGAGACGTGACTCAGGATGTGGCTCGCAGCTTCGGCGCCAGCAGGACGCCAGAGGCTTTCGTGCTAGACCATCAGGGAATACTGCGCTATCGGGGGCTGATTGATGATAATCCAGAAGATGCAGCCGCAGTGCAGGTGTCTTACCTACGTCAGGCGATCGGCCAGGTACTTGAGGGCCAACCAGTCACGATCGCCTCGACAGATCCAGTGGGCAGCGAGATTAAATGGCGGCGGCACTAAAGAATTATCAAGCTTGGCTTGACAAATTGCAAGATCGGATCTGTAATAATCGGTGGGAGGTTATTTGAGTTAAGAAAATAGTGATGCATGTCCAGAGGTTACCAGCGGGTCTTACTGAAACTGAGCGGCGAAGCATTGATGGGCAGCCTAAACTACGGGATAGATCCAGTGGTAGTGCAAAACATCGCCTCGGTAGTGGCAGATGTAGTAGCCAGTGGAGTCCAAGTGGCGATCGTGGTGGGGGGTGGCAATATCTTCCGAGGGGTCAAAGCAGCTGCTTCGGGAATGGATAGGGCAACGGCAGACTATATCGGTATGCTAGGTACGGTGATGAATGCCATGACACTCCAGGATGCCCTGGAACAAATACAAGTGCCCACGCGGGTGCAAACGGCGATCGCCATGCAGGAAGTGGCGGAACCTTACATCCGCCGCCGGGCCATGCGTCACCTGGAAAAAGGACGAGTGGTCATCTTTGGTGCCGGATCGGGAAATCCTTTCTTTACCACGGACACGACAGCGGCACTCCGGGCCGCAGAAATTAATGCGGAGGTGATTTTCAAAGCAACCAAGGTAGATGGGGTCTACGATAGCGACCCCAAGACTAACCCAGAGGCACGACGCTTTGCTAGCATCACCTACGGCCAGGTCCTGAGTCAGAATTTACAGGTGATGGATAGCACGGCGATCGCTTTATGCAAAGATAATCATATTCCGATTATTGTGTTTGACCTTTCCCAGCCGGGCAATATCGGTCGCGCTGTTCGGGGAGAACCAGTAGGAACGCTCGTCGGCGGTGGCGATCCCGCAAACTGAAAAAAAATCCCACCCCGTGCTATGAATGTGATTAGAGAAATGGAGGTTAGCATGGATTTAGATGAAGCTGAAATTATGATGGACAGCGCAGTTGAGGCGACTCAACGAGCTTTTAATACCATCCGCACGGGTCGGGCTAATCCCAGCCTACTGGACAAGGTGATGGTAGATTACTACGAGACCCCAACACCTCTCAAGTCTCTGGCGAACGTGAGTACGCCCGATGCCAGTACGCTTTTGATTCAACCCTATGACAAGGGTACGCTAAATCTGATAGAAAAAGGAATTTCTCTATCAGATGTGGGTTTGACACCGAATAATGATGGAAATGTAATTAGACTGAATATTCCCCCCCTAACGAGCGAACGACGCAAAGAATTTGTGAGACTCGCCGCTAGGTACGCTGAAGAAGGCAAGGTCTCAATTCGGAACAACCGCAGGGAGGCGGTAGAGTCTGTCCGCAAACAAGAAAAAAACGGTGATATTTCTGAAGATCAAGGGCGAGACTTGCAGGAAGAAATTCAAAAGCTAACTAACAAGTATATCGCCCAAATTGATGAATTACTGGCCAAAAAAGAAAAAGAAATTACTACAGTTTGATGGCGATCTTCTACCCTTAGCTAAGGCCAAGATGCAGTTGTGAGCATTGACAGCTAACGGCTGCATCTTTTGGAAAGTACCAGTAGTCGGAGGGGTGAAAGACATTAGGGGTGAAAGGTATTAGGGGTGATGATCTGTAGGGAGGCGCAGCGATCTTCCCCACCTTCGGAAAACAGAAAATGGGAGATAAAAAACTTGGCGTTAGAAGTCATGCAGAGACTCTGACAGTAGCAGGATCTGCGGGACGAACGACATAGGCAAGGTGCATCGGATAGCCCCAAGCAGCGTAAATTGCATCAACACATCTAATTGCAGCTTCTCGCTGATTGAAAGAGTGCAGCACTTCCTGATTGCCGTTAGCGTAGAGAATGAGAACTTGCCAGTTCATAGTAGCACCACCCCGATGGATTAAATATGATAATAAACTATCATAATCCTTTAAGAAAAAATTGTCAGTTGTCAGTTGTCAGTTGTCAGTTGTTAGTTGTTAGTTGTTAATTGTTAATTGTTCGTGTAACATGTCATTTTAACCCCGAGAAGGGAAGCGAAAGACCCGAGATTATACTTCATAAGCTGCCAGAGAATTGTTGTTAAAGGAGAGCCAAAAATCAGTATTATGTATGATTGCATTATCGTCGGTGCTGGACCAGCTGGTGGAACAGCAGCCTATCATTTGGCAAAGCGGGGACGCTCGGTATTGATTCTGGAAAAAGAAACATTGCCTCGGTATAAACCCTGTAGCGGCGGGGTCTCACCCGCGATCGGGCAATGGTTTGATTTTGACTTTTCCCCGGCCATATCCCTGAGAGTAGACAAAATACATTACAGCTGGCAGATGGGAGACGAAGTGGACGCCAAGATCAAAGGCGAACCAATGTGGATGGTAAGGCGAGACAAATTCGACCATTTTCTAATCCAGCAAGGTCAGCAGCAGGGAGCCGAACTGCGAGACAATACAGAAGTTACTGGCATCAAGTTTTCCCAGGACAGTTGGCAAGTAAATACTGACAAAGAACCAGTTACGGGTCGCTATCTAATTGCCGCTGACGGTGCCAAAGGTCCAATGGCCAAATGGCTAGGTTTCAAAGGGGGTAAACAGCGAATGTCTGCGGTCTTGGAGGTACAAGCAAAAAACCCCCCAGATGACCCCAAGATGCACTTTGATTTTGGCGGGAAGAAAAACAAAAATGGTTTTATCTGGAACTTTCCCCATGCAGAGGGCTATTCCATCAGCGTCGCGACCTTTGTCGGTGGCGAACCCAAAGACTTGCAGTCTCTTCTGACTGAATACGCCCAGACAGCTACTATCGAGATTAGCAATAGTCAGCGGTACGAACATCCTCTGCTTTTGTGGGATGGCGATCGCAAGCTGCACGCCCAAAATGCGGTTGTAGCTGGCGAAGCTGCTAGTATTGTCGATCCGCTGATGGGTGAAGGCATTCGCCCCTCCATCTTTAGTGGCATGAAAGCAGCAGAGGCGATCGATCGGGCCCTAGGAGGTGAAGGTGACGCCTTAGAGAAATACACTCAGGTAATATCGGCAGAATGGGGAGCAGATATGAAGATGGCCGGGCGCATAGCTGGGGCCTTTTACCGATTTTCTGGTGTGGGCTATAAAATGGTCAAGCAACCCATTGCTACCCAAGTAATGATCAAAATCCTCTGCGGACAACTTAGTTACGCAGAGGTGGCAGGTACGGCGCTCAAGCGTTTGAGTGGCAGCTTGATACCCGGGAAAAAATAGGTTGCACAGACGATCGATCGGCTAATGGCTAATGGCTAGTTCTTTGTTCATTTCCATTAGCTATTAGATCATTTTGTCAAAACAATGCGACAATTAGTTGAAGCATCATTTTATTAGTCGGTTAAAACCTTCCTTTAACGTGAGTCAGGACTCGGGCTCTTAACGCCGGTCTCAAGGCTTAGTCCGCTGGTGGGAGGACTGGCAAATTTTTTGGCGCCAGCGAAGGTAGCCAGAGAATTGAGGTTATGGTATAGTCAAGTGAGAAGGATACCCGATCGCCCGCGAGTCCAGAAAAAAAGCCCTCAGCCAATGGAGCGTTTAGCAACAAAGATAGAAGCGATACTATACCTAAAGGGAAAAGCCCTGTCGATGGCCGAGATCGCCAACTATGCTAAATGCAACAAGCGCCAGGCAAAAGCAGCGATGAAAGAACTCATGGCCGACTATGCCAGTCGATCCAGCGCCTTAGAAGTGGTAGAGACCCCCGCAGGATATTCTCTGCAACTGCGATCGGAATTTCAGGAGATCGCCTACAACTTACTGCCAGCAGAATTGGGAGTCGGGGCCTTGCGAACATTAGCCGCGATCGCCCTCAGTGATAAGATCGTGCAAAGCGACCTGATCGATCTGCGAGGCAGCGGCGCCTATCAGCACGTGGGTCAACTGGTAGAATTAGGGTTAGTGAAGCGACAGCGGCAAGCAAATGGGCGATCGTACTCCTTGCAAGTCACCAACAAATTTCATCAATACTTCCAGATCGAGCAACTGCCCAATCCCTTACTAGGCGAGGAGGTAAAGGAATGAAGCATCCGTGCAGTTGGGTTTGCGCAACGTTACCCAACAGTCCCTTCGACCTTCCTAGTTCCCAGGGGCCCGATCGGAGCCCCAAATACCAGAGCGATGCTATACTGGAACAGTAGCCACCAATCAGGTATTCACCAGTTTCATGGTTTTTTCCCTTGAGGACTCGGAATTCTTCTCTGACGATGCAACACAAGAGCAAGGCAACGATTTGCTGAAATACATTAAAAAACAGGATCCCGACATTTTAGCCCGAGTTGCCAAGTCGATCGCGCCAGAAGTAAAAGATATCATTTCCCAAAACGTGTACGGACTGGTGGGAAACTTACCCCCGGAAAACTTTGACATGCAGATAGTCACCGAAAAGGAAAATCTGGCCAATTTGCTAGCTTCTGCCATGATGAGCGGTTATTTCTTGCGGCAGATGGAACAGCGTATGCAGCTAGATACGGCCCTCGAAAAAGAACCGTAAAGTCCTAGGGCAGGCATCTTGCCTGCCACAGGAAAGCATCAATCTTCATATGTGAGGGCTTCCGGCAGAAAACGATAAATTGGACAATTTTGAGCAAAGTTAGACAAAAAGTGCAATTTGATAAAAATATGTCTAACTTTAGCTGTACGCAGCAAGGGTCATAGTCAAATCGAATGAAGTCATTCAAAACAGAGCTAAAACTCAATAATGAAGCGCGAACCATGATGGCCAAACACGCTGGCGTTGCACGTCATGCGTACAATTGGGGATTGGCTGCTTGCATAGATGCCCATAAAAACGGAGAAAAGCGTCCTACTGCAATAGACCTGCACAAGCGGCTAGTAGCCGAGGTAAAAACGGCCAATCCCTGGTATTACGAGGTATCCAAATGCGCGCCCCAGCAGGCTTTGAGGGACTTAGACAGGGCATTTAAAAATTTCTTTACAGTCCAAGGTCGGGGATTTCCTCGCTTTAAGAAGAAAGGCCGCAACGATAGTTTTTACCTGGAAGGAACCATCAAAGCCTCGGGCAACAGAATCAAGTTGCCCAGAATTGGTTGGGTGAAAACTTACGAGAAACACCTGCCGCCAATACTGGCCAAATCCACCAGCAACGCAACCATTAGTTGCAAAGCCGGTCGGTGGTTTATTTCCTATAAGGTAGATGTTGACCCTCAGCCGGTAGAGCATCCAAATGGATGCGTCGGCGTCGATTTGGGGGTCAAAACCCTAGCGACCTTAAGCGATGGCAAGACCTTCCCGGCAGTCAAAGCGTACCGCAAAGCAAAACGTAAAATTGCCCGCTTACAACGCTCGGTTAGCCGAAAGGTCAAGGGTTCCAACAATCGCAAGAAGGCCATAAGGAAGCTGCAAAAAGCGCATCACCGCGTTGCTTGCATCAGGAACGATGCCACTCACAAGCTAACTACATACCTCGCCAAGAACCACGGCGAGGTTGTAATTGAAGACTTGAATGTTAGCGGAATGATGAAGAACCACCGCTTGGCACAGGCTATAGCGGATGGCGGCTTTTACGAGTTTCGCCGACAGCTAGAGTACAAGTGCCAATGGTACGGCAGCTTCTTAACGGTAGTTGACAGGTTCTATCCGTCATCTAAAACCTGTTCCCATTGCGGCCACGTTCATAAAGGCTTAAAGCTGCAGGACAGAACTATAGGCTGCCCTAACTGCGGCTTCTTCCTAGACCGCGATTGGAATGCGGCAATTAATTTACAGAAGGCGGGAAGCTCTTCCGCGTCGGCCTGTGGAGCATCTAGCCAACGTCCTGCCGAGGCAGGACGGATGCGTCGAAGCAGGAAAAGAACGCCAAATGAGGGCCACATTCAGCTTTGCCGGGATTTGTCCAACTTTGGGTAAGTTTTTTAGAGCGGATGGCAAAACTCAAGCCTTGAGCATCAGCACGAATGGCCGTATTCATGCCAATCACCTCCCCCCGGGAATTCAGTAAAGGGCCGCCAGAGTTACCGGGATTGATGGCCGCATCGGTTTGGATAAACCTGACTCTTTTATCCGGTGCGCCCACCTGAGAACTGGAACGACCCGTAGCGCTGATAATCCCCGCAGTGACCGTATTGTCCAAACCCAGAGGATTCCCGATCGCGATCGCCCATTCTCCGGGAACCAGGTCAGCAGAACTGCCCAACTGCACCGTCGGCAGATTTGTGGCCGCAATTTTCACCACGGCCACATCCGTAACAGGGTCTGCGCCCAGCACTTCACCCGAGAAGCTGCGACCGTCTTTAAGGGTGACATTTACCATCTCGGCAGCTGCCACCACATGAGCGTTGGTCATAATATTACCATCAGGGGTGAGGATAAATCCCGACCCCGTGCCCCGGGCCAACCTTTCTCGTCTGGGAGACAACCTACCTCCCAAAAACCGCCTCAGGGGTGCCGGCAAGTTATCCGGCAGGTCGGAGACCACTTGGCGAGTGGCATCAATGCGCACCACAGCGGGCCCAGTTTTGGACACTGCGGAAGCAATAAAATTAGGATCGCTATTGTCCCGGAGGGCAGGGGTTGGCAGGGCCAAAGGTTGGAGGACCGCCGACGGGCGATCGGGACTTGGCCCGAACAGATAGCGACTGCCGAACAATCCAGCAGTGCCACCAATTGTCAGCAAACTCAGATAGATCGTTAATTGCTTGAAAGATAAACTCATAATGCCTTACCCACCACCGTCAGTTGTCAGATGCGTTCTACAGGCGTCGGTGCCCGTCCCGCGTCCGTTATCTATCTGTAATCTTTGAATTTGTCATAAAGAATTTGTCACAGGGAATGCAGGACATGCTTAGGATTATCTTAATGATTATATTAGCAACTATTGCCAGCTCATTGCAAAATCAGATGGTAAGATGGGCGGGAGAAATGAGACTAAATCAAGGTGAACGAGTATGGCGCAAGCACCTGTATCCCCTGTAGTGCTAGTCATTTTAGATGGCTGGGGTTACCGCGAAGCCCGTGACGGCAACGCCATTGCTGCCGCGAAAACTCCGGTCATGGATAGCCTGTGGGCGGCTTATCCAAGTACCTTAATCAGAACCTCCGGCAAGGATGTGGGACTGCCAGAGGGTCAAATGGGCAATTCGGAAGTGGGTCACGTCAATATCGGCGCAGGTCGGATAGTCAAGCAGGAATTAGTCCGGATCTCGGATGCAGTAGAAGATGGTTCCCTAAAAGAAAATCTGGCTCTGACTAAACTGTGTTCCGAACTGCGCAGGCGCGACGGTAAACTACATTTGGTAGGGCTATGTTCGGAAGGGGGCGTGCATTCCCATCTGGACCATTTATTGGGACTGCTGGATATGGCAGCTACCCAAAAGATTTCCCAGGTTTGCATCCATGCTATTACCGATGGCAGGGATACCTATCCTACCGATGGCGTGAAGGCGATCGGGCGCCTTCAAGACTATATAGAAAAAATCGGAGTCGGGCGCATCGTCACCCTCAGCGGTCGTTACTATGCCATGGACCGGGACAAGCGCTGGGACCGGATCCAAAAAGCCTACGACCTGATGACCACCGATGGCCCGGGATGCGATCGCAGTGCCGTAGAAGTATTGCAAGCATCCTATGATGGAGGAGTAACAGATGAGTTCGTGGTGCCGATGCGGATAGCGCCCGGTGCCGTGGCACCCGGAGACGGGGTGATCTTCTTTAACTTCCGCCCAGACAGGGCCCGACAGTTAACTCAAGTCTTTGTAGACCCGGAGTTTACAGGGTTTTCCAGGCAGCGGATCGATCCTTTGACCTTTGCCACCTTTACCCAGTACGATCCGAGTTTGTCAGTATTGGTAGCCTTTGAACCCCAGAACCTGAGCAATATTCTCGGAGAAGCGATCGCCCAGCACGGACTGAAACAGTTTAGAACTGCGGAAACGGAAAAGTACGCCCACGTGACCTATTTCTTTAATGGCGGTTTAGAGGAACCCTTTCCTGGAGAGGATCGCCATCTGGTCCAGAGTCCCATGGTGCCGACCTACGACCAAGAACCGGAAATGTCGGCAGATGAAGTCACGGAGGAAGCCTGTGAGGCGATCGCCCAACAGATATACTCTCTAATAGTGATCAACTACGCCAACCCGGACATGGTCGGTCACACGGGCATGCAACCAGCGGCAGTAATAGCCATAGAAACGGTCGATCGATGTTTGGGACAGCTAGTGGAAACGATCAACCGAGTGGGAGGGACGGTAATCATTACAGCAGATCACGGCAATGCGGAACTGATGCAAGACGAAGCGGGCAACCCCTGGACAGCTCACACGACCAATCCAGTTCCGTTTATCCTGATAGAAGGGGAAGGACTAAAAATCCCCGGACATGGGGCGGAAGTCGGTCTCAGGAGTGACGGTTGTTTAGCAGACATCGCGCCGACCATCCTGGATATTTTAAGGCTACCGCAGCCCTTGGAAATGACAGGTAAATCCATGTTGCGATTACCTGCCTATCAAGTGCGAGAAAATCGTTCTCCGGTCCGAATATCTCTGTAAGTTGTCAGTTGTAGGTGGTCAGTTGTAGGTGGTCAGTTGTGGGTTGTTAGTTAATTTGATTACCTGCTTCTGTTAACAACTCCCATGACAACTAACCACTAACAACTAACCACTAACCACTGACAAATAACCACTGACAACTAACCACTAACCACTGACAAATAACCACTGACCTATGAATGTTAACGACATCCTGGAAATAATTTGGGCCGTATCTGCCGTGGGTTTGATCGTCTTAGTATTGCTGCATAGTCCCAAAGGAGATGGCCTGGGCGGCATTGGCGGACAAGCGCAACTGTTTACCAGTACCAAAAGTGCCGAAACTGCCCTCAACCGCATTACCTGGACCCTGACGGTAATGTTTATCGGCTTAACTGTGATTTTGAGCGCCAACTGGTTAGGTTGATGCGGCAGTTATGGCTAGTTTTGAGAGTGGCGATCGCATCTTTGATCCTCGCGATCGCCACTCATTTTCCGCCCTTATGGGCGGGACAGCAAGCACCTCTGGCAGTGCATCCCCTACCGCCCAGTCTAGCCCAATGGCAAGATAAAGATGACAGTGGCGATTATTTCGATCGCGTGGAGCAAACGGAGGTAGGTTATCTAGTATGGTCGTCCTTTCCGATTAAAATTTATCTAGATTCATCAGGAGAAGATATTCGCGGGCAAGCATGGAGAGAGGCCGTATGGGTTGGGGTAAAAGAATGGCAAGTGTATCTGCCCTTAGAAATGGTAGAACGACAAGAAATGGCAGATATAACCATTAAACGCAAAAATCCGCCGTTGCAGTTGGGGCCCAACGGAGAGTTAGGTCGGGTGCGAGCAGCTTTAGCGCGCTTTAAGCTATATAATAATGCCTCGGGGGTCTTGTCACATAAGTTTACGATCTGGTTAAGTCCGAACCAGACATCGGAATACACGACAGCAACGGCGCGTCACGAAATGGGTCATGCATTGGGAATATGGGGACATTCTCCTAATCAGTCGGACGTGATGTATTTTTCCCAGCTGCGCCATCCTCCGAGGATTTCTGCTAGAGATGTTAACACATTAAAGCGAGTTTATCAGCAGCCAACCCGTTTAGGATGGAAAATAGCAGCGATGAGCAAGAACAAATAATGAAAAGTATTTTAGGCAGCCTAATAGTTGCTAGTATATGTTTTGCTCCTGGGAACATAATGTTGATGTACTCACCTAGTTGGGGAGTGACGGCCAATATACAGGAACGAGAAATATTGCGACGGCAACAGCAAGCATGGCAGCAAACCCAGCAAGGTAAATATACTGAGGCGATCGGGACTTGGCAGCAAGTTTTGTCAGAGTCAAAAAAACAGGGGCGACGGGATCTAGAAGCCAACGCCATGCTGGGGTTGGGAGTGAACTATAATAATATTGGTCGCACAGATGAAGCCTTGTATTATTATAACGAAGCGGCGTATTTGAACTATTATATCTTGGGGGATGAATCGGGGTCGGCTACGGCTCTGAATAATATGGGTTTAGTATATAAAAAGCTAGGGGAAGAAGGAAGGGCATTGGAGTTCTACAACCTGGCCTTGAGGCGGTACGAGGAAGGGGGCGATCGGGCAGGAATCGCGATCGTCTTGCAAAACATTGGGGGTTTATACAGAGGACAAGGATCCCGAAAAAAAGCCTTGGATTACTATAATAGAGTCAGGAAAATAATAGCAGAGTTAGGGGATGGTGCCGAATACGAAGTGCGGGTAGCGCTCAAGGTAAAGATTCTCAAGCAGATCGCGGGGCTAGAGAAAGAACTGGGACAAGGGGAAAAGGCGTTGGAGTCCTATCAGGAATTGTTGCTGATGTCTCGGGAGTTGGCAGACAGTTCGACAGAAGCGGCGACTCTGAATGCTATGGGTACGATATACTACGAAGAGGGAAAATGGCAAGAGGCGTTAGCATATTACCAGCAAGGACTGTCAATTGAAAGAGATCGGGGAAGCAGCAGAGAGTTAGGGACGACGCTGAATAATATCGGGGCGGTATATAAGCAACAGGGAGAAGCAACCAGGGCGCTGGAATTCTACGATCGAGCTTTACAGATAAGTAGGGAAGTGGGCGATCGCATCTCAGAAGCGATCGCCCTAAGTAATATCGGGGCGGTATACTTAGATAGGGAAGACTCTCAGCAGGCATTGAAGAATTACTCGTCAGCTTGGTCGATATTAAAAGAGGTGGGAGATCGGTCATCAAAAGCGGCGACACTGACGGGACTGGGGGCAGCATACAGAAATCTGGGACAAGATCGACAGGCGTTGAATTACTATCAACAAGCTTTACCCCTGCGCCAGCAGATGGGCGATCGCCCGGGAGAGGTAGAGGTGCTGTATAATATCGGCGTGGCCTATAGGGCGATCGGGCAAAGGTATAAAGCATTGCAGTCCTTCAGTGGGGCATTACCGATAATTAGGCAACTTCGAGATAGAGAAAGGGAAGTTGCGACCTTGAATCATATGGCAGCGGCCTACGGAGATCTGGAACTACCAGAACGGGCCTTACAATCCTACCAACAAGCCTTGCCGATCGCCCAAAAGTTGGCAGATAGATCGGTGGTAGCGACAACTCTAAATAATATCGCCGCCGTCTACGGAGACTTGGGAGAAGCAGAACGGGCATTGAGTTTCTTTCAGCAAGCTTTGGTAGTGGACAAGGAAGTGGGGGTGCGATCGCCCATAGTCAAGACTCTGAAAAATATAGCGATCCTCTACCAAGTATTGGACCGACCGGCAGAGGCGATCGGGCCTTTAGAAGAAGCTGTAAAGATTAGCATACAGATGCAACAGGCAGGGATGCTGAAGTCAAGAGAATACCGCCAACTGCTGATCCCGCTGTTGGATCTGCTGATCGAACAAAAGCAAGTATCTCGGGCCTATGAATGGGTGAATTTAGCAACTATTGTAGACCTAGCTGACTATTTTAGAAGGATTGAGGGGCGGGTGGCCAACCCGGAAGCGGAAGCAGCAATGGCCCGGTGGCAGGGCAAGCATGAGGAAATTAATTTACTCGAACAACAGTTAGCCCAGAATTACGATGTAGGAGTAGCCCAAGAACTGCAGAACTCGCAAGCATCATTGTCCCAGCAAGAGGCAGCGTTCGCCAGTCAATTCCCAGAAGTAGCAGAACTATTATATAGGACTCCGATTGAGAGCGAACAACTGCTCTCGAAGATCCCGGGAGAAAGGGCGATCGTGCATCCGGTGTTGCTGACGGGAGTAGAAAATGTCTCCCCGAGTTTAGCAATATTTGTGTTGACAAAAGAGGGAATAAATGTTAGAAAAGAAAAGATAAAGCCAGAGGAATTAGATCGGTTGCTGCAAGATTACCGCCAGCAAATATCGGACCCCAAGGACAGAAAATATCGGGAAACCAGTGTGAAATTGTACGAGATATTGATAGGTCCAGTGGCAGGGGAAATTCAAGCAGCAGCGCCCCAGCAGTTGAGTATTATCGCCAGGGGAAACTTGGGGAAGATTCCCTGGGAAATTTTATGTGAGAGTGAGAGTGAGTCAAGGAAAGAGTGCGATCGGGCTTCTGGGGACGAATACTTGATTGAGAAATATGTCGTCAACTATCTGACTCGGGTAGAGGGTTTGACTGGGGAACGGACAGAAGCTTTGAACCTGGTAGATATAAGGGCGATCGCCTTACAGATCCTGATATCTCTAGTAGTAGTAATAATAGTGGGCAGCGTGGCAATTTGGTTGTGGCGGAAACCAGGGATAATTCTGAGTGGGGCATTGCTGCTGCTGTGGGGTAGCGGGGCCCTATGGTTGCTGATGCACCAGAATGTATATCTCTTAGCAGTCGCCAACCCTTCGCCCGCGCCAGTTAATCTACCAGAAGTAACAGCGAGAGAAATTAGCAGAATTTTTCCCAATAGTAAAGCATATATTGGCAGTCAAGCAACTCTCGATCGGTTCAAAAGTCAAGGGCCCCGATATCTGTTTCTGCACCTAGAAACTCACGGTTGTTTCCAACCCGGAGGCTGTGCCAATTTAGGCATGGAAGAGAATACCTTGCTATTTGCTAACAATCAAACTTTCCCCATTGGCAATGTAGCACTTCTGGGACTGGAAAAAACCGAACTCATTAGCATGGTTATCCCCCCAGGGCCGGAAATTTCAGGACTTGCTTATCTGTGGAAAATGGCAGGGGCGAAAGGGACGATCGGGAATCTCTGGTCAAGTGAAGATGGGCAGCAGGGGAAGATCGCGATCGCCTTTTATCAGAATATCAAGCAGGGGATGAGTCCTCCTCAAGCATTGCAGCAAGCAAAACTGAGTGCGATCGATCGGCATCCAGCATATTGGTCATCATTGATTCTCATAGGAGGTAATTAATTTAATCAGTTGTATTCGTAGGGTGGGCACCGCCCACCAGAAGCAGTTGTGGCATTTTTTACCAACTGGTTTTTACCACACCCTAATTAATTTAATCGGTGTGGTAAGATAGTTGTAGGTTGGGTTGAGGCACAAAACCCAACAAATACCATCGGCATCCAGCATATTGGTCATCCTTGATTATCATAGGAGGTAATTGATTCTCCAGCAGATCGGTTATAATCCTCTTGAGGCTATCCATCTGTGTAGCTCGTATGAAAGTTTACTACCGCAGTCTACACGGTGGATAGCTTTCCTACAAGCTCCCCTGAAAAACTGTCCGGAGTATTGTTAATAGGAAGATATCAATTATGAGTGCAATCAAAGACTTTACCCTCAATCTTTCAGAAATACGCTTTGTCGGCAATAATTTAAGTGGCCCAGAAAGCGTATTAGCTTCACCTGATGGCACTCTGTGGATATCAGATAATCGCGGTTTGGTGACCCGCATTCATCCAGATGGTACCCAGACTCTGCTAGGTGACGTCGGTCGCGAACCTAGTGGTTTGGCAATGGATCGATCGGGTAATATTTATATTACTAATGTCGGCGATGGCAAGCTTTACAAGCTTTACCCAGATGGCAACTACGAGGTAATTCTCAGGGAGATAGACGGGAAACCTCTTGGGGCTGTTAACTACGTTTTCATTGATAGTCGCGATCGCCTGTGGATCTCCATTGCCACTCTCAATCCATCCTGGCAAGAAGCTGTTGCTAAGCCCCGCCCCGATGGCTACATCATTCTGCTAGATGAAAAGGGTTATCGCATGGTCGCTGATGGTATCTATTTCACTAACGAAATTCGCCTAGATGCCCGAGAAGAATATCTCTATGTTGCTGAGACCATGGGATGCCGCATGTTGCGCTACAAGGTGCAAGGAGACGGCTGTCTAGGAGAGAGTGAAGTTTTTGGACCAGATAATCTCGGTTTCTGTGGATTTGTGGATGGTTTCGCCTTCGATGCTGAGGGAAATATCTGGTTGACTCTCCCTGTCAGAAATAGTCTGGCGATCCTCACAGCGGGTGGCGATTATCACGTAGTATTTGAAGAGGTAAACCAACCAGCTTTAGAAAACTTTGTTGCCAAGGTAGAAGCGGGTATTTTAGACAGGGAGAACTTGATAGCTTGCGCGGGCAAGACTTTACAGTTACTCGCTGGCGTTACCTTTGCTGGCAAGGATTTACAGACGGTGTATTTGGGTTCTCTGGAGATGCCCCATTTGGTCACCTTTAAGTCGCCAATTCCCGGTTTACCGATGCGCCATTGGCGTTGATAGACTTAGGTGGGCAATGCCTAGGCTGTTCACTCTGGGGCAAGGGTGCGGTCAAAACCCGTATATACAGAGAAAGAACTTTCAGAGAAATCACACCGTTAAATCGATCCCCTAGACCGGTCGTCTGGGACAAACTTTTGCTGACTGGGGGTTGCCAACTGCTGAATGTATTAGTACTATAAGGAAGATCGCTCCTATTACTGGACAGTGCGAAGTTCTTTGAAGAACTACTTGTCACAAGAGGGTTTGGGACAGCTCGACCCTCTGGGGACAATGTTCTAGGGGATTACCGGCTGTAAGCCCCTCACAGCATGGGTTTCAGCTTAAGGGCGCTCGTCGTATTCTGTGAGAACTTCGCACTCTCCAGTTCTATTAACCGGTGAAGCTAAAAGATTACCGTCAGAAGCTGCAGCGGGAAATGATACTGTTTAGCTGTTAGAACCGGTCAAAGAGAACTATGACATATTCTCGTGGCCACTTTTATTACCGGTATTACCGGTTACCGGTATACAGATGACAATTTAGGTATCAGTACACCTGAAATTTTTTCAAATTGCGAGTAGGTGCCGGTGATACCAGAACGATCGCACCTCATTGCACTAGCACAAATCATGTCTTTGAATTTCAACACCGCTGTGGTTCGACCTTTGCGCCTCCTAGTTCCCTAGGCCTTGTCTTGTCTGTTAATTTTCATAGGCGGTTGTAGCCTGACAACCGAGGTAAATCAGGGTGATCAATTAGTATTAGTCAAGTCCAGGGGCCCCAGCACTTTTAACTTACCTATCGATAAAACGCTCTACGATCCTTTTCGTTACATTTACGAAGGATTAGTGGCTGAAAATGGCATCACTGCCGAGTTGGAACCCGCACTGGCTGAGTCCTGGGTGTTTGGTGACGATCGGGGAAGACGAATTACCTTTACCCTACGCCCAGGACTAAAATGGTCAGATGGAGAACCCCTCACGGCAGATGATGTAGTCTTTACCTTTAAGGAAATTTATCTGAATCCCAAAATCCCTACTGTATATCGAGATTTTCTGCGTATTGGCAGCACTTTCCCAACGGTGCGGAAACTAGACGATCGCCGAGTTGAGTTTATCTTACCCGAACCCTTTGCCCCCTTTGTGAGATACATGACAAAAATGGCAATTATGCCCGCTCATGCTTTGCAGGACTCCGTGCGATCGCTCGATAGTCAGGGAAAGCCTCAATTTATTTACATGTGGGGAACTTCCACAGATCCCAAAAACATTATTAGCAACGGTCCCTACCGCCTCGTCAGCTACAGACCAGGAGAACGGGTAGTCTTGGAACGGAACCCCTATTACTGGCAAAAAGACGATCGGGGAAATCCCATGCCCTACATCGATCGCCTGGTGATACAAATCATCTCCTCTACTGATAACCAGTTGATAAAATTCCGCTCTGGATCATTGGATAGTATCAATGTGAACCCGGAGGCTTTTAGGTTACTGAAACGAGAGTCAAAACGAGGAAAATATACCATTTATAATGGCGGACCGTCGATTGGTTTTCGCGTTTTGAGTTTCAATCTCAATCGAGGTCGCAATACTGACGGCGAGCCTTTGGTAGACCCAATCAAGTCTCGCTGGTTCAACAACTTAGCTTTTAGGCAAGCTGTTGCCTATGCGATCGATCGCGAACGGATGAAAAACAATATTTATCGGGGACTGAGTGAAGTCCAAATTTCGCCTATTCCCGTGCAAAGCCCTTATTATCTGGAAGAGTTAAAGCTGTATAACTACGATCCTCAGAAGGCAAAAAAACTGCTGCGTCAGGCTGGGTTTCAGTACAATGGGCAACAACAACTATTGGATTGGGACGGAAATCAGGTACAATTTACTATGATGGTCGGGTCAGGGGATAACATGATGATCGACACGGCAGTTCAGATTAAAGAAAATCTGGATCATATTGGCATAAAAGTGGATTTACAGGTACTCAACTTAAACCTGGTCCTCAGAAGTCTTTTGGCTACCAGAAAGTGGGAATCGGTTGCAATTAGTTTTGGTGCTTTTGGTGCGGATGTTGAACCTCATCTGCTATCCTCGTTATGGTCTAGTGGCGGTCCATTTCATGCCTTTAACCTTGGCCCTCAACCAGGACAACCCCCGATCTCCGGTTGGCTAGTTTCAGACTGGGAACGAGAGATAGACAGTCTGTTCGCGGCGGGAGCCGCCGAACTGGATGAGAACAAACGCCAGCAGATTTACGGCAGATTTCAGCAAATAGTCGCCGAACAGTTACCCGTGTTTTTCCTGGTGAATCAACTATATATGCAGGCGGTGCGCGATCGGGTACAGAATATTAAATTTTCAGCAAATGGTGGACCATTCTGGAACATTGAGGAGTTGAGCATTGCCCCAAATTTTGACATCGGGACTACAATCAGGAAAACCTACTATCATCAGGAAAACTAATAGCAAGAGGGAATAAAGAAAACATGAACGTTCCGCGGGTGAAGTTTTTACCTATACTCACAGAACCAGGGTTGAGAGCCTATCTGGTATATATATAAGTTTTTGGGTATTTTAAGGTATAGTACAGTTGTCGTGCGGAATGTAGGTTTCAATTAAACTACATCGTCGGCATCGGGCAATTCACTTTCGAGCAATCTGAGGGGAGTGTACTGGTAGGCAGTAACCGTTATGATAATCATCAGTATTCCTATCAGGATGAACGTAAAACCAATTCCCCGACCCGGACCGGAGCCAATTATCTGTCCGATGATACTATCTGCCCAGTCGCCATTAAAGTTCAAACGTGGTTCAAAAATATAGTCAACCATTGGACCTATGGCTACAGCAGCAAAGGGAGGGGCTACACCCATGAACATATTATTGACTGCAAAAACTCTTCCCTGAATCTCAGGGGTGACCTTTCTTTGAAAGAGTACCTGACTCAAACCGTTGACCAATGGCACTGTTAAGGCAATACAGAAAATTGAAATTGTAAATAGTAAAAGAGAGGAACTTGCGCCACCGCATATCATGGCAAATCCGCTGAGGAGCGAGCACACCACGATCGTATCGATAAAGTGCTGTTGACGGTTGTCCCAAATACCCAAAAACAGACTTCCTGCAAACATTCCCAAGCCCGCGATCGACGATATGACACCGAATCTAGTCGGCGTGGTTAATGTGATCATTAATGGTGTAAATAGCACTACAATGCATTCGAGCATCAGAATGTAGCTAGCTTTAAGCACAATCAGACCTACCAGTCCCGGTCGCCGGGCAAGATAAGTCCAGCCTTCGACAGTATCATTAATCAGAGGTTGCTTCTCTTCATCATTTCTTACCTCTTTGGAGTCAACTTCTGGAAGCCGAAACACAATCAGGGGAATAAGCGCAAACAACAGTGTGGACAAGTCTAGTGCAATGACTCCTTTAAGTTGTATAAGCCCTAACAAGACTCCTCCCAAGGCGGGTGAGATCAAATGCGTGATAGCATTCCCCATTTCAGTCATACCACTTGCACGACTTAGCTGTTCTTTAGGAACCATCAGTGTAATTGAGGCTTTAAAAGCGGGCAAATGGAAGCCCATAAAGGTGGAAAACCCTGCTGTAGCCAGGTATATATGCCAGATTTCCAGGCGTGATCCCATATATAATAAACCAACACATAATATACATAGGCCAGAGAAGATGTTGCTTATCAACATAGTCCAGCGGCGGCTCCACCGGTCCACCAAGGTTCCCGCAATGGGGGAAATCAATACACGCGGTAAGGCTATACAAATCGTGAGCAGGGCAAATTGGGTGACTGAGCCAGTGTGTTGATAGACCCAAACATCCAGAGCAAAACTTGTCAGACCCGAACCAACCTGGGAAGTTATCAACCCCAACCACAGCAGTGTGAAGACACGCATTCCTTTGGCTACTGTCGCTGGTTGATTAATACGCTCGAACTGGATCGTCATAAGTAGTTCGTAGTTCGTAGTTTGTATTACTTATCTCTAACGGTAATTTGAACGGGTCTCCTTGGATTTTGGTGATAAGTTTTACTTATATATACGCTTAATCAAGGCTTTTAGCCTTTTTGGGGACATAAATACTCCCAAAATCCAGGAGATCCAAGTGGTCTCGTCTACACACTGTACACCGGGTTGTTGTACATACATAGGCGAGCTACTGTTGATAACTTGGCTCCAAACTTTCTGTAAACAACCGGTGCATCTTGGCTAAACTCCCTTGGGAGATGGGACACCCAAGACGTTTTCGACGAAATGCTCTTGTTTTTTTCATGTCAGGTTACTGCCGTACCCTAGAGCGTCGGTAACGTCGGTCCATTATGCTTGACAAATTTGGCAATCTGTGTTTTTACGGAAAATCGTTCTTCTACTCATTTCCCGCTTTCATGCTCTGGCCCTGTGGCAACACTTCTCGGTTAGCGATATCGGTTGTCATTCTAGCCGGTACCAGATTAATGGCTCACGCCCCTCGCGCTGTACAGAAGCTTGCGTAACTACTGGATAATCTTGGAGGATGATTATTTACTTGGACATCCCCCTTATAGCTAATATACCTGAAACCCTTTAGCCATGGGGGTTTCAACACCTGCGCTTTGCTTTTGCCGCAGATCCTGTTTGATAAAAACATCAAATCTAGGTATATCATGGGTATCATGGGTTTGAAGCTATGAAGAGGGATTTAGCATACCATTTCGCGAAGAGCAAAAAATTGTTAAAGTAAGTAAATTTTTTTGTTTCTGTTCTTTATTTATGTTAAAGTGCTATTTGACGAGGTTGAGATCAAAGCAGAATCATAAAAAATGTTACTGCTCGGGCCACACCTATAGAGATAGGCGCTCGAACTCTGCTACAAAGACCAGTAGCAAGTCCTTGCGCAGTAATCTTGTCAGGAAACTATTACATGATTGGAATGTCAAGGGAGTTTTTATGATAAAAGTTACAATCGTTGGTGCTGGGCCAGCCGGTTCCTTACTTGCTCATTATTTGTTACGTCGCGGTCAATACCAAATCGACATCTATGATAGCCGCCCAGATCCCCGAAAAATATCTTTCTCTAAATACAGAACTTTCCCCCTTCTCCTTTCTGAAAGAGGATTGAACGCTTTAAGGAATATCGAATTAGAGGATGCGGTAAAATCTCATGGACTCGAAAACATGGGAATGATTAATTATTCAAAAAACAGCAAGCCGCAGGAATTACAAAGAAGAAAATCAATACTTACTGTTGACCGTAACCAACTGGTAACTACTCTTTTAGAGACGCTGAAAGAAAAAGATAAAAACAGCCAAGTCAACATTTACTTTAATTACCAATGTACCGGGGTAGATCTTAAACAGAAAAAAGTAAAATTTATCAAAGAAACAGAAGAGCAAATTACTGTTGACTATGATGTCTTGATCGGTGCTGATGGGGTGCGATCGGTAGTAAGATCTCACTTTTTAAATACAGCAAGGTTCGAGTTTGAACAAAGTTATATTCATGATGTCTACAAAACAGTATACTTATCGCGAGTTAATGAGAAGTTAGGAATTAACTTAGAACCAAACAAGCTACATTCATGGAAATTAGACGATGGAACGCGATTATTGGCAGTGCCTCAGCGCGACAATACCCTAAGTTGCGGTCTGGTTTTTAACCACAAAAACAATCAAGTAATCGGTCTTTCTAGTAAGTCAGAGGTAAGGAAATTTTTTGAACAAAATTTTCCAGAAGTTGCCAAGCTACTCTCCGAATCAGAAGCGGAAGCTTTTGTACAAAGGCCAGTATGGAGCTTCGTGACAATTCGCTGCAATCGTTATCATCACGGTGATAGTGTATTGATAGTTGGAGATGCTGCCCATGCCGTACCCCCAACTATAGCTCAAGGTTGCAATTCAGCCTTAGAAGATGCAATTGTGTTCGATCGCATTTTGGATGAGTATGATGATGACTATACTAAGGCGATACCACAGTTTACAGATCGCAGGGGACGAGATGGCAATGCCTTGAAGAACCTGGCGGAGAACAGTTTTCCTATATCTAAGACATTATTCGTGCAATTGATTTTAAGGCGTAAGTTCGCTAGAACAATGAACAAGCTTTTCCCCCAGTTTTTCGCACCATTTTTTTTAGATTTAATAGCAGAAACGACAGTTCCTTATTCAGAAATTTTTTATTCTGCTAAAGCTTGGCTTTCTAAAGTTAAAAAGTCAAATCAGAAAATTTTAGAGAGTAGTTAGTAAAAAAAGATATTTGAGACTAGGTCCAGAGAGATTTATAAGTATTTTTGCTCTCTGACAGGATCGCCTACTATAAAAAGTGGCGCTGAAAATTACAAATTAACAACTGACAACTGATGTTTATGTGGTTTATCTCAAAATAGAATATGCGAATTACGATTTTAGCAGTTGGAACGCGAGGTGACGTACAACCTTTCATTGCTCTAGGGCTGGGTTTACAATCAGCTGGTCACAAAGTGCAACTAGCTAGCAATCCTATATTCAAGGACTTTGTTAAGACCCGAGGTTTAGACTTTGCGCCAGTGGGAGACAACCCTCAAGAATGGGTAAAACAGTTTAACGAACAAACCAGTAGGAAGAAGTCAGCTTTGGCGAAAAAAGCCATTCTTTGGCGTATTGTTGGCTCCACTGTTGAACAGATGATGACTGATGCTTTCCATTGCTCTCAGGATACACAAGCAATCATTTATTCTACCCTAGCACTGCCTGGATATCATATTGCTGAAAAATTAGGCGTTCCTTGCTACGCAGCTTATAAAAATCCAATTACTCCTACTCGTGCTTTTCCTCACCCACTGCATACATCAACTTTCAATTTGGGAGGACTCAACAACAGGCTGACTTATGTTTTTGAAGAACAATTCCGTTGGCAATTGACTCGAAAAATAATTAATCGCTGCCGAGAGGAAATTCTCAAATTACCTGCAGTTCCCATTACAGGTCTATATTCTCAGCAGCAAAAGCAACAACTTCCCCTCCTCCATTGCTTCAGTCCTAGCGTGATTCCAAAGCCTGATGATTGGCTCTCTCGGGCATATGTCACGGGATACTGGTTTTTAGATCGGCCTTCAGACTGGCAACCCCCAAAAGAACTGGTAGATTTCATAGCCGCTGGTTCGCCCCCAATATCTATTGGCTTCGGCAGTATGAGCGATCTGGAAGCAAAAGCACTAACTCAATTGGTGTTGAATGCTTTGACTCAGACTGGACAGCGAGGTATTCTGTTAACAGGATGGGGAGGTTTGAGTAATATCGATTTACCGGATAATGTCTTCAAGATTGATTCAGTTCCCCATGATTGGCTGTTTCCCCAAATGGCGGCAGTAGTTCATCATGGTGGTGTTGGTACAACGGCAGCGGTTTTGCGGGCTGGCGTACCATCAATAATTGTTCCTTTTGCTGTAGATCAACCTTTTTGGGGGCGAAGGGTGGCTTCCTTGGGTGTTGGTACGTCGCAGATCCCACGCAAAGACTTAACAGCAGAGAAATTAGTTGCTGCAATTCGCACTGCCACCGGTGATGAAGATATGAAGGATCGCGCTCGTGTTTTAGGGGAAAAGATTCGTTCAGAAGATGGCGTCGCCAGGGCAGTAGAAATTTTCCATCGCCATTTACCAAATTATTAGATATGAGGATATCTGTATGAAACTGTTTGAAACGATTGCAGAAATGGGTCACGAGCAAGTATTATTTTATCAGGATCGAAAGGTAGATTTAAGGGCCATCATAGCGCTCCACGATACAAGCCCAGGAAAAGCTATGGGAGCAACTCGTTTATGGCCATATGTTGGTGAAGAAGATGCCTTTTGATCGCCAACTATTTCTCTAGTATTTATTTTCAATATTTTATTAGTAGTACAATAACGGACAATGACACCAGAGAAAGAAAAACGATTGAAAGCGAAAAAAGAGTCTGATTTTTTCCTTATTTCATTTCCTAAATGCGGTCGAACTTGGCTGCGATTGATGTTAGGAAGAGTTTTACAAATGCACTTTAAGTTAAAGGATGCTAATATTTTCTAACTAGACAATTTTAGAGAATTACATCCCGATATTCCCAACATTTGTGTATCCCACGACGACAAACCGCAATGGAAAAAACCGGATGAGTTGGTAACCTCAAAAGCTGAATATCAAGACAAACGGGTAATTTTTTTAGTCCGAGATCCCAGAGATGCGATCGTCTCTAACTATTACCAGAAAACCAAACGTCGCCAAGCTTATGACGGTAGTTTATCGGAATTTATTCGCGAAGAGAATGGTAGTTTCGCCACACTTATCGTTTTTTATAATATCTGGGCAGAAAATCGAGAGGTACCCCAAGATTTTTTACTGGTTCGCTATGAAGATATCCATCGCGATCGCCAAAAAGAATTGCGTCGGATGTTACATTTCTTAGGTTTACCAGAAATTGCCGACGATTTGATTGCAGAAGCAGGAGAATATGCTAGTTTTGAGAATATGCGCAAAATGGAAGTTGAAAATAAATTTAATTCGCCGCGCATCAGTGCGGTAGATCCTGGAGATATCAACTCTTACAAAACTCGCAGAGGTAAAGTAGGTGGATTTAAAGACAACTTGAGTACAGCCGATATTGATTATCTCAATTGTATAATGAAAGAAAGTCTGTCAGTTTTTTATGGTTATGAGGTATGAAAGAAAGTAATCATTTGTTTGTCTCCGGTGCGCCGCGCTCGGGAACAACCTTGCTACAGCTAGTTTTGTCTGCACATCCCCAGATTACCGTAACGCCCGAAACGCTTTTTATTGAGCAATTATTTGCCAAAAATTTTACTACCAAACAGTTAAATCGAGAACAGAAAGAGGTGGCGATCGCCTTAATGCGATCGGACAAAAAACTAAACAGTTGGCCAAATTTTAACCTCGACCAATTTATCGCCACCGTTTCCTGGGAAACCGACTTAACCATCAGTCAGCTTCTTGACTCTCTCTTTAATTTTTTTGCTTGCCAAAACAATAGCGGTACAGACTATCTAGGCAACAAAAAAGGCTGTTACGCTAAGAAACCTTATACAGATTATACCCAAAAAGTCTTCCCCGATGCTCGATTTATCTATATTGTCAGAGACCCCAGAGATATAGTTCGCTCAATGCTCGATAATATATATTTTGTAAAATCTCTAGGAGAAGCAGCAACAATTTGCCAAAGTCGCGGTCAGGGGATCTGGGAAATGAAGGAAAACTTTCCCGAAGCTGTATTCGTAGTCCGTTATGAAAACCTGATTTTAGCACCAGAAAAAGTTTGCAGCCAAATATGCGCCTTTTTGGATATTTCCTTCGACAAGCAGATGTTGAATTTTTACGAACTAAACAAAGGGGGTTCCCGCTTGCTGGGGGTGACTAAAGACATTCATCCCCACACCCAAACCCCCTTTAACCCGGAATTAATTCAACAGTGGCAGAAACAAGGATGTTTTACCGACCAAGAATTAGAAACAATTGAAACAATAACTAGCGATTACCTCAACCGTTATGGTTATGAAACATATTCTAGTTTTTTGTCCTGAATGTCTAGTGGTTCTAACTGACTGGATTTTTGCGGAAATTGCCGGGAGTGCAGAGAAGCATACCTTCCCCCTTTAGCAATTAATTCTGGGTGCGTTCCTGTTTCCAAAATGCATCCGGACTCTAAAACAACAATTTTATCTGCCTTTTCAATCGTGGAAAGTCGGTGAGCAATAACTAAGCTTGTGCGGTCTTTTAATAGTTGCTGCAAAGACTCTTGGATGAGTTGTTCGGACTCGGTATCCAGAGCAGAAGTTGCTTCGTCAAGGATGACAAATTGGGGATTTTTAAGGAGAATGCGAGCAATAGCTAAACGCTGTCTTTGTCCTCCCGAAAGTTTCACACCGCGTTCGCCAATTATTGAGTTGTAACCCTCCGGAAAGTTGATAATAAAATCATGGGCATTAGCTGCTTTAGCGGCGGCTTCAATTTCCGCATCCGTAGCATCAATCTTGCCATAAGCAATATTATCTCGTACCGTGCCGTAAAGGAGTAAAGTTTCTTGGGAAACAATTCCGAGGTGCGATCGCAGAGACTCCAAACTGATATCCCGCAAATTGCGTTCGGCAATTAAAATTTCCCCTTTTTGAGGGTCGTAAAAACGAGCAGCTAGTTTCGCCACGGTGCTTTTTCCCGCACCAGAAGAACCCACTAATGCCACAGTCATTCCCGGTTTGATCTCCAGAGTAAAGTCATGCAAAACTGTCTCCCCTTCCTTATAACCAAACTCGACATTTTCAAATTTCAGGTTACCTTCTACGGAAGTTAATACAACTGCATCTTCCTTTTCTTTTACTTCTGGTTCCATTTCCAAAATTTCAAAGACTCGCTCCGAACCAACAAGCGCTCTTTGCACGAGCTGAATCATTTTGCTAAAACGTCGGATTGGTCTATTAACTTGATTGATATAGGCTAAAAAAGCAGCTAGTTCACCAATAGTCAGACGACCAACTATTACTTCCCAGGAACCGAAAACCAAAACTATCGCACTCCCAATGTTGTTGAGGACATCAATAACCGGAAAGAAAATTGACCAAAGACGAGTAGCGCGAATATTTGCCTCCATATAGCTACGGCTTTGTTCAAAAAAACGGTCAATTTCGTACCGTTCGTTACCAAAAGATTTGATGACCTGAATATTGGAAATTGTATCTTGGAGATGATTGTTAACCGCTGCGGCTTGCTGTTCCACCTTTCGGTAAGCACCCCGCATTAATTTGCCAAAAACTTGCGTCATATAAATCGTCAGGGGCCAGGTAAAAAACAGCAGTAGACTCAATTGCCAATCAGCAGTCAACAGATAAACAATAATGACAATCACGGTGAAAGCATCTACTAAAATTTCCGCAATGTCAGTAGTAACTAAAGTACCAATTGCATTGACATCTTTCGCCAGCCGTGACATTAAATCCCCCGTCCGCTGATTTTCAAAAAAGCTAATTGATAGTCCCTGAATATGTTTGTACATATCGTTGCGGATGCTGTCAATTATTCTTTCACCAAACAAAGACATCAGATAGGTGCGAGCGTAATTAAGCACCCCCGTAAGGATGGAAATCAAAAAAATTGCGGCTGCTATCCAAGGTAATAAATTCAATTGTTTGGTGGGGATAACAACGTCAATCGTGTAGCGAGTAACCTGGGGAATGAGAGCCTGCATAATTGACAGACAAATAATTACCACTAAGGCGACAAAGAAGGGTAACTTGTTTTGCCAAACATATTTAAATATTCGCTGGAACAGCTTTTTTACTGCTCTGTTTGTATCTAATTTACCAGCATCACTTAGGGCAATTTTTAGAACTATGTTGCTTGTTGTCACTTATCCTAACTCCGAATCTGTCTTATTTTTATTCTGTCACGGCAAGGACTGGTTTTTCCGGGAAAGGAAAATTTAAATCTGTAATGGGAGCATTTCTTTTATAGCATTTGCTCTTATTAGTGTGATATGCGGAAAATGGCAGAAACCCTTATACTCCTTATGCTGTCTGCTATTTACTGTACCTCATTAACATAAGGTACAGTATTTTTCCCTGTTCTCTGTTCCGGTGATCTGCTGTTCCCTGTTCCCTAAAATCCCAAACTTGTGTACCTCACCTATTTGAGAAATGTTTCATATCTTCATATCTTTCTTTTATTGTAGGGGAATGGTTCGTTGCACCCTACTGGAAAATCAAAGAAGGGAAATAACTTTTCCCATCCTTCGCCTTGGCAAATATTAATAACTAATAAAGAGTCTGGGCGATCGCGGAAATATTCCAGCACATTTTTATAGTGGAGGTCGTAAACATAAGATAATCTGTCAGCATTAAACTGATAAGTTCCGTACACAGCACTCCGTAGTAATCTCCTCAACTGCATTTTACTTTTTTCTTCCGGTGCATCGTCAAAGATAGGTTTTTTGCTCCAATGTGCTTCCATTGATTTGAGCCAAGATTCTTTTTCCCGCACCGTCAGAATGAACTTACTATCAGGATAAATTTTATCTAACTGAGCATAATAAGGAGCAACAGTAATATCAGTAATGCCATCCCAACTATTCAATAAGGAAAACTCATAATTTCCTGATATCAATTCTTGCATAGTTGTTTCATCATTTGGATAATGAACGACATTGATACCCAGCATATTTAATGCCACCGTTAAGCTTTTTGTCCCCGTGCGACTTAAGCCAATCCCAAATACTTTCATCCGCTTACTTCGCTGCCATTTTTTCGGATTAATCTTAGCGGATAATTCCAAGACTTGTTGTAAAGTCAATGCTTCTTTTTCGGCAATATTTAACTTTTCTAACTCGCGAATCGCAATCTGCGGTAAATCGGCAATTAATTTATCAATTTCTTTTGGGTTTCCTTTAAGGAATTTTAGACTGTAGTTGACAGCATAGTTAGCCACAATAAAATCTCGTTCCTCCCTATCCTCGCTTTGCTTTTTCCAATCAGCTTGATTAACTTTTAATTTAGCTTCCAAATAACCTTTACGATCTCTTAGTTCCCTGATAACATATTTCACAAAAATATCTCGGTAATACTGAAAAAAGTCGTGAAAGATTTGAAAATGCTTAAAAGCCTTGCCTTGGTTTAGCTGACGTAGGGCTAAATTCCGAGTGCTAGACTCTGGTCGCAGCACGTATTGGCGATCGCCTTCGGGAGTTTTTATTTTTTGCATCGTTCGCACTACATCAATTCTGGTAATATGAACCCCACAATGGATGTGACCTCGGAATTGATCGAGAACGTAACAGTCTACATAAGGAAGGTTATTGTCCTGGAGAAATGGTACCATATCCTCAAAAATCAAACAATCAGCATCCGCAAATACAACAAAATCACAATCGTAATTTATTGCCAACATTTGCTGCACAGCTTTAGAAAATGGTTTAACATTTTCGATAATATGCACCTGTTGGGGCTGAATATTTTTCACCGCCAATTCTAGCGCCGCATCCGAGGTTCGTTCTCCGACAGTTCTAAATACTAAGTCTATTTTTTTCATCTCTACACTTCCCACTTAAATTCTTCATTAATTTTACCAGCAATTTTCACAAATAAACGCTCTACTCCAGGGTCTAGTTCTTCTCGCCAACGCAAATCTAAGCTAATTTCTAAGCCGTGATTCTGGTAATAATCCCGGCGATTTTCGGAAACTTTAACAAAAGAGGCATCTAAGTTTTTATTTTGTGCTTTGGCTACTAAAAACTGAGTCCCGCTGTTACCGCCAATGGGATGATGTTCGTGCAGGTAATAATCGAGCATATCCGGTTGATATTCGATCTCGAAAAAATCGCACAACCTTTTGGTTACTTCTGCGGGATTACTAGCTAATTCTTCATATTTAACTTTGCTTTTTTTACCCCTAAATTGCTCGTAGAATTTTTGGGTATTCTTGATTTTTTCAACCCAGCTATTAATTCTTTGCTCTACATTGTTTTCTGGATATTTTCTCAGGTAAGAATTGATAACTGCTCGACCATCTCTTTGCATAAAAAGCAAAAAAATATGAGAATTTGTATTTTCTATCGCGGTTATCTGTTCTGTTATCCACTTGATTTCTTTGGTCGAATCGATAACGATCGCTTTTCCGGTTTTGCGGGATAATTGTTCGTAGAGATCGAGGCGATCGCTAACCACAAAATTCCCCCAAACCGGACAGTTTATACCGCAAATTTTGCAAGTTCTTTTTCTCTTTGGTTTATCCAAATCTTGGAAATATCTGGTTTTATTAGCCTCTCCACAATAAAAACAATCCCGATGACTTCCCAAAATCAGCCCCAAAAGCGTCGATCCCGAATGACCAGCGCCACAGATAAAACCAACCTTTTGATTAATTCTTGCCAACTGATTCTACCTCAATTATAGCTCTAGATTATCTTAACATGGCAAACTCATCTTATCTAGTAATTTGTCCAGGGTAAACGCATCTTATTTTGAAATGTTTACTGGATATGAGATTCATACTATAAGTATTTTTACTTAATAAGTTAAATCTTTTCTGATTTTCTGAGTAAAGTAAGGCTTTAATAATTTAGATGCGTTTGCCCTGATAAGTTGTCGCGCATCTAAACATCTAAACATCTAAACTGCCTATTTGGCGATCATAAGATTAAATCCTGGCAACCTATGATACAATTATTATTGAGTAATTTTATCAAAGACTCTATGACTACAAAGATTTTTGGTATTGGGTTATCTAGGACTGGAACAACTAGCTTACACGCTGCCCTGGATATTCTGGGATACGCTAGCGTGCATTACCCTGTAACATGGGAAGAAATCGATCGTTATGATGCAGCTATGGATATCTCCGTTGCCTGTTGTTTTGAAGAATTAGATCGGTTCTATCCTGGCTCTAAGTTCATCTTAACGGTGAGAGAGTTAAACCAGTGGTTACAGTCCTGTAAGTACCACTTTGAGCAGAGAATCAATCTAGACGAATTTTCACCAAAATTCAGAGAAATTATTCATAATCATAGGCTAAAAATCTTTGGCACGTTAGTTTATGACGCGGTTTTTTTTCAAGAAGCATATCACAGACATGTGCAGCACGTACAAAATTACTTTGCCCATAGACCTGAAGATTTACTAATTATGAATATTACTGGTGGGGATGGATGGGAACATTTATGTTCTTTTCTAAAATGTTCTATCCCTGACCAACCATTTCCCCATAAAAATCTAGCCAATGAATCGCAGTTAGATGTGATGAGTCAAAGTAGAAACGCAAATTAATAACAGAGTTTAGGAAACTGGTTGAATTAACATTTGTCATCTCCGGAATATAACCCTATAATTTTAATCAATGTAATATCAATTTTACCTATTTTCGGCTGTTGTTTATAGTCAAACCTGACGTCTCATGAAAACCCAACCACTAACTCAAGGCGTAATATATTGTGCTGTTGACTCATGGTCATATTTAGAATCTGCTGTAATCAGTGCTTTTGCTCTTCGTCAGGTATCGCCTAAGCTACCGATCGTCATCCTGTCAAATCTAAAAAATACAGAACTTCAAAAGCAATTGTATGAATTTAATATTGTCATCCAATCAATTCTTATCCCTGAAAAAGAGAGGCAGAGTAATGTAATGATATCAAGGTGGATCAAAACCCGCTTGAATACGTTCACAGAGTTTGATGAAACTCTATATTTAGATGCTGATATTCTACCTGTAAAACCAATTGATGAAATTTGGAGTTTTTTACAATTTGCCAATACTGCTATGACAATCGATCCATATCCTACAATTTCTCAGTCAATTTCTCAGTCCAGCCATATCGCTCAAGTAGAAAGAACTTATACCTCAAAAATTTGTGCTGCTGATTCTGTTCAGTTTAACGGTGGATTAATACTTTGGAGAAATACTTCTGATTGCAATACTTTATTTGAAACTTGGCATAAAGAATGGAGCAGATTTAAGCAGCAAGATCAATTAGCTTTAAGCCGAGCAATTCAGGAAACTAAAACTAAAATTGCACATATACCATCTGCTTATAATTATCCGATCCCTTTTATTTTCAATATCTTAAATATCAGTCAGATAGAAAAGATCGAGCAGCTCAATAAATTAAAACCAAACCTTCCTCAATTGAGGGATATTAAACTTCTTCATTGCTATCAATCAATAACATTATATTCAAATATTTTCAAGGAAGTTGCTATAAGATTAATGCCTGATGCCACTGAAAAAGCCTTAAAGTCTATAAGTGAATGTTAGTTGAGGGCATCTCAATTATCTCAATTATGCAATGCAATTAACCAAAAATTATGGCTAATTGCTAATTTGCTTGCCCCATTTAATCCTCCAGACAAATCGCCAGGACTTTTAGGCTTGTGAGGCTTGTGGTAGTATTTTTATTGAAAATTAACTAATTCCAGGCTTAATTGAATGGGTTAATTGAAAATAGAATTGAGTAGATATTGCGGTCTTACAGGACACAAACGGAAATATTCTGGCGCTCCAAATATACTACCAAGGGCGGCTTTTACATGGCGGCCATTTATAATAATGTCTTTGCTAGGAGCCGCTTTAGCTTCTGAGTCTTGATACTTAGCCCAAACATAAACAGCGCCAGAACTTTCAACAGGATACTGATGCTTCAATAGTTGGTCAACTGTAGATTTAAGATTTTGTTTCGTCACCCTAACTAAAGATTGGATATGATTAATTAAACGCTCATCCTCAAGAATTGAAGCTGAAGCGCACTGGGCAATTGAACTAACGCAAGAAGCATAACTGGCGCGAAAATTTCGTATTTTCTCTATAGTGCTTTCATCAGAAACAAAAAAACCAATTCTCAGACCTCCCAAACCTAACATTTTGGTCATGGAATCAACATGGATCAAGTTTTGGCTTTGAGATGAATTGATTCTTCCTAAAATAGTAGCTGCTGATTCCTTTGTGCTAGCAAAAACCCGATATACCTCATCCGATATCACTTTAACCTGAGAGTCTTGAGCGCTGTCTACTATTCGATTAAGTTCTATCTGAGATAGTTCTGCACCCGTGGGATTGTTAGGAAAATTCACAACTAAAACAGAAGGTTGGTAACTTGAAATTTCATTAATAATCACATCGGCGACGTTTTTATCTCTGGGATCGTAGGTGCGAATTACTGCTCCTAAAGCTTGCGCCCACATATAATAAGGAGACCAGCCAGGTTTTGGTAAAAGGATTGTATCCTTTGGCTGCAAGCTAATCAAAAAAGCCATCCACAAAGCTTCTTTAGCTCCAGATGTAATCATTATTTGCTCTTCATTAATACTATGACCTGCTTTGAAGAGGTAACTGGCGTATGCAGAGCGTAAGCTTTTCATCCCTTGGGAATCAACATAACCTAACGGTGCTTCTTTCATACTAATGAAAATTAGCTCTTTAATCCAGTTAGGCTGGTCAAGCTGAATCTCCCCAATAGACAAATCTACGAGGTCTGTTCTAGAAAGGTCTGTTGCCACAGATGTGGGATAACCCTTGAAATTGGTTTGAAAACTGGTGAGAATGCTATCGATATATTGATTCATAACAAAAGGGCGATCGCTACACGGGTAATATAAACTATCGGTACTATGGCATCAGGTAATACATATTCAGGTTCTCAATTGACCCCGCGAGTAATTCCTGTTCGCTCAACGATACATGAATACGTTCCACGTGTTTATCCTGATAATGAGCATGGACTTTACTTGCCATTTCATGCCCTAACTTATTGATAAAGCTATTAGCATCAAGTAAATCTAAATGCAATGTTTTATCTCGATCGCCTTTACTAAAAGCAACTGTCAGTTCATCACAAGCATTTAATAGTTGCAGAGCCTGGGGTGACAAAACTTTCCTCAGCCTCTGTTGCACATCTACCTGCTGCCATTCTTGAGAGTCAATTTCAGGATAAAGTTTGATGGTGCTATGACCATCTAAGAAAAAATCAAAACCGATGAGCAGCTTGTTATTTACAATCAATGTGCGCACATCTTCCCTTTCTCCATGCAGAGATATTGCTGCTTCCAGCTTTTCTGGATAATCCTCAATAATAAACCAGATTTTTAACCGAGAATTGGCTTTTTCTGGGCGCAAATCGACTCCAGCAGCAATCTTTTTGACTTTCCTCCAGTCAAAGCGATCGCTATAAAATTTCTGGAAGAGACTATAATCTAACTTCGCCCTATCCATTGCTTCCACTGCTCGGAAGAACTCCAAAACCCCGTTGATTTCCTTAGGAAAATATTGCAGATCTCGAAACCAGAGGTTAAAGCGAGCAGGATAAAGCAGATCTCCGGCAATTTTGCAAGAACACTCAATTGTGTAACCCCCTGCTTTCTCCACCAAATGCTTGAAGAGTTCCAGAGGATAAATATCTGGGATTTTAAACGCTTGTTGGTGGGCTTCAAGATAGCGTATATTCTTCTCGATATCTAACAAATGCTGAGTCATTATTTGTGTTCCATTTGCAAATTTTTAGTTAACAATTCCTGTTGGAGATTATGGTAACCAGAAGGGTTAATCGGTAATAGATATTCGGCAATTAGATTCCAGCCATATCTATGAGGATTAGCCCCCAAGTCAGTCATCAGTTGATCGATCGGTTTAAACATTGACTGAGGTGTACATTTGTTAGGATCTATCGAATCATAGGTACTTTCAATCGTCTCTAGCATCTGTTCGCGCGAGGGGACTTTCAGATTCCCTTTGAGATACTCCGTTAACCAACGGGCGCTCACCTCTGACATTAAAGAACCAAATATGCCGCCGTTGTAGCCATTAAAACCCATCCGAGGAATGTCAGGATGTATCATGTTGCGGTACATTAAAACAAGTCCCCGGTCATCAAGTATCTTTTGGCGGTACTCCGGTGAAAGAAAAGGAATGTCTTTACGAAATCCCGTCCCGAAAATCACCACATCTGCCTGCAAACTTTCGCCATTTGCCAGTTTTACACCACCCGGAACGAATCGTTCAATTTCCGTCTTCTGAGTTTTGAGTTTGCCTGAGCGGATGTATTTGTAGAAGTCTACACTAGATAGCCTGATATATAAACGACAGTTAACTAATTTATCAATGGCTTGTTCGGGACGCATTCCACAACTATCAATACGGAATTGGAGGCGGAGACAAATTTCTAATAGCCGCCAAAAAGCCCACGATAAAGCCCGCGATAAAGGCTTTGTTCTCTGATACAGTTGACTTTCAGCCCCATGAACAAATTGAGAAAAACGGGATAATACAATATACTGGACGTGGAACAAACCTAAAATATACTCAGGTAACTTCCACGTGGTTTTACGGAAAATGAGAGTACATTCTTGCGCTTTACCCACAGCATAGGCGGCGATATCAGCAGAGGAATTGCCAAAACCTACGACGGCGACGCGCTTACCCGAAATCACAGAAGCATCGTTGAATTCGGTGGAATGCAACACTACTCCACCATTAGCCTTAAATTCTTCCACACCGGGTAAAGTAGGCATTTTGGGCGTACTGAATACACCGTTACAGACGACTATAAAATCAAAGAAGTACTTTACATCTTTGATTTGTCCCTCATTTTCATCCTGAAACCTGACGTTAACTTCCCATCCTGGTTGATTGTCAGTCCGTTTTTCAACTTTAATTACATTAGCCCCATACTTAATTCTATCTAAAACACCAAAGTGCTGAGCGTAGGATTTTAAGTAATCCCTTATATGTTCCGCCGTTGGTCGCAGCGGGTAAGATTGGGGCATGGGATAGTCGGAAAAAGAGTAGATATTACCGGGGGTTTGGGTCGCCAGTTCTGGGTAAGTCCGTGACTTTTCCCAAACCCCACCAAGTCCCTTTTGCTTCTCAAATACTGTAACTTGGTAACCCTCTTCTAGGAAGGTTTTTGCTGTGACTAAGCCACTTATTCCTGCACCAATGATGCCAACTTGTTTAATTTCCATCTGACAATTTATAGTAATTCGTGAAGCGAATGAAAGTTTTCTTGAATTTTACTCCAATTTTGGGTAAACCTCGAAGCAGCTAAACTCTTTGTCAACCCTCGCTCTTGGGCAATTTTATGTAAGAGTTCATCTTCAGGGGGAATTAAATTATAAGCCCCAACAGTTTGAGATAGCAGATCTTCTGCTTGAGGAATGCTCTTGTATTTACCGATCTCTGCAATTGCTGTTAGTAATGGTTCTAAATGATATTCTCCATCGCCTTGGGCCCTAGCAGAAAGACACCATAATTCTGAACGGAGATTGCCTGCACTCCGCCCAATGCCTAAGATGGAAGAGTCTATATATGTTGCTCCTGACTCAGCTGCTGCTAAGGAGTTAGCAAATGCTAGTGAAAGAAAATCATGGGCATGAAATCCTAGGGTAACCTCAATGATTGACCTGAGATGACTATAAATAGCTTTCAGTTGGCTGGGATAGAAAGCCGAACAAGTATCGGCTAAGTAAATCAGGTTTGGAGATAGTTTTTTAACCAGTTTGTCACAGTTGGCCTCAAGTTCGTCTTGGCTATATCTTGAGGAACAAACAAGATTGATTGAAATCGATAGACCGGCTGCTTTGGCTGCTGGAATGTGTTTTTCCAACTGCTCCCACCATTTCGGTAAATAAACAAACCGCAATAAAGAAATTCCTGCTTGTTTAATTTTTTCAAAATCAGGTTTTTTATTCAGCCCTGTGGGATGGATCATCAGTGCAAAATTGACATCTGGATATTCCGAGGTTAATTCTTGAGCCAGACTTAAGGGAAAATCACTTGTAATCCCTGGTGAATCGATACCATGGATTTTTTGTAAATCTGACATTCCTCCATAATAACCAAGTTCTATGAAAGAAAAACCTGCCTGGACTAGAGCGCGAACAATACACCTAATTGAAGACTCCTGCCATTGAAAGTTAACGGCATAACTTCCATCCCGTAATGTAACATCCAAAAGGGTCGGATTGGGAAACAGAGGATTATGGTTTATTTGAGGGCGAAAAAACTCTGGAACCATTAACTTTTATCCTGTTGGTAGATTATCGCACTTCCTGATGAGCATCCGACAGCTTTTAGGCGCAAGAAATAGAAGAAGTACAAACGCTTTTTTTAACGCTTGCCAAAAACCATCCACTCACCTTGGGCAATTTTTTTGCCTTTGCCGACTTGATGCCAAGCTTCCTTTGCTGACATAGCATAGCGATCGATATCAGATTGTACGGCGTTAAGTATTTCTTGTCCTTCTAATCCTTCACTTCGAGCTGCTTCTACAATGGCGATCGCCTCAGTGGCATAGTATTTAAATTCTATGTTTTTCTCTTCTTCTACCTGAGAGTATCCAGGCAAAATTGTTTCCGGCGCACTCTGAATTTTTACATCAAATACTATTAGTTCGGGAGTATAACCACAAGTTTGATGTAAATTGAAGACTATTTCCAGTGGCACCCGTCCGCTAATTCCGGTTATGACGCCTCCTCCTGGATACAATCGTTCATAAGCTTGCTGTAAGCAAAGATAGTGAGAACCAAGCAAGTAACTGTCTAAAATCTCCGGCACTTCCTCCTGTTCCCTATCGAAGAATATTGTTGAATTTATTCCCTCTTTCAAATCTACGTCTTGCGGCTTTTGCAGTACAGGAAGGTTCTCGTATATCAGGGAAAATTTCTGTTCCGCTGGAATACAGGAAAGCAAACTACCGACATAATCGTAGATTTTTACTTTAGTTCCCGGCTCTAGATTCAACTCTATATTCTCTCGTGCAGCAGCAACAATTTCTGGCAGCACATCTGTAATAGTGACTGAATCTAGGTCAAATATTTCAATTGCACCTAAGGCATCTAGTCCGTTACCTGTGCCAAGGGCTAAAAAGTCTTTCACCTTCATCTGCAACGCCAGTCTGGCAAACGCTCTAAAGCCACTTGACAGTACCGACTCCTGGCAATCAGCTTCTAGAGGGCAGGTATTTTCATTAAAATTAAGATAAATCGGTCTTCGCACTCGTTTATTCTGATAAGCAGCTAAATACTCGGAAGCATCAAAGTTTTTGACATTGGGAGATAATGAGGTCATGGCTATTTGGAATAGGGGACAGCGAACAGCGGAGAGTTTTAGACTATATAAGCTGTCGCGCATCTAAACTGCATATTGGGGCCTCCGGTAGAATCGAGGTAACTCTCGACCCATAAGCGTTTCTGCCATGATGGCAATTTTGACTATGCAATTTCAATGCATCACAGCTTAACTATAGCACTCTTTTGTCACTCTGTAGAACTAGCGTAGGCAATTTTTTAGTGTCTCCTGTACTTATAGTGATAAGTACAACTTATATAGCATTTCTCAAATTGGTGCGATCTCTGGTAAAATAGCTCAAACCCTTATGGGACATACCCTTTGCCGTATCACATCTATCGGATATCATCATATCACATCATTCTGACAAACGCTATATATACGCCAAATCAAGGGTTTCAGCCTTTTTCGGCTACTTAATTTGGTATTTTGTGATCCATTTTTAATAAAAACCCAGAAGAGCCATGTTATATATATATAACTAATAACAACATAGCATTTTCCCAAGCAGCGAGTTATTTAAATAAATTATATTTTATATAAGCTATGCTAATATGTTACGCCCTGTGTAACTTTTCGGTGTCCACGACATAAGGAGAGTTTTGAGAACAACATTTTCCGCAAAAGAGATCCAAACCGTTGTTCTGCCGTAGAAATTTGCACATCGCGTGACAAAATAGTCTAGTCTAAGTGAAAATTTTTCTGTTATCAGTTATACAAAATTAGATGCGCTTGCCCTCATAAGAATTTGTTATGTCAATTTATTGTGCAGACCCGATCGCCGATCGCTCGCAGAATAAAATACGAGATCTCCAGAGATTGTCGAAGCCCAAGGATGGTATGTTAATTCAGAAGGAGTGGTAGTGCTGACAGCAACTCCGACAGTTGTTAATCCTCAAAATTCCGGGTTAGTCCATCGGAGGTGTCATCTCAGAGGCGAAAAGTGAACGGGTGCATCTCACGATGGGGCGGGTGCAACGATAATGCCTGTAATATAGCCCGCGCAGGCGGCGAAGGTTTGTCTCGCCCCACCCTCGTTCCCACGGATATGCCTGGGAACGGGTGAGGACGACTACGGACTTATCGATTTTCTAATCGAGAATGGTGCAAGATCGCAAGTTAAAACCGACTAATAAAATGACGCTGCAACTAATTGTAGCATGTTCTTGTAAAAATAGGATAAGCAATGCCGAATTGAAATTTAGCATTGCTTATCACTAATAATTGTTCTCTAATAACTTTTGGCTGTTAAATAGGGCAGCTTAACCCCCCAGATTTTTGACTAAACCGGATATTTTCGCGGTAGTCCACAGGACAATCAATCACAGCAGGAACCTCTTGGACGAGTGCATCTTTCAGAGTAGGAATCAAATCAGCAGCAGATTCGATTCTATATCCCTTTAAGCCCATACTTTCTGCGAACTTGACAAAATCAGGATTGCCAAACTTAATGAAAGCAGACTCGCCATAATGGTCTTGCTGCTTCCACTCGATTAAACCGTAGCCCCCATCATTAAATATGATGGTCACAAAAGGATTTCCCACCCGCAGGGCAGTTTCCAACTCCTGACAGTTCATCATAAAACCGCCATCCCCAGTCACCGCTACCACCTTGCGATCGGGGTAAACCAGTTTAGCAGCGATCGCCCCAGGAATCGCGATCCCCATGGCAGCAAAACCATTAGAAATAATGCAGGTATTAGGGCGATCGCAGTGATAATGGCGGGCCATCCACATTTTGTGAGCGCCCACATCAGAGATAGCAATATCATCAGGTCCCATCACCTGGCGCAGGTCGTAGATTAACTTCTGGGGCTTGATAGGAAACCCATCATCGTCCGCATACTGTTCGTAATCTGCCCGAATTTCCGAGCGTAACTCAGCTATATAGGGGTCAGGTTTGACCGATCGTTCAGCGCGGCGCAAAATTTCATTGAGGGAATCAGAAATATCCCCCACCACTTCCACGCTCGGGATATAGCTGCTATCAATCTCAGCAGGAGTCGCCCCAATATGAATAATCGGAATCTTGCCTTCAGGATTCCATTTTTTCGGGGAAAACTCAATCAAATCGTAGCCCACCGCGATTACCAAATCCGTGCGGTCAAAAGCACAACTGATATAATCTCGTTGTTTGAGTCCCGTAGTCCAGAGTGACAGAGGATGAGTATAGGGGATGGCACCTTTACCCATAAACGTATTACCCACGGGAATCTTCAGCTGGGTAGCAAATTCCATCAGTGCCTCACTTGCAGAGCCACGAATTGCCCCATTTCCTACGAGAATCAGGGGATGGGAGGATTTCGAGATCGCAACAGCAGCTTCGTTGATGCCATGGTAGGCGGCAAATGATTTTTCCTGTTTGTCCTTATTGAGAGGTTTACCCTCGACCGGCATAGCAGCGATATTTTCGGGCAAATCGATGTGAACGGCTCCTGGCTTTTCGCTTTGAGCGCGCTTAAACGCCTTACGCACAATTTCCGGCGTAATGCTGGGTCGCACAATTTGGGTGTTCCATTTTGTCACCGGTGTAAACATCGCCACCAAATCCAAGTATTGATGGGATTCGATGTGCATCCGGTCCGTGCCCACCTGACCGGTAATAGCTACCACAGGGGCACCATCAAGGTTAGCATCTGCCACCCCAGTCATGAGGTTAGTAGCACCAGGACCGAGGGTAGACAGACAGACACCAGCTTTGCCAGTCAGACGCCCGTATACATCTGCCATGAAAGCCGCACCTTGTTCGTGGCGCGTGGTGATAAATTTAATAGAAGACTTGCTCATGAATTTGAGGACTTCCATGTTTTCTTCTCCAGGAAGTCCAAAGACGTACTCGACGCCTTCGTTTTCTAAGCACTTGACCAATAATTCCGCTGTGTTCATAATCGTGATTTCTGATTGGTAATTTCACCTGTGAGCGCATTTAAATTACCTATTGACAAAATGACGTTCATGGCTGAAACGCTTGCAAGTCACAGGGTTGTCACTATTTTGCCATCAGGCGAACGTTTCAGTTTCAATGCGCGACAGATGATAATTTGTGATTGGCCATCGGGGTTTGGGGCAATTCATGAATTGCCCCTAAAGTAGCTATTTTACCCAGACCGTTTTAATGTTGACAAATTCGTGAATCCCTTGGATGCCTAATTCGCGACCGTAGCCAGAACGCTTGATGCCGCCAAAGGGGACGCGAGGATCTGATTTTACCATACCGTTGACGAACACGGCACCCGCTTCCAGTTCTGAGATCAGGCGTTCCTGTTCTTGGGGGTCATTTGTCCAGGCACTGGCACCCAGTCCCAAGGGCGTGGCATTGGCGAGGCGAATAGCTGCATCAATATCGGGAACTCGGAACAGTAGTGCCACCGGTCCAAAAAATTCTTCTGTATCTGCCGGTGTCCCTGGCGGAATATCAGTGATGATGGTAGGGGGATAGAAGTTGCCAGGGCGATCGGACAAAGGCTGTCCACCGGTTATAACTTTGGCCCCTTTCTTGACACAGTCTTGAACTAGACCATCTAATTCTGATAAAATACCGGGGGTTGCCAGGGGGCCAACATCTGTAGACTCATCCATGGGATCTCCCACCTTAAGAGACTCAAACCGCTGGTGCAAGCCTTGCTGGAATTCATCCGCGATCGCCTCTGCGAGAATAAAGCGCTTAGCAGCAATGCAGGATTGGCCATTATTGAGCATTCTCGCGGTTACAGCAGTGGCGATCGCGGCATCCAGGTCAGCACTGGGTAATACTATATATGGATCTGATCCACCCAATTCCAGCACGGTCTTTTTAATATGCTTGCCAGCAGCGGCAGCGAGACTGGCACCGGCAGCTTCCGAGCCAGTGAGGGTAGCAGCCTTCACGCGATCGTCTGCTACGATCTGAGCAACCTTGTCAGCACCAACTAACAAAGTTTGGAAAACTCCTGATGGAAAGCCAGCCTTTTGTATAATGTCCTGGATCGCGAGAGCAGATTGGGGTACATTAGAGGCATGTTTCAGTAAACCCACATTGCCAGCCATCAGTGCCGGTGCCGCAAAGCGAAACACCTGCCAAAAGGGAAAATTCCAGGGCATGACCGCTAAAATGGGACCGAGAGGCTGGTAGCGCAGAAAACTGGTGCTAGCATCCGTGGATGTGGGCGTGTCTGCTAGGAAAGTTGGGGCGTTTTCAGCGTAGTAGCGGCAGACTAAGGCGCATTTTTGGGCTTCCGCGATCGCGGACTTGAGGGGCTTACCCATTTCCGTGGTCATGATTTTGCCAAAATTTGAGGCATCCTGCTCTAGGATATCAGCTGCATGGTTCAACCATTGGGCTTTTTGGGCGAAGGGTATGTGCCGGTAGTTTTGATAAGCTTGTTGAGAGTTGGCTAGCTTCTCCTCAAGTTCAGCGTCTGTCAGGGGTGTAAAGGTTTTGAGTGTTTCGCCGGTGGCGGGGTTGATGGTAGCAATAGGCATTACGCCGTCTCCACGATAAAATCAATAGGGATATCCCGTTGGGATATATACCTATTGTTCCAGAAAAAAGGGAAATGCGATCGGGAATATTAAAATATGCCCCTGTAGCCATTAACAGATTGCAAGATGAGTGGGCTAAGGTAAGTGTCTGTAGCATCAGCCTCAACATTTTGATCTAGAAAACATCAATTGACACATGAGTAATTCCAGTCAAACAGAATTGGTGATTGAGGCGGGACGCACGGAACGCCAGTATTGGCAAGACCTGTGGCGCTACAGAGAGTTATTTTACTTCCTGGCATGGCGGGATATATTAGTAAGATACAAGCAAACCGCGATCGGGATGGCATGGGCATTGATCAGACCGTTTTTAACGATGGTTGTATTCACGGTGGTATTTGGCAAGCTAGCCAAACTGCCCTCAGATGGAGTGCCCTATCCAATTTTAGTATTTGCGGCAATGCTGCCTTGGCAGTTCTTTGCGAATGCGCTTTCAGAATGTAGCAATAGTTTGCTGAGCAATGCTCATCTGATTTCTAAAGTATATTTTCCCCGCTTGATTGTACCTGCCAGTGCAGTCATAGTCAGCTTCGTGGACTTCTTAGTCTCGGGAATGATATTGTTGGGGCTAATGGCTTGGTACAACTTCATCCCTAGTTGGCGCATCCTGACACTGCCGTTTTTTATGGCGATCGCATTTGCAGCAGCAATGGGAGGAGGACTGTGGATAGCATCCCTAAACGTTAAATATAGAGATTTTCGTTATATAGTAGGATTCTTAGTTCAATTTGGTTTATATATATCTCCAGTAGGCTTCAGTAGCAACGTTGTTCCACAACAGTGGCGGTTGATATATTCTATCAATCCAATGGTGGGAGTAATAGATGGCTTTCGCTGGGCTATACTGGGGGGAAAATCAATGCTGTACTTGCCAGGTTTTGCACTTTCGTTAGGATTAGTGCTTTTGATTTTATCTAGTGGAATCTGGTATTTCCGCAAGATGGAACGCACGTTTGCTGATGTGATTTAGGGAGGGAAAAACTTGTGTCTGATAGAGTAATCCAGGTAGAGAATTTGGGGAAAAAATACATTATTGGACATCAGCAGTCACGTCATAACACCCTGAGAGATGCGATGAGTTACGGAGCAAAAAACATAAGTCGCCATCTACGAAAATATTTTAGCAAAAACATTCCAAATCCAGCTCGCGAAGAATTTTGGGCATTGAAAGATGTATCGTTTGAGATTAAGCGGGGTGAAGTTGTAGGAATTATCGGTCGCAATGGTGCAGGAAAGTCTACTTTACTAAAAATATTGAGTAGGATTACAGATCCTACTCGTGGCAGGATTGATATGAAAGGTCGAGTAGCAAGTCTATTAGAAGTGGGAACTGGGTTTCATGGCGATTTAACAGGAAGAGAAAATATATTTCTCAATGGGGCGATCCTAGGAATGAGCAAAAAAGAAATTAAAAATAAGTTTGACGAAATTGTAGCATTTTCAGAGATTGAACAGTTTATAGATACTCCAGTTAAGCGTTATTCTAGCGGGATGTATGTGAGATTAGCATTTGCTGTAGCAGCTCATTTGGAGCCTGAAATTTTGATTGTGGATGAAGTTTTAGCTGTTGGAGATATATCTTTTCAAAAAAAATGTCTAGGTAAGATAGGGGAGGTAAGACAGGGCGGACGAACAGTGCTATTTGTTAGTCATAATATGGATGCAGTAGCTAAATTGTGTGAAAAAACTATTTATTTAGATAAAGGAGAAATAGTGAAGATTGGGCTCACACCAGAGGTAATCAAAGATTACTCACAGCGTGAGGTTGGTAATTGGGATAAATCTGCCAGGGTTGCCGAAAGATCGGTGAAAGATATTGAATGTTTGAACTTTTACATAAAATCTGTCGAAATTATAAATAGGGAAGAAAGAAAGCATAATAATGAATTTAAATATGGTCAAAGCTTAGCATTAATTGTTGAATTGGGAGGACAGATTGAAGAAGGAATATTTAGTCTAGAGTTTTACATAGCTCATTGCGGAGTAATAGAGCAACTGGTTTGTATGGGTTCAGGAGATCATCACAATAGATATTTTAGTAAGGAAGTAAGAAAAGTAAAAATAGAGATAACTCCACTCACCCTTAGTGAAGGGGAATATACAATGACCCTTTGTTTAATTTATAGAAAACAAAAAGACTATATCGCCAAAATTGAAAGACTCGATGAATGGAAAAAAGCAGTGGGTTTTCAAATCGTTGATTGCCGTCCATTTGGAACGGATTGTGTAATCAGAGCAGATTACGAGCAAGGATTCTTTGTAATTGGACAGTCTTTCGCTGAGTATAACTAATTAAGAAGAAAAATGCCAGAATTAAGCATCTTGCTCCCCTCGCTTAGGCGAGAGAACACAATCAAAAGAATTGAGGAGTTTTCTCAGACGAATGGAGAAGTAGATTATGAAATTATAGTTGTTAGTCCCTTCGTAGTGGAAGGCGATAGGGTAATTCATGTTCTAGAAGATGAGCCAAAAGGAAGTGTTTGTGCTCAGAATATGGCTTATGCAAATTCATCGGGGAAGTACATAGTCATTTGGACAGATGACATCTCTCCAACCAACAATTGTTTAGTTGAAATGTTGAATTTTGTTAAAGGAAAGCCAGATCCATTTATTGGAGTGTTTAGAGTAAAAAGAAAAAATGGAGTGGAAGAGCCACAATGGTTAATCTATGGAAAGTTACAGGTTTGTTTTGGTTGCACATCGAGAAATACGATTACTAGGGTTGGTGGGTATCTTGACCCAGTTTTCAAGAGTTTCTGGTCAGATCCAGATCTGAGCTTGAGAACCTGGGAGAAGGGAGGACAAGTTTCTACTTGTCCCAGCGCATGGTTGATTTCAGATCCAAAAGAATTGGGGAGTATAGAGATAGTAGAACAAGGCAATACGAGCAAGTATCTAGACAAAGACATAGAAACATTTTTAAATCGCTGGCATGAAAAATTGGGAACGGGAATGCCTCGAGATCCAAAGGTGATAAACAGACCATTATATTCGAGTTGGAGAGCACAGATGAGAATGTGGTTGCAAAGGATACTTGATGAGCTGAAATTCCAAGTTGTTGTACTAAAAGTGAATCTGTTGAAATCGACAAAAAACCTGCTCGGTACTCCACGGTATGAAATGGTAAAATTTGGTTGGTACTATATAAGAGGAAAGAAATATAGTGAGGAACTTGAAACGGAATGACTACAGGTGTAAATGACTTACTGGAGGAGTAGCTTATTATTAGGTGACCTATATAAGTAATCAACGCATAAATCCCGAGGAGTTTGATTTGCTGTTCGATAATTTCGGACTTTTGCTTTGATCCAGTGGAATCTGGTATTTCCACAAGATGGAACGCACGTTTGCTGATGTGATTTAAGGAGTAAAAACCTGTGTTTGATCGAATAATTCGGGTTGAAAGTTTGGGAAAAAAATACATTATTGGACATCAGCAGACACGCCATAACACGCTGAGAGATGCGATGAGTTATGGATCGAAAAACTTAATCAGAAAAATATTGGGTAAAAACACTAATAATCCAGCTTACAAAGAATTTTGGGCATTGAAAGATATATCTTTTGATGTTAACCAGGGAGAGGTGATTGGAATTATCGGTAAAAATGGTGCTGGAAAATCAACGCTACTGAAAATTTTGAGCAGGATTACAGAACCAACCTGTGGTAAGATTAGCATAAAAGGACGAGTAGCAAGCCTGTTAGAAGTAGGTACGGGTTTTCATGGGGATTTAACAGGAAGAGAAAATATATTTCTCAATGGTGCGATACTCGGAATGGGGAAACAAGAAATTAGCAAAAAATTTGATGAAATTGTAGCGTTTTCAGAGGTAGAAAAATTTATAGATACTCCAGTTAAACGTTATTCTTCAGGAATGTATGTGCGTCTTGCTTTTGCAGTCGCTGCGCACTTGGAACCAGAAATATTAATTGTAGATGAAGTGCTAGCAGTAGGGGATGTAGAGTTTCAAAAGAAGTGTTTGGGGAAAATGGGTGATGTAGCAGAAAAAGAAGGAAGGACAGTGCTGTTTGTTAGTCACAACCTGCCTAGTGTAAGAAGATTATGTCAGCAGGGAATTTTGCTAGAATCTGGTAAAATTGTTTATAGAGGGAATGCAAATGATTGCATTGATAAATACTTATCGAGTGTATCGCTTCATGATGTAGCAGAACTGGAAACGGATAAGGTAAAGCGCCATATAGAGGACTATGGAACAGACCTGCGAATAGTTAAAATAAAAGTTGAATCTGCTTCTGAAAAGGGGGTGATCTGGTTTGGGAGCCCTCTAACAGTTAGAATAGTGTTTCAAGTAAATAAACCATTGAAGGATGTTGTCTGGAGCTTTTCTATTGAAACTTTGGATTCAACACGAGTGGTTGATTGTATGAATATTCAATCAATGCCACCAACTTGTTTTTCAGAAATAGGCGTGTATACAAGCAAAGGAACTCTCGATCCGAACCCTCTGAGACCAGGAACTTATAAATTATTGATTGGCGCGGGAACTCCAACTAAAGGTTTAGACTGGTTGTCTGAAACAATAAAGATTGTGATTTATCCAAGGGCTGAGGATGAATCATCGCTGTTGAACACTCAACCAGGGTTGGTTTGGTTGAAGTCAACATGGACTGAGGCAACGATGGTGAAAAATTAGGAAATGGTGACTAAACATGCAAATGGTATGGGTTCATTGCTATCATGCATAGCCTCAAGCTATTGCTTCGTCTGGGTTTTGAGGTTGTTGCAGATCTAGAGGGACTGGCATTTGCAAGGCGCAGAAGTTGAAACCACCATGGGCTATGAAAACATGCTAGGTTGGTAATTGCCGAAATAGATCATAATAGAAAAAAAATTAGAAAAGTGAACAAACGAAAAAATGTACCTAAAGACAAGCCACATATATTGCTTTTGCTAACCAAGTGGTGGGGAGGCGACCCGAATTTGCCACCTCCAGATATAGATCAACAGTTGAGTCTGCTTGAAGTGACGGGTTTAGCAACAATCGCCAAACTGTACTACGATGAGTACAAACTGAATTACGATCGTCCAGTTGACTCGATACTATTGAATTTATGCTTTGAAATTGAACCAGACTTGATTGTCATAGCTTTATTTCCG
>JBFRWI010000157.1:0-56572 GCA_051439505.1 Hormoscilla sp. | reverse complement strand
AACTGCTGGGCTACTCATTGTCCCCTGGTACGGTGGTGAATGGCTGTATTTATCTGCTTCATCAGCGTCCAGATTTATATCCCGAACCGAAACAGTTTAAGCCCGATCGCTTTTTATCACGTCAATATTCTCCCTATGAGTTTATGCCTTTTGGCGCTGGGGTCCGTCGCTGTATTGGCTCGGCCTTGGCCATGTATGAAATGAAGTTAGTCTTGGCAACTATTCTGTTAAACTATCAACTGGAACTTGTGGAGCTGCGACAGGTTTTACCTCAGCGCCGAGGCGTTACTCTCGCTCCTGCTGGGGGTGTGAATATGGTAATGAAGGGTCGGCGCGATCGCGCTCCCGCAAAACCTCTGGCTGCCACTACGATCTAGACCAAGGTGGGCGGTGCCCACCCTACTGGCTAGACCAGGGTGGGCACCGCCCACCCTACTGCAAAAGTGAGATGCTTTCAAATAACAATGCTCAATTTTCAATCATCTGCAAATATTGCTCCTCGTTGAATTAAGTCTAGTTTCATCTGCTCAGAAATCCCAATAATGTCGGCAAAATGAGCCTTATTGACGCGAGCACAGTCTAGCTTGGCACCACTTAAGTCAGCTTTTAATAATTGGGCTTGTTCCAAATTAGCACCATTCATATCTGCATTTACCAGTTGAGCATTTAATAGCAAAGCTTCGCGCAATTGCGTCTTCACAAGTTTAGCGCGATGCAGCTTTGTCCCGGTGAGGTTAGCATTAAACAGAAAAGCATCAGTGAGATTAGCATCAGTGAGATTAGCATTTGAGAGGTCAGCATCGCTGAGATTAACATCTCTGAGCTTAACATTCCGCAAGTCAGCATCCTGCAAGTTGACACGCAACATATTAGCAGCTCTCAGGTTGACATCCTGAAGATTGGCATGACTGAGGTCAGCACCCCTGAGGTTAGCACCCCGCAGGTCAGCACCGCTGAGGTCAGCACCTTTGAGGTCAAGCGCTTCGGCACCTTGATTGACAATTTCGATCGCCAGACGCCATTTGCGATCGATTTCCGTAGTAGAGTTAATTTTCACCTCATGGATATTGGCACCGCTGAGGTTGGCGCCGTTCAGGTTGGCACCTCTGAGGTTACTATCGCTAATATTGACATTGCTGAGGTTCGTACCGCTCAGGTTAGCACCTTCTAGATAGCAACCATCCAGGTCAGCATAGCTCAAATTGGCACCCTCCAGACAGGCCCATTTGGCGCTGGCACGACTGAGTTCAGCATGACAAAGGTTGACCGCAGCCAGGTGAGCATCATTTAAGTTAGCATCACTGAGGTTGACCGCGCCTAGCTTGGCACCTTTGAGGTTGGCACCCTTGAGATTAATATTGCCGAGGTCGGCACCCTGAAGGTTAGCGCCCTGAAGGTCAGCACCCTGAAGGTCAGCACCGCGCAGGTCGGCATTGTTGAGGTTAGCACCACTAAGGTTGACCCCGACCAGATGAGCGCCGCGCAGGTAGGCACGGCTTAGATCGGCACCGCGCAGGTTAACATTATTGAGGTGAGCATCGCTGAGGTCAGCACCATCAAGGAAGGCATGCTGAAGATTGGCACCGTCCAGGAAAGCACCGCTGAGGTCGGCACAGAGCAAATAGGCCCCTTCGAGAACGGCATTGCTCAGGTTAATATTGCTGAGATCGGCGATGCTCAATTCTGCACCTCGCAAGTTAGCGCCAGCAAAATCGAGCATGCTGCTATTATCTGGTGCTACGATTGTCTTTTGTAGGATGTCTTGTAGTTTCTGGAGAGATTTCTCATCAGCCATATCGCGCTCTGGGGTATTAGAGAACACACCACAGACTATTGTAAGTCTGATGTTTGAAGGATGTTGACTGGGATCATTTCGGTGAATGTCCCCTATATCCTGTTTCGGCGGTGTAAACACCGGATGCACCCTGTCCGCCTGGGAGCGATCGCAGGAAGTAACTGGACGCCCTAGCAGGATCTCTATTATACAGTATCTGTTTGTAGTAAGCGCAAAGCGCGCTTGCCTGCTGGTCTATTATAGCTGCCGCGACAATATTTGGAGCGGGCTGCTTTTTCTTTGGCTTCCCACATAGTAAAATCGGGTCGGCCCAAGAGCACGCAAGAGGACACAACTGTCATGACCGATCGCATTCTCATCCTCGGCGGTACAGGTAGAATAGGCCGCAGCGTTACCCAAGACCTCCTGACTCATACCACCGCAGAGATTACCATTGCCGGGCGTCACCCTACTAAAATATCAGAACCTGTCAAGTTTCTCCCCCTAGACCTAGCAGATAGAGGGGGTTTGCGTCAAGCAGTTGCTAGTGCCAACCTGGTCATCCATTGTGCCGGACCATTTCACCACCGGGATGCCAGAGTCCTGCAAACCTGCATCGAAACTAAAGTGAATTATCTGGATGTGAGCGACCACAGATCCTTTACTCAAAAAGCTATAGCATACTCCGATGCTGCTGTCAAGGCGGGGGTGACAGCGATAGTCAACACTGGGGTTTTTCCCGGCATTTCTAATAGTATGGCCCGTCAGTGCGTCGAACAGTTAGATGAACCCGAAAGTATTAAGATATATTATGTGGTGTCCGGTTCTGGCGGTGCAGGTCTGACTGTGATGCGCACCACATTTCTGGGTTTGCAGGAACCCTTTGAGGCGTGGTTAGATGGAAAGTGGCAAGCTGTCAAGCCCTATAGCGATCGCACCCCAGTCAAATTTCCACCGCCCTTCAACCGAGTAGGAGTATACTGGTACGATATGGCAGAAACCTTGACTCTGGCAGAGACCTTTCCCGTCAAAACGGTAATCACCAAATTCGGTTCCCATCCCGACTTTTACAACCATCTTACCTGGATGGTAGCCCATTGGTTTCCCCCAAAGTTGCTGCAAAATCAGAACTTTATCGAAAACTTATCTCGTATTAGCTACCGCATGACTCAGGTGACCGATCGCATCAGCGGTATTGGGGTGGTCATGGACGTAGAATGTACGGGAAAGAAAGATGGTCAACAGGCCCGTGCTGCTGCTACCTTAATACATGAGGATACGGCGGCAGCAGCAGGTTGTGGCACTGGTACTATTGCCGAGTTAATGCTAGCAGGAAGGTTGCAGAAACCAGGAGTCTGGCCCACGGAACGGGCCCTTCCCACCGATCTGTTCGTAGAGGCCATGCGATCGCGAGGGATAGAAATTTCCCAGACATTTTCTCTATAAATAAGCAGTTGGGCATTGTCCCTCGTGCCCCCAACTGGCGGTTATCAGACAAAAAAGGTTGATGCGTTCAGCCAAAATAGGTTATGTTAGGGTAAAGTCAGAAAAGAGACTTGGGAGTTGAAGCCAGTGAAAAACGAAGGGTGGCGAGAGTCAATAATAGCACTTGCCGGCTTCTGTAACATTGAAAAAAGCTCGCAAAAACGATTCACAAGAAGTGGAGAGATGAAAAAACTAATTAATTTCAGCTTGATGCTGGTTTTATCCTTGCTTGTGACTATTTTAGGAACAGAAGCAGCATCGGCGGACCAGACAGAGTTAACAGTGGGGCTGTATCCATACGTTCCCAGGATAGAGCAATTCCAAACAGCAATAGAAACGGAATGGAATAAAGTTCATCCAGAAATTTCCTTGAAGTTTCTTTCTAGTACAGAATGGGATGGAGGTTACGACATAGACCCTCCAGCAGATGCAGATGTTTACGTGTTCGATGCCATGTTTTTTGACTACTTAAAAAGTAAAAACTGGCTGGAACCCATGCAAGCTAGTGAAATCGAGAATTTAACTGATTTTGTTCCATACGCAATAGATGGAGTTCGCTCGGGGCAAGAGTATTACGCAATTCCCCAGCTTGGCTGTGCAAATATTCTGTTTTATCAAGAAGATGATACAGCCCTTGCCGAGGCAACGAACCTAGATGAAATCGATCGGGCATTGGGGCAATGCACCTATACCAGCGACATTCCTCCCGATCGCCGGGGGCTGATGATCAATATGGCTGGTGGCACGACAAATGCGACTCTTTACCTAGACACGGTTCACAGCATCAATGGCATATATCCCTTCCCCTTGCCTGGGAAGGAATCGCAACTTAACAGCAAGGGGATAGAAAACATGCGTGAGTTGCTGGCCATGGCTAGCTACGAGAATGCCACGGATATAGAGCCTCCTTATAAGGACTCCTACGAGCGCGCAGAGTGGTTTAGCAACGGTTGGGGACGTGGGCTGATTGGCTATACAGAATCAATGTCAGCAATGAGTGCAGATACAAGGGAAAATATTGGCTTCAAGGTAATGCCCTTATCACGGGAAGATGAATCTTATCCTGCGGTTTTTTATGCCGATGTCATCGCGGTCAATCCGACAACTGAGGCTCGGGGAACGCGGGACTTAGCCGTAGCGCTCGCTAATATTATGGCAGCTTCTAAGACAATGGTGGCGAGTATTGGAGCAGATCAAGAGTATGAATATCCCCAGTATCTGATGGCCAGCCGTCCCAGCGTATTCAATACCCTCCAGCAATCTTTTCCCCTCTATGGCGATATGTATAGTTTGATTGCTCCTAACAATCCCATTATGTTCAAGCTGGGCGATCGCTCTCGGGAATGGCTGAATGCCATGAAGAACACCATCAAGGTCGAGGCCCGGGAAGACTATCCTTGCGGCTGCGATCGCTCGGCTGTAGAAGAGATTCCCAATAACTATGCAGCTCCTCCAATTTGCTATACTACATGTGCCGAATATGGCGGTTGGAACGGTCAGTGGACTAATGAATACCCTGCCGCACAATTCGGCTCTGTATGCGGTTGCAACGCCTGCCCCTTGCCATAAAGTGCGATCGCTTGCTAATCGGATGTGCTTGGGGCAGCAGGTTGTGGTACTGGTAGTATTGCCGAGTTAATTCTCGCAGGAAAGTTGGGTTTCGTGCGGAAACCCAACCTACAACTGATTGTACCATTCTCCCTTCTCCATAATAAAATCTGGCTACAGTTAAAAAGCGTTATCTTACCCAGTCGGTTTTAACCGACTTTAGCTATTAGCCGGGGGTTTGAACCCCCGGCGGGCTGACAACGAAGCCAGAAAATTACAGGAGAAGTAAAGTTACAGACGATCTAAAACAGCTTGAGTAAAGTCTGTCGTCCCGTGGGTTCCGCCTAGGTCACCGGTCGTGCGATCGCCCGTTTTAATGACATCTTTAATCGCCGCATTAATTTGCGCTGCCTTATCCTCCATCTGGAGATATTCGAGCATTTGAATTGAGGCGAGGATAACAGAAGTAGGGTTAGCCAAGTTTTTGCCAGCGATATCAGGAGCCGAACCATGGACAGCTTCAAACATAGCACAATCTTTACCGATGTTAGCACCGGGAGCCATACCTAAACCACCCACCAAACCAGCACAAAGATCGGAAATAATATCCCCAAACAGGTTAGTAGTGACGATGATATCAAACTGATGGGGGTTCATCACCAACTGCATGCAGGTGTTATCCACAATCATTTCCGTTGATTCTATGTCCCCATAGCGTGAGGCCACTTCCCTGGCAACTTTTAGGAATAAACCAGAAGTGGACTTCATGATATTGGCTTTATGTACTACCGTCACCTTTTGGCGTCCTTTCCGCTTGGCCAGTTCGTAAGCAAAAGTAACGATGCGATCGGCCCCCTCACGAGTAATTTTGCTAATCGCTTCTGCTTCGCTACCGTCCGGCGATACTTGCTGACCCAAACCCGAATACATGCCTTCCGTGTTTTCGCGAACGGTGATAATATCAATGTCTTGATAACGGGCCTTAGTACCTGCAAAGGACAAGACTGGGCGCACATTAGCATACAAATCGAACCGCTGACGCAAACTAACATTAATGGAAGTAAAACCTTCCCCGACAGGGGTAGTAAGTGGACCTTTAAGAACGACTTTATTTTTGGCAATTAAATCCAACGTAGACTGAGGCAGCAGTTCCCCTTGGCTTTCCAGTGCCGCCAAACCTGCTTCAGCAAAATCATAGGCAAAGTCGCAACCTACTTTCGACAAAATTTGCAGTGTCGAATCAATGATACTGGGGCCGATGCCGTCCCCGGGAATTACGGTAATACGATGTCCTGTCATAGTCTGTTTCCTTAAACTGATTTCTCTACGGGAGCATGTCACCCATAGATAGCTTGACATGCTCCGGACCCCATGATTACATCATTAGTTCACGATCTGGTCGAAATAGCATATCCGCACCAAAGCCAAGGTTATCGAAACTGGGGTCTAAGTATGCATTAACGTTTGGCGGTAGGTCAGGATTAACAACAAGTTGTCCTTGAGTATCGTTGGGCAGACTCTCTGTATCTACCTCTATATGGAGGGGTGTTGCTGCACTGAAATCAGGTTCGCTCAGATTAATTGCTGCCACCAAGTCCCAAACTGGGTTGGGAATCAACGGGTCATCTCCAGAAATTGCAAAAGCCACATCAAGGAATTCTGCTGCTAGGAGACTCTCCGGAGTACCAGCAGCTTCCCATGCATCTTGGTCAGCGCGAGTGATATTAATTTGGTTAGTCGCATCTAGCGGAGTCAGAGATATTTCCAATCCCTCAGATCCAGCCGCAAATACCTCTGCTGCCGCTACCGGATCGACCCAGATATTCCATTCGGCAACTTCATTCATAGCGACTTCCGGATCGGGAGCCTCTCGCAGGTTGCCTTCAACGAAGACCGCGCCACCCATGATTTGCAAGACAGCAATATTGTCAACGATCTCTGGGTCGCGACGCAATGCCTCTGCGATGTTCGTTAACGAACCAGTAGACAAAATTGCCACAGGCTCTGGAGATTCGTTCACCGTATCGATAATCAGGTCCGCCGCATCCCGTTCATCGACAGTTTCCAAGGCTTCCTCAGGCAGTTGGACAGTCGGAGCCCAAAAGATATCCGTAGCATCTCGCCACGGTTCGGGGTACGTGTTATCCCCTGCCAAGGGCGCTTCCGAGCCCAGGCCCACAGGGATACCAGTCACATCTAGGCGGGTCAGCATCCGCATGACGTTATCACCAAATATTTGCGGACGCGCCAACCCCTGAGATATGGTAATCGCCTCAACGCTGAACTGGGGATTTTGCAGCATGTAAGCTAGAGCAGTCATGCCATCTTGGCTGCCATCGTCATCGACAATTAAAGGAATTGCTGCGGGGGCATCGGTAATCGTGAGGCTAATGGTATCATTGTCTGGATCGACAATGTAGCCCTCACCAGACTGAAGAGTAACAAAGGCGGTTTCGTCGGACTCCTGCTCGTCATCAGCCAGGGTCTGCACCACCAGTTCAGCGGCAGTTGCCCCCTCAGCTATGGTCACGACCGCCCCTCCCTCCGGTGCATCGTCTCCTGTCAAGGGCTGAAAATCGATAATATTGGTACTTTCCTCTACCAGGATGTCCGCATCATTAGCATCATCAGGATCGTCCTCTATCCAAATTACCTCCAGACCTCCTGCTGGCGCTGGTCCACTCAGTTCAAAGGAGATAATGGCCCTCGCGCCTTCTGCAACCACCTCTGGTTCTACGGAAAACCCAACTTCTGGTAGCGGCGGTGGCGGCGGCGCGATAAAGAAATCATCCATCGTCAGATCGCGAGCTACAGTATTCCTCAAGATGGCCACATTTTCGCCAGCTACCTGCACCAGAGTATCCCTGGCATTCAGTTGCGATACCGTGAGACTCCTGACCTCTGCTGGGGTCAGACCGCGAATCCCCAGAATATCAGTACCTTGGGTGAAATCCCTGATTACATTCACCCGTGAGGGTAGTTCCCCATCAATAATCCAGAACTGGTCTGCGCCTTCCCCACCAACTAGAACCCCGCGACCAGATCCCGCAAAGAGGCGATCGTTTCCCGGGCCTCCTACCAGCCGGTCATTGCTACCTGCGAGTAAGAGATCGTCTCCTTCCTGACCGAACAGACGGTTCCTTCCGCCTCCGGTGCTAGCGTCCAGGGTATCGTCGCCCAAAACCCCCACTAGAGTGTCATTAGCGTTAGCCACTAGCAGGTCATCTGATACACTACCAATCAGTACTTGCATAACTCCTCACTCGCGCTACAGGTATATCTTTGCTTTCGATCATTATACACCTGGTAGGTGTGGTTCTATATTGTTAATAACCCGATGCCAAAAGCAAAAAACCTTTGAGGAGGCGAAAATGTGACTGTCAATGCTGCAATAATTTTACCTTTGTCAATTTTGACTTTTAACCTCTCAGCTAATTACCCAATTATTGACAATCTCGATTCCCGATCGCTTCTGTGCTATATCGAGCTAGGAGACGGGAGAATCATCGATCTGAGTCAACTCTGTCGCCGCCGCCAGAGCAACCCTAATCCTGCGACTCAAAGCGTTCCGCCCAATGGACGTAATTTATTGCCTGTCCGTCCCCCAAGTGATTCTGGCTGTCTTTGCCCTTACGATCTCGACGATTCCGGTCAACCTTGTGGCACCAGGTCTGTTTACGCAGATGGCAGCCCCGCTTGCTATCGCAAAGGGTTATAAGCCATGCTAGCACTTCATCGGATATTTTTATGTTAAAAAATCCATCATTATGTAAATAAATGTAAAATAAAATTGGGAATGCTCGACAAAATTCACAGTTACGGTACAGTAGAAGAACTTGGTAATTTTTGGGTAGGAGTGCTGAAATGGCTGAATTTTCCCGATCGCGCCGTCGGTTTATCCGGAATGCAGCCCTGTTTGGAGCAGGACTGGCCACACCACTGCTGAAAATTCCTCATGGCAGGACAGATGACAATGAGTTCGTGGATGCCATTGTGATCGGCAGTGGGTATGGTGGTTCTGTAGCAGCCTTACGCTTGGCAGAAGCAGGAATTGATACCTTAGTATTGGAAAAGGGCCGCAGGTGGACGATTACCGATGCCCAAGATACTTTCTGCACCTTTCGCGAACCCGATCGCCGGGCGGGGTGGCTGAGGTCTAACTCGCCAGTAGCTGGTTTGGGCCTGGGGGAGGCGAACGACAATTTGGTAATCGATCCTCCCTATGTAGGAATTTTCGAGGTGCTCGACGACCTCAATGCTTTGGCAAGTCGATCTGACGACCCGCGAGTGAATTTGGAACGGATAAATATACGGGGAATTTCGGTCCTCAACGGCGTCGGCGTCGGCGGCGGTTCCCTCATGAACAACGGGGTGTTTTATCAACCCAATCAGGATAATTTTGAGAGCATTTTTCCGCCCGGGATTAGCTACCAGGAGATGGATGAGGTTTACTACCCTCGGGTGCGTAACAAGGTGGGCACCAGTGCGGCTCCCCGCTCGATTTTGCAAACGGAGTTCTACGAATCAACCAGGGTTTTCCAACAATTAGCTCAGAGGGCAGGATACCGAAATTTCCCTCTGGAACTAACTATGGATTGGGATGTAGTCCAGCAAGAAATTGATGGCACGAGAGTACCTTCTGTCATTAATGGGGAAATGTGGTACGGTCTGAATAGCGGCGCGAAAAATAGTTTAGACCGGAACTATTTAGCCGAAGCAGAAGCCAGCGGACAGGTGGAAATTGCCCCCCTGCATCTGGTGACAACCATTGCGGAAGGACCAAGAGGGGGTTACCGGGTTAATTGCGATCAGATTGATGAATTCGGCAATACTGTGACTTCCAAGTCCTTTACCTGTCGCCTGTTATTTTTAGCAGCGGGGACAATGGGAACCAATGCCTTGCTAATGAGGGCCAAAGGACAAGGCACCCTGTCCCGGTTGAATGATTCTATAGGCAAGGAATGGGGCACTAATGGCGACCAGTTCCTCCAGTTCTCTGGTTTAGGACCGGCAAGTAATCCCCTGGGTCAAGCAGGACCGGCAGGAGTGGTGCTGCAAGACTTCCCCCGCAATGAAGAGACGGGTCGAGTTAATCGATTCTATAACAGGCGCCTTCCTACCTCTGTGCTGAACTTCCCACAATGGCCCAATCCTAATGGTTTCCTTTGTCTAGCTTTAGGTCTGCAGACGCAACGGGCCGATTTTACTTATAATGCTCGCACAGATACAGTCAGCTTAAACTGGCCAGATTCGGGAGCAGTAGAATTATTGTCGGCTACCAGGCGCACGATCGAGCGTATGGTTCGCCGTAATGGTGATGAGTACCCCAACTTTAATGCCTCACTCGCTTCTGCTGGCACAGGTCACCCTCTGGGAGGAGCTGTGATGGGCAAAGCTTGCGATCTAGATGGACGAGTGCAAAATTATAATGGGCTTTATGTAGTCGATGGGGCCCTGATTCCCGGTAACACTGGCGCTACTAACCCTTGTCTGACGATCGCCGCGATCGCCGAACGTTCCCTGGACCGCATTCTGATGCGGAGGCTGCCACGGTAAAGAACAAGCTAACAAATGGTAAGGTGGGCAATGCCCACCCTACAGCATATGTTAATTAGCTTTGGCAAATAAATCTTTACCTGCCAATACTGATGCCACGCGAGCAACATTAGCACCGTGGTATTTTGCTGCTTCGAGAGACTCTTCGCTTGCCCCGATCGGTTTGAGGGACTCATCGTGAGTACGGGCATGAGGTCCCCACTGAATTCCTCCCTTGGGATAGCCCGGAGTAGTTTTGGGCAGGGGCACCATCAGCATACCTAATTCAGCAAAGTTGTTGAACAAAGCCAACATTGTTAATTCGCAACCGCCACCAGCATTGCCATATCCCCCGCCTGTGGTAAAGACAGCAGCAACTTTGCCAATGAGAGTATCTGCCATCCATTCTTTACTACATACAGTATCGATAAACTTTTTGACGCGCCAATCTGGACTGCCCATGTGAACTGGCGTACCCACAATGATACCATCGCTGGCTAGCAGATCCTCTGCCGTCACATCATCAGCTACTTTGACTTCGACAGTCGTATCTGGAACTGACTGAGCACCAGAGGCAATAACTTCTGCCATTTTTTTGGTATTTCCATAGTCTGTTGCATAGACGATCAGCACTTTAGTCATGTATCATCTCCTGAGTTTTGAGTTCTCGTTTTATTATATAACCTTTTGTCAATTGCTCAACTCAAATTTTCATCGCGAAGGCAAAGACTTTCATTCCGACTGGCTTGATTCGCATATCTAACCGCCCGGAATCTTGACAATGGTAATATTCTATGCTATAATTAAATCCGCTAGACGGGCACTCGGGAGCATCTCATATTTGCAAATGTATTACATGGGAACTAGGAACTACGAACCCGAGAATTGACGTTGCACTTTTGTGATATGATTATTAATCTGCTTATCTGTTTAGTAATTGCCGTGGCCATATCAGCCCTCGGAGTATTTTTAGCGGGACTGCCAGGAATATTTATTTTATGGCTGTCGGAACCCTTGATTAGATTGGTGTTTAGAGATAATCCGCTAGATCGAATCAATTCTGAGGCAGGATTAGTCCTAATCATGTGGATATCTATGGTCTGTCCGCTGAGTATTTATCCTGGCTTTTGGGTAGGTTTTGTCTTATTTGACGATTATTACAAGCTCAGTCAAATTGCGATATTTTTAGGGGTGCTATATTTAGTAAGCATAATTATAGCAACGGTAATTTATGGACTGATTTATCTGTTTTATGAAAAATAATAACTTGAAAAAAACATCGGGTTACTGGCAAATATTGCCTTATATCCGCGAACAGTGGTCCCTCATTACGCAAGCATTAGCCTGTACCCTTGGATTTACAATTTTCTGGCCCATCCTCGCCCAAGTGGCAGGTGAAATGGCAGCATTTATCGGCCAAGGAGATGTCCGGGCGATCGCCCAACTAGCGGGGATAACAGCAATAATTTTCCTAATCCGGGGGGTGATGCAATACGGTCAAAATGCCTTGATGGCTAAAGCTGCCTTAAAGATAGCCCTAAATTTGCGCACTCTAGTCTACGCCCACCTACAAAAGTTGAGTTTGGGTTATTTTGCCACTGCTAAAACGGGAGACCTCTCCTACCGCCTGACTGAAGATATTGACCGCATTGGGGAAGTAGTCAACAAGTTTTTCCATGAGTTTACCCCCTGCATTTTACAACTGATAGTGGTGCTGGGCTACATGATTTGGCTGAACTGGCAGTTGACATTAGCGACCCTGGTAATAGCCCCCTTAATGGCACTGTTAATTGGCTGGTTTGGCGAACAAGTGCTAAAATTTTCACACCGGGCTTCAAATCGCATTTCTAACTTATCGTCTCTGCTGACAGAACGGTTCGGTGGCATTTACTTGGTGAAGGCATTTGCAGCCCAAGATTATGAAATTCAAAAGTTTAGCGAGGAAGCAGAACATCACTCGCGGGCGAAATATCGGGTAGAACAGATCAAATCACTGCAGTTTTTTATCGTCGGGTTCCTGCAAAGCTTGAGCGTATTGTTAATATTTTTTCTGGGGGGCTGGCAAATTGACCGGGGAAATTTGACGGGAAACGGCTTTGTCAGCTATGTGGTGGCGACAGCAATGTTGATTGACCCCATCTCTTTTGCTACTAGCAATTATAATGATTTTAAGCAGACAGAGGCATCGGTCGATCGGGTTTTAGCATTGCTGGCAGTTGCACCGACAGTAAAAGAAAATCCCCATGCCATTGTCCTGGAGGCAGTCAAGGGTAAGGTAGAATATCGTCAGGTCAGCTTTGGCTATCAACCCGGTCATGCTGTACTGAAAAATCTCAGTTTAGTGGCATCACCCGGAGAGGCGATCGCCCTGGTGGGGGCATCAGGTGCTGGTAAAAGCACTCTGGTGAATCTGTTACCTCGCTTCTACGATCTAGAAGCTGGCCAGATTTGCATCGATGGCATAAATATTGCCGATGTCACCCTCAAGAGTCTGCGCCGTCAAATCGGCATAGTACCCCAAGAGACGATCCTATTTTCTGGCACCATAGCAGCAAATATCGCCTTTGGTCAGACCGACTTTGATATGGCCCAAGTGCAAGCAGCAGCCAAGATTGCTAACGCCCATCAGTTTATCACTCAGTTGCCAGAGGGTTACGATAGCTGGATGGGGGAGAGAGGGATGAACTTATCCGGGGGACAGCGCCAAAGAATTGCCATCGCCCGGGCGATCGCGCGCAACCCCAGAATTCTGATCCTAGATGAGGCCACTTCTGCCCTGGATGCGGAATCAGAAGCCTTGGTACAGCAAGCATTAGAAAGAATTATGGCAGACCGAACCGTGTTTATTATCGCCCATCGCCTCGCCACGGTCCGTCGCGCCCGTCGGATCTTAGTCATGGAAGGCGGCCAAATTGTCGAGATGGGTACTCACGAAGAACTACTCGCACGGGGTACGCGCTATGCTCATTTCTACGCCCGACAGTTTCATTAGCGAAGCAGAAGATGCGATCGCATTCCCTCACTTCGGGTGTGGTCAAAACCCGTTGGTATGGGATTTGGTACTGTGACTTGGATCACTTTTCACGGGCTCTTAAATCAAACCATCCCGGGTTTGGAGGCAAGACCGAGCAAAATGCGACGGCGAGTCGTATTTCAGAATACGCTCGCCGTTGGTTGATATGGGTGTTTGAGTGGAGTTGAGAGGGTTGAGTTAGGACGGGTTGGGATAGAGGTAAACTCCCCTCTTCCCTTTACGCCCAAATCTCACCTAATTCTCCTGGTCCCCGCTCCTCTCTTTGAGGATAGCTCGCTCCATTAATGGCTTCTGCTACTTTTAGTAGCTTCCTTTCTCTCGGCTCAAGTCTTTCCCTAATGTTATTTACATACAGGCTGCTCACAACCGGTCCTTGGAAACTCAATATCTCCCGATGGGGTGATTTCCACTGAGTAATTGCATCCTTCCCAGGCTCCGAATGCTTTGTACGACGAGAGGAATGAACACGTCTTTCCCGCAATCTCGATTTCGATATAATCGGTTGTTGGATTGGCATTATAGATGGGCTGATAAGGGGTATACTCAACGTGCCCACCACTATAAGGTGGGGCATCTGTAGATGATCCAGCCCGGAAATCTATATAATCTGCATGTGCTGGGCTGGAGATGAATAACATTGCGATTGCTGCAATGAGCGCGATGACTACTTTTTTCATTTTTTTCTTTCCTCTAACTGAGGTTCTGTTTTGCGTTCTATCCATTAGACGATGGCGAGGCTTGTTTTCTGACTTTTTTTGTCAGATTCTTTGCATCTCGGGCACGCTCACCAAATGCCGTTGATTCCGCTGCTTTTTACGACTTCTGCGGCCAGGTCGCGATCGCCGGTGACATTATAATGGCAATTACTCATATTATGGCATATTATGGCCAAATCAAAGTATACCGCATTCTTTCCGGTATATAGATATGTATTTCCATTAGAGCCAGTTTGGGCCGACAATCAATTATGAGGCCACATCGGCCAGAAAGAGCAACAGCTTTTGCCTTCACATAGTAGACGTTTTGCTCAATGCTTTTCTGACATTTTTTTTCTGACCGCCCTCAGACCTGGATCCCAGGTCAAATTGGATCGGTGGACATCTTACTGACAACAAATGAGAACTTAGAGTTGTTCCAGATAGCTCAGAAGATCTGCCATTTCTTGAGTAGTGGGTTGAAACTGGGGCATAGGCGGCGTTTTGCCACCGGTCACCTGATCGATCAACTGCCGCCGGGACTTGCGTTGCGAGACCCCTTGCAGCGTCGGTCCTACTTTACCACGAGCTTCCCATCCATGACATCCAGCACAGTTCATTTGAAAAATAGCATGGCCCCGATCGCGAGAGCCAGTCAGGCTGAGAACGGTTTGCACGTAGGGGTCATGCTGTTGAAGCTGGTTATATCCCATCACCCCTACGCTCATTGAGAGCACGAGTACTATAGCCAAAGGCATTAACCGCGAAATCACATTAGCAACTTGATTATCCAAAGCACCTAAGTAAAGTAAGCTTCTGCCATTCAGTCAGCGGTCCGATCTCGATGTCTGGGTCTCTTGAGGCCCAACAAGCATGAGCCGATCTCTGAGCAACTGCACTTTTAACTTAACTTTTAATTACATATTTTAACATTTTCCCCGGGAAAAACTGATTTTACTGGGGCCACAAGGCCAAAATTGTTAAATTCTGTTGCAATATGTTATATTATATCATCACCTGGATAAATTTTCAGTGGGAGTCTGACTGTGATGAGACTCCTGACGAGATCGCCCAGCCGCAACAGCCCGAACGACAGCCCGAATATAAACTACGATCGAAAATAACAATTGAGTGTGGTGTGACAGCTGAGCGGAAACACGCTTAGCTGATTAGCCTGCAAAAACATCGCTTATGGAAGGATCTTTAGAAATAACCCTGCTAATCGTCCTCACGGTGACAGCAGGCATCAGTGCGCAGGTGGTGGCCGACTATCTGAAAGTCCCAGCCATCGTCTTATTGCTGCTGTTTGGTATTATGTTAGGCCCTAGTGGGTTGAACCTGCTACATCCCCAGCAGCTGGGTATGGGCCTGGAAGTGATTGTGTCCTTGTCAGTAGCATTGATTCTGTTTGAAGGTGGTCTCAACTTGGAACTGCGAGACCTGGGCAAGGTTTCCGTGGGCCTGCGAAACTTAGTGACTATTGGCACCCTGATAACGTTGATAGGGGGTGGGATAGCCGCTCATATTCTCAGCGAATTCCCCTGGCCAATTGCCTTTCTGTACGCCTCGTTGGTGGTAGTTACCGGTCCAACGGTAATCTCTCCCCTATTGAAACATGTCAAGGTGCAACGGCCTGTAGCGACCTTGCTAGAAGGAGAAGGTGTCTTGATCGACCCAGTGGGGGCGATTTTGGCCGTGGTGGTGCTAGACATCATCATTAATGGAGATGCCGATCCGATGACGGCGATTAGTGGTCTGGCCCTGCGCTTGGGCCTCGGCGTTGTTATTGGCGGTGCGGGAGGCTGGCTGCTGGGACTGCTGCTCAAGCGGATGCATTTTCTTTCCGAAGATCTGAAAAACCTGGTAGTTTTGGCTGGGTTGTTGGGCTTGTTTGGCTTGGCGCAAATGCTGGTCAACGAGTCAGGCTTGATGGCAACGGTGGTATTGGGGATTGTGGTTCGGGCATTGGCCCTGCCAGAAGAGCGGTTGTTGCGGCGCTTCAAAGGTCAATTGACCATTCTGGCAGTCTCAGTGCTGTTCATTCTGCTAGCGGCAGACCTGTCGATCGCCAGTATCGTTGCTTTGGGTTGGGGCAGCGTTTTCACGGTCTTAATCCTGATGTTTGTGGTCCGCCCGGTGAATATCTTGGTCTGCACTTGGAATAGCGGACTGAACTGGCGTCAGAAGCTATTTTTGGGCTGGATAGCCCCGAGAGGAATAGTTTCAGCTTCTGTAGCTTCTCTGTTTTCTATTTTGCTGACCCAGCGCGGCATCACAGGTGGAGATGCGATTAAAGCCCTAGTTTTCCTGACAATTATCATGACAGTGGTATGTCAAGGACTAACGGCTGGCTTGGTGGCTCGTTTGCTACAAATCACTTCTAAAAAAGCCACGGGTGCCGTGATTGTGGGTATTCATCCTTTGAGCAGGTTAATTGCCAGTCAGTATCGCGATCGGGGAGAATCGGTGGTGATGATCGATACGAACTCAGAAGCTTGTCGCCAAGCCCAAGAGGAAGGTCTGCGGGTGTTTTTAAGCAGTGCCCTGGATACTAATGTCTTGGAAGAGGCAGGACTCGAATCGATGGGCACGTTTCTGGCAATGACTAATAATGGTGAGGTAAATCTGGTGTTGGCTCAGCGGGCCCTAGAAGAGTTCGATCCGCCGCGCGTGCATGCCGTGTTCCCCAGTAACTCACAAACAAATGATAAATCGAACAGTAACAAGAAGGTCTCTCAGGCGTTTGTGCCGCAGTTACCGATTAAGACTTGGAACCAGCATCTGAATGAAGGCCAGGTGAAGTTGGGGGCAACGACGCTGAAAGATCCGGGATTTTCCTTTCAGCAGGCCCATCTGCAAGCATTGGTGCGGGCAGGAGAGTTAGTGCCGCTGTTAATTGAACGATCGGACCGTTTGGAAGTGGCTTCACCTGCTAGAGAATGGCGTCCGGGCGATCGGATCCTCTACATCCTGCACGACCCCAGACCGAAATTGCTCAAGCGCTTGTCGGGTGGCATTCAGTCTACTCGTCTCTCCCTGGAGAAGTTGCCTGAGGTGGAGGAGATCCCCCTGCCTGCTGCCACAGAAGCGGTGGTTGTGCCCTCTTTGACAGCAGAAAACTCCGAGAAAGAAAAGGAAGAGGTTCTACAACCTCCTGTTTCTGGCTAAGACTGTAGGGCGATCGCCTGACATTAAGCCAGAAAGTTCACCCAAGACTCCATTAGGTCGGCGGTACCGTACCACATTCCCGGGTTGCTGGGGGAATGCCAGACCCCTTCGAGAATGTGATTTTCGGCTCCTTCTAAATGAGCAGCGGCAATGGGAGTAATGCCATCTCCCCAGGTATCGCCCTTACCGCAAGTTAGCTGGTAACTGTTGTAGGTGAACCAGTTTCTCAAGGTGCGATCGCCCTTCACGGCTTTCCCCGCGACACAAACATAGCGAACATTTGGATAAAAAGCTCCCGGATAGTTAACATTGACAAAATCCAGATTTTTCTTGGTCCAGCGTTCCTGACTGCAATGAGGCGTTCCCAAGGTGAGTAGGGTTTCTACCGTCTCATGCTTGTTCCAAAGTCCGGCATCTGGGGTCACGTCACCGTGAATGCAGTAGGGCACTTCTCCCAAATAGATGCGCGCGATCCAGCCTCCTGCTGAATGGCCGATGAGATTTATTTGAGAATTATTGTGGCGATCGCGCAGTTCCTTGACCGCGCGATCGATATGGCGGAGAATTGGCACCATAGACCTGCCGCCGATGGTCGGGAACCAGTCTCGGCGTCGCAGGGGAACGATGACAGTGGGGAACCCCTGCTGCTGTAATGTTTGTGCCATGTCGCGGTAGACAGAAGCACCAGCTAAATATCCGGGAATAATTACAGTGGGTAGTGGCATTAAAGTTGGGCAAGGCTGAATGTTGATATTGTACTCCTGTTGTGCAAACTTCGCTGCATCTGTAGGGGCGCTAGCGCAGCGGCTGCGCAGCAGCTAGCATTTGGGCGATAAGATAAGTCATATATTTACAAATGTCCAATTCCATTTGCTTCGCCCTTGCACAATTTAGATGTCCCCAAAACAGCAATTACTCAAACAAGCAAGAAAAAAACGGGAAAAATATGGGAACCTATGAATTCCCGATCGGGCAGAATTTGAGGGCAGTATCTATTGTCGAATACCAAGAATATAGTGGCGATCGGCTCTGTCTTGACAAGGTGAAACTGTTTTTTCAAGATACAGCCATTACGCTGCTACCGATCGCCGATACTACGGTGTACCAACTGCACGCGCTCACCACACCACGATCGCCCTTAATAACTTGATAATTTTTTCTATTTCCTCACTTCAAAAATAGTTAAAAATGCGCAGGGGGAACCCTCCCACAGGGTTCCCCAAGTGGAGTATCGCTGAGCGATTAAAGGATTTACCAGGCCCGGAGTTGCGCTCTCGATCGCTCCCGATCCTTTGTTTGACCCAAATGGAGCGCGGCTTTAGCGCAGTCCGGGCCGGGCATCCCTGGTTTCGCTTGGGCTTGTGTGACGTTGATTTTCCAAGCCCCCATGAACCTTCCTTCTGAATATAATATAGCTAATTATTCTAAATTTGTCAAGGATAATGGTAAATTTTTTGCCCTCCCAGAGGCAGAGCCTCGATAGCTGGTTCCCCGGCAGAGCCAGGGAACCAGGCTAAAGGAGCGACAATGCCGATAGTGGGTTTTAATTTTAACCCACTTCAGCCTCTAGCCTTAGGGTTTTAACCCACAGCGGGCCATGAGACTAATTCACTAGGTCATTTCTATATTGATTTTATTCGGCAAGTCCGCAAAATCCAATTCCAGTCGGACCCCATGGCCCTTACGGAGCATGACGCCACCGTAACCGCTGACTGGCACCGTAAAAGATAATCTGTTGCCTTGCAAAGTAATATCTCCAATCTTAACTTGATATTTTGCCAGGTCCACTCGAATTGTCCCGTCAGTCTGAGGGTCAGCAATCAAAATCTGTTTTTCCCTTCCCATCACCCTCACTGTCAGACGACCGATCTGGAAAATTTCTACCCCATCTGCTAGTTGCTCTATTACCACATTTTTCGGCAAGCCCTCGATCGCCACAGCAGCGGGTGGTTTGGGATCGGCTAAAATGGGACGGTTAGTCGGGACTTTTGGGGGTTTGACCGCCACTGTCTCCAAGGCAATTTTCCAATACCGGGATTTACTGGCCAGTTCTGAGCGAATTTCTTCCACTTTATGGCTTTCCCCTTTACTGGCGTGGTACTCTGACTGTTTTTTCTTGGTTACTAACCACCGTTCTCGGGCGAATTGCCGGATCTCCCGTTCCCTGTGCTCGCAAAATGGCTGATAAAAATCTAGGGTCATGCCCAGTCCGCCAATTCTTTCTAGCGCTACCCCTAATTGCTGCATTTGCAGGTGGTCCTGCCACACTCCCTTGGCTAGGATCTGCTTTCTGAACCAGCTTTCGTACCGCATGCGATCGCCCCTGGGCAGCTTTTCCGGTAGCAGTCGCGAACTCGCTAGTTGATAGACAAAATCCCATTTCCAGCCTTGAGGAAACCTCTTCTTCCTCCCATACTGCTCGCTGAGGGCGATCGCCTCATACCATTGCTGCTTGCGCACCAGATACCGCAGCCAAAATCTTAACAACTTCCCTTGATATTTCCCCTTGGCCTTGGTAAAACAGGCTTTCACCTTGGCAGGTTCGTCCAACCAGATATAGGCCAGGAAAGCTCTTTGATAGCTTTGTTGCTTTTCTAGGGCCGGGGCTACATATTTTAACCACTGCCGATCGCGCGGTTGGTCTGCCTTTTCCCATTCCGCTACAATCTTGAGACCTTCTCCCGCCTCTTCCAGATCTGAGAGTCCCGCCGGAAATCCTCGCAACTGAGCTTGGGCCAGGTAATATTCCCGCTTTTGCGTTCCCTGACATTGGGTGTAACAGGCCAACGCCCGCTCGTACTGGGCCGCCCGATAGAAACAGTCTCCCGCCCGAGCGAGCATTTTGCCGTACCCGCAGCTATGCAGGGCCGACTCGATCTCCCCAAACTGCTGCCATTGCGGGCGGGACAACTGCTGTTCTCCGAAGCTGCTCAGGCCCTCCCCATAGGCCGCGATCGCCTGTTGCCATTGTTGAGAGAAACGGTTTTTTTCCAGCAGGTTTTCCTCTCCCCGCACGAGATCGTCCTTCTCCTCCAGACAGGACTGGAGGTATCGGGTAAAGGTCTCGATCTGCTGCCACTGCTTCCGATCCCCGGCCATGAACTCTACCAGGGGACGCACCTCCGGCTGCCCCGGGCTATTGCGGTCGTACCATGCCATTAACTCCGACCAGCATAACCCCTGCCAGAAGCAATCGAATGCTTCATCTATTTCATCGAGTTTCTCGAAGCTATGGCCCGCTGCCTGCCACCGATCTTCAAATTTCAACGCCCAGGCTTCGCAGATCTCTGCCTTTCTGCTATTGTTCAGGCGTATGTAGTAACCTTTGGCACGCCTCATGCGCTCGGCAGACCCGGCATTCAATCCTTCTGTTTCAAATTCCTGGGCGATCGATTCTGGGTCGTCTTCTTCTAAATCTTGGGCGCTTTCTGCTGTCCCGATCGTCAGGGGACGCAGCTGGGAGTTCCATTCCTTTCTGTCGGCAATTAATTTCTCGTAATCTGCCGTGTTACTCGCATATCTCCATAGCTGCTCCTCTCCTATCGGCGAATCTACCACAAATAGACGCTCTATGGCTCTGGACGCCGCTACATACAGCTTGTTGAAAAAATATTCTACTTCCAAGGTCGGTCCCGAACCGTTCCTCTCGGTAAGTGGCACGTTCAGGTATTGCCATACTCCCCCATCGCAAGCTTCCCCAAACTTATACAGGATCACCCTTTTGAACTCTAACCCCTTCGCCGCGATCGGGCTCAGTACGTTCTTCGGGGGGATCTCTTGGGATTCTACTATTTTATCGAGCACTTCATCTTGCTTGATGTAAGCTATTTCCTCCCCTTCTTCGCAGGGGATAATGACGATCGTATCTCGGACATAGCCTAGCAGTTCTTCGGGGGATATATTCTCCCCGATGATAAACTTTTGCGGCGCTAATTCTCCCTGCTTCCAGGCCGTTTGGGGCTTCAGTTCCCGCTGGTTAAACAGCAGATGCCGCCACAGCTGAATCAGATTGTTGAATTGCACGATCGGGGAACAAGAGCGATAGTTGGACTTCAACTCTTGAAAATTCATCTCCAGATGCAATTCTCCTGCCGGGTCCAGGGCAGTAATTACTTCATTGTGAAATGCCGCCTTAAAGCTTTCCCAACGAAAACCCGTGGGGTTCAATGTCTGGAACGGATCTCCCGCAAAGGCGAAGGGCAAACTCGCGATCGGTTGGTATCCCAGGTCATACTGGGAGAACACCGACAGCCGCAGGATCAACTGCAATTCCAGCCTGGTGAAATCTTGCGCCTCGTCGCAAAAGATCGCCGTGTATTCCGAACTATAGCATTCTAACTCCAGCACCTTAGAAATCAGGTCTTGATCGTCCCAATAACCAGACTTGGTAGTTAAGTTTTTATACCATTGATGGTAGATTTGGTAAATTTCCAGAAATTGGTCGTACCCCAGGGTCTGTTCCTTGCGCGGCACCTCCTCCCGGTATTCTTCTGGGGTCATCTCCTCCCGCCCGTACCCCTTGATAAAGGTTCTGATCGCGTGCCAAGCATGTTCGGGAGAATATTTCTTCGCTTGCGGCAGCCGACAGTTTTGGTAATGTTGCTTGAAGCGATGAAAGGAAATGTATTTGTCTAAATTGTATTCCCCTGCCACTTCTTTGGGCAGTTGGTGTAAGAGAAATTTCTGAAAAGGCTGGAAATAACTGCTGACGTCGGGAATTTTCTGCCCTTCTTGCCGAGTGGCCACAAAGCGGTGATGCTTGGTCAGCAGTTGCTGCACCCAATCTTTCGCTACCTCTAGCAGGCGATCGTTGTAGGTTAAAAATAAAGGGTTGCCCTGGAGTGCCTGACCCGATTCCGTTTTGCGGTAGCAGTAGTCGGCAAACAAGTAGAACAGCATGGTAGACTTGCCGCTACCTGCCCGTCCGTTCAGAAACAAGGGCAATAACTTATGCCCGTCGCCCGCAACTGCCGTCGTCTCCGGGCAGAGTATTTCCTCTTCTTCCGCTGAGAGGGCCAGATTTACCTGCTTTGACCCGGTGGCTAATAGCCAATTTTCCGTGGCCAGCAAGTAGCTGGGATAGGCACGTCGCGCCCGGGAGGTCAGTTCATCTATCGATTCCAAATTGATTGTTTCCGCAACTTGGGCGATTTGAGATGCTGAGGGTTTCTCGGTAAAGGGAGCCAGTAAAAATATTACTTGCCTTTCGCCATCGGCAGCCTGCATCCGGCGGAAGAGGACGTAGCGGTTATCTTCGCCGTACAGCCGCACCCCCGATCGGGCTGTGACTTCTTCTGCGGCTGTGATGGGGGAGTGGGCAATGCGATCGAGGATGCGACTATAGATTTGGGCTTCCTGTTGAATTTCCCGACGTCTGAACTGGGTTTGCCACTCTTGACTTTCATAGATGAGGGCCCCATCGATATGATTTTCCCAGCCTGGGGGGTCTAGCCAGGGCAGTAAATCGGCTTGTGCTTGCAATAGGGGGCGCAGTTCCTGAGGCGGTCCTGCTGCCGCCAGTCGTTCGGCCACCCAACTGCGCAGGGAGTCCTTCAGAGATTGAGGGTCGAGATACTGTTGGCCGAACCCCGTCGGATCGGCGATGAAATGCGGGTACTCTTTGCCTCCCCGCTTGAAGATATCTAGCAGGCACAGCACCAACACCCCATCGACGATGATAATGCGTCCCACGATCCGGTAATTATTGTCCAGTTTCCGCTTCAGGTAGGGAAACAGCCGCTGAAAGTGGGCCTGAACTTGATCCAGGTCTTGATGGAACAGTTTGGCGCATAACTTATCTACTTGAGTCTGAAGATTATGCTGCTGTGCCTTTTGATCGAATTTCGACGTGCGATAAACATGCATTCTCAAGATATCCGCAACTGGGGGCCGGAGTAGGCTAGGGATCTACATCTACGATCCTGCCGCCTGAAACTACTACCGGTTGTCGGGTGGGCAATGCCTACCTGAAACTGTTGACTGGTTGGTAGCCAGTGAGGCAAGATCGGTTAAAATTGTGAAGCCAGGGTTCGGTAAGATCGCTTTGGTGCAAGCAGGAACTTCCCACAAAGCACGGATTTCCGGTCTTGGGGTCAGCAACTTAACTCACCAGGCACTCGCTCGGGATAGGACCGAACCTAGCTGGCTGTTTAGCGATTGTAGCGTACCCGAGATGGATGGTGACGGATCGCGGCCCGCCCGATCGATGCCTGAGTGCCGGGGGATAAGGTTTTCAGCTTTTTTGTCCCCTGCCCCGGGGCGATCCGATCGGGGTGTTGATAATAGAATAAAACTTGCTAGTCAAACTTACCGGAGAGAAACGATGATTACTTTTTCTGGACGCAAATTTGCTCAATGTTTAGCCGCTACCTTGATGCTGTTGGGAGTTGCTGCCTGTCAGAATAATCCTGAAGGAGGGAACGGTGGTACTAGCGTCGTGGACCAAGATACCCCACCAACCCCACCAGGCACCATTACTTTCAAGTGCGTGCAGCAAGGGGGTACTTGGACAACCGTTGTGGAAGCTGGTGGTGCTGGTCAAGCGCCAGTGATTAACTGGCAGACGACCGAGTTTGGCCCAAGCTGGACCCCCAACCAACGCTGCCAAACTGTTTCCGAAAAGTTACGTAAGGCTGTCTCTGATAGTGGGGGTGACTGGAATAGCTTGGATTTAAATACTGGAAAGGTCAGGGAATATACTGTTGTCTGCGTGGTGAAGTCGGGGGAACGGGGCTGTACTGAAGATAATATGGTGGTCACCTTGAATTCCCGTAATGCTCAAAATCCCAGTTCGGTGCTGGGCAAAATCTCCGATCTCGACCCCGCTAGCCCCCCAACCCCGATCGCGGAATGACCTTGAAGCTCGATCGGGCTTGAGAATTGAGAATTGAGAATTGAGAATTGAGAATTGAGAATTGAGAATTGAGAGTTCATGTAGCTTCTCATTTTCTTCTTTTTCATTCTCAATTTTTTATTTCCTCTTCTCATCAAATAATTATATTCGCAATTTGCCATTCGCAATTCTCATTTTACCACATGCATGGGGGATTTTTGCAGGTTTCTTCTTCGGGAGTTGGTGCTGCTTCGGGTTTGTTACTTTGCAGGTAGATTGTTAGCCCGATCGCCCCTAAACAAATCAATCCCATTACCGTTATTATTATTTTATAGGCTAGGGCCGATCGGGGCTTCCCAGAAAATACGGTCGGTGCTGGGGATATCCCTTGCAGTGCTGATAATGCTTGGCCGGCGTCTGGAATGCGATCGGACCAATTTTCTCGGACCATGCGATCGAGAATTGCGGCGAATTCTGGGCGTACAGAAACAAGATTTTTCCAGATGACATCTCCGGTTTTAATATCTGTTTGCAGTTGGTCGGGCATGATGCCTGTTAAAGCTTGGATAGCCAGCATTCCGACAGCATAAACATCACTGGATAATTTGGGATCGCCTTTACTTTGTTCTGGGGGCAGGTATCCGACTGTACCTATGGCAACTGTTTTCTTTTGATTATGTTGCAATTGGGTGGTAATTTCCTTGACGGCACCAAAGTCGATGATGACTATTTTACCATCTTCAGCCCGTCGCATTAAATTAGATGGTTTGAGGTCCCGGTGAATAATATTCTGCTGATGGACAAAGGCCATCACTTCGGTGATCTCCTGCAAGAGTTTAATTACTTCGGTTTCCGGTAGCTGTTGACCGGGGATGAGTTCTTTGGTGAGATCCTGTCCCTCAATATATTCTTGCACGAGATAGAATTCTTGCTGTTCCTCAAAGCGATCGAACAGTTTGGGTATTTGGTTGTGGTTTCCTAGCTTGTATAAGGTTTCAACTTCGGTATCGAACAAGCGTCTGGCTAGTTTCAGATCCTCGGGGTCGGTATACTGGGGTTTGAGTCGCTTGACTACCAGTTTCGGATGACTGGGTAAATGGGTGTCCTCTGCTAGATAGGTTTCGCCAAAGGATCCTTTCCCTAATAAGGAGATTATGTGGTAGCGTTGACTGAGGGTTTTTCCGGCAATTGTTTGTCCGAACATTGGTAAATTTAGAATGGTAAACTTCGCTGTTAGCCCGCCGGGGGTTTAACCCCCCGCGTTACCAGGCGGGAGCCGGGAAACGAGGCTAACATTATCATCTTCATTATAATCTGTTGATGCCGTACACCTACATTATGTTCGCGATCGCATTCATCACTAAAAACGGGTGATCCCATTTTCATTCGCATACCCACGGGGCCGGGGCACGGCGATACAAACATTTTTCATCTTCACCGATAATCTGCGGATGCCGTGCCCCTACATTATGTTCGCGATCGCATCGGCACCCAGGGGGCCGGGGCACGGCGATACAAACATTATCATCTTCACCATAATCTGTTGATGCCGTACACCTACATTATGTTCGCGATCGCCTCTGCACCCAGGGGGCCGGGGCACGGCGATACAAACACGATCATCTTCACCATAATCTGTTGATGCCGTACACCTACATTATGTTCGCGATCGCATTCATCCCTCCCAACGGGCGATCTCATCGATAACGAAAAACCAACGAGCGCGAAACCTGTAGGGGCACGGCATCGACAAAATCACAACCATCACCGACAATATTTATATCGCCGTGCCCCGGCCCCCACGATCGGCACCCACGGGCCTGGAAAAAGCAATGATTTGCTCTTGCCAAAATGGTATGCTTGGGTATACAATGGGAATCATCCACCTTTTTCAAGTCACCCAATCACCGGAGGTGTTACCATGATTGCCAAACACTGGCGGCCCGGGACTGCGAAAGTTCTAGCTACCGCCATAACTCTCTCGGGCATTATAGCATGTTCTCCCCAGGAAACGACAGTAACTCCTATGTCTAGCGATCGGACGACCTTTGCTTGTCTGCCATACGAGGACTCCTGGGGAACCTTTGCTGAAAGGGGTAATGCCATTTCCAAAGTGCCGATGCTCGTATGGCAGACTACAGAATTCGGTGATAAGTATACACCAAAAGACCGCTGCGACATTGTTTCCCAACGCTTGACCAGGGCGGTGGCTGACAATGGCGGGATGTTGAGCAATTTGGAACTGACTACTGGTATGCTGAATAAGTATGCAGTGGTTTGCTTTGTTACCAACAGATCTCAGAAATGTCAAGATAGCAATCTTTTGTTCACCCTGAAGCGGGAGAATGCGAAAAAACCCAGAGAGGTGCTGGCAAAGATGACTGCTTTTGGCCAGGGTCAAGCAGGATCGGAGGATATCATATATGAAGGAGACGAAATTTATCCCGAGTTCATTTCTTTGCAAAAGTTAGTTGATAGGGATTTGCCAGCGGATGGTAGGATTTAAAAGTTGCTGCTGCCCGAACCCTAAAGGGCCCGGCTACAGGAACAAAGCAATGTCATTGCGAGCGCAGCGCGGCAACCGCCTGCGCGGGCTATGACAAAAGTGATGGACTCTCAAATCACGACCCGTGTTATGATCTTAAAAGAGAAGATGTTTGCAGTCGGTTTTCAACCGACTTTAGCTATTAGCCGTGGGTTTGAACCCACGGCGGGCTGTGAGACAGTTCGAGAAATTGAAGGGATTAGAAAATGTCGAGATTATCAGCCATTATCCTTGGTGCTACGATCGCCCTGGTGCAGCCTCCGATCGCATTAGCCCTCTCACCCCAAGAGGTGGCAAAACTAGCCGAGGAAATTACGGTGAAAATTGAGGACTGTGGCAGGGGTTCGGGGGTAATTTTCGACAAGAAGGGCAATACTTACTACGTGCTCACTGCTAAACATGTGGACAGTAACGCTTCTAAGTGTTTGGTAATTACCCCAGATAAGATAGAACACAAAATCGAACTTGCCAATTTTAAACCCATCGAGGGCTTAGATTTGGCTGTGATAGAGTTTGACAGTAACAATAGCTATAAAGTCGGTCAGCGCGGAGACTCGCGGTTGGCAACTATTGGTACGACTGTTTACATCGCGGGGTATGCACGATCGGAGGTGACGGACAACAAACGGACGTGGCGGGTGAGTGATGGTAAAATTATCGGTAGACCTGATGAGGCTACCAAAGGTTATAGTTTAATTTATAATAGTCTTACCCGCGATGGCATGAGTGGCGGTCCCGTGCTGAATGCCGATGGGAAGATTATTGGCATTCATGGAGCGGCGGATAAAAAATATGGGGATAAAGAAAATTATGGCATTCCCATTGAAAAGTTTATCGAAGTCCGAGGGTCAAGCTTCTGGCCAATACCAAGTCCCCCAGAGAGAGATGAAGGACTGAGTTGGCCTTTGATATTATTGGGTGGCTTGGCTATTTTGGGAGGAGGTGCGTCCCTGGGTTATCTCTTCGGTTCTCGTACTCAGAGCAAAAATAAGACTAAAGTTTCTTCTTACAGTCCCTCACCGAAAGTAAATTCGACATCTGAGATAACGCCCTTGCGGTCCAAACCATCTCGCCCGGTCAAAGGACCGACCATTCTTTCTGTTGACCATTCTGAAGTTACTGCCCAACCTGAAGAACTGGTTCCAGCAAGATACCATAAATTACGGGACTTGCTGGCCGCAAGGGAGTGGGAAGAAGCGGATATAGAAACGGCCCGAGTCATGCTGGAAGTGGCGGGACGGGAAGAAGGTCGGTTCAGAGTAAAAGATCTAGAAAATTTTCCCTGTGAAGACTTGCGCGCGATCGACAAACTATGGGTAAAATACAGCAATGGGCGCTTCGGCTTTTCGGTGCAGAAGCGCATCTGGCTGGAAGAGGGAGGAAAAGTGGATTATGAAACGGAATGCCGTCTGGGCGATCGGGTTGGATGGCGAAGGAAAGGATGCAGCCACTCATTTCGTGACGGGAAGGGAGAATGGCATTTACATCGGGACTTGACTTTTAGCCTTGATGCACCCACCGGTCATCTCCCGGGGTGGGTTTTGTTGGGAGAGGGATGGATGGATGATGGTGTGAGGATAATGATCGGAGATGGGGTGTTCTTCTCTCGCGCACAGATGTGTAAACTGTAGCATATAAGCGCCACAGCCGAAAAAGAAAAAAAGATTAAGGGAAATTTTTTACGACATAATAGGCATTCCAGAGATCCGATACCTGGCACCGCGCCCGTGGGGCGAAATTCCGAGAGGGGAACCAGCTATGGGTTGAACAGAAAAGGAAATTAGAGAAATTTCGCATCGGACATTCACGCCCCGCATCCGTCGGTTTCCGAGGATGTTTCGGAAGTAGGTTGGGTTGACGGTAGGAAACCCAACACCCACCGCAGCGGGTTGGGTAACGTTGGGACAACCGACAAATCTTGTCGCGTCGCGGGTCGTGGAGTGAGAAACCGGGTTTGGTGTCACAGCCCGCCGGGGGTTCAAACCCCCGGCTAATAGCTAAAGTCGGTTGAAACCGACTAATAATTTTATCTGCAAATAATTGTATCATTATTGTTACAAAATGGTATAAAGTTAGGATATTTTTGGTCTGGCGCGATCGGGGGGCTGTCTGGCGGGGGTTGAGAAACCGGGTTTCTAATAACATCTTTGTGTTGATGCCAATTTTTTCAAAGAAACCCGGTTTCTGGGTCTCGCGCGATCGGGGGTTGTTGCGGTGAGGGTTGAGTCATATATGGGTGCGATGCTTTCAGTGGGTTTTAACCCACTTTAGCTATTAGCCGTGGGTTTGAACCCACGGCGGGCCATGAGACTAATCGACTAATCGACAATGGTGTAAGATGTCAGTTTAACCAGACTTGATATTACAAGATCCCGAAGCCAGTATCCAGTGGATTGGAAAAATTGACAGTATTAACAGAATTAACAGCCAAGTCGTTCCCTTGCAGGAACGCTTCTATATCAACAGACTCAGTCCGGGTGGCATTAGGGCCGATCGCGCCACGAATTAAACTATCTCCTCTCTGTCCGAACAGATAGCGGATGATGAGAAGGCCGTCAGTAAGTGCTTGGGCTTCCCCATCGCCATCCACATCTAGGATAGTAGACCGTGCTGCATCCAAATAATTGATAATCTGGTCGGGACTGCTGCGATCGGCATTTGCACCAATGGCATTGCCAATTAGTTGATCGCTTGTCAGACCGAATAGATAATAGAGGACTAAGAGCCCATCAGTCAAGGCATCTGTTTGGCCATTGCCATCGATATCTAGATTGAAGTCACTGCTGCTACTGTCATTCCTACGACCGAAGATAACATAGCTTTGCCCAGAATTGTCACCATTAGGACCAGCACCAGGTGCCCCAATAATTACGTCATTGAGGCCATCATTGTTAACATCCCCGGCGCTGCTGACAGATAACCCCGAGAAATCATTCCCGTTAATGCCATTCATGACAAAGCCGTTGTCACCGTTAAGGCTATTCAGTTCCAGACTGCCACCCGCCCCGACTGTAGAACCTCCAAATACTACATAGCTTTCCCCCGCGCGATCGCCATTGGACTCTGCCAGGTATGCCCCGATAATCAAATCATCGAAACCATCGCCATTAAAATCCCCAGCGCTACTGACTGGGTTACCTGAGTTGTCATCGGAGTTAATGCCATTCGGTTCTCGTACTCAGAGCAAAAATAAGACTAAAGTTTCTTCTTACAGTTCCTCGCCGAAAGTAAATTCGACTCACGTGTCTTCTTCACGAGAAGTACGGGAAAGACAACCGGAACCAAAGGTAGCGCCAAACCCAGTAACGCCCTCGCAGTCCGAACCATCTAGTCCAGTCAAGCAACCGACCGTTCTGCATGAGGAAAAGTCATCTTCGACATCTGAGATAACGCCCTCGCCGTCCAAACCATCTCCCCCGGTCAAAGGACAGACCATTCTTTCTGTTGACCATTCTGAAGTTACTGCCCAACCTGAAGAACGGGTTCCAGCAAGATACCATAAATTACGGGACTTGCTGGCCGCAGGGGAGTGGAAAAAGGCGGACCAAGAAACGGCCCGGGTCATGCTGCAAGTGGCGGGACGGGAAAAAGAAGATTGGTTGAGATACGAAGATATAGAACAATTTCCCTGTGAAGACCTGGGCGTGATCGACAAACTATGGGTAAAATACAGTAATGGGCGCTTCGGCTTTTCGGTGCAGAAGCGCATCTGGCAGGAAGAGGGAGGGAAAGTGGATTGGGAAACGGAATGCCGTCTGGCCGATCGGGTCGGATGGCGTGTAAAAGGGAACTGGCTGTACTACGATTACCTAACTTTTGGCCTGGGCGCACCCACCGGTCATCTCCCGGCGTGGGGGGGCGGGGGGGGGAGCGTTGGGGGGCGTGGTTGGTGTTGCGGCGGTGGGGGTCTTATCTCGCGCACAGATGTGTAAACTGCGGCATCCTCTGCGCCACAGCCGAAAATTTGCTCCCACTAAATTGGCGATCGCCAAACGGCTTTATTGCCGACCATTCTGAGTCATCTAATTCAAATCTTAATCCTTTTAGAAGTCAAAGCTTATGAGTGGAACCACTGATTATGAGCCAAAGATGAAGATATTGGGAATACCTGCAGATCGGGGGAGATGGTTGCTCATTCCTTTAGGGATGACGATCCTACTCTGCTTGGGAACTGTCTATTCCTGGAGCATTTTTAGAACTCCTTTAGAAAATGAGTTGGGAATTAGTGCCAGTCAAAGCCTATTCCCCTATACATTTGCTTTGGTTTTCTATGCTGCATGTATGCCGATCGCGGGTTTTTACATTACTCGTATTGGAACCCGTCTGACAACGGCGATCGGGGGGACTATCGTCGGCTTAGGCTATATTCTTTCCAGCTTTGCCAACCATATTGGCATACTCATCTTCACCTATGGGATCATTGCTGGAACCGGAGTGGGTATTATCTATGGTGTGCCTATGGTTGTAGTATCTCGCTGGTTTCCAGATAAGAAAGGGTTAGCTTTGGGATTAACCATTGTTGGCTTTGGACTTTCGCCCCTGATCGCCGCTCCCTTAGCGAACCAATTAATCAATGCATATAGTGTTCGACCAACCTTACGCATTCTCGGTATCGCCTTTACAGCCATTATTCTAGCTATTTCCCTGACGATGAAGTTGCCTCCTAAAGACTGGCATCCTCAGCAGAATACGGGTGCTTCGACATCAAACTCAGGTCAGAGGGCACTCTCAAGCTATCCTGGGAACTTGTTTAAGAGTCGATCATTTTATGGGTTGTGGGTTTGCTATACTATTGGAACCCTAGTCGGTTTGAGTGCAATTGGCATTTCTAGTCCAGTTGGGGAGGAAATCATAGGTATTAATCCAACGGTAGCTGCTAATAGTGTGGCCTTATTTGCTCTGTTCAATGGGGTCAGTCGTCCGTTGTTTGGTTGGTTGAGCGATCGCTTCAAACCTCACTATATTGCCACCTTGTCCTATGTGCTGATTTTAATCGCCTGCATATTAATGGCTAATGCTCAAACGGGACAAGTGGCGACCTATCTGATTGCCTTCTGCCTGTTTTGGTTCTGTCTTGGGGGGTGGCTGGCTATGGCTCCAACCATTACATTGCGCTTTTTCAATCCTGACAACTATGCTCAAAACTACGGCATTGTCTTCACAGCCTATGGCGTTGGTGCTTTGATTGGCACACTGTTAACGGGCCGGATCAGAGATTTATTTGGAAGCTATAATTACGTCTTTTACCTGATGGCGTTTTTAGCCCTACTCGGTATCGTCATAGCCCAGCTGCTGCTGAAACGGGAAAGAGTGGCAGAATGAGAGCGATATGCCGATTTTGTAGGATGCGATCTCGACAGTGTAATCGATTTTAGGGCGATCGCCTAAAACCGATTTAGTCTTCAGTCGCTGTTCTAGGCGATCGGGCTACCCCAGGGACCAGAAACCGGGTTTCTTATTGAAACTTTGGCGCTTTGATTAGAGGAGATCTCACCAAACCCGGTTTCTCGCAACTGGCGGGCGATCGGGGGGCGGTCTTCTGGGGGCGAGAAACCGGGTTTCTAGCAAGATCTCGGTCTCAATGCCAAAATTTGCAAAGAAACCCGGTTTCAAGTCTGGTCAAAACTCCACCATAAAAGTAGAGACGCTTGGGTTTACATCTCTACATAACTTCAGAATGCTCATATTTAGATAATAACATATTTATCGAGCTTGTCAACCCCATTCTGAATTTTTTTTAACCAATCTGAAAATTAGCTATGTTTCAGGAAATTAAACCGCGATCGCCGGAAAATTTGTTTCCCAGGAATGTAAAAACTCCACCAGTGAAGGAGAGACGCGATCGCCTGCATCTCTACAAAAATATTCGCGGCCCGTCATATTTTCACGTTCACATATATTTTCAGATTGTCAACCCCATTTATATATTTTTGGGGTAAAATATATAAATTAGCTAAAGTTTATCGAGGTAACAGAAATCGAGGATAAAATGAGGAACAACGGGTAAAGATTAGAGGTGATAACACCAAACCGGTTTCTTGCAACCAGGGGCGATCGGGCGGTGGGATGCCGGTGATGTGGCGGGTCAGGACCGGTGCAGTTCTCAAAAGGGCACCGATTGGGCAAAAGGCAGTGATGTAGGTGGCAACTTGAGTTACAATCACAGAAGGCGATCGCACCGGTTATCGCCGTATCAAAAGGTTGGGGGAACCGGTTCCCGGGAACGGAGATGTAAGCAAATCAACAATAAAAACAAAACTGAGGATTTAGCGAACATGAAAAATACATTAACAGCAATTACAACGCTCTTCATTATTATCCTAGGAACAGAGAGTGCTAAGGCAGCATCCGTTACTCTTTATGATGGAGTAGGTTTGCCAATTTCTCAAGGAGAACTAATTCCAGGTGCATTAAATTCATCGGGACTACCTGTTGCGTCAGACGAGACCGCAGTGAGTGGCGGAGTTCAAGTAGATACCAACGCTAATTTAGCTGAATATTCGGGTTATAGTAATTATAATCCATTGACGAGTACGTTCGTCAATTCTCCATTGCCATATACCCTGGATCAAAGCCTCGGTTATAGCATCGTTTTCAATGTTACCCTAAATAGTACGACGAGCAACAATCCAAATAGAGCTGCCTTTAGTATCACAGCAATTGGTGTGGGAAATCAAGGAATTGAACTGGCTTTCGAGCCGAATTCAATTTTTGCTCAGAATGCTGACTTCACTCTTGGAGAAAATCAACCATTTACTACTAACTCCAATACTGACTACGAATTAAGAGTTACCAGTAGCAATTATCAGCTTTTTGCTAATAGCTCGCAAATTCTAACAGGTTCGCTGCGGACTTATAATTTTAATCCACTAACTAGCGATCCACCCTTGGGAACCTTCAATCCTTATGAAATTCCCAACTTTATCTTTTTGGGAGATAATACAGGTCAAGAAGATGGCGAGTTCACCTTGCGATCGGCATCAGTTACCACAAATACTACAAATACTGCTGGCGCCCCCTTTAAGTTTTCTCCAACCTTTGGTGTATTAATTATGGTGATTGCAACAACTATATATGAGTTGACAAATCGCAAGAAGAATCGCAAGAAGAAATGATTCAGGGTTATCGCCCATCGACAACGAACGGAACTCTGAATCACTTTAGTGCTTACTACGAACGGAACAGATAAGCACTAAAGTGCTTACTACGAACGGATATTACAATAGCCCCAAGTCAGTATCCATATCCAGTGGACTGGCAAAATTTGCACCAATTACAGCCAAGTCGTTCCCTTGCAGGAAGGCTTCTATATCAATAGACTCAGTACGAGTGGCATTAGGGCCGATCGCGCCACTAATTAAACCATCTCCTGTCAGTCCGAACAGATAGCGGATAATGAGAAGGCCGTCAGTAAGTGCTTGGGCTTCCCCATCCCCATCCACATCTAGGATAATAGACCGTGCTGCATCCAAATAATTGATAATCTCGTCGGGACTGCTGCGGTCAGCACCTGCACCAATGGCATTGCCGATCAACCGATCACTTGTCAGACCGAATAGATAATAGAGGACTAAGAGCCCATCAGTCAAGGCATCTGTGCGGCCATTGCCATCGATATCTAGGTTGAAGTCACTGCTGCTACTGTCATTCCTACGACCGAAGATAACATAGCTTTGCCCAGAATTCTCACCATTAGGACCAGCACCAGGTGCCCCAATAATGATATCATCGAGGCCATCATTGTTAACATCCCCGGCGCTGCTGACAGATAAGCCCGAGAAATCATTCCCGTTAATGCCATTCAGGACAAAGCCGTTGTTACCGTTAAGGCTATTCAGTTCCAGACTGCCACCCGCCCCGACTGTAGATCCTCCAAATACCACATAGCTTTCCCCCGCACGTTCGCCATTGGACTCTGCAAGGTATGCCCCGATAATCAAATCATCGAAACCATCGCCATTAAAATCCCCAGCGCTGCTGACTGGGTTACCTGAGTTGTCATCGGAGTTAATGCCATTGATGACAAAGCCGTTGCTACCGTTAAGGCTATTCAGTTCCAGACTGCCACCCGCCCCGACTGTAGAACCTCCAAATACCACATAGCTTTCCCCAGAGTCTTCACCATTGGGGTCTGCTAAAAATGCTCCGATAATCAAATCATCGAAACCATCGCCATTGAAGTCCCCAGCACCACTGACTACACCGGAAGAATCTCCCTCATCAATACCATCTATCGCAAACCCGTTGCTACCGTTAAGGCTATTCAGGTCAATACTGCCACCTGCACCTACAGTCTCGCCTCCGAACAGGACATAGCTTTGCCCCCTACCCATATCATTGGGGTCTGCAAGACGTGCCCCGATAATCAAGTCATCGAAACCATCGCCGTTAACATCCCCAGCATTGCTGACGGAAAAGCCCGATACGCCATACTCATCAATACCATCGATGAAAAAGCCATTACTGCCATCAAGGCTACTCAGTTCCAGACTGCCACCTGCTCCGACTGTAGAACCTCCAAACACTACATAGCTTGCCCCTGCACCTTCAACTCCATTGGGTTCTGCACCCGGTGCCCCGATAATTATGTCAGAGATGCGATCGCCGTTAACATCTCCAGCATTGCTGATAGAAAAACCCGACTCGTCAAAGGGGTCGATACCATTAATAACAAAGCCATTGCTACCGTTGAGGCTATTTAGCTCGATAGTGCCACCTGCCGCAACTGTAGAACTTCCAAATACCACATAACTTTCCCCAGCAAAGTCAAGATCTTCGGGGCTGGCATTAAATGCCCCGATAATCAAATCGTCAATGCGATCGCCGTTAAAGTCCCCAGCACTGCTAACCGATGAACCTGACGTGTCATTGCGATCGATGCCATTGAGGATAAAGCCGTTGCTACCGTTAAGGCTATTCAGTTCCAGACGGCCACCCGCCCCAAATGTTTCACCTCCGAACACCACGTAGCTTTGCCCGGACTCGCCACCATTAGGGTCGGCATCAGGAGCCCCGATAATTATGTCATCTATCCCATCACCATTGACATCTCCAGCATTGCTGACGGAGTTACCTGACATATCACCTGCATTAATACCATTGATGACCGATCCGTTGCTGCCATCAAGGCTGGATAATTCAATTACTGGACCTAGCATTTTGATTGGTTACTCTGAGAATTGTTAATTATTAATTGTTAATTTCCTGACTTCGCTGTCATCCCGCCGGGGGTTCAAACCCCCGGCTAATAGCTAAAGTCGGTTAAAACCGACTAATAGGATATAGCATTATAGCATTATGATCAGCATAATTGCTAGAGGATTTTGGCTTCGCTATTGTAACCTGAAACTAGACCGTCTTGTTCTCGCGAGAGGAACTTGCTGGGTAATGCAATGTGCCCCTCCTCCACCTTGTGCTAGAAGTTGACCGTTGACTCCCACTACTTGGCGATCGCTGAAAACCTCCCGCAAGATCGCCATCGGTTCGTCATCTTGGGCGGGATCGTTGGCGATCGGGACTATAACACCGCCATTGCAGATATAAAAATTCATGTGAGGGACATCAAGGGCCAAAGGAACTTCGATCACTTCTAGACTGCGACCTTGTGCGTCCGTCGCTGCTTCCAGGCGACTTTTGGCATCATTGCCAATCTCAAAGTTAGGATCGTTGCGATCGTCAGTTGTGTGGAGTAGCACAACTCCTGGGGCAGCAAAAGCACAAATACCGTCTACATGACCGTCCGTAATGGGATCGGGAGTAATGCCCCTCGCGAGCCAAATGACCTTTTCTGCTCCCAGATAGTCTAACAGAAATTGTTCCACCTGGGCTTGGGTCATGCCGGGATTGCGGTTACTATTGAGCAAGCATTCTTCTGTTGTGAGAATCGTTCCCTGTCCATCCGTAGCAACTGCGCCCCCTTCTAACACCAAATCAACGGGATACATGGGCAGATCTAAATAGTTGCACAGACGGGCCTTGAGCAGGGCATCTTTATTGTAAGGGGGCAATTTTTCTCCCCAACCGTTAAAGGTAAAGCCCGGCACTCGTCGTTCTCCCGATTCATTCACCAAAATAATCGGTCCCGAATCCCGAGTCCATCCGTCGTTGAGGGGAAATTCTACCAACTCTATATCCGAATTCAGCCGGCGCTTCGCACGCGATCGGTCTTGGGGACGCACCACCATCAACACTGGCTCAAATTCGCTAATGACATTGGCGATCGCCGACCAATCTCTCCTAGCATCAGCTAAACCATATCCCGCCCAGTTTTGTGGGGGCGGAAAAGCCATAATCGTGAATTCGTGGGGTTCCCATTCAGCGGGAAAGAAAAAGCCATCACTTTTAGGAGTCGAATTTTCAATTAAAGTCGTCCCCAGGCGTCGGTAATTGGGCATTGACGTACCCTCATTAGCTCTCATACTCTCCATTTTATAGAGGCCATTGCTGCCCAGGGTGGCCATGGTTCCCAGCATACTATATTTCAGAAATTTGCGGCGATCGAACATAATTAATTTTCCTTGTACCCGTGAAAAATATACTTGAATGCACCTGTTTGCTTACCTTATTATACAGGTGAGGATGGGTTAATTCCTGACCTGTACTGAAAATTATTCTGCATCGATTTCGCAATTTACCCTATAAGATGAGACGGCACTCGCAAACAGTAAATGCGAGATCCTAAACTGTCGGTCCAAAAACTTGACACATTGAGGGATATGGGTATATACTGTAAATGTGCGGGCATTCCGGTGACCCGATCGCCGGTAGATAACCGCAGACCATAGATATTTAAGGTAAGGTTAACAGATGACTGAAAAAGAACTGCTGCGAATTCTCAAAAAAGCTGCCCAGAAGAAAGTAACATCCCTGGACCTGTCAATGGGAATGATACATGAGGAGCCAGCAGAGCCGCGTACTGGAATCGGTAAAATTATAGCTGGCACGGTCAATATAATAGTGCAATCGATATTATACTATAAATATCTGAACAAGTCTCTAGAGCGGAATAAACTGACGGCGCTACCACCAGAAATCGGTGAACTGACAGATCTGATCGAGCTAAACCTCAGCAGCAATAAATTGACGGCGCTACCACGAGAAATCGGTCAACTCACCAATCTGACACGGCTCGACCTCGGTAACAATGAACTGACGGAGTTGCCAGCAGAAATCGGTCAACTCACCAATGTAACACGGCTCGACCTCAGTAACAATAAACTGACGAAGTTGCCACCAGAAATCAGTCAACTGACCGATCTGACACGGCTCGACCTCAGTGACAATGAACTGACAGTGCTGCCACCAGAAATCGGTCAACTCACCAATCTGACGTGGCTCAGTCTCTATCAAAATCAACTGACGTTGCTGCCACCAGAAATCGGTCAACTCACCCATCTGACAGAGCTCAGTCTCTATCAAAATCAACTGACGTTGCTGCCACCAGAAATCGGTCAACTGAATTTGACACGGCTAGACTTCAGCAACAATCAACTGACGTCCCTGCCAGCAGAAATCGGTCAACTTACCAATCTGACAGAGCTGGACCTGAACAATAATCAACTAAGGGCGCTACCAGCAGAAATCGGTCAACTGACCCATCTGACAGAGCTGGACCTGAACAATAATCAACTAACGGCGCTACCAGCAGAAATCGGTCAACTGACCCATCTGACAAAGCTCCGTCTCTATCAAAATCAACTGGCGGCCCTGCCACCAGAAATTAACAAATTGTCCAATTTGGCAAAACTAGACCTCAGAAATAATCAATTGAGGAATTTGCCAGCAGAAATCGGTCAACTTACCAATCTGACAGAACTCAGCCTCACTGACAATAAATTGACAGAGTTGCCAGCAGAAATCGGTCAACTTACCAATCTGACAGAACTCAGCCTCTATCGAAATCAACTGACGTTCTTGCCAGCAGAAATCGGTCAACTCACCAATCTGACAGGACTATACATCAATGACAATCAACTGACGGCCCTGCCAGCAGAAATCGGTCAACTGTCCAATTTGAAAAGACTAGATATCCGGAATAATCAATTGAAGGATTTGCCACCAGAAATTGAAAAACTCCGCAACGGTTTGGTAGAGTTCAATGTCGAGGGCAATCCTCTAGCTAGCTAATGGCGATTCCATAGTATGGGGAGCGCAATGGTTGCTGGAATTAAGAAAGCAGGTAGGTCGTAAAAACCTGCTTTCTGGGCTACTGGTTAATAATGGAATTACAAGGTTTCAGTCTTAATGAGCGCCTTCAGCATACTCTCAACTTTTTCTTCCATCTCTACTAAGGCATTTAGAGCCAGGGTAATATCATCTTCAACTCCCAACAATTTAGCCGCTTTTTTTACAGCTTCTTGCTCTTCTTTTGCGTAATCATTATCCGCCCGAGCCATTTTAATGCCATGATACAGCAATAGCCTTGGTACCGACAACTCAGGAACATCTCCTTTGATCTTGGGCAACAGGTCTTCCAACTTGGCATTCTTGTAGTCAAAGGTTTTGTATTTTGCGATCGCTTCTTCAGGAGCGCCAACCATCCGTTGATGATCTATTAACCAGTTCATCTCTGGCTCTGACACCTCCCCATCAGCTCCAGCAATAGCGAGCAGCGCATACCCATAGTTAACATATGCTTCAAACGGAGCTGACGAAACACCCTGACGCCTTTTCAGGTATTCCGAACCTGGTATCATTTGCTCTTCATTTGTCGTCATAATTTGTTTCCTTTTCCTATCTGTTCAAGTCGAGTTTACTGTCGGTGACAATTTTTGAGCGTCACCGACAGTACAGGAGAGCCAGTCCCCTTAGCTATTCACTTTAGCTTCCTTACTTAAATAATGTCAAGCAGCAGCAAGGCAAGCACTAAAGTGCTTACTACAAACGGGGAGCAGCTGTGCAAATGGCTGTCATCTCCTCATGTAAGCTGTCGCGCATTTAAATTGCATGGATCCAAATGCAGCAAACCCTTGCTCTCAAAGATTTTCCCAATTTTGAATTTTGAATTTTGAATTTTGAATTGCCTAGTCCGGTGGTGGGGCGAACCGGAAGCACAACTCGCTATTTCCCGACTTCGACCGAACACCGGTGACCACGCGCTCATTACTGCTGACAGCAGGGTTATGGTGGTTATGGTCGTAGATTTACCACATGTTGCCACGTAAACCCCGATCGCACGCGATCGCCCCTCACGGCTGCTGCCAGACTTCATTGATAAATTACATCATCATGATACAGAAAAAGCAAGACGATGTGAAATTTTGTAATCATAGATACAGTTTAACAGCCTCAAGCTGAATATCGTAGAAAAATTCTGGTTCCCAAAGAACTGGAGAACGCCAACTAAGCCCAAGAAAATTTCTATGTCTCTGGAAGTAGAACTGTTAGAACAAAGTTTTGAGAAGATCAAACCCCGTGCAGACGAATTTGCCACGAGCTTCTATGACAACCTATTTACGGACAATCCCGAAGCTAAACCCTTGTTTGCCAATACGGACATGGCAAAGCAGAAAAAGATGCTAGTGGCTGCATTAGTATTAGTAGTTGACAATCTCCGCAAACCTGACACGCTGACCAAGGCATTAAAGGATCTGGGAGCCCGCCACGCGAAATATGGCACTCTATCAGAACATTACCCCTTGGTAGGAGGAGCCATTCTGAAGACTTTTGAGTCCTATTTGGGTTCGGACTGGACCCCAGAAGTGAAACAAGCTTGGGTAGATGCTTATGGAGCAATTACTGACTTGATGTTAGCAGGAGCTGAAGAGGCGAAATCAGCCTAGGGTCAGCGATCGGCGAATGGGCGATCGCCTCATGAGACCTTGACTAATACTGTATCTCCTTCTATCTTAACTGCATAGCTGGTCAAAGGTTCTGTTGCAGGACCTTTGGTTACTTTGCCATCGGCGCTAAATCTAGAACCGTGACAGCCACAGAAAAACTCCCGTTTCTCTGCTTCCCATTGTACTGTACAGGCTTGATGAGTGCAGAGGGGCTCGACTGCAAACAGATTATTGGCATTAGCCCGATCGCGCGTGACCACCACCTTACTGTCAGCAATTTTTCCTTTGACCAGACCATTTGCCTCTAACTCGCCTACAGTCCCGATCGCCTGAAAGCCATCGGTGCGGTTTTGAGGAACTGCTGGTGTATTCTGACTTACTGCTGGTGTAGTCTTCTCTTCTGCTTTAGGGGCTTGACAGGCAGCGATCGCTACTGGCAAAGAACTAGCCACCCAGCCCACACCAACCCAGTTGAAAAATGAACGACGCTTCATGATAATTATCCTCCTGCTCCTTTATGATATCAAGTCCTGGGTTCTGGATAATGGTCTGGCAGTTGTTGCAGCAGGCTCCCCAGCGGTGGAACCGAACCGTCAAAACCCGTTGGTTGTTGTTGGCTACACCTGCTCTGGGTGGGCGGTGCTCACTAATACAATTCTACTCCATTAATCACACCCGCGCTACATTACCTTATCGGCTGAGTATCGTCAAACCCTTATTATTTTAGTATAAATACAGTTCGACAGTTCGACATTGCCATCAGTCAATCTGTAGGATAAGGGCGGGGGTTTTTAACCCCCGGTGAACCCCCGGCGGTGTGACTTGCATTTTTTGGGCGATCGCCCGACCGTAGAACAAGATCGTAATGCCAGAAATCACGAGGAGGGAACCAGAATAAATGATCGTATCTGCCCAAAAGGGTTCTCGCTTCACTTGCAGCTGAACAAAATTCTCCGCTAGAAATTGAACTGCGCCGGTGCTATCTCACCATCAACCAGTGATTTTTGTCAAGGTTAGCCGGTGATTTCGGTCACCATTAACCGGTGATTTGTTGAGGATTTGTCTATATATGACATATTGGCGAATAGCTGTCATAGATAGCTCAAAATGAATGACTATTTTTATCATAAGCGGCAAAAAATCTGATTGGTAAAAGTAAGCAATTACCAGGTAATATGTTAGATTTATAAAACAAAAGAAGGGTTCAAGGCATAGCCGCTCCTTGAGGCGAGGCTATCGGAAGTGTAAGTATAAAATTACCCAAGAAGGAAGTATGATGGTAGTTTCATTAAGAGCATCAAAAGCTGGATTGGCAATAGTGGACCAAGTCAGAAAGGAGAAGGGGTGGGCGAAAAAAAGCCGTGCTTGGTTGGAGGCGGCGGAGATTTCAGAATCTACGCTCAAGCGGTTTTGGCAGGGTCATGCCATCCAAGAAAAAAACTTCACGGCAATTTGTGCAGCCGTGGGAGTGGACTGGCAAGAGATTGTCTCTATACATGCACAAGAGGAAATCGAATTGCCAAAAAAGCCACAAGGGATAGTGGTAGATTGGCGAGCAGTCTGTAGCAGGATGCTCCCAAATTGGTTGACTCCTCTGGCGGTAGGGTTTGAAGAAGCAGCAGTTAAGCTAGAGAACCTGTCCTTGGAATTGCAAGAGGGAAGCGAAAGTCGCAGGCTGGGACAGTCGGAATTTTTTGGCGAGGTGCTCCAGACCAGGCATGTGAATATAGACCCCTGGAAAATGGCGATCGTCGGGCCGTCGGGAGTGGGGAAAACAACTCTGTTGCGGAAAATAGCTGATTGGGTGTTCCAATCGACCGATCATCAGGTGGCGATTTGGGTCTCTCTAGCTGACTTGGGGAAGAAAAACCTAGAAGACTACTTATCGAAAACCTGGCTCAAAGAGGCTCTGCAAACTGATATTACGCCAGAAATGACCGCAGCTTTGAAGTATCAATTTCAGACTGGAAATGTGTGGCTGCTGTTGGATGGAGTCTCCCAGATGGACAGCAGGCAAGAAAATCCCTTGCATCTGCTGGCTAGCCAGCTCGGGAAGCAGATTGACAAGGCACGCATATTGCTCACCTGTGGACTGGATGTCTGGGAGGCTGGGAAGAATGTCATGAAAGGATTTGAGGTCTATCGCTATGGGGAGTTTAACCCCCAGCAGGTAGACCGATACATCAATCGCTGGTTTCTCAGAGAACCCGAAGAAGGAAGGTTGTTACGAGAAAAATTACAGCAACGAGGACAGGAGCGCATTCGGGATATTGTCAAGAGGCCCCTGGAATTATCCCTTCTCTGTTGCATCTGGCAACAGGAGCGGTCCTCTTGGCCCCACTCCTATATGGAGCTTTACCAGCAATTTACGATGGCCCTGTACGACAGTAAACAAGAAAGCTTGCCTACAGGTGACAGAAAACGCCGCACCCTCAATAAAGCTCTAGCTAAATTAGCCCTGAGGGGGCTGGAACAACCAGAGGCCCGGTTCCGCCTGCGCAAGAGTATGGTCCTCAAAGAATTGAAAACTCCGAAAATGCTGGAGTTGGCCCAGCAACTTGGTTGGTTGCATCAGGTGGGTGTAGTAAGCGATCGCAGTCGCAACACGCGAGAGGCAGTTTATGCCTTTGCTCATCCTCAATTTCAGATATATTTTGCTGCAACTGAGATCCCCAATTGGCATTTGCTCTTCGAGCAGATGTTGCCCCCAGGGGTTGACCGGATTTTTGATTCCCAGTGGCAACAAGTATTTTTACTCTGGTTGGGCCGGGAAGATGTTTCGCGCAAGCAAAAGGAAAAGTCCCTCAAAGTCATCAGGGAGTTGGGAGATGGTTGGGGCGATGTGAATACCCCGGGTGCCTACTTTCTGGCAGCAGCAGCGATCGGGCAGTTTCCCGATTACAGCGAAGCCGATGACATTATCGCCCAGCTGGTCCAGTGGATATATGCTACAGATGATAATACGGCAGCTTTATTGGCCTTGCAACAGAGCGATATTAAACGGATGCTAGAGGCCGTGATTGATTTATTCAGCCGCGATCGATCGCTATATCCGTTTTGGTCTGCGGTGGCCGAGTTGCAGTCTCTGGGGCGTGATAGTTGGGAGGCTCAGGGATGTCTGATCTCCCAGTTGCAAAGCGATCGGGCTGATTATACTGCTTGCTTAGTTGCCACCACTTTAGCTCAAATCCAGCCGGGCAACCCCCATGCTCTCCATATCTTAACTGAACTGTTACATCGGAGTCCCGATCGTCAGACCCTCTCCCTAGCTGTGGAAAGCTGGCGAAAAGTTGGTACGGGCAATAATGAGGCCATCTCTGCCCTCACTAAACTGCTCTATTGGAGTCAGGAACCGGAACTCCGAGAACAAGTAGCTCAACTGCTCGCAGATATCGACCCGGGTAACGACTATGCCGAACAAGTCCTCGATCGCGAGCAGCTATCCACTCTGTCTCCAGAACTGTCCCCAGAACAGCCCCCAGAACAGCCCCCAGAACAGCCCCCAGAACAGTCCCCAGAACAGTCCCCACAACTGTCCCCAGAACAGTCCCCACAACGGTCCCCACAACGGTCCCAACCGGTACTCAAAAGCGGTGAGATTACCCAAGAACAGCTAATTTACCTGGCGCTGGAAATTCAAAGGCATCGACCCGGCACTCGGGAACGCGATCGGGCTTTTGCCAACCTGATCCGGGCCCTAGAAATTTCTGGCGACCTCTACGTTCCCAATAAGTATAAATATTACTTTTGGCGAGAAAATTATGATGAGGCCCTCCAGGAAAACTGGTTGTATATCTGGAAGAAGATTGACAGCTACGACCCCAGGAAGGGCAAGGTGATCAACTGGGTTAACTTTCTGTTGCGCAAGAAGTTTCTGGATGTGATCAATAGCTACAACACCCCCTGGTATGAAACTTCTTTGGATGCTCCCTACTGGGATCGAAAGGAACAGAAAAAATATGATTCCATGTTAGCTTATCTTGATGAAACGCTAGCTGATGACAGTAAGCAACCTTCCCTAAGCAGTCTGGTGCTTAATTGTCTGAATGAAGACCCCGATGGCGTGTTCAAGGCCAAGTATATATGCGATCGGCCTGACGCTAACTTGCGGGCGATCGCCAAACTCCGCGCTGAAGGAGTATCTTGGAAAGATATATCTGCTCATTTTTCCATTGGCATCTCCACTTTAAGTTCCTTTTATCAGCGTTGCTTAAAACATTTCGGCCCTAAGTTTCGGGAATACGTTCAGCTGTATAGTTGATGCTTGAGGATCCCCCCTCGTAACCGGGTGTGGTCAAAAACAGTTGATCGTTGGGCGGCCTTCCCAGTCGCCGGATCCCCCCAACCCCCCTTAAAAAGGGGGGCTTCCGGAGCCCCCCCAATTGCCACGGGGGGGTTTGGGGGGATCCTCTACAACAAATGCATGACCACACCCCTCGTAACCAGGTTCGGTGCCTGGTTACGAAATACTCCTCGGCTCTGCGTGGCCGTCGGCAGAGCCTCGCCCATGAATGATGTATTTTCCCTTAACACGAGCCAAAGCATTTGGTTCGGGATGTAAAGATTTGTGACAAGACTTGACAGTTACCATTGTTAATGATAATCTAGTATTAATGTTGCACAATTAGGGGATGAGATCGATAGTTGCCTAAGTTTTAAGCTGAGACTAAGCAATTCAAAATTAAAAATTCAGCAATTCTATATTGGGAAAGTCTCTGAGAACAAGGATATAGGCGGATATGCCTATGCAATTTAAATGCACGACAGCTTACAAGCAATATTTGCAAGAGATGCTTTCCCATACATAAAAAATAATTTTAATTAGCCAAAAGATGAAAAGACGCAACTTGATTGGGTACGCAGTATTATTTCTGGCTAGCTGTAGCGTTGCCCAAAAGAATTCTACGGTCTCCAACATGGGACCAGCAAAGCTGAGATTTGCGGTCACGGATGTTCATAGTATAGAAGAGTTGACCCGAGATTTTGGTCCATTTAGGCAAACTTTAGAGCATCTGTTGGAGAGGAAAGTTGAGTTTGTACCAGTGGCAAACTTTACTGATGCTATACCGGCCCTGCGGTCCGATCGCATAGACTTGGTGATGGCAGGGCCTGCGGAATACGTACTCCTGAATGCGAGAACGAAAGCAGTTCCGGTCATTGCCGTGACCAGACCTAACTATCACTCGGTGTTCGCGGTCCGTGCCGACAGTAATATAGAATCACTGGTGGAATTGAAAGGCAAAAAGATCGGCATGTGGAAAGTGGGTTCCACTGCAGGTCATCTAGGCACCACAAAAATGTTGATTGACGCCGGATTAAATGCTCAATCTGACTTTGAAGTTGTTATGTTGGGCAAGAAATGCATGCAGGCCCTTAAAAATGGTGAGGTTGATGCTTGTGCTTTATCTTCTGTACATTACCGAAATTTGCTCGCATCTGAAGCTGCATCCCCACGGGACTTTCCCCTACTTGCTGAGGGACAGCCCCTTCCCAACGATGTCTTTGTTGCCAATGGTTTGCTAGAGCCGGATTTTATTGCATATATGCGATCGGCTATGATCGACAATCAAGAACAACTACTAGAAAGTCTCCTAGCTACCCCAGCAAATGACCGGTTTAAGGGCGGCCAGATCGTTGCAGCGAATGATGCTGATTACAACATGATTCGGGATGCTTATCAGGCGATCGGGCAGGGTGAATTAATTAAATAGCAAGAGGAAAAAAATGATCAAAAGACGTAATTTAATATACTATTCTCTACTCTTTGTGGCTGGATGTACGGTGACAACGAATAATCCCAACTTCAGACGGGAGGACTCTGCTGTGCAGATGCCGGAAAAACTGCGATTTGCGGTGACGGATGTTAAAGGACTTGACAAGTTACAGCAGGATTACGAGCCGTTTCGGGCGACTCTGGAGGAGGTCTTAGCAACTAAGATTGAGTTTTTCGGTGTTGACAACTATTTTGAAGCGGCATCGGCATTACAAGTGGCTAAATTGGACATCGCTTGGGCCGGACCTTCTGAATATGTGGTGATTCGAGCCCGAACAAATGCCGTGCCATTGGTCACTATCAGTCGCGCTGGATATTACACGATCATCGCTGTCGCGCGCGATAGTGGGATTAAATCCTTGGCAGATTTGAAAGGCAAAACTGTTGATATGTGGAAACTCGGTTCCAACGGCGCTCATATTGGAACTGTAAAACTACTGGTAGATGCGGGATTAGATCCGCAATTGGATTTCAAGACTGTCCTGTCAGGAAATGATAGTATAGAGGGGTTGAAAAACGGTGAGATCGATGCCTGGGGAAGACCGGTTCACAAATATAAACCTGCTCTCAAACAGGCCGGTGCATCTGAGAGTGACTATCCCCTCATCGCCCAAGGCCCCCTTCTTCCCGGCGATATTTTGGTTGTCAGCAGTCACCTAGACCCTGATTTGGTTGCAGAAATACGCACGCGCATCTTGTCAAATCAGGAAAAACTGCTGGCATCCATTGTCTCTGTCAAGGCTTTAGCTAAGTTCAAAAATGCCAAAATGATTGCAGCGCAGGATTCAGATTATGACATGATTCGCGAAGTTTATCAAGCTATGGGACAGGGAAATTTTATTCAGGGAAAGTAGATGCTGACAATGGCCAATGGCCAATGGCCAATAGTGGGAAAACAGGATAATGACAGTGAAAGCAAGAAAATTTAGGGCACGTTGGGCTAAGGGCTTAATCGCGAGGTTAAGTATTGCCAAAAAGATTACCTCCGGCTATGCTTTGGCCATTGGCATCGCAGTTTTCGGCACGAGTATTGGTCTGGAGATCGGGGAATATTATGAAAAACAGGCTTACAAGCAACTTATCTTAGCCGAGTATCAAGAAAGTCTTCTGAAAGATTTAAAAAATGCTGTCTTGACGATCCGAGTTCATCCCCAAGAGTTAGTTACGGTATTGGAAGATTCAATCTGGTTTCTATACGAAACTAGCAAGTTGAAAACTGATGTAAATCAAACTCAGGTATTTTTGTCAGAAATAGAAGATTTTATAGAGGATAATCCTACCTATATAGCAGGAGAGCCTACAGAATTTAAAGAGATCTTGCAAGGTTACAAACAGACAACGAATTTATACCTCAAGTTAATGGAGTCTCTTTGGCAAGAAATTGAGCCAATGAATTTAACAGCCTCGGAAATAACCGGAGCGCAACAAAAAGTATTATCGGCTATTGCGGGGGAAGAGGCAATTAAGATTAGGCTGCAGTTTGAACGGCTCTCAGAAAGCTTAATTGCGATCGAGAAAGTGGCGGAAAGACAACAAAAACAAGCTAACGATCGACTGATTAAAGCGAAATATCTGCGGCGACAGATAATTATCTCCAGTATGATCCTGTCTGTATCGATCGCGGTATGGTTGGCAATTTCAACCAGTCGGGCGATCGCCCAGCCCCTAGAAGCAGTGACCAAGGTGGCGCAACAGGTAACTAAGGAATCCAATTTTGACCTGCAAGCTACGGTGACAACTGCCGATGAAGTGGGTTTGTTAGCCATCTCTCTGAATCAGTTGATTCAATGGGTAGGAGAATATACTGATGAATTAGAGCAAAGTCGCCAAACATTGGAACAACGAGTAGAGGAACGCACTAGCGAACTCAAGCAAGCACTACAGAACCTGAAGCAAACTCAATCCCAGCTCATTCAAACTGAAAAAATGTCTAGCTTAGGACAGATGGTAGCAGGTGTAGCTCACGAAATCAATAACCCAGTGACTTTTGTCTACGGTAACCTGAATCATGTTGAGGGATACAGTCAAGACTTGCTCTCAGTGATAGAACTATATCAGCAGTATTATCCGGAATCACCAGATGAAATTCAAGATATATTAGAGGAGATAGAGATAGATTTTGTGAAAGAAGATTTGCCGAAAGTCCTATTCTCAATGAAAGAGGGGGCAAATCGGATCGCCGAGATCGTCAAGTCTCTGAGAACTTTCTCCCGCCTGGATGAAGCAGAATTCAAACAAGCCGATCTTCACGCTGGGATTGACAGTACCTTAATGATTTTGGAGAATAAATTGAAGTTTAAGTCAGATTCTCCAGCCATTCAGGTGATGAAAGAATACGGTCAAGTTCCTTTAGTCTATTGCTATGCTGGTCAGTTAAATCAAGTGTTTATGAATCTGATTGCTAATGCGATCGATGCTATTGATGAGAATAACAAACTGCGAAATATTGAAGAAATTAAGGCGAATCCGAGTATCATCAAAATTCACACTTCACGAGAGAATAATTGGGTAGAGATAAGAATTGCTGACAATGGACCGGGAATCCCAGAGGACATCCGCAATAAATTATTTGACCCCTTCTTTACGACCAAACCTGTGGGCAAAGGCACCGGGTTGGGGTTATCTATTAGTTACCAGATAGTTGTGGACAAACATAGAGGTCAAATAGAATGTCATTCATCCCCTGGGAAAGGAACTGAATTTGTAGTGAAAATTCCGATTAAACAACCGCAGTAGTTAGCAGTCAGCGGTTAGGGACTTGCTGTTTAATAATGTACTCATGATGCAGCCCCTACAAACGTTTATATTGCCGATATTAACGTTTGTTTAACTAAAATAAAGGTTTTATAACTAAAATAAAGGTGGGTTTGGCCCCTCGCGACGTTATTATAACCAAAATCAACGTTGATTTTGCCTAGATTATCGTTAGCCTAACCAAAATCGACGTTGGTTTGGTTCCTCGCGACGTTAGCCTAACCAAAATCAACGTTGGTTTGGCCCCTCGCGACGTTGGCCTAACCAAAATCGACGTTGGTTTGGCCCCTCACGACGTTGGTATAACCAAAATCGACGTGGGTTTGGCCCGGTTCGACGTTGGTCTAACTCAGACAAATGCAAGTTAAGTCCAAATCAACGCTCGTCGAACCCAGATAAACGCTCTCAACGACTCAGTTAGTGGATAAAGCACAACCAACAACTGACAACTGACAACTGACAACTCACCGATCGCCCACCTGAGCAATAATAGTCCGATGACGGGGACTATTGGGAGTAATTGTGGGTGGCTGAAAACCAGCATCCACTAAAGCTTGCTCAATATCCAAGGTGAAATATTCATCCAAATAAGGCTCGGTACTTTTCAGCAAAGTAAAGATATAAGGAGGCATCTTGGCCAGAAATTCAGATTGGGGATTCATATCCATAATCGCCAAATGACCATCCCGATGCAGCAGTCGCCGCGCTTCGGAGAAAATCTGTCTGGTCGGGGACTGGGGTAATTCGTGGCACACTAGGCAAATGGATACTAAATCAAAGGTCGCCTCTGGTAAACCCGTAGCTTCACCAGGGGCGTGAATCCATTGCAAGGTAGAAGTTCCAGACTCAGTTGCTTGTTGATTATATTCAGCAACCGCCAGGAAGTAGGGGGATAAGTCCAGACCAGTAACCCGAGCTTGGGGGTAAAGTTCCTGTAAAGTAAAGGTACTTAATCCTACACCACAACCCACATCTAAAATAGTTCCCGGTGTAGGAAGCTGAGTTTTGAGAATATCGTGATAACTCTGGCGAAGTCTGGCATCTCCTCTGGCCCCAGCTTCGGGCCAAATTTTGGCGTGGGCAGCTTTGGCCGCAACTTCTTGCTCTAGTGCCGCATCCCAGTTGAGATTACCATTGGCGTAGGCATGAAAGGAGCACAAGTAATAATCTGGATAGGTTAACTCAGGGTTTTGGACTCGGGAGAACCCGTCGTCCCAGTCCCGGGAACGCAACTCCTCTACTCGCTGACGCCAGGGTACGCCAATGCTTTCCGCTCGTTTAATCATCATACTGCGAGCTTGGTGCTTGGCAAAATCAGCTAGGGGCTGAATCGCCAATAGGCCATTCACTACACGAGAAGCTAATGGAACCGCTGTCATACTACTGCCTTGATATTAAAAATAGGAGATCGAGATCCCATTATCCCACCATCAGCATCACCCCGAAAGCCGATCTCAGGCGCTAAGGTTAAAGATACCCGTGTTTTGGCACGGGAGCGAGCAAACGAGCAAACGAGCGAACGAGCAAACGAGCGAACGAGCAAACGTAAATCCTTACAGATAATCGTCACTAATGTCATACTCTCACTTCGATACAGAAAAGAACGGACGTAAATCCTTTGAGTTACCAGGGGCCCGCCCTCACTATAACCCCGATCGCCCGGGACAAGTGGAGGATATTTTTCTAGATTTGGCCCTGGATATCCCCAATCAGAGCTATACTGGCACCTGCACCATCCGCTTAAATCCGATTCGGGATGGCATTGACCGGCTGACACTGGATGCGGTAAGTTTGCAGATTGATGGGGTGAAGGTCGGCGAAACAGACCTTGACTTTGACTATGATGGCGAACAGCTGCATATCCAGTTGGCGACAGCAACGACGGCGGGACAGACGATGGAGGTGGCGATCGCCTACTCAGTAGACAAACCCCAGCGGGGGATATATTTCATCGGTCCGGACAAGCATTACCCGGACAAACCCACCCAAGTCTGGACCCAGGGAGAGGATGAAGACTCTCGGTTCTGGTTCCCCTGCTTTGATTATCCCGGTCAACTGACCACTTCTCAGATCCGGGTGCGAGTCCCCAAGCAATTTTTGGCCATTTCCAATGGGGAACTGATCTCCACTACCGCCGATGGGGATGACAAAATCTACCACTGGTGCCAAAAGGAAATCCATCCCACCTACCTGATGACCCTAGCGGTGGGTGAATTTGCTGAAATTCGGGATGAATGGCAGGGGAAACCGGTCACCTACTATGTGGAAAAAGGTCGGGAAGCGGACGCCCGCCGCAGCATGGGCAAAACTCCCAAGATGATCGAGTTTTTCAGTCAAACCTTTGGTTATCCTTATCCCTATCCCAAATATGCCCAAGTCTGCGTGGATGACTTCATCTTTGGCGGGATGGAAAACACTTCCACGACTTTACTCACTGACCGCTGCTTGCTGGACGATCGGGCTTTACTAGATCGTCCCTCAACGGAAAGTTTAGTCGCCCACGAACTGGCCCACCAATGGTTTGGCGATTTACTGGTGATCAAGCATTGGTCCCATGCTTGGATCAAGGAAGGGATGGCATCCTACTGCGAGGTGTTGTGGACTGAGTCGGAGTACGGTCTGGAAGATGCTGCCTATTATATGCTCGGGGAAGCCCGTAGCTATATTAAAGAAGATAAAAGCCGCTACCGAAGAGCGATCGTTACCCATGTTTACCGGGAGGCGATCGAACTCTATGACCGCCACCTCTATGAAAAGGGGGCTTGTGTCTATCACATGATCCGGGCGGAATTGGGGGACGAGTTGTTCTTGAAGGCAATGCAAACTTTCGTGCAAGACAACGCCCACAAAACCGTGGAAACCATCGACTTGCTGCGGGCGATCGAAAAAGCTACGGGTCGCAACCTGCTATTCCTGTTCGACCAGTATGTTTATCGCGGCGGTCATCCCGACTTTGAGGTCTCCTATGGTTGGGATGGTGACAGCAACCTCGCCAAGGTAACGGTCAAGCAAACTCAGGCGAAAGAAGAGAAAGATTTATTCGACCTGAAAATCCCCATTGGCTTTGGCTACAAGGTCGAAACTGGCGAGTCTGCGACCCTGAAAAAGTTTACTGTCCGCGTGCAGGAAAAGGAACAAAGTTTTTACTTTCCCTTGGAGTCTAAACCCAAATTTGTCAGTTTCGATGTGGGGAATAACTACCTGAAAACGGTAGCTTTGCAGTACCCGGTGCCGGAATTGAAAGCCCAGTTGCAACTTGACCCGGACCCCGTCTCTCGCATCTACGCGGCCCAAGCTTTGGCCAAAAAAGGCGGTTTAGAAGCGGTGAATGCTTTAGCCGCTGCCCTGGTAAATGAACCTTTCTGGGGCGTGCGATCGGAGGTAGCTAAACATCTGGCAGAAATTCAACTCGATCGGGCGTTTGATAGTTTAGTGCCGGGGTTGCAAGATGAGAATGCCCGGGTGCGGCGGGCGGTGGTAGAAGCATTGGCGAAAATCAATACCTATGAGAGTTATAAAGTGCTCAAACCCTTGGTAGAAAAGGGCGATGCTAGCTACCAGGTGGAAGCGGCGGCTGCGCGGGCCATTGGTGGTATTGCTGCTGCTAACTTTGAGGATAAACCGAAAGCCGAAAAGGTTTTGAAATTGCTGAAGTCGGTGCTCAAAGAAAAGGCCGGTTGGAATGAGGTAGTGCGCAGTGGGGCGATCGGGGGTTTGAGCAAAATGAAGACCTCGGAGGAGGCATTGCAACTGATTATAGAATACACCGCTGCCGGAGTCCCGCAACCCTTGCGTTTAGCAGCAATTCGGGCCTTGGGGGCAATTTCCACAGGTCAAAGTAGCAGCAACATCGAAGTAATTTTAACCAAACTGGAAGAACTGTCTCGGGAAACATTCTTCCTGACTCAAGTGGCAGTTGTCACGGCTTTGCAACAAATGGAAACTGCTAAGGCGATCGGGATTCTGCAAGGATTAAAAGACCAAACTCCGGACGGGCGGGTCCGCCGCCGGGCTGAAGAAGCCATCAAAAAAGTGCAGAAAAATGTTGGTGCAGATAAAGCCGTCAAGCAGTTGCGAGAAGAAATCGACCAGTTGAAAAAAGCGAATCAGGAACTCAAGAGTCGTCTGGAAAACCTGGAAGCTAAGGCTAAATAGTAGGGTGGGCATCGCCCACCAGAGGCTAACAATTAAGATGAAGTAGGGTGGGCATCGCCCACCAGAGGCTAACAATTAAGATGAAGTTCATAGGTTGGGTCTCCCCAGGAAACCCAACCCGCAATACTTCTCAGTTAATAATCTGTCATTATGTTAGAGAATCTGTTGCCACCCACCCTGATGAGGTGGGGTATGACAAAAATCATAGCGCACTTTTCCATCAGTAGAAAATGCCAGTAATGTTGCACAGACAGTGCCAGCATCTGGGAAGTCATGCCATCCTTTAACATTGAGGGCGCTGGGATCGCCAACAGGAGAGTCCGGATCGGCCATCAGCATTGGCCAATCACCCCAGCATTCTTCTGAAGAATTGCCGAGAATCTGTTCTGGAACCCTTGCCCTCGTGAAGCTGGGAAGCCAACGGCGTTGTTTGGGATCGGTGATGGTATCGTTGAGATCCGATGCAGTTAGCATAGACAAACCGGGTTTTAAGTCATGTTCGCTCAAGGTTTCACCGTCCCAGCGCCACCATAGCCATTTTTCTAAACTTGCGTATAGTAGATTAAATGGAAGGAATTGACTTGCGGTTTCTGTGGTCAGAGTTAGCTTACCGCGTGCGATGGTCTCCAGTGGCAAAAACCCCCTGGTTTTTTTATTGGTCTCCCCTGTAGATTGAAAATCTCGATTGAGAATCACGGCGACACGTTGCTGTTTTGGATCTACTGCTAGCCACGTACCACCTGCCATGTCATCTCGTCCTCCCATGGCACCAGGGTATCGATCGGACCACCACATGGCAGGGGGACTTGAAGGTCGCGTGCGCTGTTCTTCGCGGATAGATGCGAGTACGATCGGCCAGGTGCGATCGGGACGAATCAGAATAATTGCCGTACACATATGATGTTGTGAAGTTGGGTCTGCTTTTTCATACCATTTAATCTTAAAGCCAATGCCCCTAACTAAGCAATTGCGCTCCCAAATCTCATTCAAAATGTGAAATGGGGAAAGCCATTATGAATCATTATAATAGCTCTCAAGAAGTATTCTTGCAGCGTTATGCAAAAAGAGGTAAAATGAATCAAAATATCCAGGTTCTAGAAACATCTGCCCTCAAACCTGAATTGGGGATTGACCGGAAGCAGCTCATTCCAAAAATGATTGCCGAACTGTCCGGCCATGGGATTCAGGTATTCTATCTGGATGGGAGAGAAATTTCCAACAAAGCGGAATTTTTAAGCCAAGCGGCTAAAGCGATGCATTTTCCTGCCTATTTCGGGGCTAACTGGGACGCCTTCGATGAATGTATCATTGATTTAGAATGGTGTCCCGCCCAGGGATATATCTTAATATACGATCGACCTGACGTTTTCGCCACATCCGACCCAGAACAGTGGGAAATAGCCCTAGAGATTTTGCAATCAGCGGTTGAATAGTGGCGCGGGCAAAACATCCCTATGGATGTGTTTTTGCTAAATTAAATTGTTTCATTATAGCGGTTCTCATCCTTTGTGTTATCTGCTGTCGGAGATTGCTTCGGGGGGGGGCAACTCACAAATAAAAAGTTACTTGCCTTACTACCCCCCCCCCTCGCAATGACAAGTAGGCTATTTTTTGTACTACATCAATTTGAGAAGCGCAATATTCTCACTTGACGATGAGAATGTCCGGTAAAGTCAAATAGGCGACCCAACCAGGTAATCAAGGCGATCGCCCTTCGAGGGAGTTGGCGTTTTTTAGCCATCAGCGCACCTCAATACTTTGGCGAACGGCAATCTCTAAATCTTCATCTGTATATTCAACCGGGCGTAACTTCCCATACTTCGTACTCAAGCGAAATAATCTTTGAAGCAGCGGTAGTTTTCAATTCTTATATCTCGTAACATTTCTCTGGTTTCCCTTCCTAGGTTCGTAGTAAGGACTTAGGTTCGTAGTAAGGACTTTAGTCCTTATGCTGGTAGCTTGAGGACTAAAGTCCTCACTACAAACGTCATTACCACTATACCAGTTACATAAGGTGGGCGGTGCCCACCCTACATTGCCCGATCGATCGCGTGCTTAAGTGAGGTTATGCTGGTAAAACTTCGATATCGGTGTCAGTCGTTTCACATCCCAAAATATTTGTTCCCGCTGGGACCACCATCTCATCACCTGGTTGGATCGTATTTGGCACTTTCTCGCCCGGTAGGGTGAGACAGCATTTCTCTGGACCGTTGTTCTTGATTTTGGCTGTTTGCCCGTCAGGTACGCAAACATGATAGATAATGCTCACTGGCTGGTATGACGATACCTCGACGTAATTAGCTTGGTTCTGTATTGCCATGACGAAATTTGTATGGAATGGATGTTTTCTGCTGCACCTGGAATTTATCCCACGGTGCGGACATGCTTTTTTTATATCTTATCACTACCCCCTGTGGCTAGGTTTGTTTATAATTCTTAACATATCTATGGTGGCCCTGGGTGCCGGTAGCTGCCATCATCGTGCCGCGACCCGATCGCTTGGCGGGAGCGATCGCCTCTTTCCCAAAGCGAGAACTTAACATTTACGATCGACTCAAGTCATCCGACAATGGTTTTGTTATGCATAATTTTTCTAGCATAAATATAGTAACATGGCTTGCTTCTGTCTAGCTGTTTCTTGGTAATAAGATCGCAAGCCAATGCGATCGTCTGTAAACAGCTGTAGGATTTCATTTTCTGAACAGTCAATATATAGCAGTTCTCAGATTAATGCGATCTGCGGTTGGTGAGATTGCGAGCGATCCTGCGTCGCACGCTTACGCTGCTGCGCTAACGAGACGCGAACCGGGGATGCTGGCTTGACAGTTGCCAGGGCTTCCACTCAACTGCGGACAGCTGCAATATTGCCACTTCGCTATTCAGACAGTTAACGGCAGAACCGACGCCGACCCCAGGGGTGCGGTAACGCTAGAGATACCGGTTCTACCGCCGAGACGCAGACAGGCAACTTGCCAATCTGACGGCACAAGCGCACCTTGGTGAACTGCGAACTCCTTCGGGAGGTTAGCTTGCGTCAGGATACGTCCATCTTCCCCCAGCCCAGAGGACAATTGCATAAGTGTCTCCACACCTGCCAACCCTGCCAACTTATCTTACTAGACTTGTTGTATCAGACAGATATGGCTTTCCCGAGTGGTAGCTATCGGACTGCCTTCTGCCGATCGATGACTGTCATGTTGATGCTTGCAGTCCTCTCCTCTCCCACCGGCTACCCCGATCGCTGCCCCTGTGGCAACTATCTTGTCCCGGTCGCTACTTGGTAACAAATAAATTACTGCCTCAGTATAAACAGGGCAGATGCGTTACCAAATCGAAAAAAGCTCCCCAACAGCTCCCATTTTCACTTTGTAACTCAAACAGGAGACATTTATATGATGCTGAAACTTTTCATGTCAGTTATCTACCAGGTAAAGCAATTCCTAGAAGATGCTAGTCCCGATCGCGAAACCTCACCGTTGGACTTCACAGGAGA
>JBFRWI010000156.1:0-11714 GCA_051439505.1 Hormoscilla sp. | reverse complement strand
CCCAGCTGTGGTCAAAACCCGTCGATCGAACATCGCATACCCCAGTCGCCGGATCCCCCCAAACCCCCCTTAGAAAGGGGGGCTTCCGGAACCCCCCCCTTTTGGAAGGGGGGGTTTGGGGGGGATCCTCTCCAACTACTTTTGACCACACCCGGGCCCAGGTCCAAATTGCAGAACCAGTTTGGGTGCAGCGGGATGACGCCTTCGTCTGTGCCATGCCCGCTAGCAAAACTCGCTTCACCTATGGAATTGACTTTTCCGTGCCTGCTATTGGCAATCAATGGCACAGCTGGGAACCAGTCTCAGAGGACTTTGCTACGGAAATCGCACCGGCGAGGACTTTTGGTTTGGCAGACCAAATCCAGCAATTGCGCGATCGGGGCTTAATCAAAGGTGGTACTCTGGATAATGCCTTAGTTTGTAGTGCCGAGGGGTGGCTGAATCCGCCTTTGCGATTTGCCAATGAACCGGTGCGTCATAAACTATTAGACTTAATAGGGGATATGAGTTTGCTGGGAACCATTCCGGTGGCTCATTACCTGGCCTACAAAGCCAGCCATCAACTGCATGTCAAACTTGCCCAAAAAATTTGCCAGTCTAATTGAATTAGGCGGGCGATCGCAAATCAAAAATTACTTATGTCCAGTTTAACCGAAGTTAATACATCCGAGAATGCCAAGACTCAGCCACCAGAGGCTGAGGCGAAGTCCAAAACAGTTATCAGCCTCGAAGAGATTACCAAACTCCTGCCCCACCGCTATCCTTTTTTGCTGGTAGACCGGATTATTGAATATGTACCGGGCGAAAAGGCTGTAGGAATTAAAAATGTTACCTGTAATGAACCCCATTTCCAAGGTCATTTCCCAGGGCGTCCGATCATGCCAGGTGTGCTGATTACCGAAGCAATGGCCCAAGTATGCGGCGTATTACTCGCTCAGTTGCCCAATTGTCCCGAAGGACTATCTATGTTAACTGGTATCGATAAGGCTAAGTTCCGACGTCCAGTGGTGCCTGGGGACCAATTGGTAATCACTGTCACACTGCTGAGTGTCAAGCGGAATCGTTTTGGCAAAATGCAATGTCTGGCCGAAGTAGATGGTAAAAAGGTGGCAGAAGCGGAATTGATGTTTTCAATCGTGGATTAAAAAGCGGTTGATTGTTGATTGCTAATGGTTAATTGCTAATGGTTAATTGTCTAGTTCATTCCGATTAGCAATTAGCAAGGGAAAAATGACGACACTGATTCATCCAACTGCTGCAATTCATCCAGGTGCTAAGCTGCATCCAACGGTGCAGGTGGCACCTTATGCTGTCATTGGAGAACATGCTGTAATTGGGGCGGGAACGACGATCGGGCCCCATGTAACGATCGATGGTTGGACGGAAATTGGAGAAGACAATAAAATATTTCCGGGGGCGGCTATTGGTTTGGAACCCCAAGACCTGAAATATGATGGGTCTGTTAGCTTGGTGAAAATTGGCTCGCGCAACCGCATCCGCGAATACGTGACGATTAACCGGGCAACTCGGGCGGGAGAAATGACGGTCATTGGGAATGGCAATTTGCTGATGGCTTACGTTCACGTGGCCCATAATTGCGCGATCGCGGATGAGGTGGTAATTGCTAATTCTGTAGCCTTGGCAGGTCACGTAACAATTGAGTCCCGGGCGGTGATTGGTGGCATGTTGGGAATTCATCAATTCGTCCATATTGGTAGCATGGCTATGGTGGGGGGCATGAGTCGGATCGATCGGGATGTGCCACCCTATATGCTAGTGGAGGGAAATCCTTCTCGCGTGCGATCGCTCAATCTGGTGGGACTGAAACGTGCTGGTTTGACTTCCTCGGAGTTAGAATTGCTAAAAAAAGCCTTTAGAATACTCTATCGTTCTAATTATACTTTGCGTCAAGCCCTAGAACAGCTAGAATTGCTACCTGATAGCGAACTATTACAACATCTGCACCAGTTCATGCGATCGTCTCTTACGGAAGGCCGTCGCGGTCCCATTCCCGGAAAAAGAAAAATTGAGAATGGACAATTGAAAATGGACAATTGAGAAGGGTGTGGTCTTGCACCGGTTGGTAGAGGGGCAGGCCCGTGAGCATGAAACCCGGTAACTCCTCTCGAACCCCGGGTTTCTTCCCGATCGACTACAAATGAGCCACACCCGTTGTGTGACGGTAGAAAAGTGATATGAAGATCAAATAAATATCCCATGAGAGGGAAAAAAATTTCCTAAACCCTTGACAAATTCCACTCCCGTTAGCTATACTATATTTAGCAATATTGGTTCATGGGGGCTTGGAAAGTCAACGTAACACAAGCCCAAGCGAAACCAGGGATGCCCGGCCCGGACTGCGCAAAAAAAAGCGCCCCACTTGGGTTAAACAACGGTTCTGAGGCGCTTTTTGCGTAACTCCGGGTCAGGTAAATCTCTAAATCGCTCACTTCGACTCCACAAGGAGAGCCCTGTGGCAGGGTTCTCCTGCGCATTTTTAAATAATTAAGAAGTGAAGAAGGGGAGATCCCCCGCTGCAACAAATGCATGACCACACCCATTGAGAATGGACAATCGTTGATAGGCAATTAGCAATTAGCGATTAGCGATTAGCAATTAGCAATGAACAATTAGCAATGAACAATTAGCAATGAACAATGGTCGGAGGATTTTTATCAGTACGGGAGAGGTGTCCGGGGATCTGCAAGGGGCCCTGTTGATTGAGGCCCTACAACGGCAAGCTGTGGCCGCAGGTTACTCTTTCGAAATTATCGCATTGGGGGGCGATCGCATGGCGGCAGCGGGGGCGCAGTTGTTAGGGAACACGACGGCCATTGGTTCTGTGGGCATTTGGGAATCTTTGCCTTATGTTTTGCCGACGTTTAAGATTCAGCAGAAAACTAAGAAATATTTGCGGGAAAATCCTCCCGATCTAGTGGTGTTGCTGGACTATCCCGGACCTAATTTAAGTATTGGTACTTTTCTCCGTCGCTATCTGCCCCAAGTACCCATAGTTTACTACATTGCGCCTCAGACTTGGGTCTGGTCGGCACGGCAGCGGGAAACTGCGCAAATTGTGAAAATTACCGACTTGCTATTAGCTATTTTCCCAGAAGAAGCCCGTTATTTTGCCGAACATGGGGCCCATGTGACTTGGGTGGGTCATCCTTTAATAGATAGAATGCTAATATTTCCTTCTCGGACTCAGGCCCGGACTGCTTTGGGAATTGATGCTGAAAAAAAGGCGATCGCCCTCATTCCCGCTTCCCGCAGCCAAGAGTTAAAATATTTGCTGCCCGCGATCTTTGCTGCTGCGAAAATGATTCAATCCCAATTGGATGTTCATTTTTGGATTCCTCTGTCTAGGGAAGAATTTCGCGAACCCATTCAACGGGCGATCGGCCATTACGGTATTCATGCTACAATCAGCAGTAAGACTGAAGAAGTATTGGCGTCTGCTGACTTAGCAATTACAAAATCTGGTACAGTAAACTTAGAACTTGCTCTCTTGGATGTCCCCCAGGTAGTGCTTTACCGCGTGAGTCAGATCACTGGTTTTATTGCTCGCAAATTGTTAAAATTTTCGATTCCCTTTATGTCTCCCCCCAACCTGGTAGAGATGAGAGAAATTGTGCCCGAGTTTCTCCAAGAGGAAGCTACCCCAGAGGCGATCGTCTCGGCAGGAATGGACTTGTTAGTTAACCCTGTCCGACGCCAGCAAATACATTCTGACTATCAGCAAATGCGTCAGTCTTTGGGAGAACCGGGAGTGGCCGATCGGGGGGCGATCGCGATCGGAGGACTCCTGTAACAACTTCTGCCATTACGATCATTCTCCATCATTTGCTAATTGTTTCATCGGATAAAACCGTTTCGTTTCTGGAGAATATGTCCACGCCACCCCCTCTGGGTCTAGGTTGCGACTCCATTCATCAAAGTTGGCATTTAATTTTCTCTTGCTGACCGTACTAGAATGAACCTGTAACCGCTTTGCCAACTTAGATTGATTTAGAGGTGACTGGGCAATTTCGTGATTTTCATCCTCGATCTCTGGACCGGAATCTTTGGGCTCATCTATGTTCACAGATACAGCAGCAGCATCCTTTAACTGCCCTCGGATTTCTGTTGGTTTCGGCAGCGGTTTCTCTACAGGTTCTGGCCCGATCGCCTTCACCTCGATCGCGCTAGCAGATTTAGCCGTGGTAAATAAATATAATATCCCTCCCTGTTGATTTACCTCGAACTCTGCGGCAAATTCTTCCGCACGCCGTTCCAGATATTTCCCTGCTGCTGGGGCCGAAATATTCGCCTTCATTGCTAAATCTAACGCCGTGATATAACCATGATTTTCCTGGATTAACTGATAAAATAATTCCTTTAAGTACGCTTGTTGGCTTTGCTTTCTTTGCTGGTAAAAAGTCCATATTGTCCAGGCCCCGATCGCCATTACTCCTAATTCTAACGTTCGCCATGCTGTCGCGATCGCCCCTAAAATTGCAACAAGAAATATCAGCATTACTAGATAAAATTGCGGACTTTTGGTAATGGCTTCGTTTTCTTTATTCATCTTCTTTACTCTTGTTAAGTTTCATTTTGGCCCCCATAATATCTAAAATAGAAGAAGTGCTGCTAGGCGCGAAAGCGCCTGGGAAGCACGCTTCGTGCTTACTACGAACGAATCAATGAAAACCTATCGACTTGCGATCGCGATCAGCTTGCTGGTGATTACTCCTTTAGGCTTTGCCAGCAAATTGTACCGAGGCCCCTGGCACCTGTGGTTCAATAATTATGCTGGCGGTTTCCTCTATGAAATCTTTTGGATACTGTTAATTGCCCTGTTCTGGCCCAAAGCCTCACCCCTGGGGGTCTCCCTAGGCGTCTTCCTGGTAACATGCTTTTTAGAATGTCTCCAACTCTGGCACCCACCCTTTTTAGAAGCTATTAGAGCAACTTTTTTGGGTCAGGCCCTGCTGGGTGACACCTTTGTCTGGTGGGATTTTCCCTACTACATTATCGGATGTACCCTCGGTTGGCTGTATCTGCTATACTTGCAAAGACATTTTATGCGCAAACGCAAGCGTTCGGGTTAAGGGACTTGATTGAGATCGATTTGTTTCTTCTCCATCGTCCCATCACCCCTACCAGTACCCCCGAAGAGATCGTACTTGATGGATAACTCCCCTTCATCGGTTTCCTTTACCCGGACGATGCCGAAATTATTCCGCCGACAAAGATATAGGTTCTGGAACTGGTAGGGTGTATTTCCGGGTATTGTGCCCAGGTTACCACTTTCTTTAACCAGCATTTCTAAAATGCGACGGGAAAATTTCCTGATGGTAGCATGGGTAATGGGGCTAGAAGTCAACTGGAACACCCGGGCGGCAGGGAAGTCCTCATGGAAAACCTTAAAACCGGCCCCTAGGTGAACATCGCCGCTAAGAAAAATAACTGGCCGCCGGGTTTCCTGAGAGAATTGAAATACTGTCCCCAATAGTTTATTTCTCTCCTCCCAATGGGCTTCATGTTCCCAGTTATCCCGCATGTCGTCAGTTACCACCATATAGGGAATGTCAAATTGATTGATGATAAAATTATTTAAGTGAACTACTGGCGTCGGCGAGATGATAAACAATACTCGGGAGTCCCCCTGATACTGGCGATCGACCCAACCACTCAAGCGTTCCCACTGCCGTTCTCCCAAGATCCGCAAGGAGTCCCGATTAAAATCCCGATGTCCTCTCATGTCCAGCACGTAGAACGCACTGACACCCGCCTTAAATTCATAGTCAAATTGCTCTATAGTATCATCAGTGGGGGGATTGTGGGAATGTTCGTATTCATAATAAACTTGCTTGGCTGCTTGGAACATCTCCTTGGTAAGTGCCAGATGATATTCTCTATCTTCGGAATTTAAGGTCGCATCCACCTGGGCCACCAGTTCCTTCTCGGTAAAGGAACCCCAACCATCCATAATCTCATGATCGTCCCAGATCATGTAAGTGGGAAAGCTGCGCAAAACTCGCTGCACGGGATCCATGCCCCAGTAACCCCGGAAGAGATCCCGATACCAAGAAAGCATATCATAGCGATTGGGCATCTGGTCTTTCACTTCTCGCAGCCAAGTCCAGATATTTAACTGTAAATTCCCATCTACATACATCTGATCCCCAGCGCCGATAATGAAACGGGCCTTCACGTCCGATAGTTCTTGGTAAAACAGATCCCACATTTCCATGTTGACTAACTTCCGCCCGTCATAGGGCATGTGGCAACTGTAAAGCCCGAAGTTTAATTCATTGGTATGTTCGGGAAATGTCTGCACCGATAGCTTTTCTTCACGGCCCAATATCCAAGGGTTTTCCCTGTCCGTCTGCAACAAGCAATAATAATAGCGACTGTCCGGTTCCAGACCCTCCAGATCTACGACCTTGGTGAGATCGTAGCCCGAGTCAAATTCCAGAGGATAAATTCTTTCGGTCCCTATCTCCTGGGTTTCCCCTGCATCTGTTGATAATAAGAAGCTGTAGGATTGCTCGTCAGCAGCAGTAATTTCTGGTGTACCATGGGTGGGAATGGGATTAGACGCCACTACCAGCCAGTAATTTCCCGGTTGGTCTACCCGCAACCACAGACGCACGCTGTTGGCAGTTGTATGTCCGATAATGCTAGCATTTTTGAGCCGGGGATTTGGCCAAGGCCGTTCTTCGGGATCGTAAAAGTTGATATTGCTCAAGGTTAACCTCTAGTTTGTCTTCTAATTGCTAATTGCTAATTGCTAATTGCTAATTGCTAATTGCTAATGCTCAATTCTCAATCCTCCATTACAGTTCTTTATACAACACCTTGCTGCTGGAGAAAAGCCTCAAATGCCAAGCGATCGGGCATAGCTGGCATCCCGCCAGCTGCTGAGACTGCCATGGCAGCTGCTGCGGCACCCCAGATCGCGGCCTGTCTGAGGGAAAGATCGGCGGACAGGGCCGCTGCTAAACCGCCATTAAAGGCATCCCCAGCGCCCACGGTATCTACAACTGGGACAGCAAAAGCGGGAATGGCGAAGTTTTCCTTCCCCGTGGCACAAAAGACTCCTTTCCCACCCAAAGTGACGATCGCCTGTTTGGCCCCCCGTTCCAGCAATACCTCAGCGGCGGCGGCAGCAGTTTGGGGACTATTCACGGGTAAACCTGTTAACTGGCTTGCCTCTACTTCATTGGGCGTGATAATATCAATCAAGGGATAGAGTTCGGGAGGCAGATATGCTGGCACTGGTGCGGGATCGAGAATTACCGGTACCCCCGCTTGTTGGGCCGATCGGGCGGCTGATATTACCGCTGGCATGGGTATTTCCAACTGTAACAGCAATGCCGTGGCCTGGGGTAATATATCCTGGAGACGTTCGACATCATCTGTATTGATGCGCCCGTTGGCACCCGGGATGACCACGATCTGGTTTTCGCCCTTAGCATCAACAGAAATAACCGCTACCCCCGAATGGGTGCTATTGTCGATCGAGATGCGATCGCACAGCACTTGATTTTCTCTCAAACTGTGCAGCAATTGCTGACCAAAATCATCCGCGCCCACCCGTCCCACGAGATGAGTAGAGATACCCAACCTGGCAGATGCCACCGCTTGATTAGCACCTTTACCACCAGCAGCAGTAAAAAATTCTGTACCGGAAACTGTCTCTCCAGGGTGAGGAAAGCGAGGTAATTTCGCTACGAGGTCGATATTAATACTGCCAAAGACGACTATAGTCATTTGTAAATTGTGAGTTTCTCAATTTTAAATTCTCCATTCTCCATTCTCCATTCTCCATTATGACAGATAGTTCAGATTTTTTATATCCGCGCAGTCGCTACCACGGCGATTTTCAGCCAGAGAACCTAGTTTTTAATGCCAATCTCCAAGAGTTTGCCCAGCGAGTGAACTACCTCTGTAGTCTCGAAACGGGCGGTAAGATTTCTCCAGAAGAAGCTTACCAGGAAATTAAGGATATGTGGAAGCAGCTCAAACGCAGTAAAAAGCAACTGGGAATTGGCGAAAACCCCTTTGAAGAGGGCGGCGGCAACCCTACTGGTTCCGAATAGTCATCAGTTTCAAGCACTCATGATAGATCAGTGTCGCTTCCAACGGGAAGTTGGGGGTTTAATGACTGGCAGAATCATTCCTTCTCGGGCAAGTATAGCATGGGGATAAGCTTCTTGGACTTGCGATGCGATGCGATCGAGGGCATCATCAGAGTGGTTAGGTTCGTGATGGAAAATCACCAGTTGCTTCACCTCCGCCGCCTTGGCCACTTTCACCCCTTCCTGCCAAGTAGAATGTCCCCAGCCCACCTTGGGAGATTTAGGGTTAAGATATTCATCATCGGTGTACATGGCATCATAAATCAAGACATCGGCGTTACGGGCTAAGTGTAGGACATCTTCATCCAGGCGATCGGGATAATGTTCTGTATCGGTGCAGTAAACAGCCGTATGTCCGCCCCAGGTAATGCGATATCCCATGGCCCCATTGGGATGGTTTAAATGACCTGTTTCGATGCTAATATCATCTAGCATCATCACGTTACCCGGTTCTAATTCAGAGAACTTCAGGTCAGCTCGCAATGTCGGGGTTGGCACTGGCGAATGGACGTGCAGTACCCGGTGCATGAAATGCTCTTCCAGGGATTGACTTTCTGGCGGGATAGTGCCTCGGATGTAGATGTGATTGTCGGGAGTAAACAGGGGAGTAAAAAAGGGTATCCCTTGGATGTGGTCCCAGTGGTAGTGGGTGAAAAACAGATGGGCCTCTAGAGGCATATGAGGTTTGAGACTGTTGGCCAGCATCCGGATGCCAGTGCCGCCATCAAAAATCAGGCGCTTACCACCCACTCGCATTTCTATGCAGGAGGTATTGCCTCCATAGCGGACTGTTTCTTCACCAGGGGCGGGAACGCTGCCTCGCACTCCCCAGAACTGAACTGCAAACACCGTTGGGGAAAAATCGGATGAACTGCTGGTTTTCATTGATAACTTAAATTTTTAATGTTCCGCATTGACCCTGGTGACGCAGCAGGTGATCGCATAGCACCAGAGCGACCATTGCTTCTACCATAGGCACGGCTCTTGGTAAAACGCAAGGGTCGTGACGTCCTTTTGCTGCTAGCACCGTTTCGGTCCCGGCACTGGTTACCGTGCGTTGTTCTTTTCTGATGGTAGCAGTGGGCTTGAATGCTGCCCTCAAAATAATCGGTTCGCTGTTGGAAATCCCTCCTTGAATGCCCCCCGAACGGTTGGTGCGGGTGCGAAGCTTGCCCCGATCGTCGGTGTAGAATTCATCGTTATGCTCGCTGCCTGCTAACATGGTTCCGGCAAAGCCCGAGCCAATTTCAAACCCTTTAGTGGCGGGTAAGGACATAATCGATTTTGCCAGGTCGGCTTCCAGCTTGTCAAATACTGGCATTCCTAAACCTGGGGGGACGTTGCGGGCCACGCATTCCACGACTCCTCCCAGTGAGTCTCCTTGACGCCCGACCTCCTCGATCAGGGCGATCATGCGATCGGCACATTCGGGGTCGGGACAGCGAACGATATTGCTTTCCACTTGCTCCATGGTGACGGTGTCTGGATCTACGACTCCTTCGAGATCTTTGATCCGCTTGACGTAACCAATGATTTCTACGCCAGCGGTTACCTGGAGGATTTTTTTGGCGATCGCCCCTGCTGCGACTCTACCGATGGTCTCCCGGGCGGAGGCCCGTCCGCCCCCCTGCCAGTTGCGGATCCCGTATTTCGCTTCATAGGTAGCATCGGCATGGGAAGGGCGAAATTTCTGGGCCATTTCCTGGTAATCTTGGGAGCGAGCGTCCTTGTTCCGGACCAAAATGGCGATCGGGGTACCCAAGGTTTTGCCCTCGAACACCCCCGAGAGGATCTCGCAACTGTCTGCTTCTTTACGGGGGGTGGTTATTTTACTCTGTCCCGGACGCCTGCGGTTCAATTCTCGCTGAATTTCCTCCGCGTTAATTTCCAGTCGGGGGGGACACCCATCAACTATGACGCCGACTCCGCCGCCGTGGGATTCCCCAAAGGTAGTGATCTTAAACAAATGCCCGAAGCTATTGCCCATATTTTCCTCTCGGTTCTCGGTAATTCTATTGTAGCAGTTATTTGCCAAATATGAAACCAGAAACCCGCGAATTCCTTTAACACAGGGTTTATCAATTCTTGCCTTCCCGAAAAATAACCGAGCGGTTTTGCGGATAGTTTGCCCCTGCTAGCATGTTTGGGGTTTCCGGTAACGGCACTGGACCCGGAGATGCATGAGATCGGAAATGGGAGTAAAATGAGTCAGATTAAAACTAAGACTTTGATTATCCACGGAGAAGCAGATTTCTTGATTCCAGCAGCAGAGGGAAAAAAACTTTATCATTATTGTGGGGCATCGTCCAAACATCTGGTTTTGATTCCGTCTGCCGGTCATAAGGATCTGTTGATGGTGGGCACAAATCAGTATTTTGGCGCGATTAAGTCCTTTATAGATTAGAGTCCGTGGGACAGGCGATCTCGCATATGGGCGCGATCGCCCTCGGAATGGGAAGGCCACCCAATGCACAGCCGGGGCACGGCAATAGATATATTTCGGTTTTAATTGTTATGCTATGGATGCCGTGCCCCTACCCCGCTCGATCTCCCGATATCGGAATAATAATGCTAAGGGCGATCGCCAATAAAATGTCGAGATGCGATGGCAAATTTATCGAAATTTAAAATGTAGGGGCACGGCATCAGAAATGTTTCGGTTCATGGAAAAATGTTATTACCGCCGTGCCCCGGAAAGTGCGCGATCGCATCTGTTATTTAGGGGACAGACGTAGGGTGGGCACCGCCCACCATTGAGCAGTTAAACAAAGGTCAAGAATGTGTAAATAAATTGGGAAAACTACTTATATAGCAGTTCTCAGATGACTGTAATATGCTGTCGGAGATTGCTAGCACTCCTGCGTCGTGCCGCTGCGCTAACGGGGGGGGGGGGTAACTCATAAATCATAAGTTACTCGCTAGTGGCCCCCCCTCGCAATGACAGATAGGCGATACCACATAAATTTGAGAAACGCTATAAATTAATATGGTGGGTTGAGTAGGGCGGGCTGTGGGTAGAGATTAGATATGGTAGATTCAGAGGGACTGCCCAGCAGAGTGAATCTTCCGTGTTGGGTAGTCAACAGTCGGCGTTGGATCGTCACAAGGAGACCCCATTGTCCAGTGCGATCGCCCGAGGGGGTTTCCGATCTGAGCATTATGCACCGACGATCAATGTAAAGAATTGTGACAAAACGGTAGGGAGGTTGCAACCTTCTCAATCAGGTTAGGTACAGTGAAAGCCTTGCTATCACTGGGTTTTATCCCTTTCTGATGTACCTCATAATTTCGAGAAATGCTATATCAGACTTGTGTCTGTACCCTTAGACAGGAATTTAGGTACATTTACCCTGCACAACTCCGGAGGGATGGAATAGAACGGAAGAGGGAGGACTAAAAAAGTGTACCGACCAAGCCCAAAGGAGTTTATGCAACAGGAGTTGAGTATATGAGTTGGGATGTAGACGGCAATGGCAATATAGACGCATTGACTGACGGGATACTGTATTTGCGCTATCTGTTTGGGTTCGCAGATGAGGCCCTGATTAAAGACTCCCTGGCGGACGATGCCACCAGGACCACAGCAGC
>JBFRWI010000155.1:0-13517 GCA_051439505.1 Hormoscilla sp. | reverse complement strand
CGGGCTGCGTCGCTTTCTGCCATAGGTTCGCCGTCTGGTTCCGGGTAAACGATCGGGGTTTTTATCTGTGCAATGGTCATGGTTGAAAATCTCCTACCGATTGCTGCATTATCATTTTAACTTATTTCCTTCCATCATCACTCAACCGAGTCGCTGACGGCTGCAATTTCGGCAAGTTCACAATCATGGAAGCGATCGCTTCCATGATTTTCCTCAAAGGATCGGCGAATAATTCCCGGACAGGCGATCCGCCTGGCTTACGCGATCGGGAAACTTTAGCGACTGAGATAATAGGCCCGCGTCCCCTTAGCATCGATCGCCTCTGAGATCCGATGCAGGGCATGGATGTAAGCAGCAGTCCGCATGGAAACACCCTCTTTTTGCGCGATCGCCCAGATATTTTCAGTTTCCTCTACCATCTTAGCTTGCAACCGCTGATTTACTTCCGCCGCCGTCCAATAGAGTCCGCTGCGGTTTTGCACCCATTCAAAATAACTTACAGTCACCCCACCAGCATTAGCTAAAATATCAGGAAAAACCTGAATCCCTTTCCTTGCTAAAATATCATCAGCCCCCGAAGTAATCGGTCCGTTGGCCAGTTCAAAGATATATTTAGCCTTAATATCCGAAGCATTTTGCTCGGTAATTTGATTTTCCAAAGCCGCAGGCACCAACATATCCACATCCAAGGTCAACAGATCGGCATTGCTAATCACTTCATGCTCGACAATATTGCAAACAGTTTTCTCGCAGTAGGCAGCTTGTATGCCTTTAGTGGCTTCCTTGTATCTTCTGACACTGGGAATATCTAACCCCTTTTTGGCATAAATCCCCCCGTGAGAATCACTCACCGCCACCACCTTATAGCCAGCATTGGAGAGTAACTCCGCTAGGGTCGCCCCCACATTGCCAAAACCTTGCACCGCTACCGTGGTATCCTGAGGAGACTGGTTGAACTTCGGCATAATGGCTGCGATCGCAAACAAAGCTCCCATGGCCGTGGCCTGAGTGCGGCCCGCACTCCCTCCCAGGGTAATGGGTTTGCCCGTCACCACCGCCGGTGTCAACTGTCGCCGGATGATGCTGTATTGATCCATCATCCAACCCATGATCGTCTCGTTCGTGTAGACATCCGGTGCCGGAATGTCAATGTCGGGGCCAATAAAATCCGCGATCGCATCGATATAGCCCCGAGACAACCGTTCCAACTCCAGCTTAGACAACTCCTTGGGGTTGACCGTGATGCCCCCCTTGGCCCCGCCAAAGGGCAAATTCAGCACCGCACACTTAAAGGTCATCCAAAAAGCTAAGGATTGCACCTCATCCATAGAAACATGCGGATGATAGCGGATGCCCCCCTTAGTCGGTCCCCTGGTATCATCATACCGGACCCGATAGCCCTGGAAAACACGCAAGGAACCATCATCCATCCGCACCGGGATCGACACTCTCAAACTAGCCTTGGGAAACTTTAAGTGCTCGATCGCATCAGGGGAAATTTCCACATGTTTTAAGGCTTTTTCCAGTCTCAGACTGGCATCAGCAAATAAGCTCTCTGACATAATAACTTTTAACTCTCTGTAAAATAGGATAAGATAGGAAACAGTTGTGGTCAGTCGCACCGACCAAAGAACATAGACATCGCAGCACCCGAGTAAGAGATGCCGAGCACCACTTACTCGCGGTCAGAGGGCTGGGAATGGTAAACTGGCCCTGGCGGGGCCAAGGACGGGGACTACCGTAGAGTAGCATAAGGAAAGTAGGCAGATTCAGCAACAGGTGGGGTGCGGCAGCTAACGCCGGAGGGAAAAAACAAGCCCGATATATGGGAAGGGGAAATCATCATGGCAGCAACAAGCGAAGAGTTCAAAGCAGCGCTCAAGGAAGGTAGAATAGTAGATGCCCTGAAAACGGCATTAGGACAGTCGATCGAGTTGGAAATTACGACGACGATCGCCTCGTCAAACCCCGAGAGCGGTTCCCAGGCAAGGGAAAAGGGGGATAGTTCTCAGATAATGCGCACGAGGCTGAACATTGTAGAGGGCAAGATCGAAACGGAAATCGGTAGCAAATTCCTCGAAGGCGAGAAGTTTGCCGAACTGCGGGATTTTCACGTCAGCCAGATGCAGGCCAGCGGTCAGATAATAGAAAGAAATATCTCCAGTTTACAGAAACTGCTGGAACTGTGGGTGGGAATGACACAGCAGACGGTAGCGGCCCAAGATGGCAAAACCCATTCACCAGAACTAAAAAGTATACAACCAGATGCGATCGCCCCAGGTAGCAGCACGAGATCGGCAGCTTGGTCGGAGCCAGACCTAGGGGCGCACCCAGAGGAACCAGTCACTTCCCCAGTGAGTTCAAACACCGAAACAGAAGACTCACTCCCGACGAATGCAGATGATGACGCCGAGGTGATGGCGGCCTTCCAGTTAGATGGATCGGCAGATGATTTGGCCTCTGTAACAGAGGCCCCCGAAACAGCAGCACCCTCAGCAGAAAAGGACGCCGGGGGAAATTCGGCCCTGAAGACAGCAGCAGTGGCAGCAGGAACGGCAGCAGTAGTAGGGATGGCGGCAGCGGCAGCAGCGGCATGGGGCTCTCGGGAAGATGAAACAGCCCCAGAAAGTGACCTGAGTGAGTCAGAAGCATCAGAAAATCTCGATCTGGAGGAAGGAACTACAGATGGGATGAGCGAGGAGTTGGAGACATCCCCAGATTTAGCATCGACCTGGGAGGAAAGCGACCTGACAGACTCAGAAGCATCAGAAAATCTCGCTCTAGATGACGAGACTACAGATGGTCTGGACTCGGAGTTGGAGGCATCCCCAGATTTAGCCTCGACATGGGATGAAAGTGACCTGAGTTCTTCAGAAGCATCAGAAAATATCGCTCTGGATGACGATACTACAGATGGTCTGGACGAGGAGTTGGAGACACCGCCAGATTTAGCATCGACCTGGGATGAAACGGAATTACTGGAAACTCCGCCCTCGGAAGAACCAGTAGCGTTCGAGGAAACAGCTACAGATGGCGACCCCGATACATTCGTTGAGTCAATGGAGTCCGATCCGTTAGCAGACCTAGGGATGATGGATGGGACACAACAGTTAGCATCCAGCTGGGATGATACCGAATTATTGGCAGACGAACCGGAACCAGAACCAATGGCACCCGACCCCTTGGCAGAGACCTTAGTCGAGCCAGCAATGGAGGATGAACCGGTAATAGAAGATTCGGAAGTAGAGATTATGGGTGCCCTAGAGACAGAAGCATCGGGGTCCACAGAGATAAAAGAGGACGAAACAGCCGAGATCCTGGGCGCGTTGGAAACGGAACAAGAGTTAGAATCCAGCTGGGAGGATGAGCCCGAGTTGCCGTCGGATACAGAAGCAGAGTCTCTGGCACTGGGAATAGATGATGAAGCATCTGCCGATCTCATGGGTACTGGCGAAGAAGAGTTAGCAGTTAGCTGGGAAGAACCGGAAACTTCCTGGGAAGCAGACTCAACGGCTGAATGGCCAACGGTTTTAGAGGACGATCCAGCAGCCGCTTCTTCAGCAGGCCAACAGGATGAGTGGGAATCGAATGAGGACCTAGACTTCCTCGGGGAAGAAGGGGAAACTGGAGAGGAAGCAATGGCAGTCCCAAATGAAGAAATTGATGAATATGCCTTGCCAATGGATGGGGATGATGAAGCATTAGCAGATGTATTTGGTTCATCTGGCATGGAAGTGGCAGAAGAGTTAGAGGTAGACGAGAGTGCCTCTCCTGAAGAGTTAGACTCTCTGTGGGACTCGTCGGAAACCCCAGAGACGCAAGCACCGGAGTTGCTGGAGATGCCAGAAGGGGATGACGATGCCTTGGGGATAAATGAGATGGAACAGAACCAGGAGTTAGAAAACCTCTGGGGTGAATCGGCAGCACTAGCGGAGTCCCAGGAATTAGAATTGCCCTCAGAGTCCAATCCCTTCGATGATGACGATGATGCGGCTTTGATGAGCGTATTCGATAATGACGGGGATGCAGATGCGGGGTTTGACGAACCTCAGCCATACCCGGGCACGACGGGTGCAGATCTGGGCGGCGAAGATCTAGATGATGCGTTCTCTTCAGCTGCATCCCAGACAGCAGAGGAAACGCCAGGGTCGATGTTCGATACGGAAGAATCGGACCTAGATGATTTCGATGCAGATATGTTTGGCGAACAACCCCAAATGTGGGATTCATCCCAAAGCAATGGCACTAAGGCGACAGCAACAACAAAGGACGATAGCAGTTATGATGAAGAGTCGGATGACCCGCTAGCGGCTTTATTAGCAAATACGAACGATGCACCGGCGCCAGCTAGCGATTTCGAGAGTGAAGAGGAATTCGACCCCTTGGCGGAATTATTTGCTGAGTCCGACGAGGAGTCAGATATCAATTCTGGGGGCGAAGAAGCAGACGATCTCGATTCGCTGTTCGATGATGATGTAAATGTAGGAAATTTAGAGGATCCATTTGCAGATCTCGAACTGGTAGAGTCGCCTTCTTCCCAGCAGTCAAAGAAAAAGCGTTAGCACTCGATCGCCCCAAAAGGTAAGCATTCAGCGATCGCTGAATGCTTACAATTACTGAGAAAGGGAGAAGTTGTCAGTGGTCAGTTGTCAGTGGTCAGTTGACCTCAGAAGCAGGTAATTATGTTGAAGAGCCAAAATCCTTATTGACAAAGTTGACATGCTCTCAAGAGATCGTTCAGATTGGGAATAGTAATTTATCAAACCAGGAGATGTAGATGCCGATGCCGAATACGGAAATCGAGGAACAACCCGATAGATTTGAGAAAGAAACGAATAGGTTGCAGGAGAGGTTTAAGGAATTTATTCGGTCTTTGGGTGAAGTGATGAATGACATCACAGCCCTAGAGGTAAATACGATGATAGTGGCTCAGATATCGGGAAACAAGTTTATTCCTGAGGAGGCGTATCAATACATCTATGAAATTCCGGCTTCAGAAATGGACAACAGATACTTTGTGGAGAGGCAAATACCACTAGCTTTATACCCTCGCTATAGAAACTTACGCAAAAAATTAGCTTGGGAGTATCGTCAGCTGGTGCAAGACCCGATCGCAGATATATTCGATACCCAGGAAAGATTGCCAAATCCCGGAGATCCTAACGAGCAACAAAAGTTGCAACGGCTGCTAGATAATGGGAGATTCCTACGGGGCTTGCGGAAAATAATTGAACTTAAATCCGCGTTGGATAGCTCGGATTTGCAATCAGAAACGACGGACATTATCTATGCCCAAACGATAATGCAGCTAGATGGGGATATTATCAACCGCTACCACGAACAGCTGCTGTCAAGTGAATTCAGACAGACGCTCGTCAGCATCCACTCTCAGGGAGTGTCATCTGGAGAACAGCAGTGGCACGGTATATTGGCATTTATGGTGAATATAGTCCAAGCGATTATTCAGCGAGGTCCGGGTGGTAGTGATTTGCCATTTAGACCTATAGAATTGCAGCCATCGGATTTCCCAACTAGACCGGGAGATTACGGCAGGTGATTGCAAAATTTTGGCGGTGGTTGGCCCGGCGGCGGCAAGAAGTTCGAGATAATTCTTTAGCTCAATGCATTGGCATAGAAGAGGGGGAGTTGATTTTCTATTTGAATCAGCCAGTGTTACAGGCAATTCAAGTAGCCCGATATCGGGGAGAACGGTTGCAAATTCCCTGGCGTTTGGTGGCCTCGCTGCAAAAGTTGGCGCTGTTCGATGATGGCAACCGCATTCAGTCTGGACTGACCTTTTGTACTTATTTAGTTAACCAGCAAGACGGTCAACAGATAGGAAGCAGACAGGGACAATTCGTGTTGCGGACGGTACTGTCTGCGGATGGAGATGTGATTAACCAAGTGCGTCGGGATTATCTACAACATCCTTACTGTTTGGAGATTGTTGCGACCCACCACTGGCTGATTAATCAATTGTTAAGTACCCTGCATAGGAGAAGCAGGCAATTTATTAATGGGTTATCTTGGGGAGTTGCTGTGGGGGTCGTTTGGCTGCCCACTCTTAGTAGTGCGATCGCCTCTCTAAATAATAATACTCCCCCCGAGGCGATCGCCTCGGGTTTTTTGGCGGTGGTTTTGCCCTGGCCAGCTAAGAAGATGGTGAAGCGGGTGCTGATGTTTTTCTCTGCCCAAATCACGCGCGCTGCCCTCCGTCAAACCCTATCCCGCAATCCTTTCATCAGAAATACGGCCCAGAAAATTTGGCAGGGGTTTGTAGGTTGAAAATTGTTAGTTGGTAGGGTGGGCACTGCCCACCAAGTTAGTTGTTAGTTGTCCATTAGCAATTAGCAATTAGCAATTAGCAATTAGCAATTAACCATTAGCCATTAGCCTTTAGCTTGCTGCGATCGGGCTTTTTTGATTAATTCTACTATTTCAGTTTTATTTTCCGATGCCGCCCAAATTAGGGCTGTCCAACTGTTGTTATCCTTAGCCTTGAGGTCCGCACCTCGGTCTAATAATGTTTGGGCGATCGGGCGATGACCTTTGGCAGCAGCAGTCATTAAAGCGGTCATGCCGAAGTTAGTTTTAGCATTCACGTCAGCGCCAGCGGCTAGGATAATTTCCACCATATCTATATTACCATGAGCAGCAGCTTCCATCAAGGGAGTCCAACCGTCATTGTCCGTCCCATTCACATCGGCACCAGCTGTTAATAATGCTTGGAGAATGTCATTATTACCAGCTGCGGCGGCAGTGATTAAGGGGGTGGAACCTTCGGATTCTTCTTTGATGTTGACATCGGCACCTTCGTCAATCAAGGTTTTTACTGTAGAGAGGTCGCTGTTTTTTACTGCTTCGATAATGTCCATAAATGTCTCAAATTCAATAGCTGATATTTTAATTCTCTCCAATGGACCGGGAGAAGTGACTACTTGGGTGCGTCCTGTGGTGCAAGCTTTGCGCCAACAGTCCCCCGATGTGAGGGTAAGGATTTCGGTGGTACTGTCTCCTTGTCCCCATGCTACCGGTAAGGAAGCCGCGATCGCCCTTTCCTATGGAGAAGTCGATCGGGTACAAGGACCCGAATATTTTATCTCATTTTTGCTTTGGGGGAAAACGGCGGACAATTGGGACTGGAGTAACTGGGGTGTTGTAGTTTTCTTGGGAGGCGATCAATTTTTTCCGGTGGTTATTGCCAGGCGACTGGGTTATCGCACTGTGGTTTATGCCGAATGGGATGCCCGCTGGCATGGTTGGATCGATCGCTTTGGGGTGATTAAACCAGAGATTGCTGCCCCTGTCAAGCCTAAATTTGCTAGTAAGTTTACCGTGGTTGGGGACTTGATGGCCGATGTGCCCCCTCACCCCTATCCCCACCCTCAAGGGTGGGGCTACAAGGACGAAGCCCGCGCAGGCGGGCTTGATGAGAAATTACCTCCATACCCCCACCCTCAAGGGTGGGGCTACAAGGACGAAGCCCGCCTGCGCGGGCTTGATGAGAAAATTGGTATGGGACCATTAGAATTGATTGGATTGCTGCCTGGGTCAAAACCTGCCAAGCTATCTCAGGGCGTTCCCCTGACTTTAGCAGTTGCCCAGGAGATTTACAAGCAGCGGCGGACAACTCGGTTCGTTATTCCCGTGGCACCCACCTTGGATATGGACACTTTAGCAGCTTTTGCCGACCCCGATCGCAATCCTTTAATTCAACAATGGCCGACGGGGGTGGGAGAGTTGGTGATGGCAGGCGATCGCCCTTGTTTGCAAACTCCAACTGGTTTACGGGTGGAACTTTGGACGGAATTTCCCGCTGACGATATTTTATCTCAATGTATGTTATGCTTGACTACGGTGGGGGCGAATACGGCCCAATTGGGGGCCTTAGCCGTGCCGATGATCGTGTTGCTGCCTACCCAGCAGTTGGATGCCATGCGGGCCTGGGATGGGTTACCTGGGTTACTCGCTAATTTACCTTTTTTTGGTTCAAGTTTGGCTAAATTAATTAATTGGTTGGTTCTCCGACAAGGTCGCTTATTTGCTTGGCCGAATATTTGGGCCGGTGAGGCGATCGTCCCTGAATTAGTTGGTCAGCTTCAGTCCCAAGATGTGGCAGCTTTGGTTTTGGACTTTTTGGCCCATCCCGAGAAGTTGGAACAGATGGCCGATCGTCTGCGGGCTGTACGCGGTCAACCTGGGGCCGCAGAAAAGTTAGCGCAACTTGTGTTTGAGGAACTGGGGGCCCGTCGTTCAAACCCCCGCGTCATAGCTAAAGCCCGCCGGGGGTTCAAACCCCCGGCTAATAGCTAAAGTCGGTTGAAAACCGACTAAAAACATCTAAATATAACCAATAATAACCAAGAGTTCTAGAAAATGTCAAATGCTATTAACCAGCAGCCGCCATTTAATAAAGCGGTAATCACTGCACCGACGATCGCCCCTTTCAGCAAGGCTATTTTCTCCTGATATTTCAGCCACAGACATATGGGAATTGCGTACAATAATTGCGATATGCTAATTCCCAATATAGCTGCTGTGAGGAGCATATTTAGCAGTCTGCCAACAGGAGTTTGCCCTATGCTACTTTCGTATATTATGGATCCGATTGTCAACCCGATTGTTATGGCGATCGCGTTTAACATTAGTAAGAGGATCGTGCCGGCAACTATCTTCCCCCATTCATTGAGTTTTGACATGGTGATTATCCTTTATGATACTTTTATTTCGCTCGATCGCGTTTCGACCGCCAAGGTATTTTAGCATTAACCGAGTAGCAATATGGGGACATTCAGCCAGCAAGGACTATCACTAAAGCGGTAATCACGAATCAGCGACAAGGCTAGAGAGTGGGTTTTAACCCACTTAAGCTATTAGCCGTGGGTTTTAACCCACGGCGGGCCAGGAGACTTCTCAATATCCGTCGCAGAGATTCTTATCCTCCTCTGGGGCATTGTGCTTCAGATAATCCCCCACCCAATCACAAGCATCCTGCGTGAGTGATTCTAGAGTTAAATCTGCTAAATTCCACAGAATCACTTTCCTGACAGCACCAGCAGAAACAAGGGTCTTATCATCGCTAAAACCGACGATTTCAACCCCACCTTCAGATAGCTGGAGAGTTTGCAGCAGTTGACCTTGAAGATTCCAGAGTTTGACGGTTCCGTCCCTACTATCAGAAGCGATCGTCTGGCCGTCGGGACTGAAGGCAACGTGGAAGGCTGCATCTTCATGCCCCTCTAGGGTATGCAGCAGTTCTCCTTGAAGGTTCCAGAGTTTCACGGTTTTGTCTTTGCTAGCAGAAGCGATCGTCTTGCCGTCGGGGCTGAAGGCGACTTGGGAGACCCAGTCTTTATGCCCTTCAAGGGTGTGCAGCTCTTTTCCTTGAAGGTTCCAGAGTTTGACGGTTCCGTCTGAACTGGCAGAAGCAAGGATCTGACCGTCGCGGCTGAAAACAGCACTATAGAAGAAGGCATCTTTATCCCGCTCTAGGGTGTGTAGCAGTTTTCCTTGAAGGTTCCAGAGTTTAACGGTATACACATCAACAGAAGCGATCGTCTGACCGTCGGGGCTGAAGGCGACACTCTTAACATAATGTTTATGCCCCTTCAGAGTGTACAGCAGTTGACCTTCTTTATTCCAGAGTTTGACAGTTTCGTCCCGACTGGCAGAAGCAATTATCTGACCATCAGGACTGAAGGCGACGCTTTCGACTAACTCTTTATGATCCTCAAGAGTATGCAGCAGTTTTCCTTCTTTGTTCCAGAGTTTCACTGTATTGTCCCAGCTAGTAGAAGCAATGGTCTGACTGTCGGGGCTGAAGGTAATGCTGTAGATCGATTCTTCATGTCCCTTCAGAGTGTGCAGCAGTTTTCCTTCTTTGTTCCAGAGTTTGACGGTTTCGTCCCCAGTATCAGAAGCAATGGTTTTGCCGTCTGGGCTTAAAACAGCGCCATAGTTCTCACCGTGGAGGGTTTGCAGTTGTTGAGCAAGGTTCCAGAGTTTGACAGATTTGTCTAAACTAGCAGAAGCAATAGTCTTGCCATCGGGGCTAAAGGTGACGCTGCTGACTCCATCTTTATGCCCCTGGAGGGTGTGCAGCAGTTTTCCTTCTTTGCTCCAGAGTTTGATGGTTCGGTCCCAACTAGCAGAAGCAATAGTCTTGCCATCGGGGCTGAAGGCGACGTTGCTGACCCCATCTTCATGCCCCTGGAGGGTGTGCAGCAGTTCCCCTTTAAGGTTCCAGAGTTTGACAGATTTGTCCAAACTAGCAGAAGCAAGAGTCTGGCCGTCCGGGCTGAAGGCAACGCTGTAGACCGCATCTTCATGCCCCTCCAGACTGTACAGCAGTTGTCCTTCTTTGTTCCAGAGTTTGACTATCTTGCCCTCACCAGCAGAAGCAATGGTCTGGCCGTCCGGGCTGAAGGCAATGCTGCTGAGACGATCTTCCTGCTTCTCGAAGGTCTTCAGCAGTTCTCCTTCTTTGCTCCATAGTTTGATGCTTCCGTCATAACTAGCAGAAGCAATGGTCTGGCCATCAGGGCTAAAGGCGACGCTGTTGGAAGCAATATTCTTGCCATCGAGTCTGAAGCCAGGGGTCCAATTTACTTCAGACGCATTGAAGGTTTTAAGCTCTTGACCTTGAAGGTTCCAGAGTTTGACGGTTCCATCATAACTAGCAGAAGCAACGGTCTTGCCATCGGGGCTGAAGGCAATATTGTAGACCTTATCTTCATGGCCCTCAAGAGTGTTGATCAGTTTTCCTTCTTGGCTCCAGAGTTTAACCGTTTTGTCGAAACCAGCAGAAGCAATGGTCTGGCCATCGGGGCTGAAGGCAATATTGTAGACCTCATCATTATGCCCGATTAGCCGATCGCGCTCTCTATATTTTTCTCCAACTTCATAAACTGCTGGCTGCAAAGCGGTCAAAACTGGCTCCTGAGTTTCTGGCCTAACTGGATTCAAATTTTTCAGTAGCGTTTTTGCCCTGATGCCTTCAACTAGAGCATCAAACTTCAGATCTGAGTTCGTCAGTACCAAGGATAATCGACCCAAAGATTTGATTTGAGCTTCAATGACTTTTTCTAATTTCTGCTGCTGTACGAAAGCCAACCCACCAGCGCCAAGAGCAGCTACCAATGCCACACTGACAGCGCCAAGCGAAAACATTTGTAGTCTGGCAGTTTTTTTCTGTTCGGCCAGTCGTGCTTCAGCTTCCTGCGTTCGCAAACGCAGCATTTCAGCTTGTCGGCGTTTTTCTTCTTCCCGTGCCGCTTCCATCGCCCTCTGACTCGCCTGAATAAATTCCTTCTGCAAGGTCGTCGCGGCAGGCTTTTTCTGTTGTTTTTCCGTTTCCAGCAACCAGTTTAGGGCAACGGCACACTGGTTCCCCCGCAACAACAAATCCTCACTTTTCTGCTTCTGGTCCCAATCCCACGCCCGCTGCAACCATTTAGTATGACTGCGCAGGTGTTCCCGGTCCGTATCTAGCGTCCTCACCAATTGGTTAAATTTGGCATTAAAATCCCCCTGATGCTGGAAATCAAGCCACTGCACCTTCCCCAACTCGGGATGCAAATCCTCCTCCGTATTCACCTCCCGATGCACCACCGTCACAAAACGTTTATTCAAGGATGCTGCATACTCCACCTCATCCTCGCAATAGGGCGATTTTACCGATCGCGGTGAGATAATAAACAGGAAATTGTCACAGGATTTAATCCCATTTTTAATCTCCTGGGCAAAATCCGTACCCTCCGCAATACTTTCCTGGTCAAACCAAGTCATCTTCCCCTGGATCTGTAAATCATCGTTCAGCTTCCTGGCAAAATCAGAATCGGCACGGGAATAGGAAATAAACACATCCAGGGACTCTAACTCCGGTCGCCGCTGACTTTCAGCAATAAATTCTTCCTGTAAGGGCGTAGGTCGATGCTGCGTCCTTTTTTGCGCCACCTGCAACCAAGTTTCCGCACTCCCCAAATTATACCCCCGCAGGAGAATGCTAGGATTATTTTGCTGCTCCTGCCACTTCAGGGCTTTTGTCAACAGCATTTTATGCTTCCTGTAGTAATCCTCATCAGTCAGCAGAATCTTCAACAGTTCGCTTTCATCCCGCAGGTAATCTTCTTCCTTGACATTATCCGTCAGGTCAATATAATGCAAATCCCGCAGCGCCGTCGGTTCCTGCATCGGGTCAGTCTCTCGCACCCGTACAGGAATAATCCGCTTATTTAACTCCACCGCTAAATCCAATTCTTGCTGACAGTAAGTCGAGTTTATCGAGTCAGGGGACAGCAGATAAACCAAATTATCCGCCTGTTCGATCCCGCGTTTAATCGCTTCGGGAAATACTTCCCCCGTTTGAATATCAGTTGTATTCGTCCAAACCGTCATCCCCGATCGCCTCAGACTATTGCGAAGCTTCTCCATTGTCCCCCGGTCCTCATCAGCATAGGAAAGCAACACCTGGGTCATCAAGTTATTGCCATTCTTGATGCTTTCAGTGATAAACTCACAGTGCAGATCCGTGGGAGTACAAGGATATTGCTCCTCCTTAAAGCGGTGCTTGAGCCAGTTTAAGGCATCCTGGGTTTCTTCTCCGGTCAACAGGTAGCTGGTTTGCTTTTGATTTCGCTCCCAGTCCAAAGCCTTGACTAACAACTGGGTATGCTGTTGTATATAATCAGCATGAAGGCCGAGTAAATCGATTAAAGCTGCTAATGATTTCTCAAAATCGTCTATCCCCTCTCGGACATACAACCCGTTGAGCTTGCTAATTATCGGGTGCATCTTCGGATTATTGTACGTATGGTGCGACCCTTTCGCTTTGTAAGCTTCCCACTCGGACGCCGTGTCATTCGGGTTTCTTTCTTGCCAGGTTTCCCGGCTAATTTCCATGACGTGTAACAGTGGGATGATGCGTTTGTTCAGCTTAACTGCTAGCTCAATTTCCTTGCGACAGTAGTCCGAATTGACAGAATGGGGACTAATGATGAACAGGAAGTTCTGTGATTTTTCAATCCCATCATCTATTTCATTCTGGAAATCTACCGCCAGGGGGATGTCCTTGGAGTCAAACCAGACATTAAAACCTTGTTGTGACAAGCGAGATTGAAGTCTTTTAGCAAAGGCTTTGCTATCAGCTCGTCCGTAAGAGATAAAAGCATCGAACATTGAAGTCATATGGTACCTCCACAAACCCAAACCAGAGAAACCCGGTTTCTCATACCAAGATATAGAGATGCTACCCTTTCTTACAGTATACTAAAAAACTGGTAATTTCCGGAAAATCCCGCTCCTTAGGCGGTTGACGCGACGCAAAAAAGCCACTAGCTGCGTGGCCAGTGACTATTTTGCTGCCTTTCGGCTCTCCCTAAAAAGGGGTAACGTTTGCCTCGGTCAAGTTAAAGGAGCTTTTTACATCTAACTCACGCGGTCCTACAAAATCCATTCGTTCCGTTCCTTAAAGCCAGACGACAGAGCTACGAGCTGGCGCTCACCCGTAGGTGTCATGA
>JBFRWI010000154.1:0-26897 GCA_051439505.1 Hormoscilla sp. | reverse complement strand
CATCAACAATCAGGATTTTCTGCGTCAGTTCCTGAGATTCATAGCCAATGATATTGCTTGCTGATGTCATCTGGGTTGTAATGGGTGCTAATGCTGCTTTGAGGTCAACATCGAACCAAAATGTGCTGCCCATTCCGGGGGTACTCTCGACTTGAATCTCACTCCCCATGAGGGTCAGGATTTTCTGGGTAATGCCCAATCCCAATCCAGTGCCTTCAGAACGGCGGGATTTTTTTCCTACCTGTTCAAAAGGGAGAAATATCTTCTCCAATTCTGCTGGGGTCATGCCGACCCCAGTATCTGATATCTGAAATCTGACTTTGGTACTTGTCGAACGTTCTTTTTCTCCCTCTGGCAAGTGACTGCGATCGAGGGCCGTCACTTGCAAAGTTACGCCGCCCGTATCGGTAAATTTGATAGCATTACCCAAAAGATTCAGTAAGACTTGGCGCAGGCGTTTTTGATCGACATTAATCTCGGTGGGGAGTTGGTTTAGGGGTTGATAGGTAAGGGTAATTCCTTTTTCTTCGGCTTTGATGCGGCAGATTTCTACTATGCCCTGTAGGAAGGAAGGAAAATTAATGTCTTGGGGGTACAGTTCTAGTTTATTCGCCTCTATTTTCGAGAGGTCGAGAATATCGTTAATCAGGGTCAGCAGGTGGCTTCCAGATTGGTAAATAATGCCAATGCCTTGTTTTTGCTTGGGGGTAAGGCTTTTTTGCCGATCGAGAATTTGGGCATAACCTAAAATGCCGTTGAGGGGGGTACGAAGTTCGTGGCTCATGTTAGCCAGGAACTCGCTTTTGGCTTGGTTGGCAACTTCTGCCGCAGCTTTAGCTTGGGCGAGTTCTCGAGTTTGTGCTGCCAGCCGATCGCTCTTTTCTTCTAATTCCCTTGTCCGTGCTTTGACTTTAGCTTCTAGGGTCTGGGCATAATTTTCTAATTCCCGATAGGACTTTTTTAGGTTTAACAAGAGAATGTAGCCAATACTCAAAACCCCAGAGCCAGCAATGGCTAGCAGGGGAGAAAATACAGGCAGCCACCAGCCTCCCATAAAAGCCAGATAGGAACTAACGATCGCACTACCCCCGACTATCAATATACCACCAAGGGCCAGCCTTTGTCGCTTGAGGAAAAGGGACCCGAAACTGGCACTGCACCCAGACCAGAAGCACATCCACAACCACTCTAGCACATCGGGTAAGGTTTGAATTAGCGGTCGCCCATCCAAGGCGGCACTCAATATCTGACTGGTAATATGGGCATGAATTTCCACTCCCGCAATTCGACCGTAGGGATGGTAGAAAAAGTCGCCGACACTCGCTGCTTTGGTGCCAATTAAAACCAGCCGATCGCCCATGAGGTCTGGGGGAATGCGGTTCTCCAGTACCTCAGTCATGGATACAGTCAGAAACCTTTCTGGCGATCGGCGAAAGTTCAACAAGATTTGGTAACCGCGATCTTCAGCACGGACATAGCCGCCATCATTGCCTTCAAAGGGTGCAAATATAGCTTTACCCAATGCATATTGCTGCTTGTTCACATCCAGACTTTGCCGAGTAATACCAGCGGTTTCTAGATAGATCAAAGCCAGCTTCGCCCCCAAACTTAATTTGGTGCGACCGTCAGAGGGTCTAATAGACAGGAAGCTGCGACGAATTTTGCCATCTGCATCTACAATCAGATCCGCGATCGCCACCTGGTTCCGCAGACGGAGAAGGAGTGGCGACCCAACCCGATCGCCCGAAACCTTCTCGATGGCAATCAGATTTGGAGTAGACTCGAACACCGAGGCTAGCTGCCTAGTGCCGGGGGACACTGGCAAATCCCGCACAATATCCAAGCCAATGGCTCTCGGTTGCTGAGCTTTGATTTTTTTCAGCAATTGAGCTAGCACGGCATCGGGTATCGGCCATTGCCCGGTTTTAGCGATATCGGGCTCCGTCACCGCCACAATCATAATGCGTGGGTCCGTTGACTCCACTGGACCCAGGCGAAACATTCCATCTAGGGCCGCCCATTCTAACAGTTGAAAACTGCCAGTCAATCCCAAGACCGTGATGCTTCCCGTTACCAGGGTAGCGATCGCCATTACGCCTCGGACCTGTCTAATTTGTGTTGTCAGCTTTAGCCACATCTGATTATTCGGCAAATTTTTGGGCGCTAATGGTTTCCCTGCCCACGGAGGTTAACAGTTCTGTCCATTCCCTGGCTATGGTTGCATCGGCAGGTCTGGCTTGCCTGAGTTCCGCTAGAATGGCTATAGTTTCCACCCAAATGCCATTTTCTGCATACAAAGCCGCCTGTTGCAGTTCCCCGATGCTATCCAGGTTACCACTGATAATTGAGTTTGGTGCAATGCGCTTAATTGCTGCCTGGGTCCAAGGATCGTTAACCGAGTAGGGCTGGTCGGGGTCTAGCTGTTCGGATTCCGGGTCATATCCACAAAGCATCGCAGCAAACAATTTATAAGTTTTGCCTATCTCTAAAGGGGGAGCCTCCCTTGGCAAGCTGATGTTGACAATCCCGGACTTGATGGGGACAATCTTTTGATAATGCTCCCGATCGCTTTCATCTTTGAGCTTCACAAATAATGCTCGCGCCGCCGTTTCAGGAATATAAATAAATAACTTTGGATGCGCTGCTACGGTCAACCCGTAGTTATTTTCTGGCATCAATAAAGTCATCTGTGCTGCGGAAGATGTTGCCCCCTGTGAATTGCAATTCCCTCGACTTCCTCCCATTACTGTTTCTTCTGGTGCTCCCTTCTCTGGAGGCGGTTCAAATTTGACCATTCCCGGCAACTCTTGTCGATAACGCTCTGGATATGACTGGGCATGTACCAGTTTCCACAAGCCTGGGAAAAACATCATTACTAAGCCTAGGGCCAGAGAAATACAATGGAGCGATCTCCGCTCATTTTTAGTAGTCATTGATGCACCTCTGTAACCTCATTACTTATATATTAGCATCAATCTAGTTTTTCTGGGTTCTCTTGCTCCGACGGGCTCTCCTGTCGCCCGCCCTACGCAAAAGTCACAGCCAATTTCCCACCAGAACGAAGGGTGCCCAGTAGAAGGGATGCTGGTAGCGGCGGGACTGCAAAAGTTCCAGCTGTGCCTGTCGGAGGGCTTCAGCTTTGCTGACGCCCTCACCGGTGAGTGCTTGATAAAACTTAACCATGAGGTCAGCGGTGGATTGGTCGTTGACCGACCACAGGGTGGCGAGGGTACTGCGGGCCCCAGAACGAACGGCTAATCCCGCCAATCCCAAGGCCGCTCGGTTGTCCCCAGAGGCCGTCTGGCAGGCACTCAGAACCAGTAATTCAATGGGAACGTCCTCTGCTGTTTCTCTGAGCTTGAGTAGCTTTTCCAACTCTTTGACCTTAATTTTGTCATTCCAAGTCAGAATAAAGGTTTCTTCCGGGTTGGAGCTAAACTGACCGTGAGTTGCCAAGTGAATTATGGGAAAAGGAACTTCGTCTATCAGTTTTTGTAGCGTTGGTTCGAGAAAGGTCTGATTCAGCAACACCGACCCAGGGGACAGAGCGGAAATCTGCTGCACTTCTAACTCGACAGCGGGTAATGCCGAAAAACCTTGGCGGGCTTCACTTAGCCCAGCCATTAACAGCTTAAACTCCTCCGGTCTCAAGGACTGCGGGTCGAGTAAGTTTAACCCCGGAGTCAGGGCAATGTTATATTTCTCGACTAAATACTGTTGGCCGTCATAGAGTGCGGCCATCGGCAGATTCCGCATTACCCCATCTAACACGAACACTAGGGTTTTAACATCCTTGCTGGCAAGTTCTGTTTCACCTGGTCCCACTAGCCAGTCATAAATTTGTTTTGACAGTTGCAAGCGCTTCCAGGTAGAGGCGATCGGATTTAGAGAGTTGTGCATCCGTCTCACCATGCGTTCTACTTGCTGCTGGGGTACAGCAGTTTGGTAGTACCTCAGAGTGCGATCGGGCAGTTCGAGGATAACTGCTAGCCGTTCTGGTAAGATAATCGGATAGACGACTGCGGCACCAGCATCGATCTCGTGAATTTGTTGGGGCTGGGCATTCAAACAAGCTTCTCGAAAGAAGTTATCAATCTCTGCCAGTTGGAGTTTTTCAATTACCTCTCTGGCTTGCCGGAGATCCTCTTGACTGGGATCGGAGCCCAGGAGCAAATCTACTAACTGCCGATAGAGAGGTTCGACGTTTTCTCGAAAAGAAAACTGAATTTCCGGATTGAGGGCAACTAAGTCGCGGCGGATAGTCTCCAGGGTTGTCACTGCCGTGCGATAATACAAAATTGCTTCTGGATCTGCCGACTGACTACTATTTAAGTTTGCCTGAAGTATTCGTCCCATTTGCCATTGCCATTGATAGGCCAGGTCGGGGGCATTAATCTGCTGGGCCCTCAGCATGGCTTGATGGGTAAATACTTTCCCTTGACCCCAGTTTTCTGTTTGTTCGTAAAATTTGCCCATCACGCCCAATGCCAAGGATTGGGCTCTGAGATCGGCTAAGCTTTGCGCTTGTTCAACTGCTGATGCTAAAATATTTTCAACTTCTTTTGTTTCTTGGACGTCCTGCATCACCGATCCTATCATGGTCTCGGCTAAGTTAACTTTAGCATAGACAGCAGCCCGACTGGCTGGCAAATGCGCGATCGCCCCTTTAATTTGGGGCAATAAAGCTAGTGCCAGTTCAAATCGATCGCTCTCTATCCAGAGACTAAAGAGATTGAGCTGTGCCTGCACGCGGGTCAGGGGTAAAGTAGTTTGTGCTGCTGCCTGTTGATAGTGGGCGATCGCCTCTTGCCGATAGAATTGGGCCGCAGTTGAGTCCTTTAAGGAAGCCGATCTTTTTGCTAAACTATGTTCGGTATTAGCTAAACTCAAGCTGATTTGACTCTGGTATTGGGGGGATGCCTGCAATCTTTGGGCAACTGCCAAGCTGGTCTGCAAAACCTCTGACGACGCCTGTAAATCTCCCACCTGTTGCCAGACATGACCCAGATTATGCAAACCCGCAATCTTGACAGTAGAATCAGGTTGGGACTTCAGCTGGGCCGCGATCGCCCTCAAGAGTTTCTCAGCCTGACGGTAAAGCCCCAGCAATTGTAGGGCCTGGGCTTGATTGATAATACTCCCGATCGCTCCTACTTCATCACCTGCCGCAGTATAGAGTTGTTCGACATTTTTCCAAGTTGAGAAGGCCCCATCTGGGTTACCCTTGGCCAATTGCAGCTCTGCTTGGGCGTTCAAAATCTGGGCTTGCACTTGCGGATTCACCTTTGGTAAAGTTGCTAACAAGGAAAGACTAGCATCAATAGCAGCCGACGCTTCTGATAAATGCCCCAGTTTCTGTTGGGCCAAGGATATCAAACTTAATATCCGAGCTTGTTGGAGCACTTCCCCATTCGCTGCATAATTCTGGGCAGCTTCTTGCCACATTTCTGCTGCTGAGGCAAACTGTCCTGCATGATAATGCTGTTTGCCCCTTTGCGCCAAAGCCGATACTGAAATCTCAGGCCCTCGATCTGCCCTGACTTGGGGTAAATTATGAATGCCTAGGCTTAAGATTAGCCCCAAACAGGCGATCGTCATTAATCTCGTAAGTCGTCTCATAGCTAATTGGGAATTTCTCTCGTTTCTTTCGATAAATAAATCTACCTTTCTCCATTCACAATTTTACATTCACAATTTTCAATCGTCACCGATCGCCATTACTCCTCAACATCTGACAGTCCACAGGATGTAACCAAGTCCCCACAGGCGTCACCACAGGCGGGTAAGCAGTCAGTACCGCATTCCCATTAGCATCCGTTACCAATCCTTGGGCCTCCACAATTGTCCGACTTTGCTGTATAGGAGTACTTGTTTCATCCCCCCTGGGGAAAGGAGGTGTAAGGCGCAAATCTTGCCAGACTACATGGGGCTGAAGTTCTTCTAGAGGGGACTCCGGTAAACCACCCCTGCCTGTCGCTATAAAAGAACTGTCCCGACTGAGTTTGCAAAAGTCTTTACCAATCAGTTGCTCTACATCTATGGGCCGTTTTCCTAACTCTACCAACCCAGCAGCTGGGTCCATATCTGGGGTAGAAACTTCTACTGTACCATCTACTCCCAGTTGAGAACTGGCCGTGATTTGACTATCAGGCGCTAGAAAGATACCCGAGGTAGTAATCAGAATGTTCCCGCCGTTACCCTCAAAGGCATTAGCATTGATATTGCTACCCTCTAGGGCGACTAAAGTCCCACTGTCGATCGTGATGTTGCCCCCATCCCCTCCACCGCTAAGTTCGGTTCCGGCACGAGCGGTAATGGCACTTAGGGAGCGCAAAATCAGAGCATCAGCAACATGCAGTTGAATATTTCCCCCGTTGCCCGATCTTGTCACCGCAGTTATTTCACCTTTGTCGTCCAGGAAAATAGCATCGGCATTAATCTCTATGGTGCCAGCATCCCCCGTGCCATCATTTCTAACATTGACAATCCCCCCATCTGTCACTTTCAAAATTCGAGTATTAATCGTCACCTGGCCCGAGTTCCCCGAAGGTCTATCTGGCAATCCTAAAAAGTCTCGGAAAGACTGGGATCTCCTGAGAGCAGAGGAGTCCACCTGAGCGGGAATGATCGAACCGGGACCTACACCACTTATCTCGACTGAATTGGTGGCATTAATGGTCACATTTCCGGCATTCCCACTCGCAAAACTGGAAGTTGAGACCGTCGAGCCATTGGTCACTACCAAATCGGATGTGTTAACTGTTAAATCCCCCGCATCTCCAGCGTTACCAGCGATAGAACCGAACCCGCTAGGAAAAATATTATTGTTGATATTCGTTCCGCTCAATTCTATAGATTCAGCCGCATTTACGGTCACGTCTCCTCCTTTACCAGTCCCAAAGCTTGAAGATGTCAATACTCCTCCATCTTGAAGTGTCATTCGTCTCGTTAACAATCGGGTTTCTCCGGCATCTTGAGAAGCAAAAGTTGTAGTGAAAATGCTGCTAACTTGATTATTCCGTGCAAATCTTAGGAATTGCACCTCTTCAGCAACTGACACGGCGATATCCCCACCACGACCACCAGCAAGGTTACTAAAAGTAAAAGATGCTATAAATGCCCCATCGATTATACTCAGGTTTCTTGCCAAAACCGAAATGTTCCCACCCCGACCATCTGCCAAGGCTTCCGTTCGCACGGCAGTATTAATCCCATTTGGGGAGATGCCAATCATGTCTATGTTGTTCGACATATTGATGCTGATGCTGCCCGATGGTTGTGACCCTCGATCTTGAATCCCAATCCAGGCACCACCGGACATGAACAGATTCCCTCCTCGCACAATTATCTCTCCACCAATCTCACCACTGGCATCTGCTAATGCGGCGTTTTGTAGCCGAATGTCACCGTATTGAGTGAATTCTTCATAGCCCAAATTCCATCCTATTTCAGTCCGCTTGAGGCTGACGAAACCATTGCTGACACTTCCTAATTCAATCCGTCCGGAGTCGGCTGTCAGGGTGCCTCCATCTAAGGTAACATCGCCCCCTATCAAGGCGAGGGTTTGAAGTGGTCCAACCTGCAAACCATCTGCGGTCGGTGGACGATTGATTGGTAAAAGTCCTGGGGTGGGAGATGGGATGATATTGTGACCGGATCCTTCTACTCTAATTGCCCCCGGGTTGGGTCCGTACTGCAAACCTAATGGTACATTGATAGTGAGTAATGGTGGGGCTACGGGATTTGTCGCACTGAATTGATAGCGATCGAACTCGACGCTATTGGCCGTGCTACTAATAAATGAACCACCTACATCTAATCTAGCATTGGGACCGAAGATGATGCCATTGGGATTAATCACAAACATAGAAGCCCCGCCATCTACTCCCAGGCGGCCCATAATCTGGGATATATTATTGCCCGTGACTCGACTGAAAATGTTTTCTATGCCCGCAGGATTGGCAAAATATACCCTCTGCAATTGACCGACATTAAATTCGGAGAAACTGTGAAACACATTCTCTCCTCTGATGGCCCCGCCTTCAATTAAGTCTGCTGGTTCCCCTCTGACTGGGACGTTATTTCGGACGACTGAACTTTCGGGGCCTAAGGTGCGATCAGGGATAATTTGCCCTTGGACTTTCTTCCCAACAGCCAGCAGGAATAGGGAACTACAGAGTAATAACTGACAGGTTCTAAGAGTGAATAAACCAGGTTTAAAGCCCGCGCAGGCGGGCTTTAAACCTGTAGCCGGACCCTTTAGGGTTCGGGGGGAGTAGTTGTTGTCCATAGTTAACGACGGCGTTCCTGCAACTTGCGATAGACATCCTTGACATCAACGTTGTGATGTGCTAAGGCTACCAGGGTATGATAAAATAGGTCGGCAGCCTCAGATGCGATCGCCTCTTTATCGTCATCCTTGCAGGCCATTACCACTTCAGCGGACTCTTCGCCAATCTTTTTAAGAATCTTGTTATCCCCACCTGCGAATAGCTTGCAGGTATAGGAATCTTCCTTGGGGTTGTCGCGGCGATCGCGAATGACAGCTTCGAGTTGAGAGAGGGTATCTGCCGGGGGCGGAGTAACCGTACCGCTGACCTGATGAAAACAACTACGTTCGCCCTTGTGACAGGCAATGTCACCCACTTGATCGACAGCGATCAGCAGGGCGTCGCTGTCACAATCATAACGGAGCGATCGCACATTTTGCAAATGTCCGGAAGTAGCGCCCTTATGCCACAACTCGGTACGGGAACGACTCCAAAACCAGGTTTGGCCAGTGGAGAGAGTCTTTTCCAGGGACTCCCGGTTCATCCAGGCCATCATCAGCACCGTACCATCCAGATAGTCCTGGATAATGGCGGGCACCAGTCCTTGCTCATTGTAGCGAATTTGCTCGATCTCGATGGGTTGGGTAACAGCAGCTTGGGACATAAGGCGTTGGGTAATATTCTCTTAACATTTGTTTAGAATAGCATTGCCAGCCCCACCGACAGGCATCCGGCCCGGGGCGTGAGACGGATAAACTGGACAAAGGATGATGCACATAGTTAATTTGTGCTATAAATACGCCTATTCTCAAATCAATAGTTGAGCATTCAACCAAGGAGAACAACTTTGAAAGCAACTACTCTCAAGACCACCAAATCACAAGAGATTTTCGCAGCGGCCCAGAAACTGATGCCAGGGGGCGTCAGTTCGCCAGTGCGAGCCTTCAAATCCGTAGGTGGAAAACCCATAGTGTTCTCGCGGGTAAAAGACGCTTACATCTGGGATGTGGATGGCAACCAGTACATCGACTACGTAGGCACCTGGGGACCAGCCATTTGCGGCCACGCCCATCCGGAAGTGAACGAGGCCCTGCGCAAGGCGCTAGAAAATGGTACTAGCTTTGGTGCGCCCTGCGAACTAGAAAACGTGCTCGCGAAAATGGTCATCGATGCCGTCCCTAGCATAGAAATGGTGCGGTTTGTCAACTCCGGCACCGAAGCCTGCATGTCCGTCCAGCGCTTGATGCGAGCCTTCACCAAGCGCGACAAGCTCGTTAAGTTTGAAGGATGCTATCACGGTCACGCCGATATGTTCCTGGTGAAAGCGGGTTCTGGGGTGGCCACCTTGGGATTACCCGACTCCCCCGGCGTTCCCAAGTCTACCACTGCCAACACCCTCACGGCTCCCTACAACGACCTGGAAGCCGTGAAAGCCCTATTTGCCGAAAACCCCGAGCAAATAGCGGGGGTAATTCTGGAGCCAGTAGTGGGTAATTCGGGATTTATTGCCCCCGATGCTGGCTTTCTGGAAGGCTTGCGCTTGATCACCCAAGAGAATGGAGCTTTGCTGGTCTTTGACGAAGTAATGACTGGCTTTCGGATCGCTTACGGCGGTGCCCAGGAGAAATTCGGCATCAAACCCGATCTGACGACCTTCGGCAAGATCATCGGCGGCGGGTTGCCAGTAGGAGCCTATGGCGGACGCAAAGACATCATGTCTATGGTGGCACCAGCAGGTCCGATGTACCAGGCGGGGACGCTTTCGGGTAATCCTTTGGCCATGACAGCTGGTATCAAGACTCTGGAGTTGCTGCAAAAACCGGGTACTTACGCACAACTCAATCAGATTACCAAAAAGCTGATTGATGGGTTGCTCTCAATTGCCAAAGAAACGGGTAATGAAGCCTGTGGGGGTCACATTAGCGCCATGTTTGGCTTATTCTTTACCAAGGGCCCGGTTCACAACTTTGAAGATGCTAAAAAGTCGGACACCAATAAATTTGGGCGCTTCCATAACGGGATGTTAGAACGGGGTATCTACCTAGCGCCTTCTCAGTTTGAGGCCGGGTTTACTTCTCTGGCTCACACAGAGGAAGATATTGATAAGACTTTGGCAGCTGCTAAAGAAGTGATGGCGACTCTTAAGTAGCCGCCACCGCCGCCACCCTAAAGAGTGGGGCTACTCCGAACGAAGCCTGCCTGCGCAGGCTGTAAACTGGTAAGGTGGGCAATGTCCTACCCTAGATGAAGTCGTAAGGTGGGCAATGCCCACCCTACGCAGGGATTAAGGATTTCAAGTCTTCTACTAAAACAGATAACTAGAGATTTTTTAAAAGTCAGCCTGAAAGGGCTTGAAACCCGGTTTTTTGGTAATGGAGGTACGGCCATGTTTCAAATGGGCGAAGTCTCTCGTCGTTTGGGACTCAATCCACAAACCCTTTACTTTTACGAACGCATTGGATTAATCCCATCTCCCCAACGGACCGCTGCCGGTTATCGGCTCTTCAGCGAGGAGGATGTGGAACGCCTTGACTTTATTGTCCGGGCCAAGTCCTTGGGCCTAACTTTGGATGAGATTAAAGAAATTATAGCCTTGAAAGATGGGCGATCGCTCACCTGTCAAGCAGTCCATGACCTACTCAGCAAGAAAGTTCGAGAAATTGAGGAAAAAATTCGACAGATGGAAGTGCTGCGGGACGAACTGGTACCTTTAATCGCTTTGTGTCGGGCCAATCTCGATTCCAATAAGGAATGCGTTGTACTGGAGATAATTGATAATTGATAATTGATAATTGATAATTGATAATTGATAATTGATAATTGATAATTGATAATTGATAATTGATAATTGATAGCAAGGGCTTCAGCATTTGGATCCATGCAATTTAAATGCGCGACAGCTTAGGCCCTTCTTTAAGCCACAGCTAGACCAAATAGCCGCCTCCTCAGCAACGCAAAGTCCTGCCAAAACAAAATACAGCTGCGACTTAAACATTATTTTAGCTCCTCAAAAAAAATTTACTCAAAACCCCTTGACATTATACCTGGGTATAGGGATTAAGCTGGAAATGGTTAAACAGAAAAGGAGTTCAGCCATGAGTACCATTAAAGTAGAAGTTTTAGGAACGGGCTGTAAAAAATGCCGGCAACTCGAAGCGAACGCTAAAGAGGCGATCGCTGCTCTGAAACTGGATGCGGAAGTGCTACATATTACCGACCCCATGAAAATTGCCGAAAAGGGCGTAATGACAACTCCCGCCCTCGTCGTCAATGACAAACTCGTAAGTCAAGGCAAAGTAGCCACCTCCGAAAAAATTCAATCCTATTTAACTGCTTAATTAGGAAGGAAAGAAATCATGCAAGTTTCATCTTTTTGGCGGGAGCAGTGGAAGCCTCTAGCTCTCATTGTTACCGCTTTTGTCCTCTGCTTTGATCTTCCAATAGAAGCCCTGCAACAGTCGGAAAGGCTGCGAAATGCCTTTTGGGAAGCCCTATATTTAGTTCGCTGGTACGCCCGAGAACACGTCCTGTTGTGCCTGATACCGGCCTTTTTTATTGCGGGGGCGATCGCAGTTTTTGTCAGTAAAAACTCGGTAATTAAATATCTCGGAGCCAAAGCAAATCCCTTACTCGCTTACGGCGTTGCCTCGGTATCGGGTACCCTGTTAGCTGTTTGTTCCTGTACCGTATTGCCCTTATTTGCTAGCATTTACCGGATGGGGGCGGGCCTCGGTCCAGCGATCGCTTTTCTTTATTCGGGTCCGGCGATAAACGTTCTCGCCATTATTGTCACTGCCCGCATTTTAGGAATGCCCCTGGGCATCGCCCGCGCCCTGGGAGCGATTATCTTCAGCATTATCATCGGGTTGGCGATGGAGTTTATCTTCCGCGAGGAGGACCTGGAGAAGATAAAGGCACAAACCATGCTTCCCCAGGAGTCAGAAAGCCGCCCTCTCTGGCAAAATGCCCTATTTTTTGCAGTTCTGGTGGGGATTCTGGTTTTTGCTAACTGGGCACAACCGGAGGCAGCTACTGGCTTCTGGTATGGCATTTATGCCGTGAAATGGTGGATAACGGGACTGTTTGGCCTGGCTTTAGCTGTCATTGGTATAGCCTGGCTCCACCTTAATGCAGGCAAGGTTATCCTGATTGTTGTAGTTACCGCCGCACTTTCCTGGCAGTTTGGCAGCCAACCTCTCATTCCTTTTTCTTTTGCAACCCTGGGTCTATCTTGGCTCGCTAGCACTAATAAGGATGAGGCAGGAGAATGGTTTGAATCTTCTTGGGATTATGCCAAACAAATCTTGCCCTTACTGCTGTTTGGGGTACTCATTGCCGGTGCCTTATTAGGTCGCCCCGACCATGAAGCCTTAATTCCCTCCCAGTGGGTAGCTGGGGCCGTGGGAGGTAATTCTCTATTTTCTAACTTTTTTGCCGCCCTTGCGGGTGCATTTATGTATTTTGCTACCTTGACGGAGGTGCCAATTTTGCAAGGATTGATTGGCAATGGCATGGGACAAGGGCCTGCTTTGGCTTTGTTACTTGCAGGACCTGCTTTATCTTTGCCAAATATGCTCGCGATCCGCAGCATTATCGGTACGAAGAAAACTATTGTCTTTGTCTGTCTAGTGGTGGTGATGGCAACTTTGAGCGGTATCATTTATGGGGCGCTTTTTGGCAATGCCCACCCTCCGCAGGGATTAAGGATTTCAAGTCTTCTACTAAAATAGATAACAGGTTTGCTGCGTCTACTTGCAAGGCTACGAAGGCATTAGGATCTGTCTTGGGGATGTGCCGATCGTCCATTATTGTTTTCCCCCTTGTCCATTCGCCTTTGGTCTCGATCCTGACTTGGGCGCGACGTAGCAACAGGGTTTCGGGGTAAAACAAATAGGCGATCGTTGCGGCATCATGAACTAAAAAGCCCTTGATGCCATTGGTCTCGCGATAACCGAGGTTGGTTTTAATCATAAACTCGGCCAGGGCGTGAATGAATTTGGCAATGTCATGTTCTGGGTTAACTCGGGCAATATCGGATGCCATTCCATCGGTAAAAATCAGCTTGTGAGTTAGGTCTAGGGGTATGACTGCGATCTCCTCCCGGGCAGCAAAGAAAGTTGCTGCTGCTTCGGGGTTGTAGGCGATGTTAAATTCGGCAACCGGGGTGACATTTCCCCGACAATTAAATGCCCCCGCCATTGTCACAATTTGCTTGGCCTGCTTGAGAATGCCCGGTTGCTTCGTTTCCGCTGCTGCTAAGTTGGTTAAAGGGGCGATCGTCACTAGGGTAATTTCTCCCGGTTCCGCACTGAGTTTGTCGATAATAATCTCGTCAGAGTAGGGAGCTTCTGCAAATTTATGGGGCGATGCTGGTAAAGTAGGGGAGAGGTTGCCCATGCCATCAACTCCGTGAATGTGGGCAGCATCTCCTATTTCGCTTTCGTGGCGGATGCCGCGACCTAACAACACCCGATCGAAACCACCTAAGCTGAGGATTTTACCAGCAGAGGCAAAGGTATAATTAGGGCGGACATTGCCGTCTGCGGTGGTAATGGCGACGATCTCGGCGAGACCTTTTTTCGCCAAACTCATCAACCACAATAAGGCGAAGGTATCGTCTCCACCGGGGTCCGTATCTACGATAATTTTCAGGGGTTTGCTGGTCATGGGATGTAGTCGTAAATTTTGTATTTATACAATTTTAGCACATTATCAACCCCAGGAAAGCAAGTGCTAAAGGGACAGGCGAGACGCCTGTCCTACGGATCGCGATCGCCCCTTGACAGCAATTTGCGAATAATTTAGCTAACAGGATCCGAGAATCAAGATGTAGATTCCTTATTCTGGTGGTAATATCTGACCTGTAACCCGTTCATATTCATCTTCAAGTAGCCACATTTGAGCTGATTCATAGTCAGAACTGGAAAAGACAGTTTTATAGTTTTGCGCGGGATTATGGATGCAAAACTTACCCGTGCTGGATTTGACTAACATCAGAATATCGGGCGGAGAGACGATCGGATCTGCCCAGATTTCCGCAAACTCCCACTCAGTTGCTGGTTCGGGGTTTGGTGCGGGGGATGACGTGGTACTTATCATATTATTAAAGGTAGATGAGCAATTTTTATGATATAATTAATTACCAAAGATAAATTAAAGCGATCGCCCCTTGACAGTCAGTCAGTTATTTGCTATATTGGGTAAAGCAGGGAGGAGACTGTGAAGAAAAGAGCATGACTCAAGAGCTAATCGATTTAAGAGCTAGTATTATGGAGGGGCGTTATACAGATGCCTTGACCTTGGTGGACGAGTTAGAGTGGATGAGTAAAAAGGGAACGATCCGCAATATTAAATCATTTTTAATCAGAATGGTGGTTCACCTGATTAAAAACCAAGTCGAGCAAAGATTGACTAATTCCTGGGCCGCATCAATTTCAGATTCAATCCTGCAAATTCAAGATTTGAATCTCAAGGAGAATAAAACTTCCTACTATATCAAGTCAGATGAATGGGAGGAAATGCTGGAGGAGGCGATCGAGGCAGCAATTCGCCCTGCTAGCGTAGAAGTATTGAATGGGCGGTTAAGTCCATTTAAACTATCAGAGTTGGTGGATCGAGAACAGGTAATTATGGCTGCTAAGAGGCTGTTGGATTTAACTTATGAACATTCCGCCAAGACCTTACCAGCAATCATCGATGAACATTTAACTGCGTTTCCAGGTGGGGAAGATTGGCAAGCAGGTAGACCCGAATAAGATTTCCTGTAGATCGTCAAGTGACTGTTTCAAGTAAAATGAGGGCAGAAAAAAATGACAGTTTTATCGGAGTTGGATGTTCTAATAGAAGAAGGGCTGTACAAAGATAAAGAAGCTTTACTCCAAGATGCTATGCGATCGCTGCTCAGGAGTAAACCCGAACTTCGCAGTAGGTTGGCACTTGGTCTGTACAAACGGGAAAAGATTTCCCTGGCACGAGGCGCAGAAATTGCTGGGGTTGATGTCGAAAGTTTTAAGGAACTTTTACGGGAAGCAGGAATTGAACGTAACATTGCCTCCGTAGGTGAGGATATTGAAAGCCAAGTTGAAAAACTTATCCGCATGAGGAACGGAAGTTGATTATGTTCCTCGTGACCGGTCACGTCCGGTTGAGGCTCTGCCTCCAGTTGCTCGCAGCTATGACATAATTACCAGTATAGCGGCTCCCACCCACCCGGGAGGCAGAGCCTCGACTGTGCGTTCCCAGGTAGAACCTGGGAACGAGTAAGTTATGGGAGGCGATCGCCTCCCATAACAACAGATGACAGACGGTACTACCACCTGTCATCATCTTCTGCTGATTGACTGTTACCTAAGGAAACGATTCGCCTTCCAGAACCATGTGAAGATCCATAGCGTGATTATACGAAAGAACGAATATCCTCACCGCATTCATCGACTAGAAAGCAGAGGGCGCGAAACCGCAAACCCACGAATTGATCGTAAAGAGGGTTGAGTTTACAAAGGGGTGGAATGCGGACTAAAGTACGTCCAAACAGTTTTATTTCTCGTTCAAATGGACATTGCGCTGGAATCAGTCTAGAGATTAACCGTGCCGTGAATATATCGTGAATTTGCCACCCATCCAGCCACGCACGCACGGGGCGCAGTAAATCGAAAGAGCGTACCCGCTGCTTAGCTGGGTTTATATACTCGGCAGGTTCTTCTAGACTACTTTGATTGTCTTGTTCGATCCCAAACATAAGTTGAAAATTTGATGATTTTGCCATCTCTTTATTGTTGTGATTTTGACTCTGTATCCTTCTCTATATCAAGATTCAGAATCAAACCCATTGTTCCGGACAAAGACAAATAACGTCCTGGACTCTGGTCACTTTAAGTAAATTACCAGAGGTCATGACCTTGGTGAGATGAGCTTATCACCTCACGGGCGCGAACTTATTTGGCCTAGGAAATCCTCAGGCATTTATTGCTTGAGGCTCCCTTATTAGGTTTAAACCATGAGGCTCTTCCTATACTAGAAATTTTACATTTATTTATTAATTGCAACATAGTCTAACAGTTTGTCAAGATTTGGTGATATTTATTAAATGTAACGTAGATAACAAGTTGACCCGGAAGCGGCTCCCAAGGCTCAAGGATCGCCACATCCGCAAGCGAGAAATCTGAGAAAAAGATTAAATTTAGTAAAGCTGGAGAGAACCGGTGAAGCAAAATCCCATGGCTGCGCCACACGCTCCGGGCCCCCGACCCTACGAGCGATCGCAGTTTCACCAGTCTTATGAGGATAGCCGACCTTCAACCGGCTGTCCTAGCCTCTGCTACCCTTTAGGGATAATGCAATCAGAGGTCCAATAACTGCTGGAGGGATATAGCTATGAGCATCGTTACCCTGCGATCGGTCAAAAAGGACTTTGGGATTAAGGAAATTCTCAAAGATGCCAGCTTCAGTCTGGATGCTACGGATAAGGTGGGTTTAATTGGCACCAACGGTTCGGGTAAGTCAACCCTGTTAAAGATGATTGCCGGTTTGGAGCCCATTGATGGGGGCCAACTGTCGGTTAACTCGGGGGTGCGGATGGTCTATTTGTCCCAGCAACCGGACTTGGACGAGCAGCGGACGGTGCTGGAGCAAGTTTTTGCTGACAGTGGCGAACAGATGACTCTGGTGCGGGAGTATGAGGAACTTTCTCACAAACTCGCCCGCAGTGCTGACGATAGCCAACTGTTGGCCCGCCTGTCTGCCGTTACCCAACAGATGGAGGCCCTCGGGGCCTGGGAACTGGAGACGAAGGCGAAAATTATTCTCTCTAAACTGGGGATTGCTGATTTTGATGCCCCGATCGCCAGTCTTTCGGGGGGCTACCGCAAGCGCATTGCTTTAGCTGCGGCTTTGCTATCCGAACCCGATCTGTTGCTGATGGATGAGCCGACTAACCATCTGGATGCTCTCTCTGTAGAATGGTTGCAGAGTTATCTCCATCGCTATCGGGGGGCCCTGCTGCTGATTACTCACGATCGCTACTTTCTCGATCGGGTTACTAACCGGATTATTGAGATCGATCGGGGGGACTTTTTCTCCTATGCTGGCAACTATAGTTACTATTTGGAGAAGAAAGCCCAAGCAGAAGAAGCCTCAGTCAGCAGTCAACGCAAGCATCGGGGTGTGCTGCGGCGGGAGTTGGAATGGCTCAAGCAAGGTCCGAAAGCCCGCAGTACCAAGCAGAAAGCCCGCATTCAGCGCATCGAACAGATGCAAGAAACTGAGTTTAAGCAAGACCTTGGGAAGGTGGAGATTTCTACCCCCGGTCGTCGCATCGGCAAGAAAGTAATTGAATTGATCGATGTTAGCAAAGCCTATGGCGATCGCACCTTAATCGACAACTTCAGCTATGCCTTCGAGCCGGAAGACCGGGTGGGCATCATCGGCGGTAACGGGGTTGGCAAGTCCACTTTAATGGATATGATCACTGATCGGGTGCAGCCTGATGCTGGAGTTGTGGAGATTGGCAAAACCATTCACATCGGCTATTTCGACCAGCATTCCGAGAGTTTAATCTCCGATGAAAATCAGCGGGTGATCGAATATCTCAAGGAAGAAGGAGAATTTGTCAAGACTGCCGAGGGCGTGCAAATTAGCGCTTCTCAAATGCTAGAGCGTTTCCTGTTTCCCAGCAATCAGCAATATTTGCCCATCCACAAGCTTTCCGGCGGGGAAAAACGTCGCCTCTTTCTGTTGCGGGTGCTCCTTTCTGCTCCCAATCTGCTAATCTTAGATGAACCTACTAACGATCTCGACGTGCAAACCCTGGCGGTGCTGGAAGAATATCTGGAAGATTTTAACGGCTGCGCGATCGTGGTTTCTCACGACCGCTATTTCCTCGATCGGGTGGTAGACAAGATCTTTGCCTTTGAACCCGGCGGTAACTTGCGTCAGTATCCGGGCAATTATTCTGTTTATCTGGACTTCAAGAAAGCTGAAGAGGAGGAACAGCAGCAGTCAGCGGTACCGGAGAAAAAGACTGTCAAGGAGAGAAAGCCTGCCAATAATAGCAAACCCCGCCGACTTTCTAACTGGGAACGGCAGGAGTTCGAGCAACTGGAAGAAAAAATTGCTAAACTGGAAGCAGAGAAAGCTGAGGTGGAAAAAACTCTGTATAATTCTCCTCCCGGAAAGGTGACTCAGGTGCAAGAACTCTATCAACAGTTGTCCCAGTTGAATGGGGCGATCGATTCTGCCACCGATCGCTGGATGGAACTAGCAGAAAGAGACGCTTAAATTGGTGAATAACATGGATTTAAATCATTTGATGCAAAGACACGATCGCGCCTGGCAGTCCGCCACGGTGCATCCCTTCCTAGAACAATGTCAACTAGGTACGATTAAACCAGAGCAATTTAATACCTGGTTAGTGCAAGATTATCTGTTTGCCCAGGAGTTCACCCGCATGGTGGCGCGACTCTTGGCCTCCGCACCAACCGCTCATTTTGATGTTATCCTGGCGGGACTGATCTCGCTGAAAGATGAACTGAATTGGTTTCAAGCAAAAGCTGCCGAACGCCACCTGAACCTGGATAGCAAAAAACAAGCTACTTGTCAAGCATACTCCGATTTTATGTCCGGTCTCGGACTCATGCCCTATGCTGTCCAAGCTACCGCTTTTTGGGCGATCGAGCTAGCTTATAATCAAGGTTGGCAGTTGCCCGGTAAAATGCCAGAACCCTATGCTGAGTTTGCCGACAGATGGGGAAATTTCGATTTTACTGCCTATGTAAAATTGTTGCAATCTCAAGCTGAAGAGGCATTGCAGACTGCTCCGGAAACCGTTCGGCAGCAAGCAGAAGATGTCTGGCTGCAAGTTGCTAAACTGGAGCGGGATTTTTGGCAGATGGCCTTTAATGCTGCACCCTAACACCCACACCCACACCCACACCCTAAAGGGTGTGGCTACATGAACGAAGCCCGCCTGCGCGGGCTAAGAGGGCGGGCGATCGCGATTTCGCCCTCTACCCCTCGTGACCAGGGTCTCCCTGGTCACGCCCTTCTTGAATTAAGAAACCCGGTGGTACTAATTTTTTTCAGGAGCTAAATTGTTGTCATTCCCATTGCTCAAGAGAAACAAAATATATTGGTTAAGACTAACTCCTTCCCTAGAGGATGTTTCTGCCAAACGACGGTGTAGAGATTTAGGCATCTGCAATAGCAACTTACCGCTATAATCAGTCTCTGTGCTAGGTAGAGGGATATCTCTACCACTATCATAAACAGTCTCAATCCACAGTTGGCGTGCTTCCGCAATGTTATTCACTGTCTCTTCTAAAGTATCCCCTTGCGTCAAACATCCTGGCAAGTCTTTAATCTCCGCAACATACCCACCCTCTTCCATATCTGGATAAACGGTAATGGGATAGTTTAATTTTAGGTAATAATCCAATGGTTTCCGTTCCAAATTAACTTTATCCTTCATCATCACTTTCAATCTCCTCTTGCCAGGTCTCTAATTTTAACAACTCAACCACTCTCTTGATGTCAACTCTATTGACTGTTTTACCACCTTTTTGGGGAACAATCAAAACTCGTACTTGAGGATCTGCAAAATAAGAAAATAGTAAAATTGCCGATCGCCATATTTTTTGTAGATAGTAAATGAGATGAAACAGACCATTAACGCCCTCTATGAAAAGGGAGTTTTCCGTCCCCTGGAAAATTTAGCAATATCCGAGGGAACGCAAGTGCGACTGACGGTGGAAACCAGCATGGATGAGCCACAAAGCTGCCCGATCGCATCTACAGATTTGCTGGAATTAGCGGCTCGGGTTTATCAAGGTCTATCTGAGGAAGAAATCGATGCGATCGAACAAATAATTCTCAACAGGTAAATTAGCGATATGGTGCAATCACGTTCGACCTTCAAGCCAATCTTTTCCACCCGGTAATTGCGCTAAATGTTCGTCGATGATATCCGGCAAATCCTTGACTTTATGGACATAAGTCAGAGCCAACAATTCTTCAGCCGTCTGCATTAGCTGGGTTTCATCCATCATCTCTGAGATTTGCCCTGGCCTTAATTTACCGCCCCGCACTTCTGCCGTCGCTGGACGAATTGCTGCCGCTAAGGCATCTTCTAGATAAGGCTGCCATTCATCTGACTTGATATAGTAAGAGGTTTTATTGTCCTTGAGATTTAGCCTTTTAATTTGTAGTAGAGAATCGGAAATTGAAGCTACCCACGAGTTGGTTAAACGGGACTCAACTTGGTTTTTGATTAAATGAATCAACATCCTGACCAGAAATGATTCGATATTTCGCAAAATTGCTTGTTTACCCATTCCCTCTAGCTCATCTACGATCGCCAAAGCGTCCTCATAGCGTTCCTCCAGGATGCTATTTCTTAAGTCCATGAGTTCCTGCGTCATAAGTATTGCCCTTTCGCGCTGATTCTTCTATGATAACAACTAATCGCCTATTATTTCGTTCCCAGTCTGAGAGGTATGAGACTGGAAACGAGGAAATTCCCCAGATATGAAGGTGGGCGGTGCCCAATACTTCATCGGGCGATCGCTCCTGCTCTACTCTGCAAATAAGCATACCACTGTGATGGCAATTTGCTCAGATAACGAGGTTTGCTGCTGCACCCCCGATCGCCCCACGCTGGGCGAAAAATCGCAATATAGCTTTTCAACTCTGGTGAGGGACAAAATAATTGGCGACGGGCAGCAAAAATATGCAAAAAGAGGGATGTAGACGAGGGATAAAACCGCGATCGTTTAAGAACACAGTAGATAACAGTAGGACCGTGATGACTATTGAGGGGGACAAATTCAGTGAAAACCTCTACAAAGGAACGCGCACCGAAGTAGATCGCAGTACGGGCGGGATGATAAACCGGTCAGCAGAGGGGAAAGGGACTTGCGTTGGAGATCGCGATTCCTTGAAGTTAAGAAAAAATAAAGAGGTGACAAAAACCAAAAATCTGGTTTAAGATGGAAGAACTTCAGCAAAACTTAATGAAAAAGATGACTTTAGCAGGATACCAAATCACCGACCTAATTTACGAGGGCACTCGCACCCAGGTTTATCGAGGGTTCAAAAATGACGAGGAAAAACCGGTGGTTCTCAAAAAGCTGCGTCAAGAATATCCCAGCTTTAAAGAACTGGTGCAGTTTCGCCATCAATACATCCTCAGTAAAAACCTAGACTTACCCGGAATTATCAAAGCCATCGCCTTGGAAAAAGACGGTAACGGTTATGTGTTGGTGATGGAAGATGTGGGTGGGGTGTCCCTGTCGGAATACGTTGGCGATCGCCCCCTGGGCAGAGAAGAGTTTTTGCAGGTGGCGCTCGCACTTTCTCAAATCCTCGAAGACCTATATCGAAATCGAGTCATCCATAAAGACATCAAACCGGCTAACATCTTAATTAACCCGGAAACCAAAGAGATATTCCTCATCGACTTCAGCATCTCCTCCCTGTTACCGAGGGAAACTCAAGAAATACAGAATCCCAACATTCTCGAAGGGACTCTCGCTTATATTTCTCCAGAACAAACTGGGCGAATGAATCGAGGCATCGACTATCGCAGCGATTTTTATTCCCTCGGTGTCACCTTTTATCAACTGTTAACGGGAGAACTTCCGTTCAAATCGGATGACCCGATGGAATTAGTCCACTGTCACATTGCCAAAACTCCCATTCCACCCCATGCAGTCAAACCAGAAATTCCCCAGGCGCTTTCGGCTCTGGTGATGAAACTGATGGCGAAAACTGCTGAAGAACGCTATCAGAGCGCCCGAGGAATCAAACAGGATTTAGAAAAGTGCTGGCAGCAGTGGCAAGAAACTGGTAGTATTGCTGAGTTCGAGTTGGGAGAGCGGGATATCTCAGACCGCTTCTGTATCCCCGAAAAACTCTACGGAAGGGAAGCAGAAGTACAAACCTTACTGGATGCTTTTGACAGAGTAGGGGCAGGCACCACGGAAATGATGCTAGTAGCAGGTTTCTCCGGTATCGGCAAAACTGTAGTCGTTAACGAAGTACACAAACCCATCGTCCGTCAACGAGGCTATTTCATCAAAGGTAAATTCGACCAATTCCAGCGCAACATTCCTTTTAGCGCCCTAGTGCAAGCGTTCCGCGATTTAATGGAGCAACTCCAGGGCGAAAGCGACCCTCGACTGGAAATGTGGAAAATGACTATACTCAATGCCTTGGGGGAAAACTCCCAAGTTATTATTGAAGTCATCCCAGAATTAGAGCGCATTATTGGCAAACAGCCACCGGCGATCGAACTTTCCGGCAGTGCGGCGACTAATCGCTTTAACCTGCTGTTTGGCAAATTTATTCGAGTTTTTACCACTCCTGACCACCCCTTAGTTATCTTCCTTGACGACCTTCAATGGGCGGATTCGGCTTCGCTGAAATTGATGCAACTGCTGATGGAGGATTCGGAAACTGGTTATCTGTTGTTGTTGGGTGCTTATCGGGATAACGAAATGTTTCCGGCTCATCCCTTGATGCTGAGTTTGGATGAAATTGCGAAGTTGGGAGCTACTGTTAATACCATAACTCTGGCTCCTTTGAATCAAGCAGCTCTCAATCCCTTAGTAGCAGATACTCTCTGTTGCTCCTTAGAGTTAGGATTGCCTTTAACTAAATTGGTTTATCAAAAGACCAAGGGAAATCCCTTTTTTGCCACCCAGTTTCTCAAGTCCTTGCACGAAGATGGATGGATAGAGTTTAATTTCGCTCTCGGTCACTGGCAGTGCAACATGACGCAGATACGACAGTTGGCACTGACCGATGATGTGGTGGAGTTTATGGCTACTCGGTTGCACAAGCTACCAGAAGCAACTCAGGAGATTTTGAAACTGGCAGCTTGTATCGGCAACCAGTTCGATTTGGAGACAATGGCGATCGTCAGCGGAGAGTCTCAACTAGAAGTGGCAGAAAATTTGTGGGTAGCGCTGCAAGAGGGATTAGTTTTGCCCCAGAGCCAGATTTACAAGCTTTTCTCTGAAGCCAACCCAGAGGAAAATGCTTTGGCTGAAGGTCTCTCGGTGGGCTATAATTTTTTGCACGATCGCGTCCAACAGGCAGCATATACTTTGATTCCCGACGAACAAAAACAGGCCACTCACTACCAAATCGGACAACTGCTCCTGCAAAATATTCCCCCAGATCTGCGAGAAGAACGAATTTTTGGGCTAGTCAGTCAATTAAATTATGGAACGGCTTTAATTACCGAGCAAAGCAAACGGGACTTTCTGGCAGAACTGAATTTAATTGCCTGTCGCAAAGCCAGGGCGGCGACAGCTTATCAAGGCGGACGCGAATATGCCAGCATTGGCTTGTCTTTGTTAGGAGAACAGGGGTGGTCAGGGCAGTATAACGCGACCCTCGCTTTCCATAACTTAGCGGCAGAATTGGCAATGTTATGCGGCGACTTTGAGGCGATGGAAGAGTTCGCAGACACCGCGATCGCCCGCTCGCGCACCGTACTCGAACGGGTGCATGTTTGCCGCACCCGAATTTTCTCAAAGCTCTCTCAAAATCAGCAAACTGAAGCCCTTGAAATCGCTCTCGGACTCCTGCAACAGTTGGGAGTCACCTTTCCCGATTCCCCCACGGAAAAAGATGTTGGACAGGCGATCGCAGAAATCCAGCAACTCATAGGCGATCGCCCCATTAAAGACTTGATTCGCCTGCCTCGAATGACGGATGAGGAAAAAATTGCCATCGTCCAGATTTCTAACAGCATCGCCCCTGCCGCTTACATTACGGGGGCTTCCTTGTTTCCTTTCCTAATTTGCTTGCCAGTTAAGCTATCGATTCAATATGGCAATACCCCAGCTTCTGGTTTTGCTTACTCTAGCTATAGCATTCTGGCTTGCAATCTCCTTCGAGATGTCAACACGGGGGTAGATTTTGCCGAGTTGGCACTCCAACTTGCCGACCAACTCAATGCCTTGGATGCCAAGGCGATCAAAAGCGAAGTTTTTGCCACAGCAGCGCTGTTCGCGATTCACCGTCGATATCATGCTAAAGAAACGCTACAGTTACCGCGAGAAGGCTATACAACTAGCTTAGAGGTGGGAAATTTAGATTTCGCCGGACGCAATGCTTCTATTTTTTGTATTAATGCTTTTTGGTGCGGTCAAGCTTTAGTAGAATTGGAAAAAGAGACCCGTGCTTATTGCAACGGGTTAGTGCAATTGAAGCAATTGGCAACCGCTAATTACTGTCGAATCTGCTGGCAAGCAATTTTAAATTTACTAGAACCCGTCGAGCGCCCCAATATCTTGTCGGGAGAGGCGTTGCAAGAAACAAAACTTTTACCCCACTTGATAGAAGCAAACGACTTTTTTGGGTTGTTTTTCTTTTATCTCTATAAGCTCGTACTTGCTTATTTATTTGAGGACATAGAATCGGCTCGGCATGATGCTGCCGAAATCAAGCGTTATTTCGCGGGAGGGGCAGGACTGGTTGGCGAACCGGCATTTTACTTTTATGATTCTTTGATCGTCTTAGCATCGTTAAATTCTCACTCAGAGGAAATTACTGAAGCATTCGAGCGCGTCGCACAAAATCAAAGTCAACTACAAGAACAATGGGCAAGTTATGCACCAATGAATTACCAGCATAAGGTCGATTTAGTCGCAGGGGAGAGATGTCGGGTATTGGGACAAAACTTAGAAGCCATTGAATTGTACGATCGCGCTCTAGCCGGAGCGAAAGCCAACGAATACATCCAAGAAGAAGCCCTCGCCAACGAACTGTTTGCTAAATTCTACCTTGATTGGGGGCGAGAAAAAGAGGCGGCAGTTTATATGCAGGAAGCCTATTACTGCTACGCTCGTTGGGGTGCCAAAGCTAAAATTGAAGACTTAGAAACTCGCTATCCCCACCTCCTCTCTCCTATTCTCCAACGGCAACAAGAAGGCTTGATTGCCACTGCCACTCTCGCAACGATGACTCAGGGAACTTTGTCGAAAACGACGACGGGGACGGGAGAATTACTGGATTTAGACACATTAATGAAAGCCTCGCGCACCCTGAGTGAGAACATCGAATTAGAAAGAGCGATCGCCAATTTAATGCAAGTAGCGATGGAAAATGCCGGTGCCGAAACCGCTGCTTTGATGCTGTTTGAAGAGGAAGTCTTAATGCTAAGTGCCCTTGTCTGTGGCGAGGAGGCTCCTCAAATCGACCCCATTCCGGTCGAAAATAGCAATGCAGTGCCTTTGAGCATTGTCAATAAAGTCAAGCGCACCGGAGGGCCCATCGCCCTCGACAATGCCAGCAATGAAACCGCTTATGCAGGAGATGCTTACATTCAACAGTACCAACCCAAGTCAATTTTATGCCTGCCCCTGGTGGATCGCCGCCAACTCATCGGCATCCTCTACCTGGAAAACAATCGAGTTGCCGGAGCATTTACCGGCGATCGCGTGGAAGTGCTGACTTTACTTTGCTCTCAAGCTGCTATCTCCCTAGAAAACGCTCGACTCTATCGGGAATCTCGCAATTACTCCCAACAATTAGAACAAACCCAACTGCAACTGGTACAGAGCGAAAAAATGGCATCCATCGGCGAACTAGCTGCCGGTGTCGCCCACGAAATCAACAATCCCGTGGGCTTTATTTCTGGCAACTTAGACTACGCCAGCGAATACATAGAACATTTAGCCGAACTTTTGCAGCTTTATCAACAAGGCTTTGCTTATGATAGCGAAACCATTCAAGAGAAAATTGAGGAGATCGAATTGGATGACTTGCTCACTGATTTCCGCGAACTGCTCGGTTCGATGAAATCAGGAACCAATCGCATTACCGAAATTAGCAAGTCAATGCGCACTTTTTCCCGTGCCGATACTGCCGCCAAGGTAGCTTTTAACATCCATGATGGCATCGACAGCACCTTATTGATTCTCAAGCATCGACTCAAAGCTAACAAAAATCGACCGGAAATAGAAATTATCAAAAATTATGGCAATTTGCCGGAAGTAAATTGCTATCCTGGGCAGTTAAATCAGGTGTTTATGAATCTGATTGCTAATGCGATCGATGCTTTTGAGGAGGGTAATATCGGGCGCAGTTTTGATGAGATTAAAGCGGATCCGAATCGGATTGCTATTACTACCGAATTCCATGAGGCAAAAGAATTAGTTATCGTCAGAATAAAAGATAATGGCATGGGCATGAACGAGGAAGTAAAAGCCAAAGTTTTCCAGCATTTATTTACTACCAAAGGGGTAGGTAAAGGCACGGGATTGGGATTGTCGATTTCCCGGCAAATTGCCGAAGAAAAACATGGAGGTAAAATGACTTTGACCTCCGAGCCAGGAAAAGGTGCGGAATTTGCGATCGCCCTTCCTTTAACCTAACTGCAACCCCCCAGCAGCAGAAACCGGGAATATTTTTTCAACTTTGGCGCTTTGATTAGAGGATATCTCAGAAACCCGGTTTCTCGCAACTGGCGGGCGATCGCACAAGGGTGTGGTCATATAGCCCGCGCAGGCGGGCTTTGTACCTGTAGCCGGGCCCTTTAGGGTTCGGTCTCCTAGCAACCCGGTTTCTCGCAACTGGCAGGCGATCGCACCCGCACCCGATCGCACCCGTAGTACCGGAATT
>JBFRWI010000153.1:0-19792 GCA_051439505.1 Hormoscilla sp. | reverse complement strand
CAAACCCGCATGATTGCGTTCGGGAGATCCCCAACTACGAACTACGAACCGCGCAGCGTTGCGAGGTACGTTAGCGTAGCGGCGCGACGCAGGAGCGCTAGCAATCTCGAACTACGAACTCACGTTGCTCAAGGCCCCTGTGTGAACCAGATGCGGCTTGTTGCGACAGTTGCAATATTTCAGTTGAAACTCATATCTTGCACCATTCGCAACTAGAGGCGGAGCCTCGTTCCCTCGTTCCCAGGCGGGAGCCAGGGAACGAGGGTAAAACGAAGGTAAAATACTTTTTCCATAAGGCTTTGCTTTCAGTCGGTTGAAAACCAACTTCAGCCTCGTTACCTGGGGACCGCCTGGTAACGCGGGGTTTGAACCCTCCCTGTCTCGTGGGTAGTGCGAATAGCGCTCCCACGAGACAGGGAAGGCGGGCCAGGAGACTTAGCAGCGATCGGGGCTAGCGGTTCGGCAAACAGATACTGTATATTAGTATTATTGCTATGAAAGCAAACTCAATTGCTTTATCTTCCTCTTGCATAAAATCCGGTAATTTCTGACCTTTGTTGGAATTATCTCCGAAAGGAAGATGCAAGCGTGCAGGTCCAGGATCAGACCTACGTTAGGGGGGTCATGACACCTAGGGGTGAGCGCCAGCTCGTAGCTCTGTCGTCTGGCTTTAAGGAACGGAACGAATGGATTTAGTGGTCCCTTGTGAGTTAGATGTAAAAAGCTCCTTTAACTTGACCGAGGCAAACTTTACCCCTTTTTAGGGAGAGCCGAAAGGCAGCAAAATAGTCACTGGCCACGCAGAAGAGTGGCTTTTTTGCGTCGTGGTCGGTGAGCGGAGCCGAACCGCGTCAACCGCCTAAGGAGCGGTATTTTCCGGAAATTACCAGTTTTTTAGTATGCTGGTTACGGGTGTGGTCAAAAGTAGTTGGTACGGGGAGATTATCGCGGGGTGCCGGGCGAAGCATTCTGAGAGAACATCTGTCATCTATGGTCATAATTTGTCGCCAGAATGCTAGCTGCTGCGCAGCCGCTGCGCTAGCGCCCCTACAGGGTATCCGACAGCTGGTATATCCCAGAAACGATCAACGGGTTTTGACCACACCCCCTGGTTACTCTATAGAAGCACAAATCTATGAAAGTTCTCTAGCATTTCTCTACATTATGAAGTACGACGACAGAGGTAAAGACAAAGTGTTAGTGTAACTCACATGATTGAGATATGCTAGATAGTAAAAAAGATCGAATAAGAAGATTTAGGCCATGATGGAAACTCTCAAGAACAGTGGCAATATATTGGTAGTTGACGACAACCATAAAAATCTCCAGCTGCTAGTCGAAATCCTCTCGAACAAAGGATATAAAGCCCGCCCGGCAAAAAGCGGAGAAGTGGCCCTGCGATCGGTGGCCTCCAGTAAGCCAGATTTAATCCTGCTGGATATTAGAATGCCGGAGATGGACGGTTACGCCGTTTGCGAAGCCTTAAAAGCGGAAGCAGAAACCAGGGAGATTCCGATAATTTTTATCTCGGCGTTAACGGAAACGGTAGATAAAGTCAAAGGCTTCGATCTGGGTTGTGTTGACTTTATCACCAAGCCCTTTCAAGCAGAAGAAGTCCTGGCGCGGGTGGAAAGCCACCTGACACAAAGAAGACTCCAGCAAGAGTTAGAGGAAAAAAATCAGCAATTGCAACTGCTGGAAAGGGCGATCGAATCTTCGGCCAACGGCATCATAGTTACGGATCCGACAAGACCAGATAATCCCATTATCTACGTCAATCCCGGGTTTGAGAATATTACCGGGTACACCGCCGCCGAAGCAATTGGCAAAAACGGTCGCTTCTTGTGCGGAGATAAAAAAGATCAAGATGAATTTACAGAGGTTAGGCATGCTATTGAGACAGGGCGTTCTTGTCAAGTAGTCCTTCAGAATTTCCGCAAGAATGGAAAAATTTTTTGGAACCAACTGAGTATATCGCCGGTACATGATAAAAACGGGAAGGTGACGAACTTTGTTGAGGTAATAACGGACATCAGCGATCGCAAAGAAATGGAAGTGGCCCTGGCGAAAGCAAAGGAAGCAGCGGAAGTGGCCAACCGGGCGAAAAGTGCGTTCCTGGCCAACATGTCTCACGAATTGCGCACGCCTCTGAACGCCATTCTCGGTTTTACCCAGCTGCTGGCAAAAGACCGCAACATCACCCCCTCCCAGCAAAGCAACCTGGACATCATTACCCGCAGTGGCGAATATCTGCTGACGCTGATTAACCAAGTATTGGATGTATCGAAAATTGAAGCGGGGCGGATGACACTTAACGAAACCAACTTTGACCTTTATCTGCTGCTAGACAATATCAGAGATCTGTTCGGCTTGAAAGGCCAGCAGAAGGGATTGCAGTTAATTGTCGATCGGCCAGAGGATCTCCCCCGTTACGTCTGTACCGATGAAGTCAAGTTGCGCCAGGTATTGATAAATTTAATTAATAATGCGATTAAATTTACCGACCGGGGTGGAATTGCTGTCCGGGTTAGATGTACTGGTGAGGGAATGACTCCGAAGCTGGAGTTTGAAGTTGAAGATACTGGCGCGGGAATTGCCCCGGAAGAATTAGCTAACCTGTTTAAACCCTTCAGTCAAACCGCTACTGGCAAAGACTCGCAGTCGGGAACCGGTTTGGGACTGGCGATCGCCCATAGCTTCCTGGAACTAATGGGGGGTACGATCGAGGTTAGCAGCGCCGTAGGCAAGGGCAGCACTTTCGCTTTTAATGTTAAGGTTACCATAGTAGAGAAAGCCACAGTAAAAATTACCCAACCATGGGGAAAAATAATTGACATTTATCCCAAACACCACTATCGGATCTTAATTGTCGATAACCAAAGGGACAACCGGCAACTGTTAATTAAGCTGCTAGCACCTTTAGGATTTGATTTGCTAGAAGGGAAGGACGGGGAAGAGGCGATCGCCTTTTGCCGCAGCTTTGTGCCCCACCTCATATTCATGGACTTGCGGATGCCAGTCATGAACGGGGAAGTAGCTTGCCAGCAAATTAAATCGCAAGCTAACGCGCCGAAAATCATTGCCGTTACTGCCAGCGTGTTGACAGAGGAACATAGATCTGTTTTGTCTGCGGGATTCGATGATTTGATCGGCAAACCATTCCGGATGGAAGAAATATATACAGCCCTGGAAAAACATCTGGGAATCAAATATGTTTATGAAGAAGCTAGTCCAACTGCACGGTCAACCGAAGCGACAACAATTAAGCTGACGCCAGAAATGATGAAAAGCTTTCCGTCGGAGTGGCGAAGCGAGTTCCACCAAGCAGTGATGGAGGGAGATTTAGAAGCAATGTTCATGCAGATAGAGAAAATAGGAGAACATCGGGCGATCGCTGCGACCCTAGAAGAGTTAGCGAAAAAATTCCAATTCAAGCAGTTGTTAGAATTAACCAGTTCGTAGTCTTCGCAGTAGCCGCAGTAGCCCGCCGTGGGTTCAAACCATAAGGCTAACAGCCTCTTGTCGGTTGAAAACCGACTGAAAACCTTTCAGCGACAAGGCTGGAGAGTGGGTTTTATGAGAATAAAAAGCAAAGCCATTGACAACTAACATCCAAAAAATAATACCAGTTTGTCAAAAAGATGCTACAATTACTTGGGAAATCATTTATTAGTCGGTTTCAACGGAATTCAGCTAAAAGCCTTTGGGTTTGCAACCCCCGGCGGGACAACAGCAAAGTGAATAACTGACAAGTAACCAGAATGAGTAACAAAGGAACGATATTAGTAGTTGACGATACGCCGGCGAATCTGGAACTGTTAACCCAAACTCTATCAGAACACCGGTACAAAGTGCGGATATCGCCGGATGGAGAACTGGTGATCGCCTCTGCGAAATCCAATCCCCCCGATTTAATATTACTAGACATCAAGATGCCAGGAATGGATGGCTACGAAGTTTGTCAGCAGCTGAAAGTAAGCGAAACTACCCGGGAGATTCCGATAATTTTCTTAAGCGCCTTAGACGATGCCTTCGATAAAGTGAAAGCCTTCCAGGTAGGGGGTGCAGACTACATCAGCAAACCCTTTCAAATCCCCGAAGTATTAGGGCGGATCGAGAATCAACTGCAAGGGAGCCGACTGCACAAGCAAATGCAAGCTCAAAATATCGAACTGCAACAAGCGAAAGCCGCCGCCGAAACAGCCACAAGAGCGAAAAGTCTGTTTTTAGCAAATATGAGCCACGAAATCCGGACTCCCATGAATGGAGTGTTGGGGCTGACGGAGTTGCTGTTAAATACAAAACTAGATTCCGAACAAAGAGAATTTGTCGAAGCCCTGAAAAGCAGCGGCGAAAACCTCTTGATGCTGATTAACGATCTTCTGGACTTTTCTAAGCTGGAAGCCGGGGAAATGCGGCTGGAATATCATGAATTTGCTTGCAAGGAGACCGTCAAAGAAACGATAAATTTGTTGGCACCCCAAGCCGATGTTAAAGGTATCAAACTAAATTATCGCATCGACCCACAGGTCCCGGAAAAAATGATTGGAGATTCCTATCGACTGCGGCAAATTATGCTCAATCTGATCGGGAATGGGATTAAATTTACCAAGGTAGGAGAAGTCAGCTTGCAAGTAAAAGGTGAAACTGCTGCACCTAACTCACCCATCACCCTGCATTTTGTAGTCAAGGATACGGGAATTGGGATTACTCCAGAAGTGCAAGCAAAACTATTCCAATCTTTCACCCAAGCGAATCCCTCCACGACTCGCGAGTATGGGGGAACGGGGTTGGGTTTGGCAATTTGCCAGCAACTGGTACAATTAATGGGAGGATCCATTGGCGTGGACAGCGTCCTGGGAGAAGGTGCCAGTTTCTGGTTTAAGATTCCCTTCAAACAGCTGGCGATCGCCCAAGCAAAAGCTGTTGAGAAGGCGCAAAACCCCCCTGCTTGTAACATAACGCCCGTGGTAGATGTGAAAATATTGATTGTCGAAGATACAAGAGTAAACCGCATGGTCCTAAGGAACCAACTCAAACAGTTGGGTTACAAATCGGAATGGGCCCAGAACGGTCAAGAAGCCTTAGACAAGTTAGCAGCATCGGACTATGATATGATATTTATGGATTGTCAAATGCCCGTGTTAGATGGCTACCAGGCGACGCAAGCTATCCGAGAACAGGACTCAAATACCGTGATTGTCGGACTAACGGCCTCGGCCATGGAGGGCGATCGGGAGAAATGTCTGGCGGCGGGGATGAATGATTACCTCAGCAAACCGGTCTCCATGGAAAGCTTGCAGAATACCCTGCAAAAATGGTTATGATAAGTATTATGAACACAAATCTCAAAGCCTTGATTAAAGCTTGTAAAAAAATGGGTGTGGACTATAAAATTTACCATAGATATCGGACTATGGTGGAAGTTTTAGGCAACGAGCGATCCTACCTGTTTATTAATTGGACAACGCCGTTAAACTCAGAGGCAGTGGCGCAATTATGTAAAGATAAAGATTACTTTTACACCTTTTTCAAGGATGTCATAAACATGCCTCGCGGCCAAGCATTTGTCAATCCCCATGCCGCTCCTAAATATATTCAAGAACAAAAAGAAAAAACTCTTGAAGAAATTTTAACCAGCATTGAAAAGGAGTTTCAATATCCTTTGATCGTTAAGAGAAATAGCGGCACGACAGGGAATAATGTTTTTAAGGTAAATAGGAGATCGGAACTGCATGAGGCGATCGAGACTATATTTAATATCCACAGTAAAGACTTCGATCGCGTAGCCATAGCGCAAGAATATCTGCACATCAAAGCAGAATATCGGGCAGTTTATGTTAATGGGAAATTATCTTTAGCCTATGAAAAGAGCATTCGGGGGGCCAATTTTCAGGGAAATTTAAGTCCGTTACATTGGGAGGGTGCCAAGGCAATTTTAATCGAGGATGAGAGATTATTAGCCCAGATAGATAAATTTTGTGCGCTAATATTTGCAAAAAAAATGATTCCCTTTTGCGGTTTAGATCTAGCGATTGATGAGAATAAGCAATGGTGGCTAATTGAGGCAAATTCATCCCCCGCTTTTGCCCATATTGTTGCTGATGGTGGCGAACACAAGGTAATTGAGATGTACGAGCAGATGTTGACTTTTTTAAGCTGAATAATCCGTTTGTAGTAAGCGCTTTAGCGCTTTCCCCGGTCACCCCCCTCCGAGGATCTGCCTCCTCCCACTCACTCATAGGAGAAAATTACTCACAAGAGGCAGAGCCTCAACTCCTGGTTCCCAGGGAGACCCTGGGAACCAGGAAAACCAGTAAACCAGGAAATAAAATAGGATTACTAATCAATTTTCCCCTGTACCCCTCTGACAATGCGGGAGAGTTCATTCCTTTCATCGACAGATATCTTAGAAGGAGAACCGCTGATAATCCCTTCATAGTTGCGGAAGGAATCTTTAATTTCGGGACCGTTGGCGCTGATGCTATACTCGCGGATGCCTTTATCGTGCCAGGAACCCCGCATTTTGAATACATTGAGGGCGCGGGACATTTCACCTCTGATTTCGACGTACTGCAACATCAAAATTGTATCCGTGATCGTGGAAATATGAGAATCCGTAATCGAATGAGACCCCATGAACTGGTCGGTGGTATTGGTGAAAAAGCCTGTAATTTCCTCCTGCTTGGCATAGCCCGTGACGCCAATCACAAACTGACGAAACGCATTGTTACTTACTCCCCTGGCCAAAGCTGACAGAGAGTCGATCGCGATGCGAGAGGGTTTAAACTCAGTAATCTCCGATTTAATCATCTGGAGGTGGTCTTCCAACCCCGCTGACTCCGGGTAAGAACAAAGGAGTTTTAACAATCCTTTGCCTTCTAGGTCCTCAAAATCTATTCCCCAGGAAGAAGCATTGCGGAACAGTTGGGCCCGCGACTCTTCGTAGGCAAACAGGATTACCCGATCGCCCTGAGTACAGCCATTTTGTAAGAACTTACTCACCAAAAGGGTCTTACCCGTACCCGTGGCCCCCGTGGCCAGAATAATGGAATCCTTGAAGAAACCGCCGCCACACATTTCGTCGAGAGTTTTCACCCCAGAGGAAACCCGAACATTGGAAGAACGTTGAGTGAGTCGCATGGCCCCCAGTGGGAAAATATTTATGCCATCATTGGTAATGGTAAAGGGGTACTCCCCTTTCATATGAGTCGTACCCCGCAACTTCAAGATCTCGATCGTCCGGCGTCGGCGTTCCCCTTCCAAAACATTGCGGACGATCACCACATTATCGGAAACAAACTCCTCCACCCCAAACCTGGCCACTGGTCCATACTCCCCCTCCCGTTCTGTAGTCATGATGGTAGTCACCCCTACTTGTTTCAGGCGTGCCACCAGGCGAAATATTTCCCGGCGCACCACACTCGCCGCGTCATACTGCTGAAACACAGCTGTCACCGAGTCGATCGACACCCGCTTCGCCTTATATTTTCTAATGGCGTATTGCAACCGTTCGATCAGGGCCGACAGGTCAAAATTCCCGACAATATCCTGTCCTTCTGGATCCGGAGAAGCATCCAGAATGAACAGCTTACCCTCATCAATTAATTGTTGCAAATCCCAATTAAAACTTTGAGCATTTGTAATAATGTCCGTGGGGGACTCTTCAAAAGTGACAAACACCCCCGGTTCCTGAAAATGGATGATGCCATTATAGATAAACTGAACTGCCAATAAAGTCTTCCCAGTTCCAGATGTGCCGCTGACTAGGGTGCTTCTACCCACTGGCAGACCGGAATGACTGATATCATCGAAGCCCTCTATCAGGGTGTGAATCTTTTTGACGCCAGTCAGAACCTTTTTTTCCTGCTGTTGATTTTTCTTAACTTTATTCATTCCTTCTTATCATTCTCCTTTCTCCACAGGTAGATCTTTTGTCATCCTCTTGCCGCTGCCTTCGGAGATCGTTCAACTATTGCGTTCGTCCTCTCGTAGTTCATCATACAATAGATCTAGTCCAATCAGCACCTTTTCTCGGTCTGATAGATCCCCGATTATCTTCCGCACCGGTGGCGGTAATATCTTCGCTAGGGTTGGTGTCGCTAATATCTTATCTTCTTCCGCCAGCTGAGGGTTTTTCAGCACGTCAATTACCTTCAGGGCGTATACCCCTTGAAACTCCTGTTCCAGGATATCATTCAGCGTTTTCAATGCCCGTACCGAGTTGGGAGTATTTCCCGCCACGTACAGCTTGAGAATGTATGTTTTTTTTAGCGGGCTCATAACCTTTTTCTTTTCTCCTTTTTCCTCGCTCTACATTTCTTGCCCAACTAATCACCCCAACTATGATTCTCTGGGAATCGATCGCCTATACATTTCACATAAATGAGCTATGATATCAATTAAGGTCAGGCGATAGTCAAGTAAGATCTCTTCACTGCGATTTTCCAGCTGTAATTGCTTGGCAAATTCATCCATTAAATCCATGTGAATTTCCACAATTTGAGAAACCGAAATATCCGTAAAAAAACAGAGATTAACAAATTCATCAATTATTTGATTCAGACTATTATCATCATCAAAATAACTTAAAATAATTTCTCGATAATCCGCTTTCAGGTTCCCTAGCAACTCTCGCTTTTGTGCCTGTGGCAGATAGCGGAAGAAGTTTTTGGGGTCTCTTTTGTAATACACGCCTAGATATCCCAGTCGCTCCTTAAGCTTATCGGCTAAACGCCGCTGCTGAACTGTTAACAAGCTCTGGGTAGTCAGAGCATCTAAGGAATATTTACTATCGGACAGGTCAACACCCAGAGCAGAGAGCTTGAGGAATTCGGCGATCGCCAGTTCGATCGCGTCAGGAATCTTTTCGAGTTGAGCTGTTTCCACCCGGATAGCAGTTCTATAGTAACTATCATATAATCCTGGTGTCGAAGAGCGATCGTCAATTGCGCCCAAGCGATCGGTCGCGTCAGTGGCATGCCTAGCAGAATTTTTAGTGAGCGAGCGCGAAAGCACTACCATTGGTAGGAGGGTACGTAGTTGACTCAGCTGATGGACAATTTGAGGCAACTCCGGCACCTCTTGCAAAATCAGGCAATCGATCTGCTGCTTGGACTGGGACAGCACGCGGAAAAATTCCAGCTCGGCGGCGCAGGGGATGACCTGATAGCGATCGGCACTCAAAGATTGGAGCACCGACCGCTCCAGGGCCGGAGAGCGGAGGAAGGTACAGATTGACAGAGGAGAACGTGAGACCGTATGGGACACCTTGCGTCAGTTGCTGCGTGGACGAGAAAAACCCGATTTCTCGGAGTTTTCCTCATAATACTTTACATTATTTTAAAACTTTAAACAAAAATTGTCACAAATTATCATGACCTGGTACCAAAAGGTGCATCTCCAGAGCGATAATTGATCTGTAGCCCTTATAGGCCAAGCCTTTGCCTCTGGGCGATCCCCGGTTCGACTCGCGAAGGCAAGGCTAGCAACGCCGCCCGCCAAAGCTGTTTGGCCATGTCAATGAATAGCACCTCACTACTGGAATTTATCGCTCCAGTGCCCATCTGCGTCCAGACTGTTGCCGCCGCAGAAGTCACTAGCATATTTGGCCAGGGGCATTGGAAACTGATCGTAGTGGTCAATGACCACCGGCAACCAGTGGGATTAGTAAATCTCTCCAAGTTAATGCCCTACCTGATGGGAAAGGCTCTAGATTGGCAGCAACCCCTAGGCAGCAGCCCCCTCACCGAAGCGATCGCGACCATGCCAGCTGACATGAACTGGTCTCAATTCTGTCGGGACTACCAGAGAACTAGCATTGGTCCAGTAGCCTTGGTAAATCCTGATGGAGAGTTCTTGGGACTGCTCGATCGCAACAGCCTGTTAAAATGCCTAGTCAGTAAAGACACCAAAGAGCCAGTACCGACCCCAACAGATGAATCAAATATACTATACCAGAATCCGGGCATCAGACCGAAGGCTCCAGAGCTACTCATAGCCCATGCTTTGATGAAACTGTTGGAGATTTTACCTATGCCCTTAAGGCTGCAAAGCAATTCTGGCGTTGTCTTGAGCGAAAATATGGCATGGCGCAGCTTGGTCGAAGCAATTCCCGATCGGGACTGGATCGGACTAGAAACTGCCTGCCAGAAGTTAACTCCCTCGTCCTATGCGGCCCAGATAAGTCTAGCACAGACAGCTACTCTGTGTTGCTCGGGGAGTCCCGAATTTGACCCCGTCCTAGAAGAAACAGCTGGGTTATGGCAGTTCGTGAAAATTCCTCTGGGGAATATTCCTGATTCTCACCTAGAGTTAGCCAGTTTAGGTAACAGACATGGGGCTCAATGGGAACAAGAGGTTTGTAGCCCGGTGCTGACAAGGGTAGGAGCGATCGGCGAGGAGTATGATAGAGCAGTCACTCCTGAAGGCAGAACATGTAAGGGATCTAATCGTGGTCTAGAACCCCTATGCCTGGTGCTTGCGACTCAGATTTCACCACAGTTAGAAGCACGGAAAATGTCAGCTGAAAATGCCGAGATAGAGCAGGTCCGCAAAGATGAATTTTTACTTCACATCAGCCACGAACTCAAGACGCCGATCACTACAATTCTCGGTTTGTCCAGTCTGCTGTTGAATGATGGGCAACACCCATTAACTCAACGGCAAGCCCGGTACGCTGGACTGATCCGTGAAAGCGGGCGTCAGCTAATGAAGATAGTCAACAATTTAGTAGATTTGAGTCGCCTAGAAACTGGGGAACTAGAGTTGAAACCTCACTCTGTTGAGATCGCCAAAGTTTGCCAGAAGGCCAAAGAGCAGGTACAGCAGTCACTGTCGGATCTCGGAGATCGACGCTTGCTCCTGGAAATCGCACCTAATTTAGAGTCGATCGTGGCTGACGAGCTGCGTCTGCAGCAGATGCTGCTTAACCTGCTAGAGAACGCCGTCAAGTTTACAGCTCCCACAGGTGAAATTGGCTTACGAGTCAGCAACTGGAGTCATAATTGGATTGGCTTTACTGTGTGGGATACAGGCGTGGGAATTAAAGCAGCACAGCAGCAGTTAATCTTTCAAAAATTCCCAAGGCGAGAAAATCACTTCACTCAAAGCAGTTCCAGCACGGGTTTGGGACTGGTTTTAACTCAAGGTCTGGCTCGACTACATGGTGGCGAAGTCACTTTTATTTCTACAGAAGGCAAAGGCAGCGAGTTTACTCTGCTGTTACCCGCAGCAGACCTCTCATCTAGGGTAGAATCGACAATAACCAGGAGTTCGTTAATCTTAATCTTAGAGACAAACCCGGACTTCATTTTTGATTTAACAGAGCAGTTGCGGGGTTTGGGCTATTTGAGTCTGGTTGCCCGTTCTCAGGCGGAAGCTCTGCGTAAAGCTCGGTGCCTGCAACCGAGGGTAATATTACTGAATTTGACGAACCCCCTGTTATCGGGGGTGGAGGTGATCTCCCAACTTAAATCTGAGACAGCAACTTGCCATATGCGGGCGATCGCGATCGGCAATGCTTGGGAAGCGAACTTCGATGATATGATAGTTGATGATTTTTTAAGCCTGCCTGTAGAGAGCCAGGTTTTGCAAAAGAGACTATCTCGCCTAATTTCACAACCAGCACCGCCGCCAGAAATGGCTGACAGTGAGGAAAGCATAAGTGAGACGGAGAAACTGACAGTTTTGTGCTTAAGTGATAATGCGGTAAATATGGGTTGTTACAGCCTCTTTAACTGGGGGTCAAACTCCACACCTAAGCACAGAATTATCGAAGCGTCGGATCTAGATCAGGCTTCACTGTTGGCAAAAATTTGGAAGCCTGATGTCATCTTACTCAACGATACCGAATTATTAAATCCGATCGCTTTGTTGCAGGATTTGAGTGAGAATGAAACCCTTGCTTCTCTACCTTTAGTAACAGTGAGTCAGTCAACTACTCAGGCGGCTAATCAAGTCAAGGGTCTTTCAGTATTTCCCTGTCTAGTACCGACTGGTTCTCTGCCAGCATCTTCTACTTTATTGCAGGTAATTCAGGTAGCAGCAGGATGCAGTTAGTTGTCAGTGGTTAGTTGTAAGTTGTTAGTTGTTAGTTGTTAGTTGTCAGTTGTTAGGGGAGCATCTCAGATTGGCCAATTTCCAAGCTATAGATAGTTTTTATTTACATTTATGTTTGAGAGCATCACGATATCATTATTGATAGATTGAGAAAACTAGCTTTGTGCGGGACTTTCAGGTTTGCTAAATGCAAGCTAGCAATTAGCAATTAGCGAAAATTATTGCAAAAGTGCAATAGTGAGATGCACTCGCGAGCGTCACCGGTGAAGTTATGGGTAGGACAGTTGTACTACGGGGCGATCGCCCCTGCAAGCAAGGACTAAAGTCCGCCACGATTGAACTACTGCTATAATCAAGAGAGGGATAGGAGGTAGCAAGCATGAGCGTAACTATTTCTGATGAAATTCTAGAAGCAGCCGGGATGTCAGAGACGGAATTCCTGCGAGAAATTGCCATTATGCTATTCCGCCAGAAAAAAATCAGCCTTGGCAAGGCCAGTCACATTGCCCAAATGAATCAACTCCAATTTCTGCGCTTGCTAGGTAGCCGTCGAATTCCCATCCATTATGGAGTCAAGGAGTTTAGAGAAGACCTCAAAACTATTGCAGAAATGGGTTGGTAATGATTGTTGTCAGTAATACTTCACCAATTATCAGTATAGCTGCGATCGGGCAATTAAATCTGCTGCAACAGCTATACAATCAAATTATCATTCCTACGGCAGTTTATGATGAAATTGCCAATGCTGGGAAAACCGATGTCGGTGCAGTCGCAGTGCGAACTCTCCCGTGGATTAAAACGCAGCATGTCACAGATTACAGCCCGATCGGTACTTTCCCAAAGGGACTGCATGCTGGGGAAATTGAAGCCATCGTGCTGGCGATCGAATTAAATGCTGATTTGCTGTTGATAGACGAGGAACTAGGTCGAAAAGTCGCCCGTAGTAATGGTCTCAAGTTAACTGGGGTTTTGGGGATTTTAATTACCGCTAAACGTACAGGATTAATTACAGAGGTTAAACTTTTAATGGATGATTTGATCGCACAAGTAGGATTTCGGGTGAGTGCGAAGCTTTACGCTGAGGTATTGCAGCAAGCAGGAGAATAGACAATACTTCAAGGGATACAAGCTGTCATTCCGAGGGGGGAAACCGAAACCGATAATTTAGGGATCTCCGCCAATATCCCCCCCCCCCGCTAGCGCAGCGGCCCGACGCAGGAGGGCTAGCAATCTCACCGACAACGCCGAAATGATCTTCATCTCATATGGAACGGGGGATTGCTTCGGGGGGTTAACTCAATTAAATATTAAGTTAGTCGCTACGCACTCCCCCCTCGCAATGACAACCTATATCCAAAACCTACGAAGTATTGGGAGAATAGAAAGCGATCGCAAGGACTAAAGTCCTTACTACAAACTTGGGCGATCGCAAGGACTAAAGTCCTTACTACGAACCTTTACCAAGTGACGCGACTTGACAATCTCTCTAACATCTTGGGACCAATTCCTGATACATTGTCCAAGTCCTCTAGAGAAGTAAATGGCTTTTGCTGTCGCGCCTGGATAATTCGCCGTGCCAATGTCGGGCCAATACCCGGTAAAGTTTCTAATTCTGCTTGGGTCGCAGTGTTGAGGTTGACTTTCTGCCTAGTTAAGTTATAGTTAGATGGGGTAGTAATCTGGGAACATTCTTGTTCTTGTGCCAGAAGTTGACGCTGGAGTCTAGCGGGAACCCCTAGCTGGGCATCAGTATAAAGTCGGTTGAATTCCCGGACAAAATGAGCCGCTATTGTCGGATTTTTAATCACTAACAGGGTCTCGTCATTATTATGATTAGCCGCCGGCGACCAGTTATGAGAACCTGTAATTACAGTTTCTCCATCAATCACCGCAAACTTGTGATGTAGCTTGTCTCCCGGAGGCATGATGGCCACCCCTACTGTGGCGATCGGATTTTTCCAGGGACGGTTATCAGCTTCGTACTTACAGTCTTTGGCGATCGCCACTCCCAGCATATCCAATGCTTCGGAGTAATTCCTCCAGGCAAAACTGCGATCGATCAAAGCGCGAATCTCTACACCCCGGCGATGGTTAGCTTCTAAGACATTTACCAGCTTCTGTTCCGAGAATACAAATAAGGCCAAGTCAACAGATTTACTAGCAGTACCCAACGTTTTCGCAATCAGTCCATTGCCGCTTTTACTCCAAGGTTTGCTAGGAGAAATGGGGGAAAAATACACTGATACTAGGCTATCACCCAGCCGCAGATGCTTTACCGGTCGTGGTGTTTTTTGCAAACCAAATTTACTATCGGGCTTTCCTCCCGGACCATCTCCCCACATCACATTAAATTCCTGGGTAAACAGCTTTGCTAACTCGTAACTTTCAATCTTTAGCAGATGATTGGCATTGCCACGACTTTTCGGTGCGGAAAAATCTCCGTGAATGCCACTGGGAGTGAAATTAGCCGAACCCACGATCAAGGTCCGACCATCGACAATGACGAACTTGTGATGCATTAAACCGCTGCCAGCAGAACCATCAGCAGTATCGTCGATCGTGGGAACCTTAGCATTACGTAAGATCCCCAAAGCATCTCCCCGATCTATTTCCGCTTCCGAAAGCTTTCCGTCCCGATCGCGGTCTAGCCACTGCCAGTATTCCTGGTTGCGATCGCGCAGCGGCTGCGCAGCAGCATCGCCCCCATCGGATGCCATCATGTCACTCAAAGGGAGAGAGTAAAATTTTCTAAGATTACCCTTACCTTCACCCCAGCAAGGTGACGTGAGACCAAAGCTTGAGCAATTTTCGGCAAACGCAACTCCTGCACAGCCACATCCACCGATGACTGCGCTTTATTAATCGTATCAACGATCTCTTGTTCTAGGTCGTCCCCCGATCGCCTCACCTCCCGGTAAGGTTCCGTATACTCCCCCGACTGAGACTGATTAAAATATACCTCAATCCAAGTATCTTGAGGCAAAGGTTCTGGTCGCGGTTGGGGAGGCGGAACTTTCTGACAACCCATAGTCAGCCCCAGCAGCAAGGCAGAAACTAGATTTAGTGGTAAAAATTTCGACATCTGCTTATCGTTCCTCAATCACCGGTCCCCAATTACCTGTCTAGAATCACCGGTCTCCAATCACCCCATCGGGGATCGGATCCTTGAAATCAATGATAAATTTGTTTTAATCTGATAATAATTGATGGCATCGGCAATCTACTCCAGCTAGCATATCAAAAATGGAGTGGCAATTCTCATTGTCAATGCTTTGGTGGTTTCATATTTAGCCCATAGGAGTTTCGCTATGAAAAGAAAAAAGACTTTTGCCTGCGGGCATAAAGGGTACGGTCAAAAATGTCATCGTTGCGCGCAGGAGAAGATGGCACTGGCACAAGCGGCCCAAAGCCAAGCGCAAAAACGCGCCCAAAGAAGAGAGTGGCAGGCAACCTTCGAGCAAGATCCGATCGATTTAACTACCTTGCCCAAGCATGTAGTTGTCAAGGCGCGGCAGATCATCGCGGGATTGGCCGATTGCAATAACTACACCGCATTTGGTGGCAAGCGACTGAGGCACAACCGCTTGATCGTCAGCATCCCCATCACTAGACATTACCGGATGATCTGCCGCGATCTAGGTAGCAACCTAGAGCCACAAAAAGTATTGTCCCACGAGGACTACAACGTTTGCAAACCGGGCAGCTAGGTAGAAAATCCTATCCACTTCCTTAAACAAGTCCGTTCCCTAACGGCATGTAATAGACTCAAGACTTATGCAAATCTATCTGGATTATAGTGCTACAACTCCCCCAAGCCCAGAGGCGATCGCGGCGATGCAATCAGTTCTCACCCAAAGATGGGGCAATCCTTCTAGCTTACATCAATGGGGGCAAAGGGCGGCAACGGTAGTGGAAGAGGCCAGAATAAAGGTGGCTAAATTATTGAATGCGCCGGATTCATCCTCGATTATCTTCACTGCTGGTGGCACTGAAGCTGACAATTTAGCGATTACGGGCGTTACCCGCCACTATAGAACCGCCCAGCACGTGATTATTTCTAGTGTGGAGCATTCAGCTGTCGCACAGCCAGCGCTATTTCTAGAACAGCAGGGGTGGGAAGTAACGCGGTTGCCAGTGAATCGCCAAGGACGGGTCAATCCTAGAGATCTGGAAGAGGCTTTACAACCCAATACAGTGTTAGTGTCGATTATCTACGGACAGAGTGAAGTCGGCACCTTACAACCGATCGAGCTATTGGGGAATATTCTCCGTTCTCGCAGGGGGAGTAGAGTGCTTTTTCATACTGATGCCGTGCAAGTGGCGGGACGTTTGCCTATAGATGTTCAGCGTTTACCAGTAGATTTGCTGTCTGTGTCTAGTCACAAGATTTACGGTCCTCAAGGTGCAGGTGCCCTTTACGTGCGTCCGGGGGTAGAGTTAATGCCGTTATTGGGTGGTGGCGGACAAGAGAGGGGACTGCGTTCTGGAACTCAGGCCGTGCCAACAATTGCCGGGTTTGGGGTGGCGGCGGAATTGGCGTTAGCAGAAATGGCGGTGGAGATGCCCAGATTGTATGGGTTGCGCGATCGCCTGTTTGATAGATTATCAGATGTAGAGGGTTTAGTGCCCACGGGCGATCGCCTGCACCGCCTCCCCCACCACGTCAGTTTTTGCCTGACAGATACGGAAAGCATCACGGGGAAAACCCTGGTGCGGCAAATGAACCTAGCAGGAATTGGCATCAGTGCGGGTTCCGCCTGTCACAGCGGCAAACTATCTCCCAGTCCCATCTTACTAGCAATGGGATATAGCGAATCAGCCGCTTTGGGTGGAATTCGCCTGACCCTGGGGCGCGATACTACAACAGCAGATATCGATTGGACGGCAATGGTACTCAAGCAAGTTTTGGCAAGATTGAGACCAAAAGTAGCTTTAGCAAGATGTTAATAAGGGGTTAAATTGATGAACATTGAAGAGACAATTGTCGAAAAGCTGAGAATTATTCCTTCTCCCAAACAGCAGGAAGTCCTGGATAATGTGTTATTTTTGCATAGTCATATCCATACCGAATAAATTCAGACTCAAGAGAAGGAACCAGTGTCTTTTCTGACTGCTGCTAAGAAATGGGCGGACTGTTTGGAAAGTGGCATAGGCGATCTTTCTGATAATAAAAAGTACCTGGAAGGACCGAAGGCATCATGAAACGAAAAGTGTTGATTGACGCTGGACCGTTGGTAGCTTATCTGGATCGATCGGACGAGTTTCATAACTGGGTAATGGGTGAGTTGGCTAGAATTGAGCCTCCGCTATTGACCTGTGAACGGGTGTGGTCATGCATTTGTTGTAGAGGATCCCCCCAAACCCCCCCCTTGCGTTACAAGGCAGAGCCTCGTAACGAGTAAGCTTACCATTACTCACATAATTCTTTACAATCTTGAAAGCCTTATGCGGCAATGGTTTCGAGGTTTGACGACAGCATCGGGCTTGACTTTTACCACCATATATGCGGCCTACTCGATCCCCTCCTCTCCCTGCTCCCTGCTCCCTGCTCTTTGAGAAATGTTAAGAAACATGTGAGTAAGGTATAGCTTTGTAAGGGGGGTTTGGGGGGATCCGGCGACTGTCCGGGCCGCCCGAACGATCAACTGTTTTTGACCACACCCCTATAGAAGTATGCTTAATTGGTTAGAGAATATATAATACTGACAAGATGCAGGATTGGGAGACACCGGAGTAACCCACCCCTGCGGCCTAAAATATCCTACGTATATATCGGTGGGAGGAAGTTGAGACCATGCCTACATTTGACGAAACTTTTTACTTGAACGAATATCCCGATGTCGCGGATGCTGTGGCTAGAGGGGAGTTCCGCAGCGGTGAGGAACATTTTCAGATGTTCGGACAGGGGGAAGGGCGACTGCTGGCACCTCCACGGGTTGATGGCTTTGATGAAACTTTTTACTTGAACGAATATCCCGATGTCGCGGATGCTGTGGCCAGAGGGGAGTTCCGCAGCGGTGAGGAACATTTTCAGATGTTCGGACGGGCGGAAGGGCGACTTGCCGTACCACCAGGAAATCCCCCTCCCCCATTAAATAATGAGATTGATAGTTTGAGGAATTTTCAGCAAATTGCCGATGTCGTGGGAAATGGTTTCACGATTGAGTTCTCAGATAATGCTTTAGTCCTGAAGGACACCGATGCAGGGGGTGAAGGGGAATTTGATAATAACCCTAGCGGCGATAATGTCATTGCTTATGCTGAAGGGGGTTCGATCGGTTTAACTGTAAATACTACTCTCTCAGAAGTGGCAGGGGGTGTACTGTCATTTTTCTATTCATCGCCGAACATATCTCATCAAGTGCGGGTGTTGGATGAAAATGGATCTTTGTTAAGGCAGGGGTTGCAAGAAGAAGAATTAGAAGTTGAACCGGTGGAGTTGGAGGAGACAGAGGGAGGTCAAGACGAGTTCACTGATTGGGAGGAAGTGGCGATCGCATTTTCCGGAGTTGTCGATCGCATAGAACTGGGGAGTGAAGCGACTGAGATCGGGTTTGATGATTTCGATCTGAATTTAAATCGGCGACCAAATGCTGATGATGACAATGCTGAAACGCTAGCAGGTGTTCCGATCGCCATCAATGTGCTAGAGAATGACACAGATCCAGATGGGGACAGAGTATTATTGAGAGATGCTGACCCAATATCTGCAAATGGCGGCAATGTTACTGTTAGCGGTGAGGGGGTGATATATACTCCGGCTACTGATTTCACGGGTACGGATAGCTTTATCTATAGTATTACGGACGATCGCCCTGGTGGCATTGATACGGCGACGGTGACGGTAAGGGTAAATGCGGATAATCAACGCCCGATCGCATCGGATGACACGACAGAGACGACTAAAAACATCCCGGTGACGATCGATGTCTTGGGGGGTGACACAGATCCAGATGGAGATACATTATCGATCAGTGGAGTAAGTTCCCCTTCTTTTGGCATTGCTAGCATCAGCGGAGACCGGGTGATATATACTCCCAACTCTGGAGTCACGGGAACGGACAGGTTCATCTACAGTATTAGTGATGGGGAGTTGACTGCCACCGCGACAGTAACGGTAAATACGATCAACCAGTCTCCAATAGCCGAAGATAACGCGGTGACAACTTTGGAAGACAGGTCTGTGGCGATCGCAGTGTCTTCTGAGGAAACAGACCCCGATGGAGATCCATTATCAGTTACTGCGGGCAATGGAGTCAATGGTACGGTTACGGTTAGCGGCCAGGAGTTGATTTATACTCCCGAGGCTAATTTTGCGGGAACGGATAGCTTTACTTACAGCATTTCTGATGGTGACTTGACCTCCACGGCGACAGTAACGGTAACGATAGATGCAGTTAATGATGAACCAGCTGCATCCGATGACACGGCGACAACTTCCGAAGACTCCGAAGTGGCGATCGATCTGCTGTCCAACGATGAGGACATAGAGGATGACGAGTTAGAAGTAACCCTAGGCGACCCGGAAAATGGTAGTGTCAGTATTAGCGATGAGGAAATAATCTATGTTCCTGATGCTGACTTTTTTGGCACGGACAGCTTCAGTTATAGCATTAGCGATGGTCAAGGTGGAACGGCATTTGCGACGGTAACGGTAACGATAGATGCAGTTAATGATGAACCAGTTGCAGGTGATGACTCGGCGATAACTTCCGAAGACTCCGAAGTGGCG
>JBFRWI010000152.1:0-4436 GCA_051439505.1 Hormoscilla sp. | reverse complement strand
CGATCGCTCAGGAGTTGCCACCACTCTCCATAATATTGGTACTGTCTACTATGACATCGGGAAACGGCAACAGGCGTTGGATTACTACAACCAAGCTTTGCCGATTAGCCGCTCAGTGGGCGATCGCTCAGGAGTTGCCATCACTCTCTCTAATATTGGTGGTGTCTACGATAAAATAGGGAAACAGCAGCAGGCGTTGGATTACTACAACCAAGCTTTGCCAATTCAGCGGGAAGTAGGCGCTCGCTCAGGAGTTGCCATCACTCTCTCTAATATTGGTAGTGTCTACTCTGACATCGGGAAACAGCAGCAGGCGTTGGATTACTACAACCAAGCTTTGCCGATTAGCCGCTCAGTGGGCGATCGCAAGGGGGAAGCCCGCACTCTCAATAATATTGGTTTAGTCTACTCTGGCATCGGGAAACGGCAGCAGGCGTTGGATTACTTCAACCAAGCTTTACCGATTCTGCGGGAAGTGGGCGATCGCAAGGGGGAAGCCCACACTCTCAATAATATTGGTGGTGTCTACGATAAAATCGGGAAACAGCAGCAGGCGTTGGATTTCTTCAACCAAGCTTTGCCGATTGTGCGGGAAGTGGGCGATCGCTCAGGGGAAGCCACCACGCTAAGTAATATCGCTTTTCTCTACCGAGATACAAATATACCAGATAAAGCAATTACTAATTGGGAAAGCTCGATAAAAATTACTCTAGAGATGCGGGGAGGATTACAGCGGGAAAAGCGCAAACAGTTTTTGCAATCAGGAGGTCGTAGAGAACCTGCAGTTGCTCTCGTTGACATCCTCATCGGCCAAAACCAACCCGATCTTGCCTTTGAATGGCTCAACCTTGCCACCACCTTCGACCTCGCCGACTACACGCGCCTGAAAAATGCCAAAGTCCGCAACCCCGAAGCCCAGCGCTTAATTGACCAGTGGAATCAAACCTATGAACGCATTAAATTGCTGTATGGGCGCTTGGAGGATAATCCTTCAAACCAGCTATCCCAGCAAATTAATGACCTGTGGTCAGAAAACAATAAACTCGCTGAAGATATCTCTCGTCGTTTTCCTGAAGTTGCCGAACTGTTTGAAATCAAGCGCACAGATATCGCAAAATTGCAAGCTAATATCCCCGAAGGCACAGTCGTTATTCAACCCGTACTGCTGACTAATATAGGAAATGTCCCCAACAACATCGCGATTTTTGTTCTCACAGCTAACGAACCCACACAAGTCACCAAAGTCAAGATAGATCCCACGGAATTTGACGAACTCCTCACCCAATATCGTCAGCAATTAGAAAACCCCCTTGAGGACTCACACGAATTTGAGGATAACCAAGAGCAACTTTACGATTACCTGATTCGACCAGTAGAAGCCCAAATTCAGGCAGCATCCCCGAAACAACTCGCCATCATTGCCACGGGCAAACTGCGCTATATCCCCTTTGAAACCCTGTACAACAGGGAAACGGACCAATACCTGATCGAGAAATATCCCATTTCCTATCGCACCCGCATTTCCGCCAGGGAGAAATCCTCCGAAAAACAGGCGTTCTCGCCCGGGAGACTCTTAGCCTTAGGAAATCCCGTTCCTTCAGAACCGCAACATCTGCCAGGGGCTGAGGAAGAAGCCAGAAAAATTAATCAAATCATGGCCGGAAAATTGCTTCTCGGCAAGGATGCCTCCCTGGACGCCTTCAAGCTAGAAACACCTCAGTCTCAGTTACTGCATCTGGCGACTCACGGCTGTTTTCAAAAGGGCGGTTGTGAAGATTTGGATATGGAAGAGAATACCTTGCTATTTGCCGATAAACAACTCAACATTAGGGATGCGGCGCTGCTGGGACTAGAAAACGTTGATTTAATCGCCCTCAGCGCCTGTCAAACCGCAATGGAAGCGGACTCCAACGGGGAAGAAATAGCGGGACTAGCCTATCTATTTGAACGGGCGGGTGCGGGTGCGGTGATGGCGAGTCTCTGGAATGCGCACGACGAAAGCACCAAGGAAATAATGGTGGAGTTTTACCAGCATCTGAAAGATGGGAAGATGAGCAAAGCGGAAGCGCTGCAAAAGGCGAAGCTTACCCAGATTCACAAAAATCCTTTCTTTTGGTCCCCGTTTATTCTCATTGGTGATGGCAGCTAAACAATTCAAAATTCTCTCTCTTCGCTGTCAGCCCGCCGGGGTTTGAACCATCGCGTCATACCTAAAGTAAGCAATTCAAAATTCTCTCTCTTCGCTGTCAGCCCGCCGGGGGTTCAAACCCCCGGCTAATAGCTCAAGTCGGTTAAAACCGACTAACAGGATAATAACAGGATAATGACAGGATAATAACAGGATAATGCTTAAACAAAACCATACGATCGCCCCCCGATCGCGAGATGACCAGAAACCGGGTTTCTACGATATTTTTCCATCTCCATCGAGATCGTCAAAGAAACCCGGTTTCTCAGACTCCCACCGGTAAACCCCCCGATCGCGTGAAAACCAGAAACCGGGTTTCTACTCCGATTAAAATATCCTTCCCTCGAATAGCTTAACATAACATACAATGTTTTTAGTCGGTTTTCAACCGACTTTAGCTAAAAGCCTTAGGGTTTGAACCCACGGCGGGCCATGAGACCAATTGATAATGGTGCAAGAACTCAGTTATAATTGACATGTTATAATTGAGATATAATGAAAAAAGTGACAATGAAATCAGTTGATATTTTTGCCGGTGCAGGAGGCTTAACATTAGGAATTTATCGAGCTGGTTTTCAGCATAAACTTGCAATTGAATGGAACGATCGAGCTTGCCAAACCTTACTTCAAAATAAGCAGGATCTGTTAGGAGAGCAGATGGCAGTCGCCAGGTACGATGTCGCGCAGTTTGACTTGTCATCAATAACTGATGACATTGCTTTGTTAGCAGGAGGACCACCCTGTCAGCCATTTTCTCATGGCGGTCGGCATCGCAGTTTCCAGGATAAAAGAGATATGTTTCCCCAATTTATCCGCGCCGTGGGTTCATTAAAACCGCAAGCTTTCTTAGTAGAAAATGTTAAAGGTTTGCTCCGCAAATCCTTTGCTGAATATTTTCAGTACATCATCTGGCAACTGACTTATCCAGAAATCCCTATTCGCCCTTCAGAACACTGGAAGGAACATGCCTCACGCCTGCGGGAGTATGACAGAAAAGGTTGGCGAGACGGTCTTTTCTATAATGTCACCTCAGAGCTGCTAAACGCTGCTGACTACGGAGTACCCCAGAGGCGCGATCGGGTTTTTATTATTGGGATCCGTTCCGATCTGAAGCAAGAATGGTCATTTCCTCAGCCAACCCATTCCCAAGAAGCGCTATTGTATTCACAGTGGGTAACGAAAGAATACTGGGAACAGTTCTCGATCGCGCCTCCGGAAATACCGCCTCAGATGGTCTCCCAGCAGCGAAAATTACAGTCGAGATTATTCCCGCCCGATCGCGAGAGATGGTTGACAGTCCGGGACGCTATAGACAACTTACCAGACCCCAGGCAAGAGGAAGCTAAAGATATCGGAAATCATAAATTCGTTCCCGGTGCGAAACAGTATCCCGGTCATACAGGCAGTCCCCTGGACGAACCAGCTAAAACCTTGAAAGCAGGGGTTCACGGAGTACCAGGGGGAGAAAACATGATGCGATTAACTGATGGCACGGTCCGGTATTTTACAGTCCGGGAGGCAGCGAGACTGCAAACATTTCCCGACTCCTATCGGTTTCCAGCTGTTTGGACGGAGGCAATGCGCCAGCTAGGAAATGCCGTTCCAGTTACCTTATCTGAGATACTGGCTAAACGCATTAAAATAACTTTAAGCTATGCTAGAGATATTTGAAGTCCCGAAGACCCTCGCTGACGATCTGCTGGAGTTTGGCGATCGACAAGATTGCTACTCTCTAACGGAAATGGAGGATTTAAAGACAGAACTCAGTCAATATGTGGGAGTTTATGCTCTTTACTATCGCGGTGCTAATCCACTTTACGCTTGTATCAGCAGAGCGAACTCCGATCGCTGCTGTTTGCCCATCTAAGTAGTCATGCCAAATTATTTTTATATCGAATCCACCTATAACGCTGACTTGGCGCGGATATCATATAAAATCAATTTTGCCTAGGTACTTATATCGGTAAGGCAATAGCCAGTGGTCGCAGAACAGCATACTAAAAAACTGGTAATTTCCGGAAAATCCCGTTTTATCTGCAGTTGACGCGACGCAAAAAAGCCACTAGCTGCGTGGCCAGTGACTATTTTGCTGCCTTTCGGCTCTCCCTAAAAAGGGGTAAAGTTTGCCTCGGTCAAGTTAAAGGAGCTTTTTACATCTAACTCACGCGGTCCTACAAAATCCATTCGTTCCGTTCCTTAAAGCCAGACGACAGAGCTACGAGCTGGCGCTCACCCGTAGGTGTCATGA
>JBFRWI010000151.1:0-83412 GCA_051439505.1 Hormoscilla sp. | reverse complement strand
ATGCAGCTGATGGCTGTGGGGACTGCTATTACTCTGGCATTTGTGGCGATCGCCCTTTTGGTCTCCCTATTCCAAACCTGGGGATGGATACAGGATCCGACAGAATCTTTGATTAACCCGGTACATGAACCACCCACATTGTCTCATTGGTTTGGCACGACGCGCCAGGGTTACGATGTTTTCTCCCGTACTATGTTTGGCACCCAAGCAGCATGGCGCGTTGTCCTGTTGGCGACGGCCCTGAGTCTGGCTGTTGGCGTTCCCCTGGGTTTAGTCAGCGGCTATCTCGGAGGTAGATTAGACAAGCTGTTACTATTCTTGATGGATACCATCTATACTCTACCAGGGCTGCTACTTTCCCTGACTCTGGCCTTTGTGGTGGGGCGGGGAGTCTTTAATGCCGCGATCGCCCTCAGCATTTCCTACGTTCCCCAATATTACCGCGTCGTCCGCAACCACACAGTCAGCGTCAAAACCGAACTCTTTATCGAAGCGGCCCAAGCAATGGGGGCCTCCACCTGGACAGTTCTGACCCGCTACCTATTACTGAATGTAATTCAGAGCGTACCAGTTTTGTTCACCCTGAATGCCGCTGATGCTATTCTAACGCTGGGAGGTTTGGGATTCCTGGGACTGGGACTGCCCTCAGAAGTGCCAGAATGGGGACATGATTTACGTCTGGCTTTAGACGCTTTACCCACTGGTATTTGGTGGACCGCCTTCTTTCCCGGCATGACTATGACTTTAATGGTTGTGGGGTTATCTTTGCTGGGAGAAGGTTTGAATGAGTTCGTTAATCCTAAATTACGACAGAATTCCTAACATTACCAGAATTGGCATGGAAACAGACGCAGATATTTTGTCTAACCCCGATAATAGCCTAGAAGCGATCGGCATTGATATTGGGGGCACGGCAATTAAGCTAGGCAGATTTGGCCCCGATGGCAGTTGCCGTCAGTCGATGACAGTGGCCACTCCCAAACCCCAATTACCAGAAGCAGTTTTGGAGGTGACAGTAGAGGCGATCGCCCAATTGGATCCCGAACAGGAATGTTTGGCGATCGGGGTGGGCCTACCCGGTCCCGTGGATGGCCCTGGTAGAATATCGAAAATCGCCATTAACCTGGTTTCTTGGCAGGACGTTCCCTTCGCGGACTGGTTGGAAGAAAAAACTGGACTGCCAGTAATTCTCGCTAACGATGCCAACTGTGCGGCTTTGGGAGAAGCATGGACCGGTGCCGGACGGCAGTTTCAGAATCTAATTATGCTTACCCTCGGTACGGGAGTGGGTGGTGCTATTATCCTGGATGGCAAGCTGTTTACAGGTCATCGCGGTGCCGCTGGGGAACTGGGGTTAATTTCCATCGAACTTTACGGTCACAAATGCAATAGTGGTAATCGGGGATCTTTAGAACAGCATGTCTCCGTGCCAGCAGTGCGCCGGCGGACTGGCATGACTCCTGCGGAACTTGCCCACATGGCGAAAGTGGGAAATAGGCAAGCATTGGAATTCTGGAAAAACTACGGACATCATCTGGGTGCGGGGTTAGCTAACCTGATTTACATTCTCACCCCAGAGGCGATCGTCCTTGGGGGAGGCATTAGTGAGAGTGCCGAATATTTCTTGCCCGCAACATTATCAGAAATCGAACAGCGGGTACTGCCAATTTCTCGTGAAGGTTTGCAGCTGTTAGTCGCAGAGTTGGGCAACCAGGCGGGAATGGTAGGGGCGGCGAAGTTGGCATGGCAGATGCTTTCCCAAAAATCGGTGATTACCAGTCAGCAGACTCCATCGGCAGGTTAAAACCTGCCGCTACAGGCACAAAGTCGGCCTGGGAGGATCTGCCGGGTGTGGTAAAAACCCGTTGGTACTCGGCGGATCCTTCCGTGTCCCCCGAGATCTACGTGAGGGAAGGAGTTCGACCTTTGGAGTTCCAAGTTGAGGTTTTCAACCTCTCGGTTGGGGTTGAAAACCTCTCGGTTGGGGTTTAAAACCTCTCGGTTGAGGTTTTCAACCTCTCGGTTGGGGTTTAAAACCTCTCTGTCAGGGTTTTAAACCTCTCGGTTGGGGTTGAAAACCTCTCGGTTGAAGTTTAAAACCTCTCGGTTGGGGTTTAAAACCTCTCGGTTGGGGTTTAAAACCTCTCGGTTGGGGTTTTCAACCTCTCGGTTGGGGTTTTCAACGGGCGAGAAAAGAGTTAACTATTCTCATATCCATCGGGACAAGTAGGACCGGTTGGAGAGTATACCACTTCTGCTTCGTCGGCCTCAGCCTCTTCACTTTTGCATGAAATGCTAGGCATATGTATTTCTTCGGTGTCTGGGTCGGCGATCGCCATGGCGCCCATCAGATAGGACTTTAGCCCACTTCTGGCTTGGGCATAATGGGTGGCCTGAGTCTCAGGCTCGGTAGTCATAATGCCGTAATCGTAGTTTTCCGTTGAGGTGGAGATACTAACACTCAACTGATTGAGTTCGCTGCTGAAGCGATTTTCCTGTATGTAGAAGGGTTGCTGGGCCTTCATGGTTGCTGAAAGATAAATTTTCGCTTCCGACTCTTTGGCCTTGTTAGCCTGACTGAGGTAGGTGGGCAAGGCTATGGCAGAGAGAATGCCGATGATGATAATCACCACCAGCAGTTCAATGAGGGTGAAGCCCTGGTTTTGGCGCTTCTGAATTAGCTGTTGCAGGAACTTGGTCTTAAATTCAGTCTTCATAACCATTTCTCCTTGAGGTGGGGCAGAGTTATATCTTTTAATCAGGCAAAACCCCGCCTTTTGTTACCACAGAAGGATTTTTGTTACAATCCTTTACATTTTGCTAACAAAACTAGCTAGTCAAACTATTGCTGAAAATGTTATAATTTAATATTTGGCAGTTAAGATAATTACTATAGCCAAGGAACCAAATCTCTAGCTAGCCATTCAAACCATATGGAAAAAATAGCGCGTTTGTCGATGGCTGATTAAATTCTGGATATCCTAGATATAGGAGACACACCCATTGTCCGATGCCGACTAGCGCTAAAGCATTAACAACATCAACAGTTAGCAAGAGTCAGAGAAAATGATAGAATATAAGTGGCTAAAGGAAATCAAGAAAGAATTTTACTTGGTGATTGCCGGGGGGATGTTGGCCTCAGCATTAGGGGGGGCAACCCTGGCAACTATACTGCACAAAGATCCTCCGACCAGAGAACCTGCTGTCAGCATTAGGAGACCGACTGAGTCAAGACCAGAACCTGTACCTGAAGCTTTCGCGGAAGAACCAGCTACACCCAAGTCCGAAAAGCTGGAATTGGGACGGAAACCAATTGACCTGGATGATGAAGTGGAACCGGGTAGCGAGTTTGATAGTTTTCGTCAAGAACTGCGGCAAGCTGTAACAGAACGAAATGCCTTCTTTATCCGTTCGATTTTACCAGCAGAGGGCATATCCTTGGGGTTCAGTAGACCGATCGGGATCGACGAACTGGGCCTGGAAAACCCTGATGGACGCTTCTGGTCCTTGCTGGAAAAGGCGATCGCGAACAGTTGCGCTGCCGAAGCTAGCGATAACTATCCTCCGGTAGACCGGGGGACGACAGTGTGGATTTGTTCTAATGTTACCAAAGAATTTTATCGTCAGTATCCAGCACCCTCATCCGCCTCGGGACTGGACTGGGAATTGAATCATGCGATCGTTGTCGGTAGAAACGTTAACGTGCGATCGCAACCATCCTTAAACAGCGAAGTGATCAGCAACCTTTCCAACGAAGTAGTCAAGCTTGACCGGGAGACGGCGGAAAAACAATGGCAAGAACAGGTGGAAAAAGGCCAAGAGGTTGACCCGATCTACGGTTGGACTCCAGTGATTCTACCCAATGAAGAAAAAGGTTACGTCTACAATCGTTACGTATATGGCCCCTTAGAAAATCGGGCAGTCTTTGGTAAAGTAGCAGGAGAGTGGCAGTTGCTCTCGATGCCCGGAGGAGACTAAGTAGTTCGTAGTTCGTAGTTCGTAGTTCGTAGTGAGGACTTTAGTCCTCCCATCTAATGTGGAGAAAGTATGGGAATCAAAAAGAAGCCAAAATTACCCCGATCGCAGGAAATAGGCATCCTGCTGCTAGGAATAGCAGGGATAGCAGTGGTGGTAAATTACTGGATTTTGCCCGAGTTGCGGCGTCCCAAACAGCCTCTGAGAGCTTACAGCGAGTTTCTGGCCCAGGTGGATAGGGGAGAAGTGGTAGAGGTGCTTTGGGGTAGAAGCCAAATCCGCTATGCTTTGAAAAGAGAGGGCAACCAGGTAGAAATTCGGGCTACTACTCCCATTCCCGATCCAGACTTGCCCAAACGCCTAGAGAGAAAGGGGATTACGTTCCGTGCGGCACCGCCTCCTAAGAATAACTGGTTTGGTTTGCTGATTAACTGGGTAATACCGCCCCTGATCTTGGTAGCAGCATTTAGGTTTTTCCTCCATCCTGGGGGTGGGAAAGGTACCCTCTCCTTTAGCAAGAGTAGGGCGAAGATATATGTAGAGGGAGAGTCGGACAAAATTACCTTTGCTGATGTGGCAGGGGTGGAAGAAGCGAAAACGGAATTGCAAGAAATCGTGGAATTCCTGAAAACACCCCAGCGGTTTAAGGAAATTGGGGCCCGGATCCCGAAAGGGGTCCTGCTAGTGGGACCGCCGGGTACGGGGAAAACTCTCCTTTCTAAAGCGGTGGCGGGAGAAGCAGGAGTGCCGTTTTTTAGTATCTCGGCCTCGGAGTTCGTGGAACTGTTTGTCGGGACGGGGGCGGCCCGCGTGCGCGACTTATTTGAACAGGCGAAAAAGAAGGCTCCCTGCATTATTTTTATCGACGAACTAGATGCGATCGGGAAGTCCCGCAGCAATGGTGGTTTCCAAAGTGGCAGTAACGACGAACGGGAACAAACCCTGAACCAATTATTGACAGAAATGGATGGTTTTAGTGCTGGGGATGGGACGGTAATTGTACTAGCTGCGACTAACCGCCCGGAAAGTCTAGATGCGGCACTGTTGCGCCCGGGAAGGTTCGATCGCCAAGTGTTGGTAGACCGTCCTGACCTATCGGGACGCTTGAAAATCTTGGAAATATATGCGCAAAAGGTGAAGTTAGGACCGGACGTAAACCTGAAGGCGATCGCCACTCAGACTCCCGGCTTTGCAGGTGCAGATTTAGCTAATCTGGTAAATGAAGCGGCATTATTGGCAGCCCGCAATCAACGGGAAGCTGTAGCCCAGGAAGACCTGAAGGAAGCGATCGAACGGGTGGTAGCTGGTTTAGAGAAGAAAAGCCGGGTTCTGAATGAAAAAGACAAAAAGGTTGTTGCCTACCACGAAGTAGGTCACGCGATCGTGGGTGCTTTGATGCCGGGAAGTAGCAAAGTATCGAAAATATCGATCGTCCCGCGCGGGATGTCAGCTTTAGGTTACGTATTGGAATTGCCAACGGAAGACCGTTTCGTAATGGACGAGTCGGAATACCGGGGAGAAATCACAACTCTGCTGGGGGGACGGGTAGCAGAAGAAATTGTCTTTGGTAGCATCACGAGTGGTGCCGCTAATGACTTGCAGCGGGCGACGGATATAGCAGAACGAATGGTGACCCTCTACGGCATGAGTAAAGTGTTAGGACCTATCTCTTATGAGAAACGTCAGGGGAACAACTTCCTGGGGAATAATGGTAGTAATGGGAGGCGGGCTGTGAGTTCCCAGACGGCTCAAGCGATCGATGATGAAGTGAAGGAGATCGTGGAAGCTGGCTATCAGCAAGCCCTGGCTATCCTCAATCATAATCGGGATTTGTTGGAGGCGATCGCCGGGCGCATCCTCGAAACCGAAGTCATCGAAGGGGAGGAACTGGAAAATCTGTTAAACCAAGTGTACCCTGTAGACAAAGTGCGTAACTCCTAGGGTGGGCACCGCCCACCAGTAAGCGCTAAAGCGCTTACTACAAACGGGAAAGCGCTAAAGCGCTTACTACAAACGGGAAAGCGCTAAAGCGCTTACTACAAACGGGGTATCTCTCTACTCCAGATCGGTTTCCTCCCCTACTGCCGAGGTGGCTTGGTGGATTACAATTTACTCAGGTGGACATGGCCCACCCTACGGATATGTTTCAAAATCAGCAAAAATAATGAGTGTAAAAGACAATCCTCAACCGCCCCGATCGCGCCAGATCGCCAATATCCTGTTCTTTCTGGCAGGTGCCTTCTTACTGGCAAATCTGTTTTTGCCACAATTGTTAGGTCCGCAAATTCCTCGCGTTCCCTATAGCTTTTTCATTGACCAGGTGCAAGATGGGAATGTAGCAGCAGTGTCCTTGGGCCAAAACGAGATCCGCTACCAGCTCAAAAGTGACGGCAACCAACCAGGACAAGTGCTGTCTACCACGCCGATCTTCGATGTGGAATTACCTCAACGGCTAGAGGAAAACGGAGTGGAGTTCGCTGCGACGCCACCACCAAAGAATCGCTGGTTTACTACTCTCCTCAGCTGGGTAATTCCGCCATTAATCTTTATCGGCATCTGGCAGTTTTTCCTCAGTCGCGGCGCTGGTGGCGGCGGCCCCCAAGGTGCTCTTTCGATCAGCAAGAGTAAGGCGAAAGTCTATGTCCAAGACGATGAGAACAAAGTCACTTTTAATGATGTGGCCGGGGTGGAAGAAGCTAAGACGGAATTAGAGGAAATTGTCGAATTCCTGAAATCTCCCCAGCGGTTTACTGCTATTGGGGCCCGTATCCCCAAGGGTGTGCTGCTGGTCGGCCCTCCCGGTACGGGTAAGACGCTGATGGCGAAAGCTGTAGCAGGTGAAGCGGGAGTGCCCTTTTTCAGTATCTCTGGTTCGGAGTTTGTCGAACTGTTTGTGGGTACCGGGGCGGCCCGGGTGCGCGACCTTTTCGATCAGGCGAAGAAGAAAGCGCCATGTATTATTTTCATTGACGAACTTGATGCGATCGGGAAGTCCCGGGCTACGGGTGGTTTCTACGGCGGCAATGACGAACGAGAACAAACCCTCAATCAGTTGCTGACAGAAATGGATGGTTTTGCTGTCGGGGATGCCACTGTCATTGTGCTTGCTGCTACTAACCGCCCGGAAAGTCTAGACGCGGCCCTGTTACGTCCCGGACGGTTCGATCGCCAGGTGTTGGTCGATCGTCCGGACTTGTCGGGACGCTGGAAAATCTTGGAAATTTATGCCGGGAAGGTGAAGTTGGGGTCGGACATAGACCTGAAGGCGATCGCGACGACTACGCCAGGTTTTGCCGGGGCGGACTTGGCAAATTTGGTGAATGAAGCAGCATTATTAGCAGCCCGGAATAAGCGGGAAACTGTGTCCCAAGCAGATTTTAAGGAAGCTATTGAAAGGGTAGTGGCAGGTTTAGAAAAGAAAAGCCGCGTCCTGAATCAAAAGGAGAAAAAGATCGTTGCTTATCATGAAGTCGGTCACGCCTTGGTGGGTGCGGCCATGTCCGGTACTGCGGGAGTGGCAAAAATCTCGATCGTCCCGCGCGGGATGGCAGCTTTAGGTTACACGTTGCAGTTGCCAACGGAAGATCGTTTCTTAAAGGACGAAGCCGAAATTCGAGGTGAAATTGCCACATTGCTAGGGGGACGTGCCGCCGAAGAAGTCGTGTTTGGCAGCATTACCACGGGTGCTTCCAATGACTTGCAACGGGCCACCGATATGGCAGAACAAATGGTGACCACTTACGGGATGAGTAAGGTGTTAGGTCCCCTTGCTTACGAAAAGGGTGCCCAGAATAATTTTCTGGGAGATGGCGGGATGATGAACCCCCGTCGGATGGTCAGTGACGAAACCGCTAAGGCGATCGATGATGAAGTGAAGGAAATTGTGGAAACTGCTCATCAGAAAGCCTTGAATATCCTGAATGGGAATCGAGATTTGTTGGAGAAAATTGCCCAGCAAATCTTAGAAACAGAGGTCATTGAAGGAGAGGACTTGCAAAATCTCCTCAATCAGGTACAATCTGTAGATAAAGTATTGACTGCTGTGTAAACTCGTAGGGTGGGCACCGCCCACCACCTTCCAGATTGAAATACGCTACCACCCCCAGGTTAAAACCTGGGGCTACAAAAACCAAGCCCGCCTGCGCGGGCTTGATCATTTTTAAAATTGTCGGGTGGGCACCGCGCCCACCTTACTTTAACGGATAGTTTCCCGCCAAAGAGACAGGAGATAAAGATGCTTGTAGATATTCGTCGTTTGACTGTTGAAGAATATCATCGCCTGGGAGAAATGGGAATTATCGCTCCAGACGAAAAGGTAGAATTAATTGAAGGACAGATAATCAAAAAGTCAGCCAAAAAAACCTCACATTCTGCTGCTGTTGCGCGGATAAATATATTACTACAAAAGCATTTAGGAGAACAGGTATTGGTGCGGCTACAAGATCCCGTGCGGTTAGACGATTATTCGGAACCAGAACCAGATATTGCCGTAGTTATCCCAGATCCATTATACTATGAAGACCACCATCCGACTCCTCATGAAGTTTATCTGATTATTGAGGTCGCGGATACCACTATCAGGAGCGATCGGGAATTAAAAGCCAAAGTTTCCGCTAAGTCGGGAATTGCTGATTACTGGGTATTAGATGTTAATAATCGTCAATTGTACGTTTTTCGCGAACCGAGTCATAAGGGTTAGAAAAGGCAAGTAATTATAAAATATGAGGCAATTATTTCCCCGTTGGCATTTCCGGAAGTGGCGATCGCAGTGAGCGAAATGCTAGCACCGAAGCGCTAAAATATGAATAATAAAACTAGCGAAAAATGAACCATAGGTGTAAACTTCAGTAGTCATGAATAACGAACTCATAGTAAAATTGCCCTATGATGTATCTGTGGAGGAAGCGAAGTTGCTGCTGATGGGGAAACTATACGAAACTGGAAAGCTATCCCTCGGGCAAGCGGCAGAGTTAGCAGGGTACTCCAGACCAACTTTCATGGAGTTGTTAGGTAAAATGGAGATCCCCGTGTTCGACTATCCCGCTGAAGACTTAGAAAGGGAGGTTAACCGTTGGACAACAAAGCTGTAACCAACTCAACTTGCCTAATAGGGTTACAAAGAAGAAGAGATATTTTCATCTTATACACGGCGGGGGGATTGCTTCGGGGGGGGGTTAAGGAGATTTCCCATAAGTTATCGCTACGTACCCCCCCCCTCGCAATGACAACCTATATGTTTAACCGAGAAGTCTTGCCAGAAACCCGGTAACTCCTGCGAAACCGGGTTTCTTCTGGAGTCGAGCGCGATCGACTACTTTTGACCACACCCGGATAATTGTAAATGTTCGTCAGTAACCCCAGGGGGGATCGGTTTTCCGTTATTATAACTAAACCGACATAACCAGCATAACAAACCAGCATAATAGAACATGGCGGCAGAACAACATAATATTCTTCTAGATCTTACCACAGTCCTGGGAGCATCTGCTTTGGGAGGCTACCTGGCCCACCGCTTGCGTCAACCCGTCTTTTTAGGTTATTTAGCTAGCGGTTTAATTTTAGGCCCCTTTGGTCTCAAGCTGTTAAATAATGCCAGCGAAATTAAAGACATCGCTGCTATTGGCATTATCTTCTTGCTATTCGGCTACGGTGTCGAATTCTCTCTCACGGAACTCAAACGCTTTCGGGATATTCTCCTGAAAGCTAGTTCACTGCAAATTGGTCTGACGATCGCTCTTGTGGCCCTCATCGCCCCCCTCATTGGTTGGGTAGAGGGACTGACCCAGGGAATATTTCTGGGAGTTCTACTCTCCCTCTCTTCTACTGCTGTAGTGCTGAAAACTCTGATGGAACGGGGAGAAACCCATACTCGACATGGTCAAGTGATGATGGCAATTTTGATTGCCCAAGACTTCACTTTAGCGATGATGTTAGCTATTCTCCCCGCCTTCCAGGATCCGGCAAATATTACCGCAGCTATCCTGAGTACTTTGCTGAAATTGGTACTGTTCCTGACTGCTGCTTTAGTCCCTGGCCGGTGGCTCGTTCGCAGACTGATTAAACGCATCGCCCAGACTGAGAGTAGCGAACTTTTTCTGTTGACCGCGATCGTCCTTTGTTTGGGAGTTGCGTTGATGACAGGAAAGATCGGTCTTTCTATGGAACTGGGGGCATTTGTCGCTGGCTTAATGATATCAGAAATTGATTATTCCGACCAAGCTTTAGCAAAAATATTGCCCCTGCGGGACACCTTAGTTAGTCTGTTTTTTGCCTCGATCGGGATACAGATCGACCCAGGATTTATTTTCCATAATTTTGGCGCTATACTCGCTCTAGTCGCTATTGTTATGGTAGGAAAATCCGGGATTATTCTGCCGATCGTCCTAAACTTTGGCTACTCCTTCAAAACGGCGGTGATCGTCAGTTTAGGACTAAATCAGATCGGGGAATTTTCCTTTGTCTTAGCGGTTATCGGTTTCCAGCAAGGGTTCATAACTGAGGAAAAGTATCTGCTGCTATTGGGAACGACAGGTATAACCTTAGTGCTAACACCCTTGTGGATCAGATGGTCTCCCCGGATAGCGGACGAACTGGCCAAACTGCCCTTTCTGGCAAATTACCTGCGGCGGTTTCGGGACACTAAAGCCCTATCAATTCCCGAAAAAATGCGCGATCATGTAGTAGTGGCAGGTTACGGACGAGTCGGCCAAGTGATTGTCAAAATCCTGCAAAATCGGGGGCATCAAGTCCTCATAATTGAGAATAGCGAAGCAGCGATCCAAAGGTTGAGACATCAGCAAATTCCTTATATTTTTGGGGATGCTGATTCGGAATTGGTATTGGAGAAGGCCCATTTGGAAAAAGCTAAAGCCCTGGCGATCGCCCTCCCGGATCCTACCAGTACGCGGTTGTTACTGAAACGGGCCTTAGAATTTGCCCCCGAACTAGACGTAGTCGCCCGTTCCCACCAGAATAATGAAATTGACCTGCTGATTCAATTGGGGGCGCGGGAAGTAGTGCAACCGGAATTTGAAGCAGCGCTGGAAATGGGCACGCATATGCTGGCAACTCTGGGAGAACATCCCTCCAACATCCATTCTGTAATTAAGGGTATTCACACAGATCATTATCTCAGCGTGAGACCCGATCGCGCCCCGAGGAAGCAATTGCAAGCTTTGACCGATGCAGCACCAGAACTGCACGGCGAATGGGTAACTTTAGAGAAAGGATCGCCTTTAGATTGGAGTACATTGACGACGGCAGATATCCGCAACTGGACCGGGGTGACCGTGATGGCAATTCAACAAGGAGATGACCTCAGTTACTATCCCAAAGGTCTGACCACTTTGCGATCGCCCGATCGACTCCTGGTGGTTGGGGAACCGGAGGAACTGACAGCTTTTCAAGATTTGATGCTGGGTCGCTGTCAAATTAGTCCGGGATCTAGTCATTGGGTGAGTTTAGCAGCAGAGTCTGCTTTGGTGGGAATGCAGCCAGCAGCTATACAGACTGATTATAATGTAGTAGTGCGGGCGGTGCGCCGACATGGTAAACTACATAATCCTGTGGACAGCGCCATGAAATTCCAACCAGAAGATCTATTGCTGTTGACGGGAGAAGGCGATCGGATCGAGGAAGTGGCTACTTTAGCAACCCTGAATGGGTAATACCTGTAATTCACTCGATTAAAGAAACCGGGTTTCTCCCGATATTTTTTGCCTCTGGTGTCGATATACCGAAAAGAAACCCGGTTTCTGGTCTCCACGGGATAACTCACATACCCGATCGTCCCGCAAATGCGATCGCCCCGTCCATGCGATCGTCAATTCGCAGCTAAAGAAACCGGGTTTCTCCCCACAATTTTTCCCTCCCCGCCGAGATTATGAAAAGAAACCCGGTTTCTGGCCTCACACCCGATCTGCCCTCGTTATAAGTGAAAGAAACCGGGTTTCTTCCCACAATTTTTGCATTCTAGCCCCGATATCCTGAAAAGAAACCCGGTTTCTGGCATCCCACCCGATCGCCGTTTTTGTAGGGGTGAAGCATTGCGGCGATAAGGTTTGATACCCACCAACCATTTTGCTTCCGCAATGCTTCACCCTGTCACATCGCGCCCACCAATGTTTCATGAAGGCGATCGTCCTACCCAGGCGATCGCCCCTATGTTACTCTACTGTATGATCTTTAGCCGCGATCGCCTCTTTGATGGCATCAAGGGAAGCGTTACTTTCCACGCTAACCTCCTTAGTTTCCAGAACTATATTCACCTTAGCACCGGGGTCAACCGTTTGGATCGCTTTAGTCACGGTTTCTGCACAACCGTCACAGACCATTGAGGGAACCTTGAATTGGACTGTCATATTAAATCAAGTTAGTACAGGATAACTACTGTAGAATACAGTAGCAGATAAATTTTGTCAAATTCATGCTTTACTCAGAAATATTCGGCTGTGATAACCGGGCAAAACAGCCGCGATCGCGGCCAAAACATCTGCACGGGCCCCCTGTCGCCTGGTTTCCCGTTCTTGATATTTTCGTTCTTCCCGCAGGATGTTTCTTATTCTAGTATAATTGCCCCTGAAGCAAAAATGTTAGTCTCAATACTTGCTTTCGGAATCCCCGTATGGTAGATTAAAGGTATTTTCCGTTTGGGAACAGGAGGAAGAACATGGTCCATAACTCCAACCAAATATCTGACAAGGCTTTAAGTCAGCCCAATTTCGACCGGGGATTGCGATCTCTAACTGACCGTCTGAGTCAAACGATGGCCAGAGATGCCTTAGTGCAAAAAACGACGGACGACCTCAGAGACCGGTTACAGGTAGATCGTGTAGTAGTATATTACTTTTATCGCCAGTGGAAAGGACAGGTAACCTTCGAGTCTTTGGGTATTAAAGAACTATCGATTTATGGCTCTACAGGAGCAGATGATTGTTTTAATCAAGAATATGCTACCATGTACGAAGAGGGAAGATTCAGGGCGATCGCCGACATAGAGACAGAGGCGATCGCCGAGTGCCACCGGGATTTCTTGCGTGGGATCCAAGTCCGCGCTAACTTAGTCGTACCAATTCTCAATGATAGGAGATTGTGGGGATTGCTAGCTGCTCATCACTGCCAAAATGCTCGTTCTTGGTCGCCATCAGATATTGAAATGATGCAAAAAGCAGCAGCCTATCTGGCAAATGCTCCTTCCATCCGAGATAGCTAATTGTACTATAATAAACTAGAGGCTCTGCCAATACTTCTCGGTTAACAATTTGTCATTGCGAGGGGGAAACCAAAACCGACATTTTAGGGCTCCAAACGATGAACCCCCCGAAGCAATCTCAGCAACTACGCCGCGTGCATGCATCTGGACAGGGGCGACGGAGATTGCTTCGGGGGGGGTTAACTTGCTTGCGGCATAAGTTAATGGCGTCCTACCCCCCCCCTCGCAATGACAACCTATATGCAAAACCTTGAAGTATTGGAGGGTCTGCACTCTATAAAATCGTTCCCAGGCTGCTTCTGGGAACGAAAACTGCGGAAAAACGGGAAAGAGGAGAGAACAGGTGAAGATAAGAAAAGGCAAAATTCTGCCCTGGCTATTGGCGATAATGATAGGGCTGTCGAGTCTGCTGACCAGTTGTGAATTGCCCCAGGTGACTGCGGAAGAGCGGATATTTTTAGGCATATCCCTGGAATTCCTGGGATCCTATGAATTGCCCAAGACAACATTTGCAGATACTCCCGTTGGCGGCATATCCGCGATCGCCTACGATCGCAGGCTCGGTCGCATCTACGCATTATCGGACGATCGCAGCGAAGGATCCCCAGCCCGGTTTTACACCATGAGGCTGGATACCGAAAAACCGAATATCGAAATCGAAAAGGTGACATATCTGATCGGTCCCGATGGAAATTACTATCCCTGGGGCGCGATCGACCCAGAAGGAATCACCATAACTCCAGACAAAACCATATTTATCTCTACAGAAGGCATTGCTGGCACTGATATTGGCCCTGCTGTAGAAGAATTTGACATCCAAACAGGGCGTTGGCAAAGGAGTTTGCCCATTCCCAAACATTATATCCCCGATGGCGTGGGAGACAAGCAACAGCTTGGGGTCCAAGAGAATCGCGGCTTTGAAGCCTTGACGATCAATCCCTCTGGTACAATCCCCAGTGTAGGAGAACCATTGCGCCTGTTTGTCGCCACAGAGTCAGCTTTAGCACAAGACCGGGATCCAGATGCGGTGGACATGGTGAATGCTAAAAGTCGTTGGTTACATTATTTGGTTGGTTATGGACGACCCCAACTGCTTTCCGAACATTTCTATCTATTAGACCCCCCACCTCCAGGAGCATTATTTCATGGGTTAGCTGAGATCTTAGCAGTCGATCGAGGCGGTCATTTTCTCAGCTTAGAGCGTTCCTTTGGCTTTTTAGGTTTCAGTGCCAAAATATTCCAGCTAGCTACCGGTGCGGCAAGTGATATTAGCAATGTTACCAGTCTCAAAGGCGATCTAACGGGACTTAACCCCATCCGCAAACAACTGCTGCTAGACTTAAACAGCCTCGGCATTACTTTAGATAACCTAGAAGGCATGACCCTGGGACCGCGCTTGCCAGATGGCAGCAAAAGTTTGATTCTCGTCAGCGACGATAATTTCCGAGATGACCAAGTAACTCAAGTTCTCTTATTTAGCCTTCAGGGACTGAAAAATTAAAATATTCCCAACCTGACATGGTGGGCATTGCCCACCGAACCCAACTAACATGGTGGGCATTGCCCACCCTACGAACTGACATGACTTATTCTACCGATATTACCACCCTAGCACGCTGGATGGCAGCCGACTTCAGCAACCAAGAGCAAGCCTTTGAAAATCCCCCATTTTTTGCTCACATTCGCGTTTGCATGCGTCCCTTGCCCCCGGACTTGTTAGATGGGGTAAGTTTGTATCTAGAACAAGCCTATGATATCATGCTCAACCAACCCTATCGGACCCGAGTGTTGAAATTAGTCAATACGGGAGAAAGCATTGAACTGGAAAACTATAAAATTAAAGAGGAAGAAAAGTTTTACGGAGCTTCCCGCGATCGCGATCGCCTGTCAGCACTCACCCCCGATCGACTAGAGAAACTCCCGGGCTGTAACTTCTTAGTAGAATGGACGGGTCACAGCTTCAAAGCCCGGGTAGAACCGGGAAAAGCTTGCATCGTGGTTCGCCAAGGTAAAACTAGCTATCTCGACAGTGAATTTGAAGTTTACGAACAGAAACTGATCAGTCTGGACCGGGGGCGCGACCCGGAAACAGACGAACGACTGTGGGGTTCGATCGCGGGACCATTTGAGTTTGTGCGCTGGGCAAATTTTGCTGACGAGGTAATAGTTTAATCTCCATTTTGTATCGATCGACCATATTTTTTCCCAAAAATATGGTTGATTATGAATTAGGTTTGATTGTTGTCCCAATTTTCTACAGGAATATCTCGCAGTGTTTGGAGAGTGGCGCGGCACCGTGGTAATGGATGGCAGTGCGGCCCTGGTTTTGGCTCAGAAACAACAGGGTTGTAACCGGTGGTCGCTGCACGAAAACCCATGAGTAACCGGCACTGTCCAGCACTGTACGAACTATTTGCCACAAACTGTTCTAGAGATGCTATAATAGCTGAAACGCTCTCAGGGATTGGGTTTGACGGCTATTGCGGCAGTAGAACTCGACTCAGGTAGGCAGATCGCCGACGCCCCCTAAACAAGATCTTGCTTTTTCGAGCAAAAAATGGCTGAAACCCCTGTCATATCGTCAATCCACGACTTCGGCGCACAATCGTTCGGCGTCGATTCCATACCTAGTAAGTTGCATTGCTACCCAAACTGAGGGAAACTAGACTCAAGAAGCGTGTATTCTGGTAAACATTATTCCCCAACAGGTGAATTTCGTGTTAGAGGCATTTGTATTCGCAACTCTTTTGTGCGGATTTTTCGGTATCATTCTCAAAAAGAACCTACTAATGAAAATCGTCTCCATGGACGTGATGAGTACGGGGGCGATCGCTTACTATGTCCTCATTGCCTCGCGAGGTGGCTTCTTTACCCCCATTATCTCAGACAATCAAATCGATCGTGCTTACGCCGATCCCGTTCCCCAAGGGGCGATTTTGACCGCAATCGTCATCGGCCTCTCGATTCAGGCGTTAATGCTGGTAGGAGTCATGAAACTCTCGCGAGATCATCCCACCTTGGACACCCGCGAGATCGAGAAGGATAATACATAAGACATGAACGCTATCACGATCTATTGGATCGCCCTGCCCTTTTTTGTCGGGTTTATCATTTACCTCCTTCCCAAACTCGATCGCTATCTTGCCCTATGCGCGTCTTTGGTGTCGGTCGGCTATGGGTTTAGTCTATTTTTCCAAGACGAGTCCCTGACTCTCACATTACTCGATAATTTCGGCGTGACAATAGATGCCGATACATCGAGCGGCTTTTTTATCTTGACTAATGCCCTGGTCACGGTGGCAGTGGTTATTTACTGTTGGGATACGAATAAAACCGCCTTTTTTTATACTCAAGCGATTATTCTGCACGGTAGCGTTAATGCGACATTTATCTGTTCGGATTTTATCAGCTTGTACGTCGCCCTCGAAGTCAGCGGGATTGCCGCCTTCCTAGCCATCACCTATCCCCGCAGCGATCGCACCCTATGGATCGGCTTGCGCTACCTGTTCATAACCAATGTCGCCATGATCTTTTTTCTGATCGGCGCAGTACAGGTTTACCAGGCAAGTCACTCTTTTGCCTTTGCCGGGTTGCGATCGGCTCCCCCAGAAGCCCTCGCCCTAATTTTTGTGGGACTATTAATCAAAGGAGGCGTTTTTGTCTCCGGTTTGTGGCTGCCCTTGACTCACTCCGAATCAGAAACCCCCGTTTCGGCAATGCTGTCGGGAGTGGCGGTTAAAAGCGGCATTTTCCCCCTGTTGCGCTGCGCCTTAGTAGTGCCAGAGATCGATCCCGTCGTGCGGATTTTCGGCGTCGCTACCGCCATTCTGGGGGTATTCTATGCCGTTTTTGAAAAGGATACCAAGCGAATGCTGGCCTTTCACACGGTTTCCCAATTGGGCTTTATTCTCGCCGCACCGGAAGTCGGGGGATTTTACGCCCTCACTCACGGCTTCGTTAAAGCGGCGCTGTTTTTAATCGCGGGAACCTTACCCAGTCGCAACCTCAAGGAACTACAACAGCAACCGATCGCCACCCCTATCTGGATCGCCCTGGCGATCGCCAGTTTCTCGATCTCCGGTTTCCCCTTGCTGTCTGGCTTTGGAGCGAAGGTATTAACCATGAAAAATCTCCTCCCCTGGCAGGTGCTCGGCATGAATCTGGCCGCCTTGGGAACTGCCATTTCCTTTGCTAAATTTATCTTTATCCCCCATCAAAGATCGGTAGAAAACCAGAAAAGCAGACCGGGTTTCTGGATAGCAGTCATTATTCTACTCCTTGGCTTGGTTGCGGCCAATGTTGCCTACTATGATGCCTATAATGTCAAAAATACGATTAAACCTTTAGCCACGATCGCGCTGGGTTGGGTGGTATATTTTGCCATTTTTAAAAGGTTGAGCATCAAACTGCCCCGGGTCGCGGAGCAATTCGATCATTTAATCGGTTCGATGAGCATAATTTTGATTTTACTCTTTTGGATGGGATTTGCATGGTTGGACATCTAATCTTACGCTTGACAATCTGGTTTCTGCTGACGGCTGATTTCAGCTGGCCGAATGCGATCATCGGTCTGAGCATTTCACTGCTAATTCCTCGCAGTTATACCAACCCAGAAGCCATCAAAGAGTGGCTGTTGGTATTGGGAAAAATCCTTTGGGCAATTCCTATAGCCTATATCGAAGCCTTTGAACTCATCCTGCGTCCCCATAATGACGAGGAGATGGTCTGCGAACGAGTGGAAGAAAAGCGATCGCACAGGCTCGTTTTTTTGGATATTTTTCTGATTACGTTTACCCCCAAAACCATTGTGGTGCAATACCACGAAGAAGGGTGGTATGAAATCCATCGCGTTACTCGAAGGAAAAAGCCATGATCCTCTTACTCTTATTAGTTGCCATGATTCTGGCCTTGCTCATTCCCATTTATGATGCTTGGGAAAATGATAATATATGGCAGAAAATGTTGGCTTTTGCCAGTATCTCCACGAAGACGGCAATTTTGATTTTGTTCGTCTCGGTTTTGCGGGATGATTGGGCGATCGGGATCGTCGGTGCGATCGTCCTCACCGTAGGAAATGCGGCGTTAATGCTGCTAGCAAATATCATTAAACGAATGAATGAATCATGAGGGAGTTTTTTGGCTACACTTGCATTATTGTGGGTATGATATTCTGGTTTGGGGTAAGGATTTCTATCCTCAGCCAGAGATACGCTGCTAGCAGTAGCGGAAAGTTGCTATAACTGATTGTTTGTGATGAATACTTTGACGATCGCTTGGGTGACCCTGCCCTGTTTTATGGGGTTTCTCATTTACCTCCTACCCCGGCTCGATCGCGCTCTGGCGATCGTAACGGTCTTACTGTCAGTGAGCTATGGATTTGGGCTATTTTTCCAAGCCTCTCCCCTCACCTTAACCGTACTCGACAATTTCGGCGTCACGTTAGAAGCCGATACCACGAGCGGCTTTTTTATCCTCACTAATGCCCTGGTTACGGCAGCCGTCATCATTTACGGTTGGGATACGGAAAAAACCGCCTTTTTTTACACCAATTCCATCATTCTGCACGGCAGCGTTAATGCTGTCTTTATCTGCTCGGATTTTATCAGCTTATACGTCGCCCTGGAAGTCAGCAGCATTGCCGCCTTCCTCTCCATCACCTATCCCCGCAGCGATCGCTCCATGTGGGTGGGCCTGCGCTACCTGTTCATCAGCAATGTCGCCATGCTCTTTTTTCTGATCGGTGCCGTGCTGGTTTATCAAGCGAATCACTCTTTTGCCTTTGCTGGGTTAAAGAATGCTCCTCCAGAAGCACTCGCGCTCATTTTTTTGGGACTGTTAATCAAAGGAGGCGTTTTTGTTTCCGGTTTGTGGTTACCTCTGACTCACGCCGAATCCGAAACCCCCGTTTCGGCCTTGCTTTCAGGAGTTTCTGTCAAAAGCGGCATTTTTCCCCTCATGCGCTGCGCCTTGATGGTGCCAGAAGTCGATCCTATTATTCGCTTTTTCGGGGCGGCTAGCGCCCTGATTGGCATATTCTACGGTATATTTGAAAAGGATACCAAGCGAACCCTCGCCTTTTCAACGGTTTCCCAATTGGGCTTCATCCTCGCCGCTCCAGAAGTGGGAGGATTTTACGCTCTCACTCACGGACTGGTTAAAGCCTCGCTGTTTTTAATTGCAGGAACCTTACCCAGTCGCGATCTCGAACAGTTGCAACGGCAGCCGATATCCACCCGTCTATGGCTCCCCCTGGCGATCGCCAGTTTTTCTATATCGGGTTTCCCCTTACTCTCCGGCTTTGGAGCCAAGGTTTTAACCATGAAAAACCTCCTTCCTTGGCAAGTAATCGGCATGAATCTAGCGGCATTGGGAACGGCAATCATGTATGCCAAATTTATCTTTTTACCCCACCACAGCGAAGGGGAAACCAAGAAAGACAAAGCCAAACCCGGTTTCTGGATAGCCGTAACCCTCCTCCTGGTCGGCTTGATTGCGGCGAATATTGCCTACTATGATGCTTATACTGTCGAGAATATCATTAAACCCCTAGTGACGATCGCCTCGGGGTGGCTGATCTATTTTGCCATCATCAAAAGATTCAGCATCAAACTGCCCAGAGTTGCCGAGGAATTCGATCATTTAATCGGTTCGATGAGCGTGATTTTGATTTTACTCTTTTGGATGGGAATTGTCTGGTTTAAAATTTAATTTTGGGCGTTGCACATTTTTACCGATGATAGTGGTCAGTGGTCAGTGGTCAGTGGTCAGTGGTCAGTGGTTGGTTAGAATGTTGTCACAAGTCATTATCAGCTATTACGAACGGACGATTGACAAGATTAGACCGCTTGCCGATCATCGGTGTCGTTGTGCAACGCCTAATGCAAGTTGGTCTCGGTTTTGCGGTATGATTGGGATTGTCGGCGAGATCGCCCTCACGGTAGGAACGTGCAGCTTTAATGCTGCTGGCAACTAAGCTGTCGCGCATCTAAAATGCACATTTGAGCGGGTGTGGTCAAAACCCGTTGATAGTTCTAGGACTAGACCAGTCGTCGGATCCCCCCAAACCCCCCTTTTTAAGGGGGGCGCACCGGTTGCTCCCCCTTTCGGAAGGGGGGGATCGGATCGGATTTTGACCACACCCCATTTGATCTGAGCGTAAAAACAAGCGCGGCCATTTGCCATAAGCGTTTCGGTTACCCTGCCTGCCCCATTTTGGACGAGGCAATTAAATGCATCACAGCTTATCATTAAATGAATGAATGAATGAATCATGATGGATGTTATTAGCTACACTTGCATTATTGTGGGTATTTTCTTCTGGTTTTGGGGATCGATTCCTCTGCTCAGCCAGAGATCGGTTTTATTTAAACTCCACAGTCTTTCAGTGTCGGATACTTTGGGTTCTATGAGCATTGTTTTTGGACTATTGCTGAAAATTCCTCGGGAATGGCCGTTACTGGTACTGGCGATCGTTTGTTTGGCAATCTGGAATACGATGTTAGGATACGTGCTGGCCTATTGCTCCAGTAGCGGGAGGAAAAATGAGTGAGAGCGAGATTTATATTATTTACGCGATCGCGGCCCTGTTACCCCTAACGGCAGTCTTTTTGGTGTTACAGGTCAATCCCTACAGCGCTTTGGTCATTCGGGGTATCCTAGGGGCGATCGCGGCCTTGCTGTACGCGGTTTTGGGCGCTCCCGATGTTGCCTTGACGGAAGCCTTAGTAGGAACCATGCTGGCGATTACCCTCTATGCGGTAGCGGTGCGATCGTCAATGGTCATGCGTTTGGGAGTGCTGGCAAAAGAGGGGGAAGAGGAAATTCGCGAGCAATTGATGGGAAAGTTGCGCACCATTGTTAACAAGCGTCACATCCGTTTAGAACTGTTGTCCTATGAGGAACGGGAAGATTTACGCGCTGCGTTGCGGGAAAAAGATATTCACGGCACTTGCATTCTCCAGGAGGGGGACAATAGCAAACCAGTTTACTGTATCGCCATGCGACTGGAACGCCTCTACAAGATGTTACAGGCCGAACTTTCATCAACCGAAGCAATCCTAACTTATGTCGTGGCGTCAAACTCACAGGAGAAACATTAATGAAATGGATCTACATTGCGGCGGGAATCGCCCTCTACGTTAAAATGCTGGTCATGCCCAATGCTGCTCCGGAACCCCCCTTTTCTGTTGTCGAGTTGGTGGTAGGCGACAGCGGCGTGCCGAGTGCGATCGCGGGGGTAATTTTGCGGAATCGCCTCTACGACACGATCTTTGAAGTGGTGGTCTTTACAGTCGCGATCGGGGGCGCGAAGTTTTTATTGGCGGATGAAAAACCCCAGACGCACATCCATCAGTTCCGCGATCGCCCCTCGATCATCTTAGCGCGTTTGGGCGCAACGATTGCTGCTTTAGTGAGTATCGAACTGGCCATTCGCGGGCATTTAAGTCCGGGAGGCGGGTTTGCGGCGGGGGTGGCCGGGGGAACGGCGATCGGTTTGGTCGCGATTACGTCATCTCCCGAATGGATGCAAAAGATTTACAAACGTTGGCGGATTGCGATTTGGGAGAAGTTATCGGTGCTGGTTTTTATCGTGCTTGCCGTTCTCACTTTAACTGGATTCGAGTTACCCCATGGAGAGATGGGGACGCTTTTGAGTGGAGGGGTGATTCCTTTGCTCAATATCCTTGTTGCTATAAAAGTAGCGTTGGGGTCTTGGGCTGCGGTTTTAGTCTTCATTCACTATCGGGGTTTATTGTGAGTAACGTGAGTTCGACGCTCGCTTACCAAGTTCTGAAACCTACATTCCGCACGACCAACTGTAGGACGTAGTTGTTAGTTGTTAGTTGTTAGTTGTTAGTTGTTATTTGTTAGTTGTTAGTTGTTATTTGTTAGTTGACCACTGACTACTGACCACTGACCACTTACAACTGACCACTGACCACTCTCAATTTTTAACAATCAGATTTGAACCAACAATTCCGATATCGCCCGTTCCCAGAGTTCCAAATTGTCAATTGCTTTCAAACCATGTCCGCCTTTGGGAAACGACCAGTAGCGCTTCCAGCCCGGAAGGGCATTGTAGATGGCAACAGCTTCTTTTTCCTTGACTCGCAGATCTCCTTCACCATAGAATACTAGAGTAGGACTTTTGACCGATCGGGCATAATCGGCTGGATTATGAAGATAGGGATTAAAGCCCCATCTCTGACCGCCCCAAAACATCAGCAAATCTGCCAGGGGGCGGGGTGGCAGTTTCATTGCTGCAAATCTGATGCTAACAGCGTTCAGCAGGCGATCGAAAGTGCTTTCGACGATCGCGCCATCGGGTTGTACGTTGTAAACAGCTATGGCCCGCAGCACTGCGGCCCCTCCCATGGAGACACCGTAGAGCACAGTTTTCCGCTGAGGCCATTGAGCGACAACATACTCATGTGCTGTTTTAACGTCTTGGGCTTCATAGTAACCAATGCTAGTGCTATTACCCGACGAGCCCCCAGATCCGTAAAAGTCTACCAAAAAAGTAGCGTACCCAAGCTTTACCAGAGCATCGGCGATCGGCAGCAAGCTGTCTTTGCTGCTGGCGTAGCCGTGGAACAGCAGAAAGATCCCTTTGGCATTTGGCGGGTCGATCATCCAGGCTTCCAGGCGATCTTCTCGACTGGTTTGTAATTCGTGGCGAGCATACTCAAATCCCAAATCTTGAGGATTTCTGCTATTCTCAGGTCTGGGGATACTAACCCCTGTAGCAATGACCCGAACTTTCGACAGCAGGTTGAGTTTCTCTGGCGGGCCGGTGCGCGAGCGCCCATCCACAAACTGCGTCATCCTTGTCACCTGCCGCCAGGCCACCAGGTTGATCCCCACTACACCCGCGATCGCGATGCCAATTACAGTGAAAGTCAGAATGCGCTTGCTCCAAGCCATAGTATAAAAATTCGTAAAATGGAATAATTGTAATAATCATGGGAATTTGCCCGCACCGAATAAATGCGATCGCCCCCATGAAGTTTTACTCACCGAGTCCCCACCAAACCCGACGGTAGGAATAATCCCACCACCGGTCAAAATCCTGCTATTGCCGGTTGTCAATCGCCGATCGCCGGTGGCAACCAGATAGATCGCCGGTGGTTTGCAGAAAAAGAAGGACGCCGGTACGACTGTTGCAGTTGCAGAAAAGAGAAGCTGCCAAATCAAATAGGCATTTATGCTATATAAGGAAAAGCAAGTTTTCCCAAAGGTGACGCAAACCTGCTAAATTGACCGAAGATTGGCAAGCAAGATTAATTGATCGATATGAAAGTTCTGGTTATTGGTGGCGATGGTTACTGCGGTTGGGCAACCGCACTGTATCTATCCAGTCACGGTTACGAAGTCGGTATCCTCGATAGTCTGATCCGGCGTCACTGGGATAACGAACTGCAGGTGGAAACCCTGACCCCGATCGCGCCCATCCAGCAACGCATCCAGCGCTGGCGGGAGAAGACTGGCAAAACGATCGACCTGTACATCGGCGACATCAACAATTACACTTTTCTCAGCCAGACCCTGCGGCAGTTTAAACCGGAGGCGATCGTCCACTTTGGCGAACAGCGTTCCGCCCCCTTCTCGATGATCGATCGGGAACACGCGGTCATGACTCAGGTGAATAACGTGGCGGGGACGCTGAACATACTGTACGCCATGAAAGAAGATTTCCCCGACTGCCACCTGGTGAAGTTGGGGACAATGGGAGAATACGGCACCCCCAATATCGACATTGAAGAAGGCTACATCACGATCGAGCATAATGGCCGTAAGGATACCCTGCCCTATCCCAAGCAGCCAGGAAGCTTTTATCATTTGAGCAAAGTCCACGATAGCCACAATATCCACTTTGCCTGCAAGATTTGGAAATTGCGGGCCACGGACCTGAATCAGGGGGTTGTTTACGGCCTCCTGACAGAGGAAACTGGTATGGATGAGTTGCTGATCAACCGCCTGGACTACGACGGCGTATTTGGCACCGCCCTCAATCGCTTTTGCATCCAAGCAGCGATCGGTCATCCCCTGACAGTTTACGGCAAAGGCGGCCAGACTCGCGGCTTCTTGGATATTCGAGATACGGTCAGGTGCCTAGAATTGGCGATCGCTAACCCCGCCCAACCCGGAGAATTCCGAGTATTCAACCAATTCACCGAACAGTTTAGCGTCCTCGAACTAGCAAAGAAGGTGCAGGAAGCAGGTAAAAAGATCGGTCTCAAGGTAGAGATAGATAACTTGGAAAACCCCAGAGTTGAGCTAGAAGAACATTACCTCAACGCCAAAAACACCAAACTGCTCGATCTCGGTTTAGAGCCTCATTATCTCTCAGATTCCCTGCTCGACTCCCTGCTTAACTTCGCCACCAAGTACAAGCATCGGGTTGATAAAGACCAAATTCTGCCGAAAGTGTCTTGGCGACGAGGCTAGTCCTTTGTATTTGGTCATTTGTCCTGGGTAACTGATAAATGACCAAATCTTTAATGACCTAGAAAAAAATATGCGCATCGCTCTTTTTACTGAAACATTTCTGCCCAAAGTAGACGGCATAGTGACGCGCCTGCGTCATACAATAGACCACTTACAACGTAACGGCGATCGGGTACTGATCCTCTGCCCAGAGGGAGGGCTGACGGAATACAAAGGGGCCCAAATCCATGGATTATCCTGGATGCCCCTACCCTGGTATCCGGAGTTGAAAATGGCGTTTCCGCGCCCAGAAATAGGCGAAGTTCTGGAGAAGTTCCAGCCAGATATCGTGCATGTAGCCAACCCAGCAATATTGGGATTGGGCGGGATATATTATGCCAAGACTATGAATATTCCCCTGGTAGCATCCTACCATACCCATCTCCCAAAATATTTACAGCATTATGGATTGGGAATGCTAGAACCAGTGCTCTGGGAAATGCTCAAAGGGGCCCATAATCAAGCGGCTTTGAATTTATGTACCTCAACGGCAATGGTATCGGAACTGCGATCGCACGGGATAGAAAGAGTAGACCTATGGCAGCGGGGCGTGGATACAGAATTGTTCGATCCCGAATTGGCATCGCCAGAAATGCGATGGCGTCTGACTCAAGGACATCCCGAAAGTCCCTTACTACTATATGTAGGGCGTCTGGGTGCGGAAAAAGAAATCGATCGGATAAAACCAGTCTTAGAAGCAATTCCTAACGCCAGACTGGCCTTAGTCGGAGATGGCCCCCATCGCGCGGCCCTGGAAGCCCATTTTGCCGATACGCCCACCCATTTCGTCGGTTATCTCCACGGCGTAGAACTAGCATCGGCCTTTGCATCCGCAGACGCCTTTATCTTTCCCTCCCGCACGGAAACCTTAGGATTAGTGCTATTAGAAGCCATGGCAGCTGGGTGTCCAGTGGTCGCCGCCGGGACTGGCGGGATAATTGATATTGTCACCGATGAGGTCAACGGTTATCTATTCGATCCCACGGACGAAGAAGGGGCGATCGCGGCCACAGTGCGTCTCCTAGAAAATAGCGAACTTCGAGTTACTCTGCGGCGCAATGCCCGGGCCGAAGCAGAACGCTGGGGTTGGCAGGCAGCCACCAGGCAGCTGCGCCGATACTACCAAGGGATAATGACGCCGCAGGTAATAGCAGCCTAAAATATTTGCAGCTATTTGTGTCTCAGATTACTTGCAGGTAAGGTAATGGTGGGATACATTGGTGAAATTGATGGCGCCTTCCAGGTTCTCACTGGTGGATCGACTATGGAGTGAACCTTAAAATCAGAGCATCAGCAGTAGTAGGTTTCCTCTTATTACTAGCATCGCCAGTTAACATGCATGCGCGTTAACGAGATAGTCAGGTATACCCACCAGGAGCGCAAGCATAAAACCCTCTCCCGCATCCTCATGGCACTACCGAACACTGGCAGCGTACTAGCTTCATTAGCTCAAGTCAATATGATGGGAGCATTGACGCAGCGCGTCAAAGACCTGCCAGTGCCAGAATTTGTCTGCTTGCTGGACTTCATCACCGCAGAATTCCAGCAATTCCTGCGGGCGATCGACCTGATCAATAACGAAGCTCTAGAAAGTATGCTAGAGCAAATAATGGATGCACTGACCTTAAAGATAGGTCAAATACTGGAAGCAGACCGCACCACGATCTTTCTGGTTGATGCCGAAAAAGGCCAACTCTGGTCGAAAATCAGCCAAACAGACTCTCAAAAGCCATTAGAAATCAGGATTCCTCTGAACGTTGGGATTGCGGGTCAAGTCGCAACTACAGGCAAATATCTTAACATCAGTAACGCTAGCGGACATCCCCTATTCAACAAAGAACTGGACAAGCAAACAGGCTACCATACCCGGAACCTGCTGTGCATGCCGATAACGAGTAGCAAAAATCAGGTAGTGGCAGTAGTGCAGTTGTCGAATAAGGCCGGGGGTGCAGGATTTAGCAGCGCCGACGAACAAAGCTTCCGGGAGTTTGCCTCCTCGATCGGCATCATCCTGGAAACCTGTCAATCATTCTACATGGCGGCGCGGAATCAGCGGGGAGCAGCAGCACTGTTGCAGGCGACGAAAACCCTGGGTCAGAGTCTGGACGTGCAAGCGACACTCCAGTCTGTAATGGCCCAAGCAAGAGATCTGATGCAGGCCGATCGTAGTACCCTATTTATGCTGCGCAAAGACGCGGGGGAACTGTGGACCAAAATAGCCACAGCGGACGGTCGAAAACTCCTAGAAATTCGCATTCCCGCCAATAAAGGCATTGCTGGCTATGTGGCCTCCACAGGTGAACCCCTGAACATTCCCAACGCCTATGAAGACCCCCGGTTTGACCCCAGTACGGACAAAAAAAGTGGCTACAATACCCGCAATATCCTCTGCATGCCCGTGTTTAATTCAGCGGGGGAATTGATCGGGGTAACCCAACTGATCAATAAGAAACAGGGCAGCTTTACCAGTTCGGATGAAGAATTCATGCAGGCATTTAACATCCAGGCAGGAATGGCCCTGGAAAATGCCAAGCTGTTTGAAAGTGTCCTGTTAGAGAAACAATATCAGAAAGACATTCTGGAAAGTTTATCAGATGCGGTAATATCCACGGATATGGAAGGTCGAATTGTTACCCTGAATGAAGCAGCGTTGGAGTTACTGGGTTGCCCGGTGAAGAAAGCAGCGGGCAAAATAAATATCGGGTTGTGGGAACAGAAGCTGTTGGGTCGCCAGGTCTGGGAAGTGGTGCCAGTGGAAAATCTGCAAATGCGATTGGAAGATAGTCTCAAACACGGCACGAAACAATATGTTCCCGAGCAAAGCTTGACAGTTGGTATCTATCAGCTCAAGGGAGTCAGCGAAAATAATTTATCACAGCCTCAGATGGAACCTGATGACGATCGCGGCATCTATATCCTGGTAATTCCCGATCGCACCTTAACAGATGTATACATTCCCTGGAACGAGCGAGTTGATAGCAATGGGAAAAAATCTCACCAGACGGCTGAGAAAAATAATAGCATTTCCTTGTCGAATATAAGTGATTCTGAAAATTATATCCCAGACCTTTCCCCCATTGTGGAGACATTGCCAGCTTCAGAAGTAGAAAAGATCGATCGCAGCATCAATCTGACGGTCAACCCTTTGACAAATCCCGACGGGGCGGTGCGAGGTGGTTTAATAGTGCTGGAAGATATCAGCCAGGAAAAACGGATGAAAACCACCATGTATCGCTACATGAACCCGGGGGTAGTGGAGCAAGTGATGGCCCTGGGTGAAGACTCATTAATGGTGGGGGAACGCAAAGACGTGACGATTTTATTTTCTGATATTCGCGGCTACACCACTTTAACAGAGAATATGGAAGCCCAAGAAGTGGTAATGCTGCTGAATCAATATTTCGAGACAATGGTGGAGGCGGTGTTTAATTACAAAGGCACCCTAGATAAATTTATTGGCGACGCCTTGATGGCCGTATTTGGGGCTCCCCTGCCAGTAGAGAATCATGCCTGGATGGCAGTGCAATCGGCCCTGGATATGCGCCAGCGTCTGAAAGCATTTAACGCGCGCAGATTTATGGAAAACCAGCCCCAAATTCGCATTGGGATGGGCATCAGTTCTGGGGAAGTGGTATCGGGAAATATTGGCTCCCAAAAACGGATGGATTATACCGTGATTGGAGATGGTGTTAACCTCAGTTCCCGTCTGGAAGGGGTTACTAAGGAATATGGTTGCGACCTGATTATCAGCGAATTTACTTACAATTACTGCCGCGATCGCATCTGGGTGCGGGAACTAGACAAAATTCGGGTCAAGGGCAAAAACGAAGCGGTCAATATCTACGAAGTAATTGGCTACAAACAAGAAGCATTAGATGATGTGACCCAGTCATATTTAGAACTGTATAAATTGGGGCGTGCCGCCTACATTTCCAGGAATTTCCAACAGGCAATTCACTACTTCCAGCAAGCGAAGAACCTGCAACCAAAGGATCGAGCTATAGACGTGCATATCGAGCGATCGCATGCTTACCTGAACGACCCACCGCCACCCTACTGGGATGGCGTCCACACGATGAAAACCAAATAATTTTGTCCGAAACGTAGGGCGGGCGACAAGAGCTGCCCGTTGTCAATTATTCTAACCACTAACCGTTTAATTCTCCAAACCTCGCCAACAATTCTTCACGAGATAATTCCAGCAGTATTGGGAGAAATTATGCTGCCGATAATGCTAATAATGGCGGGATAATTGCTTCCAGTTGCCGATCGATCGCGCCAAAGCCCATGGGCAGGATACTTTCGATCATGTACTGGCGTTCCCTCATGAGACCTTGCTGGAGACCTTGCTGGAGACCTTGTTGGAGACCAGACCCCCCCCCGAAGCAATCTCCTGCCCCCTGCCTCTTGCAAAACCTACGAAGTATCGGGGGGCGATCGCTTGCTGCCACGATAGGCATCGTCTTGCGCGATCGCCCAACGCCTTTTTCTCAATCAGATGTCGTTCAGAGTGGGCATAATGAAGGATTCCAAGTGGGCGATAATATCATCCGCAGCGGTGCGGGTGGCACCAAGACCGATCGCCCCATCAATCAGAGCATCACCTGTGAGACCTGTCAGATAGCGGAAGAACAGAATGCCATCTGTCGGGCCCTCTGCCATACCGTTACCGTCCACATCTAGTACCGTATCCCGTATCGAGTTTAGGTAGTCGATAATCTCGTCAGCATTGCGAGCAGCATCAGGCGCGATCGCCCCATCAATGAGAGCGTCACCAGTTTCCCCGTCCAGATAACGCAAAGCTAAAACACCGTCGCTGAAGGCACCTACAACCCCATTGCCGTCAATGTCTAGGATAATATCTCCTGGAGCTGACGAAGATGCATCGCTAGTTGCAGGAGCAATTTGCACCCCGAACTCCTCGAAGGACTCATTGCGATCGCGCCGCAGGATGGAGGAGTCAAAGTGGCGGTTGTAAATCTCGGCATAATTGCCCACCGTGCGGATAATGTTGGCGGCAAAGTCGTTGCTCAAACCCAGTGCTGCTCCCGCATCTCCCGTAATACCCAAGAAGGAGCTCACTTCGTCGGAAACATTGTCGGAGGTAAGCAATTGGTCAACATTGTCTGCAGTAATGCCCAACTCTTCGGCTTTCACCAGAGTATAGACCACCCAACGCACCACGTCAGCCCATGCCGATTGATTTTCATCCGTTGCCAGTGCCAAGGGCATTTTGGCAATAAATTCATCATCGAACAGTTGGTGCGCGTCGGGCTCGCTCAGAGTGGGTATGCGAGCTGCTAGAGCAGTTGCATCTTGAGCAACGGCATCGATCTCGCTATTGTCATAGGCGGCAAATAGGGCATCGTCACTCTCAAACATCCGCTCTGCAAAGCTAACATTGAGCTGCTCCAAACTCTCCCTTAATGTCGTCACGTCATCGGTTTCTACGAAGCCGATCGTCAAACCATTCAGTCCTGCGGTGGAACTAATTGCCAACTCGGTGCGCACCAGTACCCCAAGTTCCGTGTACAGATAGGCCGGGCTAAAGTCCACTCCTAATGATGCATCCCGCCCCAAGGTGTGACTGGCCGTGGCTACATCTACCGCGCCATTGGCTACAGAAAGCAGGCGATCGCCCGAATTAACACCCTGCTCGATAAATTCGACAGCGGTAGCATCGCCAAATACGGCGGCGGCCAGTGCTTTGCCCAAGTCAACATCAAATCCCGTCAGTTCGCCGTTGGCCTCGGCAGAGAAGCCCACGCGATCGCCCACTATCCCAAAGTTGACCCTTCCTCGGGCCCGCACTTCTGCCAGGACATCGCGCGAGTCATTGTCTAACAACTCTCCTGTCTGGTCGGTGTCCGAGAAGGGAGCCCCATACACCAAACCATCGTTAATCCATAGATGATTGCGGTTGCGGTGGCGGATGTCAAAGCGATCGATAAACAAGTCTTCGGCATTCCCTACAGCATCTAGTACCTGGAAGGCAAAGTCGGAGCGGACGCCCAACTGTTCTCCCAAGTTACCGCTGTTACCGAGGAAACGACGAATGCGATCGTCGGTACTGTTAGAGACAAAGCGTTCCAGGTTGCGCGAGAAGATATCTAGTTCTTCTGCCTGACTTGGCACTTGAGAAACCCATCGCACCACGTCCGCCCATGGCGATTGATTTTCGGCTATGACTGGGGCCTTGGGCTCCACCGCTAGATCTAAATCCAGGAAGTTGAAAGAATTTGCATTGCTGAAGGTATTAAAGCGTCGCAGGCTCTCATAGTCTTGGACGATCGCGTCTACCTCTCCATCATCATAAGCCCTCACCAAATCGTCGAGGGAGTCAAAGAAGATCGGATTGGCATTAATAGAATTGTCACTCAACAGTTGATTCAGTTCCCTTAAACCTGCTGAGTCTCGCACTATGCCCATATTTTTGCCCTCTAAGTCAAAAGCATCGGTAATGCCAGCATCGGGCTTAAAGAGAATTACCTGGCTGTTGTAGAAGACGTTGGGGCCAAAATCTATGCCCTCAGCGGCATCACTTTCCAGAGTAGGAGTGAAGAGTTCGTAGGAGATATCTACGTGGCCCGACGCTACCGCTGCCAAGATTTCTGTTTCCGGGAGGATCGCGAATTCTATAGCAGTTGGGTCGCCAAATAAAGCTGCTGCTAATCCTGATGCTAATTCCCGGTTGTAGCCATTGGTGAATTCGGTAATGGCCACTCGCACCCAGCCCCGATCTAATATTTGGGTCAACAGGTCTTGACTGAGGTCCGCCGGGTCATCTGCTAGCCCTTCGGTGACAACTTTATCGGCAACCTGGGGTTGAAGTCCGGGACCACCTTGTCCGGGACCACCTTGTCCGGGACCACCCGGTCCACCTGGATTGGTCGGTACAGGTGGCAACTCAGATACAATCTGAATTATCCCCTCTAAATTCGGGAAGAAGGCATAGGTTTGGTCTTCATTTTGGATCAACGCCAGATTCTCTCCGTTTAGATCCAAGATTCCATTCACGAAGCGCAACTGGTCGAGGGTCACGGTGGAACTGGAATCGACTATATAAATCACATCCCCTTCATCAGGGTCAAAGTCGAATATGCGATCGAACCCTTGGTTGGGTAAGTTGAGCACGAACAAATCGTTGTCGTCCCCGCCAATGAACAGATCGTCTCCCGGACCGCCAATTATCAGATCGGCACCGGAACCCCCTTCGAGTATATCGTTGTCGAAACCGCCGTCTAACAGATCGATCGCTTGACCCCCAATCAGCCGATCGGCGCCGGAACGCCCAAACAGCCGATCGGGTCCTTCTAAGCCATTGATAATGTCATTATCGGGCCCTCCATCTAGGAAATCTCCCCCCGAACCACCTCGCAGTTCGTCGTCCCCTGCTTCTCCGAACAGGCTATCGTCCCCATAGTGGCCCAGAATTACGTCATTGCCGTCACCACCGCTCAATATATCCAAACCATAGCCGCCGAAGATCAAATCGCTGCTGCCTTCCCCCGCGATCTCATCATTGCCCTCTTTGCCGTCAAGCCAATCTGAATCTTCTGTTCCTGTTAAGTTATCATTGCCGATCGTCCCTTCTATCACATCGCTCAGATCCAGCAGGGATTCTTCTAGCGGTGGTTCGTCATCGATGATGCGCAGAGTGGCGCTGCTTCCCAAGGGATCGATCAGGTAACCTTCTCCCACGGTCACCAGAGTTAAGGTTAAAGCTTCCAATCCTTTCGAGGCATTGTCATCTAAGATGGTCACGTCAATGGTGACCTGGGTTTCGTCAGGGGCCACGAACAGTTGACCCGTCCCAGTGCCTGGCAAGTCATAGTCTTGGCCCTCAGATGCCGTGCCGTCGATGGCATAGAATAGGTTCAATCCCTGATTGGGAGCCGGATCGCTCAGGTTGATGCTAAATTGAGCGATCGCCCCTTCATTTTCGTTGACGCTGTCTGCATCCACCGTAATATCCACGCTGCGGTTGCCAAAGGCGTTGATGTCTGCATCCACCAGCACGTAGTTTTGATTTATCGTGCTGTCGAATTCTGCCAGGGCATCTGGGGGGGTAAAGTTGCCGTTGCCCAATTGTCGCGCGATCGCGGGTAAATCTCCTTGCATGACCCGCTTGACCGAAGCTATAACCGGGATGGTACTGGTTAAACCCAAGGGTTGGGCGACGGCGGTAGCTTCATCTAGGAAACTGTTGCTGTCAGTGACGATTTGAGTTATAGCATCAATCTGTGCTGCTGTTGCTGAAACCTCATTGCGATCGACCAGGAACTGGAAGAAAGGCCGCACCTCTGCCATATCATTGAGATCCCATGGTTCCGTGGCCGGGCGATCGATAAAGAACTGAGCAACTGCTTCGAGAACATTTTGCAGGTTGTTGCCATCTACTGCCAGGGTGGGGTCAGCTTGTTGCAGGCCGTGCAAAAAACCACGGGCATTGTTAAATAGGGCTTGGATTTTGACGTGATTTAGATAGGTATCCAGACCCAGTTCTTCGTTAGATCCGACCGCTTCCAGGGCGTCGAAACTATCTAGATCGATGATGCCTTCTAGTCCCAGTTGATTTAAGACCAGGGTTTCTGCTGCATCGGGATCCAGATCCAGTTGATATAGTTCTGCCTTCAGACTCGTGAGGGGAGAAATAATTGTCGAACCCGGCAGGGCTATTAAGGTGCCTGCCGATACCCCGCTAGAACTATCCACCCCGCCCCTCGATACCAGTTGACCGTCGATCTCGTCTATAACGCCATCGGAGTTGAGATCGAAGGATGGGGGAATTTCCAAGACGTAGTGACCGTAGGCATCCGTGGTGGTAAAGGGTTCGGTGGGGTCCAATTTCTGGTTGAAGTTGCCATCAAAAAATACTGTCCCATCGGCAATGTAACTGCCCGATGAATCTCCACTCGTCGTATCTCCACCCAGGGTGAATTCAAACAGAGTTACCCGCGCCAGTTCTTCATCCAAAACTTTTTTCGTGACCTCGAATAAACCCACATCAATCCCTACTTTCACCACCAACCGCAGGAAGGCTGCCAGTTCCCCGGAAAGTTCCAACAAGGATAGGGGGTTACTCAAACCGTTCACCAGCTCTGAGATGCGGAATTTCCCATCGCTTTGGCCGGTATATTGCCCTTCATCAACTACATCTAATTCCGCTGACCCTTCCAGTCCGCCAGTAGCTTTAACGCTCGCCACCACTGCATTTACCTCTACCCCCGCTGCGATCGTCGCATTCAATTCCAACTCCGGCACGTCTTCGCCCTCGTCGTCGAGATCGTTCAGGTAGATCCCGTCCAGTATCAGGTAGGAATCTTCGATGTCAAACCCGGTCTCTTCCCATTGACTAAAGCCAAAGGTATCAAACCCAACTTCCAGATCTGAGGACACTGCCAGACTTCCTTCCAAAACACCATTGATGCCCGTGAAAATCGGAAATTCTGCTGACAAGGGAAACTCTAGGTCGAGTTCGGGCACGTCGTAGGTCACCAGGTCTACATCTTGGCCGAAGAAGAGATTGATGATGGTGAAGGGGTCTTCCAATAGAGGGAAGCTGATTCCCAGTTCATCCATCTTGTCGAACACCTCGAACAGAGAGTCGTTCTCGGTTGAGTTTTCGAGGTCGTCTTCCGCTGTTGACAGGGCAGTGTCGTTTAAAGTATCCTCTTCTTTCTGTTCCTCTTCTGGATCTAGGCTGCTGGTGTCGTTATTAGAGTCTGCTGCATTGAAGTCAAAAGAATACTCGCCGAAGTTCAGTAAAATAGCTCCCTCGTTCTCAAAATTTTCCAGGGTATCTACGATCAGGTCCGCCGTGTCTGCGATCAGCAGTACCGCATCAAAGAACTCCTGATATTTCGGATCCTCCAGATCCGATGTTGCTTCCACGATCGTCAGGGCCAGTTCCAGCACGTTCACCCCACCGTCATCGTCCCGATCGAAGTCATCTACCAGATCCAGGGTTTCTATGAGGGAGATCTCCTCGGTTAGGAACTCAATCACGTCCACCAGACCCGACTCATCCAGGAAGTCGTTGACATCTGTAATTATCGGACCCACCATGTTGTAAATGAATTCGCCGAAGTCCATTTGGATCTCAGTGAAGTCAATCGTGAACTCGCTGAGAGTTGAGGTCTCTGAGTTGTTAGCGGCATTGAACAACGGGTTCAGTTCTGACTCCAAGTTGAAGCTGAGAGAGGGGAACTGGGTATCCCCTTCTACGGAGGTGGTCACGAGGAAGTCTATGGCGGCACTTCCATCCAATTCATACTGGAGGAAGTCGAAAATGTTGCTCGTGCCGCGTAAATCCGTCAGTTCGCTCAAGGTCAGGGTTTTGTCGTTGGCATTGTTGGGATTCTGGAAGCTAGCATCGATCTCGGCACTGATATTTGTACCTGAGGTAGAGTTACCACTGTCAAGACCGTTGGCAAAATCCACCTGTAGGAATGCCATGTTGCCCGTGGCCGTAAATTCATTACTCAGGGCCAGGGATGCGTTGGCGGTCAAGCTTGTCCCCACATTGTCCGTTTCGCCATCGTTATCTTCGTCAGTTTCCTCACTATAAATATCCAGATAGAACCCATCGTCGCTGTTGATGCCAAAGGCCAGGTCTAGGTCGTAGTCCAGGGTCAGTTCCAGATCCCCGCTAGTTTCAATCCCCAGTCCTAATGCTGGCAGGCCCAGGTCCGTATCTAGGGCGATCGCCTCTTCCAGAGTATCCTCATAGCTGAGCAGCAAAGCGACATTCGTGTCGGAAAGGTCTGTCACTTCAACTGTCAGTTCGTCTACCCCCAACTGAGCGGTGATCGTATCCCCTATAGTTTCAGCCAGAACATCTGCGGTGATATATTCTTGTGCCTCTAAGGCATCCACCAGTTCGTTCAAAAATTCGTCAAAGATACCGAATACCCCCATCTGGCCCACGATCGGCAATTCCAGATTATCCAGGGTGTCTTGCACTGCTAGGAACCCTTCCGCTAGGGCCTCGATCGTTTGTTCTTTCTCCAAGACCCGATCGATTATCCGGATGCTTTGGTCGGCAATAGTGAGATTTGCGTATGTGGGATCTCCGGTGGCAGAGTACTCGATGTTGCTAGTATGAAAATCTCCGGTTTCCACGACGTTATCATCTTCTCCAAACACCGTCACTGACTGGAGTTCGTACCAGTTCGTGGAATCGAAGGTGAGAGTGATTTCCTCGTTGATGTCATCACTATCATTGTCATTTCCCTCTGGGAATGAAAACTCGGTGTAGCTGTAGGTGGCAGTAGAGGCAGTGCTGAGATCGTCGCTGGTGGTTAAGGTCTCTGTCGCTTCGTCTGTCGTACCTTCGTCGGTGTCATCAACGAAAAACTCGTTGTCAATGGTGCCCGTGCCCAACTCGCTACCGCTGCTATCAAAGAAGGTTAAAGTGGCGTCAACGGGGAGAGTGAGGGCACTTATATCCTCTGTATCTGCGACTTGTAGCGCGATATTCGAGCCGTCATAGCTGAGAACATTGAGATTGGCGCTATTGCTAGTACTGTTGCTGAGGGTGAGTTCGACCTCGCTTTCGGGTTGACTCAGCAGGGAAACAAAGAACTCGCTGCCAGATGAGGCTCCTTCTTCAACTGTGGTAACCCCTCCTATTTCCACAATTCGCACCCCAGGCTTGTCATTATCTTGGATCGTCATGCTGGCCGAATCAGCATCACCGATCTCATAGTTATCTCCGCTGTCTAAGGTGACCGTGACGATCTCTCCCTGCAATTGAGTGGTGTCACCATCGGCCACATCCAGAGCGTCGGTGAGATCGTCGGCAAATTCAACCGTAACTGACGTGCTGCTTTCGTTAGTGACGGTTGCGTCCTCCCTCACGCTGACAGTGCGATCGCCCAATTTCAATTCAGTTCCCGCTGGCAGGTCTATCTGCTGGTAAACTGAGCTATCCGAGAAACTATTGCTGTCAGTCTCGCTCAGCTCGACTATCGTGCTCTCTTGGTTACTGACGATCGCGGTCGTTGCCACCGTTACTTCACCATTAGGCAAGATTAAGGTCGTGCCACCGGAAAGGATCGTCTTCACCTCATCATCTGAACTGGTGTCTAGTTGCAACTCGATGGTGTCTGCCCCGGCAGTGTAACTCCCCATGAAGGGAAAGACATCTATTTCCAGCTCGATCGCACCGCCGCCGCTAGTAATCGTAGCTGCGCTATTAACAATGAGGTCAACCCCCTCTACCTTGAAGTCGTCGATCGGGAAAGCAATTAACGGGCTGCTCCTTTGACCGGGGGCGATGCGGGCCGACCCAGAAATCGGTTGCAGGTCATCGGTTTCGTTCGTTTCATCCCCATCGGCATCTGCCGTGCCGCTAATACGGTAGTTGACGACGATACCCGTGCTATCAAAGTCATCGGAGACCGCCTGGTTAAGGGTGATGGCGAAGTACCCCGGGGCGTTCGCTTCGATCGCCCCTGCAACTGCTTCTACATTGGCAACGGGAAAGTCGTTGTCTTCGATGAAGATTTGGACTTCTTTATCTGCTACGAGGCTATCTTCGTTATAGAAATCATCGTCACTTTCCAGGTCAAAGGTAATGGTGGAGGAGTGGTTGTATTCGATTTCAAAGTCATCTACTGCCGTTACCTCAATGGTTTGAGGTATGTTCCAATTGGTCTCGTCAAAGGTTGCCGTGTAGCGCGTTCCATCAAATTCGTCTTCTAACTGAATTTCGTTGTCCGATGGACTCAGGATCAGATTTACCTCTCCAGTAGGTTCGCTGTTCAGCACCACGCTGAAGAAATTATTCTCCACTCCTTCAGCTAAGGCATCCCCGTTAATCGCGATCGTCACCCCTGCCGTATCGTCATCGCTGTTAGTGACCGTAATGTCTGAGGAGATGCTTTCGGTGAAGCGCGTGGTTTCTCCAACTGGAATGGTGACATTAGATGCGTTCAGGGTAACGCTGACTAATTTTTCATTGGTGCTGCGCACGGAGACCGCGTCGTCAAGGGTAATGGTTGCTCCATTCTCAAAGATTATCGTGGTGCCCGCATCGTATTCCAGGCGCAGATTCCCCGGATCTACCAGTTCCAAACCAATGGTTCCGGTGTTGGGATCGTAGGCTTGAGTGACCCGCACCTCAGCACTGACGTTGTCGCTGTCGGCGTTGCTGACCAATCCCGTACTGACTGCTCCTGCGCCTAAGGCTGCGGTATCCAGAGTCAAGCTTACCTCAGTAGAGCTTGTATTGCTCAGTTCTACAGCACTATCACTATCGACCGTGGCGATGGTGCCGTTGGCGAACTTCAAAGAGGTGCCCGCTGCCAGGGTAGTCTCGCGCACCCGCAGGCTATCGATCTGCACCGTTACCGTGGCCGTACTGGCATCGTAGGCCAATACTTCCAGGGGCACCGTATCTTCGTGATACTTGATGTCAGCACTGACAACGGTACTGCGGATCTCGTAGGAGATATCGCCATCCTCCACGTCGTCATCTTGAGCGATGATGGTGACTGTTTGGGCCTCATCCCAGTTCGTGGCGTCAAAGCCGAGTTCCACCAACTCCCCTACAAGGCTGCCCGTGACATCCAACTCCCCTACAAGGCTGCCCGTGTCATCTTCTTCTGCCAGGCTAGCGATATTAGTCAGATCGGCGCTATCCCCTGTTATCGGCACATCTGCTCCTTCGTCGGAGTTGTAGACGATCGTCGTTTCACTCACTGTCGCCGTGCTGCCATCGCCAAAGACTAGGGTGCTACCCGCATCAAATACCAGGCCGTAGATGCCGGAGTTGTCTATCCGCAAGCCGATTTCACCGGTGCTAGAGTCGTAGGCTTCAGTGATTTGCAAATCCACTGTTTGGGCTAAGAGTCCTTCACTGGTATCGTTCGTGCCCAGGTAAACCGTGACTGGTTCCGTCGGTTCGCTGTCCAGAGTCACCGTAAAGCTGCTTGATGTTGTTCCATTTTCACTCGTGGTGAAGCTCGTTTCGCTGATATTAACAAGGGCTTCGTCGTCGTCTAGGATCGTCACCGAGAGGGTCTTGGCTGTTTCGTCAACTTCGTAGTCCGTGACATCGAAGACCGTCGTGATGGGGTTACTGGAATTCGCGCTTAGACTCGTGGCATCCCCTTCGGACACCGTTACTTCGATATCGAATTGGGTGTCTTGGGTGAGGGTAACATCGGACACTGGCGCTATGGTTACTATCTCCCCTCCCACGGTAAAGCTCAGATGGGATCCTGCTGGAATGGTATAGCTTGTAGAGGCTAATGCATTGTCTTCGTCCGTCAGTTGCAGTCCGATCGTACCATCCGTGGGGTTATAATTGCGGACCACCCTTAGGGTCGCTTTGCCGATGTGCGCCAGGAGTTCTATGTCAAATGTTTCGGTGTTTTCGGCGATCGCATCATCTATAATCAGTTCGTTCAGGTCTACCGTGACCTCAGTTGCCTCTTCGGGAATCAGGATTTGTCCGATACCCCCTTCGTAAAAGGTCACGTAGCCCTCACCGCTGCCAACAAAGGCATCTACATCCCCGTCAGAATCTATGTCCGTAAAGGCCAGTCGGCTAGTACTGCCAATATTTACATTCCTTAGCAGAAAGGACTCTTCTGTCTTCAGTTGGAATTCGGCCATCCCTTCCTCATCAGGAACATTCTCGTAATAGACAATCTCCCCTGAGTTCTTCCCGATGAAAGCATCGAAGTCCCCGTCGTTATCTATGTCTTCAAAGACGATCGACTTGCCTTCTATCTCCGATGATATGGCTGCCTGGCCATCAGCTAACAAATCATTAAAGTCATTGCTAGTAGCGCTGCCGAAGGGGTCGTCGGTGCTGCCATCGTTGATGTAGTAGACGATCTTTTCGGTATCTTGTTCTACTAAGGTGATAAACAGGTCTTCATCCCCATCGTCGTCGATATCCACAAAGGCTGGAACTGGTGGGATATCGCTGGATGTCGAAGAGTTCCCGATAATGTTCTCCAGGGAATTGTTGGAGGTCGATGAATCAACAAACATGGGGATTCTCAAGTTTCCCAGGTTTTCGGCGATCGCATCTATCGCATCTATCGCATCAGCAGGATCTGCTTCCGAGGTCAAGGCATCAAAGACACCATTGCCGTCTAGATCTACGAACGCTAGTGCTCCGCTACTGGCCGTCAAGGATATCAGATCTCCAGTGATCTCGTTCGCCTCACCATTAGAGATTTCCTCAAAGCTGGGGATGTCCCGGGTGCCTTGATTTTGGAAAAACGTCACCCCCCCATTATCCTTAGAGCTGCCAATGAAAGCATCTTCATCCCCATCACCATCAATATCCACAAATACTGGCTGAGCACCAAACTCAGGACTGACTTCTACCTCACCCAGGAAATTGTCTACCGAGGCCAGGGAAAACAGTACTTGAGTATCTTCTCCCAGGGTAGCTGTCCCCAGACCCTCGACAAATTCAAAGTTGACAATTAGTCCCCCTGCGGGGGCTTCTTCGCTTAGGCTGACGGTGAAAGTCGTGTCTACAGTGCCGTCTTCATTTACTTCTACCTTGCTCTGAGTAAAGCTCGCGACAATGTCGCCACTGATTAAACTGCTTTCGTCGGAGTCCAGTTCCTCCACCGCCTCATCTATGTCCTCATTGGTGACTGAGAGGGTACCAGTCTCGCTCTCATACGGGCCATCGTTATTACTTACATTCGTAACGCTGATGCTGTAGGTTTGATCTCCATCTACCTCATGGTCTTCAACCCCATAAAGCGTCACTTCTTGATAGCTATCCCAGTTATCAGGGGTGAAAGTCAGGCTCCTGGTTGTCGTGTCCGAGTCAAAAATTCCTTCATTGGTACCAGCATCGTTAATCTCCAGGTCAAAGGTAACATCGCTAGTGGGTTCGCTCTGAAGTCCCACTGCAAAGGTGGTGCTGTACGTACTCGTGGTGGTTATGGTTTCTTCTGTTGTTGTGATTGAGGCCGCATCTGTAGTGGCGATCGTCCCGGACGTGCTGACATAGACATTCACCGGAGTGGGAGCGTCCGTAATATCTGTATCTTCGGTGACGATCAGTTCCACTCCCCCATCAAACACCAGGGTCTGACCTTGTGTCAGGGTCGCACTGGTGAGGGACGAATTAGCCATAATCTGAAGATTCACCGTTTCCACGCTGCCCGCCGTGACAGTTAGATCTGTGGCATCAGCAAACTCTAGCTCTATTGTTGCGATTAATGGGATTTCCGCCGCCACATCTGTAGTGGCGATCGTCCCCCCGGTGCTGACAGAGACATTCACCGGAGTGGGAGCGTTCGTAATATCTGTATTTTCCTCGACGATCAGTTCCACTCCCCCATCAAACTCTAGGGTCTGACCTTCTATCAGGGTCGCACTGGTGAAGGACGCGCTCGCACTAATCTGAAGATTCACCGTGTCCAGGCTGTCCGCCGTGACAGTTAGATCTGTTGCATCAGCAAACTCTATATCTATTGTTGTCGTCGTTACCGTCACATCAGCTTCCTTTGTGAATAGCTCCGATATCTCCGTTGCTTGCTCTGCTACCGTCAGGGGCAGGGACATGGCATTGATGTTATAGGTTGTATCGGATGTATCGGTGCTACTGGCGGAGACGTTCACCAGATAACTGGAATCGAATGTTAGATCCAGGTTGCTATTCGTATCCGTCTGTTGATAGTCATCCCAGTTGGTGCTGTCAAAGGTAAATGAGGTGCTGTCCGTGCCATTCCCATCAGTTATGGTAACTGTCACCTCTGCCGTTGGATCTTCGGTGAGGCGGACTCGGAAGTTCGCCGTCGCCGTCGTCCCATCATCCGAAGAGTTAAAGGTCAGCAGTTCGATATCTATCAGGTCTGCGATCGCCCGATCGTCCAGGATGCCTTGTTCTGTCAGGGTTGCGAAGATTATCCCGACTTCATCATCCTCTTCCAACTGAATTTCGGCACTGCTGGTGGTTAGCTCGTAAAGGACGGAATTACTGCCTTCCAGGGTTAAGGTGATGTCATCATTTGTATTGCTGTCGATGTCATCTCCATTTATTGGCAATATGCCCACTTCCGCCGTTGTTTCACCAGGGGCAAACTCGACAATGTTCTGGCTGAAACCACTGTCTTCCAGACTAGAAGTGACCAGAGTTGCGTCCCCTTGGAGGGTCTCCCCGTCGCTGTAGAAGACTAGATTATCTTCCGCACCGGTAAGGGTTTGGTAGGTCAGGCTTTCCACTTCCTCTTGGGTGAGGGCTCGATCCCATATGGCCAGGTTGTCGATCGCCCCATCAAAGAAACTGCTATTGTTGAGAGATGCGCCGATGGTAAAGGGAGTATCTCCAGGATCTGCCAGGGATGAACCGCTCGTAGTCTCTTCATCAGCGGTGACCCTGTTGCGAAGAAGGGAAGGAGCGAAACTCGGGGCTCCCTGGAGCGTGCCATCGTTGCCATTGCCACTGCCATCGGCGATCGTCCCATTATTGCTTTCATCAAAGGTATAGTAGGTAACCAAGCCAGATTCGTTGCCAGTGAGGCTTAGAAAGCGGTTATTCTGGATTTCGGATGCCGTGCGCACGACGTTCCAAACTCTGAGTTCGTCTACCTCCCCACCAAAGTATCTTTCACTGCTTCCCGGTCGTCCAAAACGGCTAAAATTCAGCGCTGTCGTCGCTGAAGAATCAATTGCTAAACTGGACTGACCGCCATTAAACGTCACCTGCTCCCCATCAATGTACATTTTCAACTCGCCATCTTCATCGTCCGAGCCTAACTCAAAGCTTGCCGCCAGGTGATACCATTGCCCCGCATTTAGGCTTGTATCGGCGATCAAGATATGATCGTTGTCATCATCATCATAAACAAAAGTAAAGCTGCCACCGTTGTTGATTCCGGTATGTAGGTGAGAACCAGGACCATTAAAACCGTTTTCATCTGTGTCATCCCCTGTATAAAAGAGGATTTGAGCATCTGTGGCATCGGGCTTGACCCAATGCTCAATGGTTAAGGCTTCTCCAGCAGCGATCGTGGCTGGAATGGGATTCAACTCGACATAATCATCAATGCCGTCAAGCTCTAGGGCATTATTACTCTCATCGGGTTGATTTATGTAAGCGGTGACCGTTCCCAGGGAAGGAGCGAAACTCGGGGATCCCTCGATCGTGCCATCGTTGCCATTGCCACTGCCATCGGCGATCGTCCCATCATCCCTTTCATCAAAGGTATAGTAGGTAACCAAGCCAGGTTCGTTGCCAGTGAGGCTTACAAAGCGGTTATTCTCGATTTCGGATGCCGTGCGCACGACGTTCCAAACTCGGAGTTCGTCTACCTCCCCATCAAAGTATCTTTCACTGCTTCCCGGTCGTCCAAAACGGCTAAAATCCAGATTTGTCGTCGCTAAAGAATTAATTGCCAAACTGGACTGACCGCCCTCGAACGTCACCTGCTCCCCATCAATGTACATTTTCAACTCGCCATCTGCATCGGAGGAGCCTAACTCAAAGCTTACCGCCAGGTGATACCATTGCCCCGCATTTAGGCTTGTATCGGCGATCAAGATCAGATCGTTGTCATCATCATCATAAACAAAAGTAAAGCTGCCACCGCTGTTGATTCCGGTATGTAGGTGAGAACCATTACCATTAAAACCGTTTTCATCCGTGTTATCCCCTGTATAAAAGAGGATTTGAGCATCTGTGGCATCGGGCTTGATCCAATGCTCAATGGTTAAGGCTTCTCCAGCAGCGATTGTGGCTGGAATGGGATTCAACTCGACATAATCATCAATGCCGTCAAGCTCTAGGCCATTATTACTATCATCCAATGTGAGACCAAAAAACTGCCAATCCCCAGCCGCGATCGCGCCATTCCCCAGGTTGAGGGTTGTATCGGTGTCGGCGTCCGTATCGAGGGTGAGATTCAGGTTGCCACTGGCATCAATTCCCAACTCAATGTTGCCCGCAGCGCTGGAAGAGGCATTGGCCAGAACGGTGGAACCCAGGGCATCGGGGTTAATCCAACCGGTAATCGAGAAGGCGGAACTTCCTCCATCGAAGGCACCCCCCACAGAACTATCGCTGAATTCAATGTAGTCGTCTACACCATCGAAGGTGAAGGCTTCATTCAGACTGAACTCATCCCCTACAACTTCAAAGTCTGTATCTGTGTCGCTGGTGACGCTAAAGGGAATTCGCAGACCCTCTTCTGGGGCCTCATCTCCCAAGGTAATAGTGAAGATCCCCGGTTCGTCGCTGTCCTCGATCGCGTTACTGGTGCCATCGACGCCAACCGGAATAATGGGTGCTTCCTGGGTAGTGCCTCCTTCGGTGACCGCCAGCTTGAGCACCTCATCTGTAGGAGTAATGGCGATGGTTTCCGCGCTGCTGTAATTTGCATCGTTGCTGGTGGCGGTGACACTCAGATCGAAAGCCGCCTCGCTAGAGAAATTGGTAACGGTGACGGTTTGATAGCGGGTCCAGTCGTCCGAGGTGAAGGTCAGGCTGTTCGTATCGAGATTGCCCAAAGTCGTGCTGAGGTCAATGGTGACATCTTCTGTGGGTTCGCTAGCCAGTTTCACCTGGAACTCCCAACTGTCATCAATTATGTTGATGAGATTTTCAGTTTGGTCGCTGGAGATTTCATCATTAAAGAGGTCCGCAACTATGACCCCTGGGGTGTAAGCGTTGCTGTCCGCGATCGTAATGGTGGCAGACTGAGCGCTGTCTACTTCGTAGGTAGGACCTTCTCCATCGATCGAGAACGGATCGTTATAAACGCTCTCTTCGGTAACACCACCATAGAAGATGCCATCGTTGCCGTTACCCGTGGCATCCTGGACTCGATACTTATCAAAGTCATAGTAGGCTAATAATCCATCCTCTGTGATATTATTGTTGATAATATCATCTATTTCTTCACTATTGAGGGCCTTATTCCAAATGCCTACGTCATCAAGGCTACCATCAAAATATTCATCGTTGAAACCACCGATCCGATAATTGTCATTGGCAAAATCCGGCGTGGCGACGCGGGGCTCGCCTACCAAGCTGCCATTCACGTATACCGATTGCATTCCGCTAGTAGCATCGTAGGTGGCGGCTACATGAGTCCATGTTCCGTAGTAATCATTTACATTTACATCCAGGTCATCTGCCCAGAAGTAAAAACGGAAGCTACCATCTCCTCTGGTACGAATAGAGAAAACCTCACCGTTCTCACCAGCGTTACCAAAGCCAAATATATTGTTTCTGTCTTCAGCGCCTGCGTTTACGTTAATCCATGCCGACACGGAAACGCTAGTATCTCCTGAGAGTTCCAGGTTTGGTAATTCAATATAATCCCCATCCCCATCTAGAGTGAGAACATTGTTCCGGTCAGAGTTATCAGCGGTGATAGTGGCATCCCCCCGAAATTTGCCATCATTACCATTACCCGTGACATCCTCAACGGTTGCATCCTCAGTAGTTGCTATACTCACATAGCCGTCATCAAACCTGTAGTAGGCAACTAAATTATCTTCGTCGCCTACTAGGGTATTGTAGCGGTTAGCTTTGATTTCTTCTTCGGTGCGAGCAACGTCCCAAATGCGCACATCATCAAATAGAGCATCGGCATCAGCATCGCTACTCCAATTACTACGACCAAGATAGTTTTGCGTGCGTGTCTCACCAGCGGGAATATTCATAGCCTCATTAATGGCTACCTGTTCGCCGTTGATGTACATAATGCCTGTGGTATTGCTGAGAGTAACTGCAATATGACTCCAACTGTCCAGTGGCAGTTGAACTGGGGATTCTAAATTGCTTGGGTCATCACCAAGATGAACACCAAAACGAGGTTGTCCACTCGTACCATTCGACAAGGCAACCAACACATTATCATCGGCTCGACCATTGCCAAAATCTAGGAGGCGCGACCAATTGTTATAGTTGCGTACATATACCCAAGCTTCTATGGTCAAATCTCCATTAAACCAGGTTCCATCAGGGACATCTACATAATCTCCATCCCCATCCAGAGATAGGGCATCGTCAAAGTCGGAAACCAGTCGCAGGGTTAATTCTTCGTCGTCTTCCGCGATCGCATCGGGCAGGGCGGTCAAATAAATCCGGCCCGTATCTTCTCCTTGGGGAATGAAAATCGAGTTAGTGGGGTCAACTCCATCGGTAGTGCTGATATCCAACTGGGATTGATAGAAGTCATCTCCCTCTGATGCCGTATCGCTCTCGATCGTATAATTAACGATAATTCCCGGCTCCGAAAAGACTTCACTGCTGAGTTCCAGGTCCACGTAGCCTATAAAAGACAAAGATTCATCAAACGCACCGCCTTGGAGAGTCCCGTTATTTTCATTGCCACTTTGATCCGCGATCGTCGTAGCATCATCCTCAAAGCTGTAGTAAGCCACCAGGTCTTTTTCCGTACCAGTGAGGGGGCTGTAGAGATTATCCTGTATTTCTTCGGCAGTGAGGGCCGCCTCCCAAATCCGCACTTCATCAATGCTGCCATCAAAATATTCATCGTTGAAACCGCCGATGCGATAACTTTTATTGGCAAAATTCGGTGTACTGCTAACCTGGCGTTCGCCCGCCAAGCTGCCATTCACGTATACCGATTGCATTTCGCTAGTATCATCGTAGGTGGCGGCTACATGGGTCCATTCTCCATAATAAGGATCTACATCTACATCCAGGTCATCTCCCCAGAAGTAAAAACGGAAGCCACCATCTCCTCTGGTACGAATAGAGAAAGTCTCACGGGTCGAGCCATCCTGACCAAAGCCAAATATATTGTTTCTCTCTCCGGCAGACTCGTTGACCTTAAACCATGCAGAAACAGAAACACTGGTATTTCCTCCTGAGAATCCCAGTTCCGGTAAGGCCACATAATCTTCATCACCGTCAAGAGCCAGGGCTTTGCCAAAGTCAGCACTGGTTTCGTATATAGTCGCTGTATAGTCTGAAATGCTGGCGATCTGGAGCTGATATTCAAACGCGCCGATATCAACCCCGGCCCCGAACTCCCGCAAATTATCCCCCCGCTGGTCGCTAGTTAAACCATTCGGGTTGCTGCCAGTATCTATCGCTGGCGAATCAGATTGGAGGGCGATCGTCTCTGTCGAACCGCCGTTATCTTGCAATCCATTGGGGTCCAGAAGCGGGTCTACTCCAGTAATATTGTCAGTGTTCGTGCCGTTAATTTGGTCAGAGTCCCTTTCTATGAGACTGTTCCTAGCACTGATCGTGCCACTCGCATCAACAAAAAGATCGTTATCACTGATTCCAGCAGTGTTGTCTGCCACGATCGTACTAGCCAGATAGGCATAGGGAATGAATCCGCTTAGGCCGCTGCTGCTAACGTTAACCCCACCACCATCATCACCTGCCGAATTGCCACTTATCGTACTGTTGGTGATGGTTATCATACCACTGTTCTTAACCCCACCACCATCATCACCTGCCGAGTTGCCACTTATCGTGCTGTTGGCGATGGTCATCGTACCCACAATATTATCAATACCCCCACCATCATAACCTGCCGCCGAATTGTTACTTATCGTGCTGTTGGCGATGGTCATCGTACCCAGAAAATTCTCAATTCCCCCACCATCAGCACCTGCCGAATTGCCGCTGATCGTGCTATTGGTGATGACCACTATACCCGAATTATTGTTAATGCCCCCACCGCGGGGATTATTTCCAGTTCCAGTCGAGTTATTACTAATCGTGCTATTAGTTATGCTGAGAGATTCGCTGTTGTAAATCCCACCACCATCATCATTTCCCGAGATGCTACCCCCCGTTATCGTCAGACCCTCCAAGGACACGGCAATCTGTGTGGTGCTTCCATCATCAATATTAAACACGCGGCTTTGACCATCGGCATCAATAGTGATATCCGGCGTACCTTCATTATCGATATCGCCATCGATCGTCACATCCTTCGTAATCTCCAACTGGGATCCCCCCAGAGTAATCGTTCCCCCAGAATCAAAGGTAATGGTGTCACCGCTGGTCGCACTGGCCAATGCTTCCCGCAAACTCGTCACTCCATCACCAGAATCTTCCGTATCATTTAGGGTATCCACCATAATCGTGGCCGCCTCTGCCATCACTGTTTGACCGTCAATCACCAGTTGGATGCGATCGTTTTCCCGGTGTAACGCCTCCAACTGGGCCTCACTCAGATCTACCCCGCGCACCAAAGCCGAGAAAATCGCCCCCTCATCCCCCGCACTATCTGTAGCGTTTATGCGGGCATCGATCGCGTGGCCTATTTCCTCCAGCAGCACTTCCACAATTTGGGAGATGGTGCTGTTCTCCAAAAAGTCCTCCGCCAGATAAATCATATCCGTGTCCGCGACGTAGACCCCCAGGGCACCACCGGTGTCCGATCGCGATCGCATCTCAATATTGGGCAACCCGCTGAAGTCCCCAAGCTCAAACTGTCCGAGCAGTTGGGAGAACTCCTCCTCATGTACCCCCGCGTGAAAGGCATTTGTCAGGTCCTCTACCCGAAAGCGATCGTCCCTCACGAATGCTTTGAGGAGTGCTTGGGTCTCGGAAATGGCCCTATTGAGGTTAGCGGCAGAAGTTTCTAGAGAAATATTGGCGTTCATAGACATGGGTTTATCAGATGCAACGATGATTTGAACGAGACGATCGACGGCATGAGATCGAATGTAATAAGTACCAGGGCATAAGGGGGCATAAGTCTTTTGATATTTTCGATATTCACCTCAACAAGGCTATAACCCAAGCTGCTGTTCTAGTTTGAACTATCTGGAGAATAAGGAGTGAATTCCTTAATGTAATCTTCATATTTTCCGGGGGCCTTGATCGTGCAAAGGTTTGAACCCTGGTACCCCAGATTGGCACCATCGATAACGGCTCACGATTTCATTGTTGCTCGTCCGCCCGTCGAAGTCATTACACTTTTGTGCCAACTTACTTTGCAGAAAAGTGCAAAGTAAGTTGGCAGTTTTCGGTAATGGGACTTGCCGGTCTCTCTGAGATACTGATTCTTAAGGCTGACCATAATACTTCTCTGTTAAGGATCTGATCTGTCTGTCATTGCGAGGGGGGGGGTACATAGCGATTAACTTATGCTCAACCGAGTTAACCCCCCCGAAGCAATCCTCCCGCCCTGTATGAGAGGAAGATCGGTTTGGTGTCAGAGGTGAGATTGCTTCGGGGGGGGATATAAGCGAAGGTACTCACAATGTTGATTTAGGTTCCCCCCCTCGCAATGACAAGTTATTAACCGAGAAGTATTAAGGCTGGCCATAACGGATGCCTGGCTGTGGATTTTGGTATCGTTTAATGTCTATAATGTTAGGGATGGCTGGGATGGCCTATGGGGCGATGGTGGCGATGGTGGCGATCGCGGCGATGGTGGCTAGTTTGGCCATCGGAGCTTGGTACTTTCACCATCTATGGAATAAAATGCAATTTCTCCAAGCTTGCATTCGCCGCGATCGCGAACTGATGAACCGTTGCTTTTGTCAATTGCACGATCGCCCTTTACAAACCCTGGCGTTTCTGATTCGCGAAACGGATAGAAACCCCATGTCCGCACAGCTGCTGCGGGAATATCTGTGTCAGGTATACAAAGAGGTTGCTGAAGGCATTGAATATTTGGGGGACGATCGAGTTATTTTACCTGATATAGGTGACATTAAAGGGCCAAGATAACTCGCAGCTCGTCCCACCTTGGGGCAAAGATGATCGCCGAAAACTACCTCCCAGTCGCCCGGCTAAAGCCTCGCTGTTTTTGGTGCCCGAACTGCGCTTTTTCCCTGCCAATCCCGGGCCGTTATCTTCTACTTTCAGTACGTAGCGATCGCCCTGAAATCGTCCCGTTGCCGTAATGCGCGTCGCCCCCACAGCATGTTTTCCCACATTGCAGAGGGCCTCTTCCAGCCACAAACACAATTCTCGCTTCAGATCGTTGGATAGAATTTCTCCCAAAGCCTGAAAGTCCCGCACTTTGACCCGCACTTTTTGGAAGTGAGGCAGATCTCGACCTAAGGTGTGGGTATAAACTTCTCGTAATAACAGGTGCAGGGGATTGTCGAGATCGATATTCGTTCCATCTCCTAAATGCAAGGTTTCACTGGTAGCTGTCGGATCCATTGCTGGCATTTGGGCCGTCAGACCTCCGATGGCGCGAATTTCAGCATTCAGCCGATCCAGGCGATCGATCAGTTCTGCTTTGGGAATGTCCTGTTGTCTGGCTTCCCGCAGCAGTAGGGCCAGAGTTTGTAACGGGCCGTTATGAATGAGTGCAAAGGCTTCTTCTATGCATTCCTGGCGTATTGTTTGCCGCTCTACAATTTCCTCATAGTGCTCGATCCGCTCGGCAAAGAGTTTTTCAATTAATTCTTGGATGTGCATGATAAAAGCAACTAAAATGAGGTTTCCTCCTAAAGCCGGACCGAAAGCAAAGGCTAAATCTTTTCCTCGTAGAAATTGCAATTCTATCGGATGGAGCAACAGATATAACAGCACGGGAGCCGCAACTAAAAACCAAATCACGAGGGCGTTTACTCGCCAATTTCGATGTCTTAAAAATATAAAAAGGCTCAAGGTAAACTGAAAATTTCCTGCAAAAAGCGGTGGCGGTAGGATGTCGATCAGAGTTTTGTCAGGAAAAAAACTTGCTGCCAGGACAAACAGATTGATGGGAACGAACACCCCTACCCAAATCCCATACTTGACAAGCCGGGAAATGAGCTCTATGCGTTCGGGATGGAAGTAGAGATAAATGGCTAAACATAAGGAGCCGATCCCCAGATAGAGGGGGCATTTTAAGTAAATGGTCAGAAGGTTGGGCTCCAAATAGTTAAAAAGGCTAGCTAATGTCGAACTCAAAAATAGTAATAGCAAACAGACCAGCAAAGTATTGTATCTAGTTTGCTTATAAAACTCGGCAATGTAAATTTCGCGTGACATGGCAAGATAAAACTCCTCAGTAGCATAGCAGAACAATCAGTCGAGCAACCCCAGTTCTCGGGCGCGAATTTGGGTGAGACTGCGAAGGTTTTTTCCTTCTTCTGGGTACACTCCCAGGGCGTCTTGAATTTTCGTCCAGTAATGGCGAATGTTCCGTTCTGATTTGAACATTGCTATGGCGATCGCTTTGTCTTGCAGCCCTTGATTAAATGCTAGTTCTAGGGTTTCTAGCCATTCCGGTTTTAATTCCAGATCGGTTTGCATGTCTTTGGTATGAGTTAACCCTTCTAAGGCCCATTCCATGCGCTTCACGAATACCTCTACAGGAAGACTTTTGTCCACAATGGTAAATCCTCCTTGGTGATTTTCGATTTCTGGCTGAATGCGAATTAATGCTTTGACGTAGCTGCTTTGGATCATCAAATTTAGCTCGGGATACTTTGACATTAACTGTTGTAACAATTTTAATCCATTGCTAACGGTGGCCTCACTCCCCAATGTATCGGGAATAGATAAGTCTACGATGGCCAGATCTGGCATCCTTCCGGACACCCGATCGAGGGTTTCTCGGACCGTGCGGGTAGAGACGATATCCGCATGAGGAAAGCGATCGCGCACCAGGGCGATCGTACCATTCAGCAGCAGATGGTGGTCGTCAACAATCAATATTTCTAAGTTTGGCAACTTCTTTCTCCCCTGATTTACTGTCCTGCTAGTTTAGCACAGTGGGTCTCCTGGGTTTTGGGTGATAAGTAAATATTATATCCAGGCAAAATCAAGGATTTTAGCCTTTTTGGGGCTAAGATGTATTGTGCTATACATTTTACACATTTTACACGATCGACCCAGGAGATCCAGCACAGGGACTGGTTCAGTCTAATTAAAAGAAACCCTCAGCCAGTAAAGGATATAGCTATTTTCTCTGAAATCAACGCGCACCCTGTTATGTAAGTTATATAATTATGTAAGAGTTTCAGCAGTTTTATTAATCAGACAGCAACCAGTGCCCTGCTCCTCTTTCCCTCTAGGATGGATATGCCGATCGCCTTTCATAAATATATCTCCTCGTTCGGGATGTTCAAGAGTTTAAAGATCGTCTGGTCAAGACTTTTGTTACCTCACCCGCTCTCTGGTGAGGTCCCGGTGAACGATCGCGAAGTGCGCAGCAGGATCGATCCTATTATGTTCCAGAGTATTGATTGCCAGTCTAGCAAATGCTATGATACCCAAAAAATAAGTAAGGTGGGCAATGCCCACCCTACGCAAAAAAAATAAGTAAGGTGGGCAATGCCCACCCTACAACTAATCAAATTTAGAGAGGTTAGAAAGACTCAGACTTAACGCAGTTGAGCATCCGCAGAGTTGATGCTGCTGCATAGTTGCGGCGAGCATAATCGTCAGGGACAAAGCGATCGCCTATTTCATTCAGCGGCGAGGCCACAGAGCAGTAGGAAGACATTTGAGAGATGACAGGATCTGCCCAGTGATTGTCAGTATCCGAGAAATTAGTGACAGGCTGTTTGGCGGTCAGTTGTTGAGGAAGCCCACTCATACCCTTGGCAAACTCAGCAGCACGCCGTTGTATGGCCATCAGTTCAGCTCGCGTCACGGGTTGTGCCGGGCGGAATGTTCCGTCAGTGTAACCGCTGACAATGTTATTATCTTTCGCCCATTGAATCTTGGCCGCACTCCAGCGTGAAGTCTCCACATCAGGATAAGGATTAGAGAAAGCTTGAGTGGGAATGTTGATGTTGGCACCCGGTAGCCCGCTCAGAGATTCCAAGATCATCGAGACCAGTTGCTCGCGAGTTAAAGCCACTTGGGGGCGGAAGGTATTGTCTTCAGCAAAACCAGAGATGAATCCCAGGTCAACTGCGGCGTTAATTTCATCCTCATAGATGTCATTGGCGATGTCACCGAAGCTGGGGGTGGGGTTGGGAATGTCCGGAATCGTATTATCTACCTGACCATTGGCGATCGCGATCGGGTCAAGATTGTTGGTAAAATAGATGTGACCCAGCTCCTTGCCCTCGTAGGTTCGTTTGCTAAAGCGCCAACCGGGATTGAGTTCAATTTTGACGTAATCTTTTTTGACGCCATTGGTGCGACCAATTTCCAGTTCTGGGGAATTCCGGTCATCGGGAACTCCCAGGAGTACGAGATCCCCATTCCGTTCCTGGACGCGGAGACTGTATTTCAAGGCCATGTCTTGACCTGCCGCCCGGATGGAAAAGCCATTACTGTCGGTGCCCCGTCCGCAAATTCCAGTGAAGTCAAAGTTTAGCAGCAATGGGTCTACAAGAGTTGTCCCATCAGCTTGTGGAGTTTCACTCCAGCAAGCACGTTGGTTAGATTTTTGTTCCAGCACGAACAGTTGATAACCAACAATACCACGAGGTGCAGCCACCGCGATAAAGTTGTCTTGTTCGACTTCCCGTTGGGCAAAGGTTGCCGCCACAGATGGGGCGATCGCACTTACTGTAGAGAGGGTAGCAGCGGTCAGAGCAGCAAAGCGTTTTAGAGAGGTTTTCATGGTAGAGGTTTTCATCGTTTTGCACTTGTTAGTTTGATGTTTAACTTTTTAAGTTCTCAGCTTTAAAAATGACTGAGCAACTTTTTTAGCTCACGTGCTTATAGAATGCTGTTGCCTGAAAAATGTTTCCCGACTAGCCCAAAAATATTGATTACTTCTGGGGATTTTTTCAGCGGTGCAACCTTAAGCTATGTCTTTATTGTGGGTCATCTAGCTTCAACTTGGTGTAACTCCTGTTCCAGTTTGATAACTGTCTCACCAGAGAGGTTTTTCTGGTTTATAAGTTATTAGCTTAGAGCATCAGGCCAGTTAAGCATTTAGGTAATCGTTCCGCAACAGTTTAACTTTTTATTAGCTCGTAGTCTTTCAGAATGCGGCTGCCTGAAAAATGTTTCCCGACAAACTAAAAATTTTCGTTCGCTTCGCTTCTTGGGTTACTTTCAGCTTCGGAATGCTATCCTTAGCTATGTCTTCATTGTTAATCAACTCGATCGAACTGAGTGTAACTTCTGTTCCAGTTTGGCAACTGTCCCACTATTGAGAGAGTTGTTGCTGGCTGAGAACTTGTGATTTTTGAACTCTTCAGTGATGTTCGGGCAGTTAAACAATACTGTTATAGTCTCAATTTGCTGATAGCATTTGAGAATGCTGTTGCCTGAAAATTGTTTCCTGCCTAAGGTTTTAATCGGGTGCAACGATAATGCATCTAACCTAGCCCGCGCAGGCGGGCTTTGTGAGTGTAGCCGGACCCTTTAGGGTTCGGCGGGCGGGTTCTCAGCTATGTCTTCATTGTTTATCGGGCAGGTCAAACAGTGAGGCACTACTGTTCTAGTTCCTCAACTGTCCCTATTTGCATCTGCAAGGCCCGAGGGACAAAATGGTCTTCTGTTCGCACCCTGTTGCTTTGAGCGCGAACCCCTGTTGTTTATGTCACTCGCACTTGTCAGATCTCGCCGTGCAGTTGCCCAACTGTCATCCCTAACATGGGTTTAACAACTGACAATATCGAATATCTAGTATAATTACTCATATGATGAGGGCCATCGATCGGGTGTCGATGGCCCTCATCCGTCACTGATCACCCGTCACTAATGGCCTTTGACCCATTGCACGATGCCATCTGCCAGGGTATCGGCCATTTTTTCCTGCTCCCTGGGATTGATGATCCACTCAAATTCTACCGGATTGATCATAAATCCCAATTCCAATAACACGGCTGGGGCCACAGATGGACGGGTTAAAGCCAGATTATTCCAAAACACCCCGTAAGAGGGACGATCGAGCTGTGCGACTAGATAGTTATGTAAAAATACTGCGAGACTGTGAGCTTGGGGATGATACCAGAAACTGCCGATACCCGCAGTCCCGATCGCATCTCCGCTATCTGGTAAGGCATTGTAGTGCAAACTCAGAGCTAGATCTGGTTCTGTCCGTTCGATTATCTCTACCCGATCGTGGGGCCACAGATCGTCATCTCCTTCCCGAGTCATAATCACCGTGGCACCCCGTCGCCGCAACTCCTCTGCTAATAACTGGGAGATAATCAGGGCCACATCTTTTTCAGGATAGCCATTTGGCCCTCTCGCACCCAAATCATTCTCGCTGCCATGTCCCGGGTCTAGCAGAATAGACATTCCCGATAAGGGTTTGCGCCCCCTTCTCTTCACTTCTGGAGGATGGCGCAGGGACAATATCAGAGTTGTGCCTTCATATCTGAGCTTGTAGCCCCACTGTTGGGCCCCTTTAATCTCAAAGATATATTGCAATTGGGTAGGTGATGTCTGTTGCCAGTCTAGCCGTTCTATCAGCGGGTCGTCATTAAAGAAAATTGTGTCCGTTTGGGCAGTGGTGTTGTAGAGATTTAAGGTAATGGTGTCAGTATGTTGCTCTACACTCACCGGTACTGGCACTTGCAAGGGAAATAGCACCTCTGTCCAACCTGGTATCTGACGGGCCCGGACACTGCGAATTAAGGATGTCGGCGGCGCGGAACTGGTATAAGTGCGGGTTTCTCTGCTGCGTATCCATGCTCCATAGTCTAGTCTCAACCACTCTCCTTCACGTCCGGTAATGGCAGATATGGTTCCTTTGGGCAGAGGGGTGAGGCGAGAATAGTTGGTACTGGGGCCAGTGCGGGCAATACCGGAGTCAACAGTAACTTCGGCAATCTCAAATTGGGTACCAGACAAAACCGAAATCTTTCCCGGCCCTAACTGCGTCATTGTCCGACCATTCACGGTCAGTTGAAACCTGGGTTGGCCTAAATCGATCGGCGTCCTGTTGTTCGCCTGGGGCAGAATGGTACAACCGGAGTATTGACTGCCCGCCTCCTCTTGAAAATTGGGCTGGTTTTCCCCTGTTAATACGGCATAATTGGGCGGCAGTTGCAGGTCTTGGGGTTGAGGCCCCAGGGGAATTGTGCGAGCCCCCAACTGTACGGAAACTGTGGCGTTCACCGGAGCGATCGCCCCAAAACACAACCGATCGCCTGGCATCCTAGCTATATCTACTGCTGGTTTGAGGGAACCTTCTGCAAATGCCATCCCTACAGCTGCTGGTGGTGCCGTTGACTTGCGAGTTACTTTAATCTTTAGTTCCTGGTCTTGATAGCGCAGAATAAATATATTTTCTCCCAGCTGCAAGGGAAAACTCGGGGCAAAATGTCCCGCCTGACTGCGATCGATCCTATTACCATTAACCAATACTTCTCCGGAAGTCGGGGCCGTACCAATCAAAAATATCTGTGGGGCTGTAGTTTCATGTTCGGCGGGTGGATAGACCACAAATAGCGGTTGTTCTGCCCAGGCCGGGGATGTCAGCACAACTGTTCCTAATGTAGCTAATCCGATAATTTTTTGCATCAGAGTATATATCTTTATATATACGCGAACCCTATTCAGAGCGATCGCTGGGTTGTTGCTGGCAGCTTTTGGATATTTCTGGCCATCAGTTTTACCACTTTATCCTCCGTAATGCCCACGGCTTGAATTTCTGCCATGTGCCACTGCCAGCTCCTCGTCTCCACCTCATATACTAGCAGGTTTTCCGCCATTGCTAAATTCTGGCATTGGGGCGGAGCTATGGGATGAAGAAAAATACCAATTGTGCGGTAGGGTAGAAATTCTGGTAAAATGCGCCAGGGAAAAATCAGCATCGGGTGGTCGGCGAAAAGAGGATGGCTCAATTGCGTGAGTATATAAATTAGCAAGCACAAGCAGTAAAAGATGAGATGACTAAGTACGTTTTCGTGACAGGCGGGGTAGTGTCCAGCATCGGTAAAGGAATAGTGGCGGCAAGTTTGGGCAGGCTGCTGAAGTCTCGGGACTACTCAGTATCGATACTGAAGCTAGATCCATATATTAACGTAGATCCAGGTACGATGAGTCCTTTCCAGCATGGAGAGGTATTCGTGACAGAGGACGGTGCGGAAACAGATTTGGATCTGGGGCATTACGAGCGCTTCACCGATACCTCCATGTCGCGGTTGAATAGCGTCACCCAAGGATCGATATATCAGGCGGTGCTGAATAAGGAACGGCGGGGTGACTATCAGGGGGGGACGGTTCAGGTGATTCCCCATATCACCAAAGAGATCGAGGAACGAATTCATAGAGTAGCCAGAGATGCCAACCCCGATGTATTGATTACAGAAATAGGCGGCACGGTGGGAGATATAGAGGGAGAGCCATTTTTGGAAGCGATCCGCCGGTTCCGGAAGGCGGTGGGGCGTAAAAATGTCATATATATGCACGTGACGCTAGTGCCGTGGCTGAAGGCGGCGGGGGAAATGAAAACAAAACCGACTCAGCATTCGGTCAAAGAGTTACGATCGATCGGGATTCAACCGGATATATTAGTGTGCCGGAGCGAGCGCCCCTTGTCAGGGGGACTGAAAGAGAAACTCTCAGAATTCTGCGACGTGCCGGTGGAATGCGTGATCGCGGCCTGCGATGCCAACAGTATCTATGAAGTACCGCTGATGCTGGAAAAGGAAGGACTGGCGACGCAAACCCTAGAGTTATTAAAATTAGATCCCAGAAAACCGGATCTGACTCAGTGGCAAACCCTAGTAGACCGGCTGTATCGCCCCACCCACAGTATAGAGATTGCGATTGTGGGCAAATATGTCAGCTTGTCGGACGCCTATCTGTCGGTGACCGAAGCGTTGCGCCACGGGGCGATCGCCTCGGACAGCGACATCCACATTCGTTGGGTAAACTCAGAAGACATCGAAGCCCATGGTGCCGGCAGCTATCTAGAGGATGTTAAGGGTGTGATCGTGCCCGGAGGTTTCGGGATTAGGGGCATTGATGGGAAAATTAAGGCGATCGAATACGCCAGAAATAACCAAATCCCGTTTCTGGGATTGTGCCTGGGGATGCAATGTGCTGTAATTGAGTGGGCCCGGCATATAGCCAGTCTAGAAGATGCCCACAGTGTGGAATTTGCGCCGAACACTGCAAATCCGGCGATCAATCTGCTACCGGAACAGCAGGATGTGGTGGATTTAGGGGGTACGATGCGACTGGGACTTTATCCCTGTCGGATTGCGCCCGATAGTCTGGCCTCTAGTCTCTATGGGCAGGAGGTGATTTACGAACGTCACCGGCATCGGTATGAATTTAATAATGCTTATCGCAATCTGTTTTTAGAGACGGGTTATGGGATCAGCGGTACGTCCCTGGATGGACGTCTGGTGGAAATTATTGAACTTCGGGATCATCCCTTCTTTATCGGTACCCAGTTCCATCCCGAGTTTCAATCTCGACCCAGTACCCCCCACCCACTGTTTCAGGGGTTTGTGAGGGCGGCGATCGCGTAGTGGCATTTTTCCCCAAAAGGCGCGACAGCCTTTTGGGGAAAAATGCTTCGCCCATGGCACCCAGCAGGTGAGAGATATCACAACCTCAGTCTCCCCAGCGGCAGTATGATCTAAGCCAACAGCAATCGGCGGTGGGACTGTGGCATCTTGGGTCAAAATCATCGATAACAGAGATATTTACGCGATCGATCTCGATCGCATCGGTGCCTTTTCGAGTGCGCCGAACGGCAAGATCACGTTTTGGTTGCCTGATAGCGGTGTTCCGATTATCATCAATCCCAAAGGCAACCCGGAAAGCTATTATAAAGTGCAGGAGTACCTCAGAAAAATAACTGGTTATTCATTAGGAGCAAATTGGATAAAATTCAGTTACGATCGGGAGGAATATGTGGTAGATCTTAACCGCATAAGTGCTTTTTCATGCGAACCAAATAGTAAAAAGCTGACCTTTTGGTTGCCTGATAGCAAAGACCCGATCGTCCTCCATCCCCGCAGCAACAAAGATGCTTATGAAAAGGTGCTGGAATATATTGAAAAAACAACAGGTTATTCTCTGGAGTGAGAAGGTAGAATTTAAAATGGAGCATTGAGAATGGTATTAGCAAGCACTGAGTATAAACATATCCAACTAGACGATCGCCAGGTGCCGTACATCACTGGAACTACGATGAAAGTAGTAGAATTGGTGACATCAGTGAAAGCTTACGGTTGGAGTCCGGAAGAATTGCATGACAACTATCCTCATGTTTCCATGAGCAAAATTTATTCGGCCTTGGCGTACTATTGGGATAATAAAGAAGAACTTGATGCCGATATGGAACGACGATTCCAGTATGTCGAAAAACTTCGCCGAGAAGCGGGAGAATCTCCTCTTGCGAAAAAACTACGGGAAAAGGGGTATCTGAAGTGAGTATTGCCCTGTATATGGATGAGCAAGTACCCAAACCAATTACAAAGGGATTGCGTCAGCGGGGTGTGGATGTTTTGACTGTTCAAGAAGATGGTCGCACTGGCACATCCGACTCCATTTTACTCGATCGTGCTACTGGACTTGGGCGAGTTATGTTTTCGCAAGATGATGATTTTCTTGTGGAAGCTAATCTGCGTCTTGCTGAGGGAATAAATTTTGCGGGTGTTATCTACACCCATCAGCAGAATGTTTCCATTGGTGATTGTGTCCGCGACTTAGAACTGATAGCTAAAGCATCCGATCCGGAAGATTGTGCTAACCGCGTCCAATATCTTCCGTTATGATATGTTAACACTATTGAAAAGAGAGCCGCAACAGAAAGATGCGATCGGGTGCAACGAAGATGCATGACATCTCTGTGGTTGGGTTGACAGCAAACCCAACAGGCGCAAAGCTAACAACATATCGCGGGTTGGGTTTCGTGCGGAGACAAAACCTACAACATTAATATTTTTGCGCTAGATTTATCTTATCCCGAGCGCGTGATGCAGGTGAAGCATCGAACTGGGCGATGAGAAATCTCCAGGACATGAGTGCGGCAAAAATAACTTCTGCGGGTGCGATCGGGCATTTGTCAGATAACATATAAGGCAGGGGTGAAGCCGCAGTATGTCGCTAACAGGATCTAAAAATCAGGAATTAGGTAAAGATGAAAGAAGAACTTGAAAAATATTTCCAGTCAGCAATCCCGCTATTTATTTCCAATTTTACACCTAGTTTCAAGAAAGTAATAACGGAAAAACCTGTGCTAAAAACTTCTCGAATAGATTCGATGGCATCCGCCCTAGCACCCGATCGCAGGTAGCAGCAAATGCTTGCAAGTCGCACTCGACAAGGTGAGGTTCCCCATAGGCGATCGCCAATTCTTGCACTCTTTCCTGATGGCAGCGATAAAGCTGTGCTATTCCCATTCCCGGATAAGAGTTACGAAAAATCCTTCTACTCTGAATGTCGGAGAGAAAATACCTCGTGCTAGTTATGAGGGAGGCATCTCCAGCAAAGGTAGTTTGAAATTCCCAGCTATTACCCTCTTTTACATAAGCATAACTGTAGCCATTTTGTTGCCCGTAGCAGCGCCCGATCGCCCCATAAGGAGTTATTTGCAGATTTCCTAACAGTTGGAAACCCAGATGGGCAAACTCCAGATCCCAGGCAGCAATTGAGGGGCTGTTAATCATCTTTGCTGTCCTATAAATTCGTTTTTCTCCCTGAAAAACAATTTCTCCTTCTGGTAGTTCTGGTTCTGAGATGGCAGTCGAAACATCTAACCATTCATTTCCATCTCGGTAAATCAAATCTTTCACCTCATTCAGGCCGAGAAACTGCCGAATTTTGTCTGCTGCTTTGTATTGGTTCTGGCGATCGGGACTGTAATTTCTGATTAAAGGTTGACGCCGACCATCAGCGAGAATTAAACTAATACGATAGCCACTCCCCTGACTGTGAGTATATTCTTCCACGCCGAGGCCGCGAACAGTATCGAGAGGATATGATACCTGAAAATGTCCTTTACGGGCTTGCCTTATTTTTACCGTATCTGTAGTTTTATTCAAACTACAGGTTACTCCCGATCCTATAGTTTTATAATAGATCGATAAACAGGCTAGAAAAGCAAAAATGAGAAAATCAGGTGCGGGCTTCTGTAATTTCCATCCCCAATCTTCCATTTCAATTTCCAGGATATTTTGCCCGGGGTTGTTAATAAATTTATTTATTTTTGCCGCCACCTCTTCCAACATAGCCCGATCGCGCGTAAACTCATTTGTCACCGGGACATGTTTTTCTTCAGCCAACAAAACAATTCGGTAAACTTCATAACTTCCCCGGGCAGGAATTTTACTTTTCACCTCCGCTTTTTGCACCTGCCAGGCAGTATCATTTTCTCCATAATATATGCCAAGTAGGGGTCTATTTTTCGTCGTGCAATACATTGAATCCACATCAAGGCGCATGCAAGTAATGTCAGTGCGTCCCATAAACCAACTCAATCCCAATATTAAAATTGTGAGGCCGACCTCAGATAAACCAGACCACCACCCGCCGCCGCGCAGGACGAGTTCGGAGGCAGTTTGTTTGGCCAACTGCCAGTGCTGATATACAATAGTTAACTTATCTGTTTTTGCCAAGACTGTTAAACCTAACTCCTGGCCAGGGTCATAAATCCCTAAAAATGCTTGTAACTTTCTCCAAATCTCGCCCATTACTCACTCTTCCTGTATTTACTTAAGTTACTTAAGTTCGTAGTAAGCACGAAGCGTGCTTCTTAAGCTGTCATGCATTTAAATTGCATAGGTCTACGCCTGAGATCATTGTTCTGGCAGGACTTTCCCAATTTTGAATTCTAAATTTTGAATTTTGAATTGCTTATCGCCTGCCTTGACACCACCGGTTCTCAGACCAGACTACCATGCAGAACACCTGAAAATCAAACAGCTCTCAGAAACCACATGTCGCTACCGGTGTGTTATCATAGCTGTCGGTAAGGGGGGTAGGGAATGTTAAGGATTGTTTCTTTGTCGAGCGCAAAGGAGACAGGCCCAACAGATCTAGTCTATCCTCAGGGAGAGTTAAGGCAAAGCAAGGGACCATTATGTACAGACCATACCTGGAATACTTAGAAACAGAGCTATTTCGGCGGTTCGATTTACAAAGCCAGCCCATACCCCCAGGGTTGGAACGTCAGGTAAGCGATCGGGGCCAAACAGGAGCGACCATTCAGAGTTGGTGTTACAAATGCCCCGAACTACGTAAAATCCGCTATACCTACATAGATGGGGGGGCAGCAGCGCAAGTATTTAACAGCGTGATCTATCCGGCCCACTGTTACGATATCCCCTTGTTAGGGATAGATTTCTTGTCTTTCGGCAAAAAGAAAATTATCGTGGTACTAGACTTTCAACCCTTGTTTAGAGATGCCGAGTATCACCGAAAATATATAGAGCCGATGAAAGCAGTGCGCGATGGCTACAACGACTTAGCGCAGAACTTAGAAATGAAGTTTTACGATGCCAATCAGTATTTTTCCAAATATTTGCTATTTGCAAAAACTGATGCGGAGACGGTGGAGACTAAGCTAATGGATGCATACATAGAATACTTAAATTTGTATTGGCAAATGCTGGAGGAAGCAGAACCGTTGACGGATACCGCAGACATCGATCGGATCGTCAAAGCACAGAAAGACTACGACCAATATAGTGCAGAAAGGGATCCAGCATCAGGTCTATTCAGCAGCTACTTCGGTCACGAGTGGTCGGAACGATTCCTGTATGAGTTCTTGTTTGCAGATGCCAAGCCATTAGCAGTCAGCAGCAAAAAATGACTCCCAAAGAGTGCATGGTCAATTCACGGTAATTGGTAAGCATTAATCAGCAATGTCAAAATGACTCTATATCAGAAATTCCTAGATTACGCGATCGACTATCTCAAAGATCGACTCACCCTTAGCCCCTATCCTATCCCAGAAGGGTTCGATCGCAAGCAGGCGACAGTCGGAAAGGGGAAGAAGCAATCGGAGGTGCTCACCACCAGTCACGCCTTTGCCACCGAGAAGCTCCGGCAAATCCGAGCAGCCCACGTCCAGGGAGGAGAGGCGCTACAGGTATTGAACTTCGTGATTTTCCCCCAGCTCCAATATGACCTACCATTTTTCGGGGCCGACCTAGTCACCTTACCGGGGGGACACCTCATCGCCCTAGATATGCAACCGCTGTTTCGCGATCGACCGGCATACCAGGAAAAGTATACCCAGCCGATCCTACCTATTTTCCAAGACCATCAACAACACCTGCCCTGGGGAGGCGACTTTCCAGCAGAAGCTCAACCCTTCTTCTCACCGGCGTTTCTCTGGACCCGTCCTACAGAAACATCGGTGGTGGAAACGCGGGTATTTGCTGCCTTCTGTGACTATCTCCAGGCTTACCTAGATTTTGTGGACCAGGCAGAACCGGTCACTGAGGATCAGTATCTAGAAGAGATTAAGCAAGCGCAACTGCGCTACCTGCGCTATCGAGCCGAGAAGGATCCAGCACGGGGGATGTTTACCCGCTTCTATGGCACCGAATGGACCGAGGAATACATCCACGGCTTCCTGTTTGACCTAGAGAAAAAACTGGCAGAGGTAGGTTAATGGGGTTAGCTGGGGCGACGCTGCTGGTCAACCGGTAGTGAAAGGATTACATAAGTTCAACTTTTTTTAAGATTTGTAACAAAAGCAAGACTTATGTGAACTCGATCGCTTAATCTTTAAGGAACCAGAAAATAGGTACATGTACAGAAGGAGGCGAGCGATTGGCAATTCCATTACTCAGCTATCCGGCATCAAGCCAAAACCAGCGGGTAGCGGGATATGAAATACCAGGAGATGAGCAGCCCAGAATTTACACAGCCGAAAACCTGCTAGCAGGTACGGAAATGGATGAGTTGATCTGGGCAGGCTATCGCCAGATATTTAACGAACAACAGTTACTGACCAGCAACCGGCAAACATTCTTAGAATCCCAGCTGAGATTTGGTCAGATCACAGTGCGGGAATTCATTCGGGGTCTGGCGACTTCCGAGCCATTCCGCCGGCGTAATTATGAGTGCAACAACAACTACCGGTTTGTCCAGATGTGCGTGCAGCGCATCCTGGGACGGGAACTGTACAACGATCGGGAGAAGCTAGCCTGGTCAATTGTACTGGCAACCAAAGGGCTGCCAGGGTTCATCGATGCCTTGCTAGATAGCGAGGAGTACCAGCAAAACTTTGGGGAAGAGACGGTGCCATATCAGCGGCGGCGGATATTACCCCAGCGCGGGATAGGAGAGTTGCCCTTTGCTCGGATGCCACGCTATGGAGAGGACTATCGCCAGCAACTGGAGCAACTGGGATACTTCCAAGCCAAAGTCAAAACATACATTTGGGAGTGGCAGAAGCCCCCTTATCCAAAAGCGGCTCGTCTGGCTGGAAAGGTGATTACAATAACCGGTGGCGTGCTGTTGGCGGGAGGAACGATCGCGGTAGCGTTAGCGGCCTGGGGCCTGATTAGCCTTTAGCTCTGTGACAAGGGTTTGGCTTGCGATCGGGCCCCGAACAAAGACCAAAAAATTTAAAATCGTAACAAAACGTAACAAACAAGAGCACGCCATCATTGTATAAAGGAAAAGTGGAGGGTAAAGAGAGCAGACCGCTCACTAAGCCAAGACACCGAAAGACAAGCACCGCCAGCAACTCTATGAGAAAGATGAAGTTATCGTGTCTCAGATGAGAAAAAGGCAGTTCCTGCCGGTAGACTGTAGTGCAGGCAGGTGAAAAAGTTAAGTAGGTGGTTGGGTAGATTGTCTGTAAGTAGAGGTTGCCCGAGCAGCCTATTACTATCCGCTCCCGATGGCACCGAAAACACGCAAGTTATAGGAGATAGAATCGATGTTCGATGCATTCACAAAGGTGATTTCTCAGGCTGATGCCCGGGGCGAAATGCTGAGCACAGCCCAGCTAGAGGCTCTGGGAGCTATGGTGGCAGAAAGCAACAAGCGGATGGATGCGGTAAACCGGATTACCAGCAACGCTTCCACTATTGTTGCTAACGCCGCTCGTTCGCTGTTCGCGGAGCAGCCCCAGTTGATTGCTCCTGGTGGAAACGCATACACCAGCCGGCGGATGGCAGCTTGCCTGCGGGATATGGAAATCATCCTGCGCTATGTAACCTACGCAATTTTTGCAGGTGATGCTAGCGTGCTGGAAGACCGGTGCTTGAATGGTCTGAAGGAAACCTACTTGGCACTGGGTACACCAGGTGCTTCTGTGGCAGTAGGGGTAGAAAAGATGAAGGAAGCCGCGCTGGCGATCGCAAATGACCGGAACGGAATTACCCCCGGCGATTGCACCTCCCTGATGGCGGAAATTGCTACCTACTTCGATCGCGCAGCAGCAGCAGTTGGCTAAGCATACGCGCAATTGGTATTTTTGACTAAGCATTGAACAAGTTGTAAAAAAATCGGGAAAAAATCTCAACAATGAAGACACCTCTGACAGAAGCAGTATCGGCAGCAGATTCACAAGGTCGCTTTCTGAGCAGCACCGAGATCCAAATCGCTTTTGGTCGGTTCAAGCAAGCAACGGCAAGCTTGGAAGCAGCAAAGAAATTGACGGCCAATGCAAGCGGGTTGATTAATGGGGCAGCCCAAGCGGTGTACAACAAGTTCCCCTACACCACGCAAATGCAGGGTCCGAACTATGCATCTAGCGAAGTAGGGAAGCAAAAGTGCGCTCGCGACATTGGCTACTACCTGCGCATGGTCACCTACTGCTTGGTTGCCGGAGGCACGGGACCGATGGATGAGTACCTACTTGCTGGCATTGATGAAATCAATCGGACGTTTGAATTGTCTCCCAGCTGGTACATCGAAGCTCTGAAGCATATTAAGGCAAACCACGGCCTATCTGGAGATCCAGCAGTGGAAGCGAATTCTTACCTGGACTACGCAATTAATGCTCTGAGCTAGACATGTAGCAAGTTGCCCGGAAAGGAAATCAGCTGCTAGCAAAAAAGTTAGCAGTTGGGTGCTTTTCCGGGCAGTTTATTAACTCGTTGGCATTGACTCAGCAGAGTATGCAGAAATGAGGGGCGAGAATTGCGATAATATAGAGGGTAAGAAGCTGTAACCAACACCTTGGACATTATTACCGGATTGGGTAATAATAGTGGTGTAGTCTAGATCAGTAGAATGATATGGAAGCACCAGAAATGACACTTAGTATTGGAGAGGCCGCCAAAGAATTAGGCGTTTCAACCAAAACATTGAGGAGGTGGGCGGACTCAGGGAAAATCCGTTCAGAGCGCTCACCTTCAGGACAAAGACGATTTTACTTGACCGACATTAGGCGCATAACTCCAAGAAAGATAGAGTCGCCAAGCCAGCGCATTACCATTAATTATGCCCGTGTTTCTAGCCACGACCAACGAGAAGAATTAACCAGACAAGCTCATATTTTGGAAGCTTTTAGCGCTGCTAATGGTTGGCAATACGAAACGATTAAAGACCTTGGCAGTGGACTAAATTATCAGAAAAGAGGACTTCAAAAGTTACTCAAACGTATTATGCGAGGCGATGTGGGTAGACTGGTATTGACTCACAAAGACAGACTATTACGCTTCGGTTCTGAGATTGTATTCGCTATGTGTGAAGAGTTTGAAACTGAAGTGGTAATTATCAACAAATCTTCTCAGGAGGTGAGTCTCGATCAAGAGTTGGTGACGGACATGATTGAACTAATTACCCTGTTCTCTGCACGTCTTTATGCTTCTCGCTCCAACAATAACAAAAAGCTGATTGATAGCATGGCAAAAGCTGTGGAGGATATATGCTCTTAGGTTTTAAAACCGAACTGAAACTAAACGACAAGGAGCGAACAGCATTAGCCAAACACGCTGGTACAGCCCGTCATGCTTGGAACTGGGGGCGTGGTGATAGCTTCACCCCAATTTAAGATTGCATTAAGATTGGCCCAATTAATAACTACCAAAGAGAAGCAGATGTTTGGTCAAATAGTCAATGGCAGAACGGGAACCACCCCTTCAGCGAGTCGCTTATTTCAATATGAAGTGACGGGTCTGAGTCAAAACTTGGAAACAGACTTGCATGGGCTATCCCATCAGGTTGAGTGCGACCCAGATGATGACAGTGCCTTACAGCCGGATGAATAAAGAAATGCGACGAATTACTCGCATGGGTGGGAAAATAGTCAGCATCAAACCTGTGACTTTGGATGGAGAATAGGAAAAGGCAAGTTGTTTGACTCAGAACAAAATTTGACATCTTTATCCCCCGCAGGTGAGTCTGCGGGGGAGGTGTCTTTAACGGTGGAAAAGGCGATCGCTAATCTCAAAACCGGAGATCGGGGCGATCGCTATTATGCTGCTTGGTGGCTGGGGAAATTCCGAGTCAATAGTCCCGAAGCAATTGAGGCGCTAATTGGGGCTTTAGAAGATGAAGAGGACCGGACAGAGTCGGGAGGATATCCCCTGCGCAGAAATGCAGCTACGGCCCTGGGAAAACTGGGGGATAAAACGGCAGTGCCCGCACTGATTGAGTGTTTGGACTGCGAGGATTTTTACGTGCGGGAAAAAGCAGCCCAGTCCTTGGGAATGTTGGGCGATCGCAGTTGTATTCCGAAGCTGATGCAACTGCTAGAAGGTGGGTTAGCAGCAGCAATGCCGATACCGGGATGTCCTCACTTAGCTCAACCCTACAATGGGGCGATCGAGGCTTTGGGTGAGTTGGGGGCGACTGAAGCAATACCACTAATTGAACCATTTCTAGCACATCCTCTAGAACTGGAACAGTACGGCGCGGCCAGGGCATTGTATCAACTGACGGGAGAGGCGCAATATGGCGATCGCCTGGTGGCAGCTTTGGCAGGGGAAAAGCTGCAACTGCGACGGGCGGCTCTTTCTGACTTGGGGGCGATCGGGTATTTGCCCGCAGCAGATGCGATCGCCGAAACATTAGCAGAAAACAGTCTCAAGCTAATTTCTCTGAAAGGACTTTTAGAGCATCATGTCAAAAACCAAGAAACTGAGCCCTTGTCTGAGACAGCCATCCATCTGATGAACCTGATGGATAACCTATTATAAAAGAATGTGCGATTAACGGTTTTGGAGCCAGAAAAGGGAATGCCAAGCTATAAACGGTGGTATATAAAATATTGCTGGTGGGCAGTACACATCCTACTAATGCAACGACTTCCTCACGTGAATGGCTTTTTAAGGAATTGATATTAGTCGGTTTGAATTTTAACCGACTTGAGCCTCGTTACCTGGCTCCCGCCTGGTAACGCGGGGGTTTGAACCCCCGGCGGGATAACAGCGAAGATAAATTGCTCAAGTTTCAAGTTTCAAGTTTCCAGATGAATCAGAGTACCCTAGCTAGCGAATTAATCAAAGCCGTCGATCGAGCAGATTCTTCCGATAGTTTAATCGATGCAGTAGAAGCTTTAGCAGATGCGCGTTTAGAGTCAGCAGCACCGACCTTAATTGCCGTCCTCAGCTATAATAACCCGGGTGCAGCAGTAGCAGCAGTAGAGGGGTTAGTGCGATTGGGAGAAGTAGCAGTGATGCCATTGCTAAACCTGCTTGATGACTATAATTATGGCGGGAGAGCTTGGGCAATTAGAGCATTAGCAGAAATTGGCGACCCCAGAGCGTTAGAAACATTGCTAGAAGCAGCAGAAACTGATTTTTCGATGAGCGTTCGTCGTGCTGCGGCTAAAGGTTTAGGTAATTTACTCTGGTCTAAAATCCCAGCAGCACAGGTGAAACAAGTTCAAGAACGAGTCGGAAAAACTCTGCTGCTCACTTCCCAAGACCCTGAATGGGTAGTACGTTATGCTTCTGTTACGGGGTTGCAAGCGCTGGCTAATGCTGTGACTCGCCAGCAGTCCGATCTATACTCGCTATTAAGTGATCATTTTCAGCAAATGTTGACAGCAGAGCAAGATTTAGCTGTGAGAACCCGCGTGGAATGGGCTATTCAGGAAGTAGGAAAATGATACCTTGCTAGCGAAAAGTTACCAATGCTTTGGCATCAGATGGAGATTTTGTGTGGCGCCCCGCCCCTATAGCATGATGGTCATTGATTTTCGCTATGCTACAGTATATCTTTAGGAAGTTAGATCCCAAATGGCCATTTTGATATCGAACGCAAGATAGGAAATGTCGATCGCCGAGTAAGAGTCAAACTTGAGATTTGCGCTAGCATAAGACTGTAGCGGTTAAAATATTAGATATACAAACCTTAGATTCACTATTCTGCCAGAACAGGAGATCTAAATGCCAAAAGCCCCAAACATACCACCGGAACCCGAGATTACACACGAACAAAGAGAAGCAGCAGAAGCAGAAATCAGGGAAAAGCAAAAAACAGTTGACTATGACACAAAAGAATATCCAGTGGAAGTGCTTGTCCTGAAATACCGAGATGGACTGGATGAAGATACCAATGAGTTGTATATACCCGACTATCAGCGAGATATGATTTGGGAAGAAACTCGGCAGTCAAAGTTTATTGAATCAATTTTTCTAGGACTACCTATTCCCTATATTTTTGTTGCCGATCTGCGACCAAAGCAAGAAGATGATGAAGATGATTTAGCCCGGTTAGAAATTGTTGATGGCACCCAACGTATCCGTACTTTAGACAGATTTCTCAATAATGAACTAAAGTTGTGTGGACTAGAAAAGCTAAAGAATCTTAACAACTTCAAATTCAGAGATTTGCCCATGGCAAGGCGGAGACGCTTCAACCGTGCTACCATTCGCATGATTGTGCTAACTGAGAAAGCGGATGAAGAAACGCGACGGGATATGTTTGAACGCATCAATACAGGTAGCGTCCAACTAAATGACATGGAGAAGCGTCGAGGTATATCTCCGGGCCCGTTTGTCAAACTTATTGAAGAACTCGCCAAAACTCCCAAATTTATTGAACTATGTCCTATATCAGAAGCACTTGTCCGCAAACGCGAACCTGAAGAATTTGTGTTACGTTTTTTTGCCTACTTAAATAACTATCATAATTTTGAAAGACAGGTTAATGTGTTTCTTAATGAATATCTAGAAAAACATAACAATGATGGAATTGACCGAGATGTTATGCGCTCTGAATTTCACAAAATGTTAGACTTTGTTGACAAATACTTTCCCAATGGATTTAGTAAATCTAAAGGTCATGTAAGAACACCAAGAATTCGCTTCGAGGCAATTTCTGTAGGTGTTGCACTTGCTTTGAGAAAAAAGAGCGATCTCGAACCAAAATCAATGGCCTGGCTTGACTCACCAGCATTCAAGGAATATACTACCTCAGATGCAAGCAACTCCAGACCTAAAGTAATTCGGCGTATTGAATATGTTCGCGATCGACTTCTCGGTAAATCATGACAAGCACGTTATTTCAGGACTTCAATGAACGCTCTCAGGAAGTGAGCAAATATTTTATGTTCTTGAAGAGTTTGGAGCAGGGGACTACCAAATTAAGTATGGAAGGTAAGGGAGGAATCCCAAAAATTAAAGAAATTAATTCTGAGTTAATCAAGACGTTAAAAGCAAGTGGTTTTCTGTTGCTCTATAACCTAGTGGAAGCAACAATGCGAAACGCGATCGAAGCAATATTTGATGAATTGCAAAGTCAAGGAGTTTCCTACGATCGAATTAGACCTGAACTTCAAAAAATTGTCCTCAAAAACTTAAACAAGCGAAATATTGACAAAATCTTGTCAAACATAACGGATATTGCTATTGACATTATTATTGCTGGCTTTGATAAAAAAGATCTTTTTTCTGGAAACATTGATGCTAGAAAAATCAAACAAACGGCAAATGAATATGGATTTTCATATCAGACTGACTATGCCAAAACAGGTAATGGAGCAGATTTGTTGAGCATTAAGTCAAATAGGAATGATTTAGCACATGGCTATAAATCTTTTACCGAAGTAGGGAAAGATAAAACCGCAGATGAGTTATTAGAGATTAAGAAGAAGACAGTCAGCTATTTAAAGGAAATCCTGCAAAATATTGAACAATATTTATCAAATCAAGAATACTTAGATTCATCGACTACAGGGACTCCTTAATTAAATCAATATGATTTAGGATACTATGAGCAATTACTTGACCGAGTTTGACAGGCACGGCATTGCCAATTAATCGCCCTACTAGAGAGAACAGCACCGGTTTATCAGGGGCGACAAACTGGTATCCTGGTGGAAAAGTTTGTAATAAAGCTGCTTCTCTCAGAGAGATCGCCCTATCTTGTTCGGGATGACCAAACCGACCATTGCCAAAACCAAAACACTGGGTAGTAATAGTTGGGCTAGGTTTATCCCATTCCATTCTACCATACACTGCTGGATAGGTTTTACCGCTCTTTTTTATGTGGCATTTGGCCATTAAGTTTTGAGGCCAATCTCGCCAAGTTCCTCCTGGTTTGGAAGCCCGAATACGGCGCAGATTTAGAGCCGAAAGCTTGCTACTTCTATGGAGGCGATCTATTTGAGAAGCTTGCCCCGCAGAAAGGGGTTCGAGATTTTCAATAGTTTGTCTGACTGTTTGGTAAGTATCTGGGTTATGTGTTGGTGCAATTAGGTTTATTTTACCAAATCTTGAAGCAAATAGGACTAATCGCTTTCGAGATTGAGGAATTCCATAATCTAGACAGTTAACCTCATAATACTCAAAGCAATAGTTTAATTTTTTTAACTGGAGGATAAACTCCTGAAAAACTGAATGAAGTTTTAACTGAAGTACATTTTCCATTGAAATAATATCAGGTTCGCATTCTGCAATCAGACGAGCAAAATCTTGCAAAAGCTTCCACTTCGACTGCCGATCGTGATAACGTCTTGAATAACTGGAAAATGGCTGACAAGGGGCGCATCCTGCTAATACTTTAATACTGCTTCCAGAAAAATGTTCTGCTAAATCAAGACCGCTGACATTTTGCACATCTTGCCATAGGAATTTGGCTTTATTGTTATGTTCGTATGGAAACTTACACGCGGGATCGATATCATATCCAGCTGTGACTGGAAGACCTGCTTGCTCAAACCCATAGGTTAGTCCTCCAGCACCACAAAACAGATCTACTGTGGAGATGCTTATAGCCATTCACTCTCTCTTATTATTAGGATATGCGACCCAAGGTCTTGTAAGAATTCAAGCATGAGATGCACCCAGATGACTTAACTCCGAAGAATCCGCTGAATTCAGCGGATTCTTCGGAGAGACTGTTTATTTGCGGATTTACTCCCAGGTTAAACCTAGCTTAATCCTACTTCCCTCTTACTCTTGGGGAGTATCGGAAGCTTGGCCTTCTTCAGTCGAGTCACCTTGGGATAATGGTGCTTTTTTTTCCTTCAGGCGCTGTTCTTGTTTTTTGCGATCGGCCTGGAGAATATCAGCCATTACACTGCGTGCCTGGTTCATTTTGTCCAGATTTGAGCGGTACAACTCCAGGTCTTTTTCCAGTTTATCCTTTGGCAAATTCAGGGTATCGCAGACTTGTTTCAGCGCAGATGCCAGTTCTTTTTCGTCTTTCACCATCTCCGGGTTGGCCATTTGCAGCAAATTGAACAGACCAATGGCAAACAGACGGCTGTACTTGAACTTGGGGTTAGAGGCGATCGCCTGGGCCATTTCCCGCAACTGTTCGGCAGATGGTGTACTATCCGACAGGGTAAGACCCGCCAGTATTACTGGCCCTGACGAACTGCTTGCCACCGATTGTAACCGCTGAGCATCTTCTTGATATCGTTGCGGATCGTCTCCCAGGGCCTTACAGAGGGAATTAAAAATAGAGACCTTATCTTCTGAAGGCCCATAGCCCTGCATAAACTGGTCAAAGGACGATACTACGCCCAAAGCATAGATCGGGTCGTAGCGAAAATCCACATTTACCCACAGCAAGTGCATTTCCACCATCAACTCTTCCACCACCCGCCGATAGATCGAATTGATCGGACGAGTGTGGAGGCTATAGAAAGATCGCTTAGTATCTGAAAAAGTGGGGATGTTATTCACAACCAGAATCTTTTTGGAGGACGTGAGCCCATTTTCTCTCTTTGGTGGCAACTTTGCCAACCCTATCCTTTCCGCTGACCGAACAGGCGATCGCCTGTTCGGTCAGTCACCCCAGCTGTGCCAGGACCTCTGGCCTGATTATCTGGCGAAGGATTTTTTTACTACCAACAACCATACAGTTGTTGGTAGTAAAAAAATCCCGCTACGCGATCGGGCCGCCCTTACGGCCAAAACAGCCAAGTCTCACGCTCGATGACTGGCGACAACAATTGCCCGGGCATCGAGATCCCATTATCTAGTAATAAGCAGCATCTGCCAGCACCGGGGGCCTTATAGGGCGAGGGATAGGGGAGACTAGCTAACTGGTAACTCTAGGTACGCCTTCAAGGGCATCATCTTCAGTGTCAAAGATTTCAAACACCGAATCCATCATCGTGACCTCAAACACCAGTTTAGCTTCTGGATGCACATTACAAATGCGGAAACTCCCTTTGACCTTCTCCGCGTCTCGCATCCCTGCCACCAGCGATGTCAGACCCGAACTATCTATGAAGTTGACCTCACCGAGATTTACTACTACATGACGACTGAGTTTAGAAATACACTCCTGTAACTTCAGGCGAAATTGCCAAGCCGTGGTTATATCCAGGCGTCCTGTCGGCGTCAATACGATAATTGTTGTGCCGTCGTTGGTTGTATATGTTTTTTGCTCCATCTGGGTCGTCTACCCTCTTCTAGGAATTGTGGACTTTTGGGTTGATCTGAGAATCTCTCTTGACCGGCAACAAACCGACAACCCCCGATTTTTCCGGCACGGTGCCAAGGACAAAAACTGCCTGGAGTTGGTTATTGCCCAGTCAAGGTCCGATCCCTAATCTGCGAAAAGCGCCTCGTTCCTCATACTAACCGTAACTAAGACGCCAAGGACGCTCTTATTCCCCACTCCATGCCCACATAGTTTAAGCCAATTCCAGCCAGCTAGAAAGCCCCGCTCTGCCAAGGCTTGTGGGAGTGTGAATGCAACTGTTTTCCTCAAGTATCTCTTTCCATCTTACTACCACTACCACAAGTTGTCTCAAGCTGTCCCATACTATGCAGGAGACCAAGAAGCCCAGTCTTGGGGTTTCAAGAACCGCTCAGACAGCTGAGCTTCCGGTGACATAGCTTCCGGTTTATAGCAGTATTCCCAGCGTACCAGAGGCGGCAAAGACATGAGAATCGACTCTGTGCGTCCATTTGTTTGCAGTCCAAAGATGGTGCCCCGGTCATATACGAGATTGAACTCTACGTAGCGGCCCCGGCGATAGAGCTGAAACTGGCGTTCCCGGTCTCCATACTCCATCGACTGGCGGTCTTCCACAATTGGCCCATAACCACTTAAAAAGCTATTACCACAATCTTGTGCAAAACTAAATAGCTGTTCCCAGCTGCGAGGTTCTGGAGTTCCGAGTTCCTGGCTATAAACAGCAGCTGGACCATTTGCATCAGGACCACGATACAGCGCACCCCGACCATCTTGATAATCAAAAAATATGCCACCTATCCCCCGCATCTCCTGCCGGTGTTTGAGGTAAAAATATTCATCACACCAGCGCTTAAACACTGGGTAATACTCCTGATGGTGAGCATCACAAGCTGCTTTTATGGTTTTGTGGAAATGGGCGGCATCCTCAGGAAAAGGATAGTATGGAGTCAAATCGATCCCACCACCAAACCACCACACCGGTCCTGCCTCAAAATACCGATAATTAAGGTGTACCGTGGGCACGTAAGGATTGCGCGGATGCAACACCATAGAAGTACCAGTGGCATAAAAGCCATTACCAGCAGCTTCTGGTCGTTGTTTCAAGATCGAGGGCGGTAACTGGGAGCCCCAAACCTCCGAAAAATTGACGCCACCTTGCTCGAAAACCCCCCCCTCTCGGAGTACTCTGGAGCGACCTCCGCCCCCTTCTGGGCGATCCCAGCTATCTTCACGGAAAGTTTCCTTACCATCGAGCTTCTCCAATCCTTGACAAATATCGTCTTGCAGCTGCTGCATAAACTTGCTGATCCTGGTTTGGGAATCGGAGGGAGGTATATCCGGTTTTTGGGAATCGACGGGAGGTATATCCGGTTTTTGGGAATCAGACGGGGGGATTTCCTGAGATGTAGTGGTTGTCGTAGTCGAAGACATTGTCATAAACTCAATATTTCACGCTCTCACGAGCGGTAGTGTAACCGCGAATGATGCTAACCTAGCCTAACCTGAAAGTTGCCCTCAGAGCAAAATGGGATGCAGATGAGCAAATGAAAGAATTTTTGTCCAAATTAATCCGTCGAAATCGTAAAAGGGTTCGGTGTTCTCTGGCGAGAACTTATCGAACTATTAGTTCTGCCTCTGTCGATGACCTGTGGCAGAAAGTCGTCGATCTGGCTGACGTTTCCTGGCATCCGCTGATTGCCAGAACCAATCTCCCCAAGGGGCTAGTAGCTAAACCGGGGCTAATTTATCGGGCCTTCACGCGGTTGAGTCCGATTCCCATCCGGATATTTGTCGAGCGGGTGCGACCGCGAGAGCTGTTAAGTATCAGAATTTTAGCCATGCCCGGAATTGAGGAGCGAGTGATCTACAAGGTAGAGTCTACCCTGTGTGGTACCCGTGTTTCCTATTCAGTAACCTTGCGAGGCTGGTTGTCGCCAGTTATCTGGTCGCTGATCCGACCCTATGCGGCTCGCGTGGCCTCGGCTTTAGCTCGGGCTGCTGAACGAGCCGCCCTGCAAGGGACACCCGATTCTCTCTCTGGTGGCAGCAGCTCGATTGATTTTGGATTTTAAGCCTAAAAATTCCCCCATTATTAGCAAAATACCAAAAATCGGTAGCCTGCGAGGGATTTTCGCCTTTTCCATCGGTGGGGTCTCCCGAACCGCCACCCGGATCGCCCCCTATCCGACCAAAACATACCACATAAGTTAGCGATCCTCAAATGTTGAGAAAAGGTTAAGATTTGAGCGGATAGGGATGGACCGATTGTTGCCGCTAGAGTAGACAAGAGAATGTCGATCGCGCTTGATACTCGATCCGTTTTCAAAGGATTACGACCGGTGCAAGACCCGGAACTGCGCTAGAGTTGAATTTGATTTTCCCGAAACCCTCGCAGGACAAGGGTTTCTAGTTTGTAGATCGAGAATAGAGAGGACATTTATACTCAAATTTATACTCAAAGCGCCATGGCTAGAGGTAAAAACCCGAAAAAAAGTCGTTCGCCGGTACAAGGGCAAGGTGTCCGATCTTTCAAGGACCGGTTAAGCCTGCGACTTCCTCGATCGCTGTTTGACGGAGACCATAAAATTGTCGCACTGGGACTTCAAGACAATGCGGACAACCGGCGGGTTCAGATGGCATTTACAGCTGGTCAAAAGCCTTCTTAAAGAAGCTTATCGTCAACCTATCGTCGAAAAGAAGCCGGTGACAAGATTTGAACTTGCGACAGGCTGATTACAAATCAGCTACTCTACCCCTGAGTTACACCGGCATTGATATAAATACTATAGCAAAGTCTCCGCCCGCTCGGCAACCCCAATGCAGATTTTTTTTACTTTTCTTTACATTCTCCTCGCAAATGTCGGTTGGGTTGAGGCCGGCAAACCCCAACCGGATGTTTTGTTTGGCATTCACCGATGGCGACCTTCCCTGCTCTACAAAAGTGGTTCCATCCGGTGGGCCTTGCCTACAATTATTTTAAGCCATATTGTTTTCCAGGGCCCAGCGTGCCAACTCCGTGCGGTTGTGCAGGCCCGTTTTACCTAGCATATTGGACACGTGACTTTCCACTGTCCGCTGAGAGACATTCATTTCCTGGGCAATTTCCCGATTCGCCATCCCCTGAGATACAAATTGTACTACCTTTGACTCTGTGGGTGTCAAGTTTACGTCCGCAGGCACGTTCTGGAAGATTGGTTCGGTGTTTCTGCCATTATTTTTATTTTGAGCTTCCAAGCGTGCTGCTAGCTTCAGGGATGATTCCACCTGCGCCACCAACTCTTCTGGCTCAAAGGGCTTCACCATATATACATCAGCCCCCATCTTCAATCCCTTCACCTTGTCCGCGCTGTGACCTTTCGCCGACAGAAACAGAAAGGGGATGCCATTTGTGCTGGCGTTTTCCCTCACCTGCTCTACTAGCGTGTATCCGTCCATTTCCGGCATCATCACATCGCAGATAATCATGTCCGGATTGTCCTTTTCTGATTCGAGAACCTCTAATGCTTGCCTGCCATTCTCTGCCGTCAAGACGTCGTACCCTCGAAATTCTAGATAGTCCCTAACTAGCAAGATGAGGTTCGGGTCGTCGTCAACCAGCAGCAGTCGCTTCTGATCTGCCATATTTTTTTCCTCTGATTGCTTTTCTCGCCTTATCTTTATTATACAGTATTAACACCTGTGTCTCCGTATTTTCATGTTTTTTTTCTATCACCCGGCCTCTGAACCTGTAATATCCTCAAATGCCTCGTCTCCACCGCTGTTGGCACTATTCGGGACGGTCGTCTGTTGGCCTGCCACTACTTCCGGTAAGGGGTGGGTGAGAAAGGCATATTCCGACAGTACCTCACCACCCACCAGATGGGATGTGATAATCTGCTCGATCACTTCGGGCGTACAGCTATGATACCATACTCCATCGGGGTAAATAACTACAATCGGTCCTTGCTGACAAACTCGCAGGCAATTGGCCTTCGTGCGGAATATGCAACCCACATGCTCTTCTGTTGGCCTATCCAATTGCAGTTCTTTCAGGCGCTTTTTCAAATAATTCCATGATTCTATACTAGCTTCTCGATCGCAGCATTTCGCTACTGTCTGATCTGCACATATAAATACGTGACGTTCTATTTCCGACATTGACAATGCTTTTACGCATTCTGCTAAACTGTCGCAACTCATCGTTTCTTTTAGATCTGCCATCTTTTTCTTTTCCTATTCTCGATCTCTATTCTGGCTTTTTTTCTCCTCTCCTGCTGCTGGGGAGTCAATTTCCCTGACTTTCACTCTTTTGATTGGCATATTTGCTATTAACGCTGTCGCCCGATCGTTATTCTCGATCGCAAACTCCAACTCTTCGGAATTAATTTCCACGTAGCGAGATACCACTTCCAATATTTCCTCCCTCATTTTCTTCATCATCTTCGGGTTCAAACCTGCCCGATCGTATGCTAGCACTACTTTCAGGCGACGCTTGACTTCCTCGCGACTGTTCGTATTGATCGTCCAGGGAAACAGTTTTTCTAATATTTCACTTAGCATCGCTGGCGGGGGGGTATTTTTACAAGTTGTCACTGGGCTACCTAACTCTTCTTTTTGATTTCCACTATTTCCAAAACAGGCGTTTAATCCGGGCAAATAAACCAACATCTTGTTCTTTGAGCTGCAGAAATTCCACCTTTTCTCCTTCCAGACGTCCGGCAATGTTGGTAAATGCCGCCTTGGGCAGGGAATTATTTGCCGATAAGATTAAAGGTTCTCCCTTGTTTGTAGATACAATCACGCACTCGTCATCGGGAATCACTCCCATGAGGGGAATTGCCAGAATTTCTTGCACGTCCTGCACTGACATCATGTCATTTGCTTCTACCATCGCTGGTTTCAGCCTGTTTACTATTAAGTTGATTTTCTTAATATTGCTTGCTTCTAACAAACCTACCACCCTGTCGGCGTCCCGGACTGCGGCGATTTCCGGCGTGGTCACGATTATTGCTTCTTGAGCAGCGGCGATCGCATTATTAAACCCCGTCTCTATACCTGCGGGGCAATCGATCATAATGTAATCGTAGCCGTTGGCTGCCAACTTATCGATCATCTGCGCCATTTGCTCGGAGTTAATGGCATCTTTAGTGCGATTTTGCGCTGCTGGCAGCAATGTTAACCGCGATTCTCGCTTATCCCTCACTAACGCTTGTTCTAATCTACATTCCCCGGCGATTACTTCCACTGCCGTGTAGACTATCCGATTTTCCAACCCCAACAATAAATCCAGATTCCGCAGTCCGAAGTCGGCATCCACCAGTACCACTTGCCTGCCTCGCTGCGCTAGTGCCATGCCCAAATTCGCGGTACAGGTGGTTTTGCCCACCCCTCCTTTCCCAGATGTGATCACAATAATACGGGTCATGATTCTTTCCTTGGCTGCTCGTCTGTTGGCTTTTTGGTAAAATCCGTTGCTCTGGCTATTCTAATCCCCTCTGCTGTCGCGTAGGCAACCTCTGGGTAATATTGGGCTGGTGGATCCTGGGGTGCTCTGGCCAAATAATTGGCGATCCGCAGTTGGGTTGGTTCCATTTGCAGGGCCATAATCACGCAGTTGCTGTTCCCGCTAGCTCCTGCATGAGCCACTCCCCGCAGACGCCCCCATACTAGGATATCTCCTTGGCAGATGACTGTACCACCGGGATTTATATCTCCTAAGATTACCACAGAACCTGGATGGCGGATCTCTACTCCCGATCGCACGGTTGTTTTCAGATATAGGGGTTCTGCTAGGGGTTCTATCTCTGCTGCTTGCTGGAGGTGGCGATCGGGCGATATCTGTTCTACCGAGTATCCGCTGGTGGCCGCTGCTACTGCTGTTTGCCGGCGACTTGTCTCCACTCGCTTCAGTTGCAGATCTACTGCCGACAGGGCGTCCGCGATCGCCTGTAACTGCCGCCCATCCAGCAACCTTTCTCTGGCCATCAAGTCCACTTGAGTTTGGGGTTGCCAAAACCTGACTACCCCTTGCAACCGCAGTTGTAACTGTTGCCACAACTCGTTCCATGTTCCCCCGAATTCCCTTTCTGGAGGCAGTATTAACATTATGCGGTCTCCTGCTGCTTTTAACCGCACTTGCAGGTGCCGATCGGGATCCGTAACTTTTTCCCCTGACTCTGTCTGCTTTGGCAGCGACTCTGGGGCCGAAGGCGACTGGGAGGCATCTTTCAACTCTACAGTTTTTTGATCTTCTGCCTCCACCTTTGCTGCCGACTCTTTTGTTTCTTCAGGGGATGCTACCGCCTCCGACTCTTCTTCAGCATTTGTGATTATCAATTGCTTTTGGGCATCTGCTTCATTGTTCATTGCCATCAACCATCAACCGTTTGTAAACTGTGACCAGCGCCTCAGCATCCCCTACATTACCGGGAAACAGCACTACTGGCAAATTGGGGAACTGAGGATGATTGATGGGGGTGCGGACCATCGAACATCCGGGAATAATTTGACCCAGTAGCCTTGCCGATTGCAACAGCAGACCTTTAGATAAGGTATCGTTAGAGGTAATGCCACCCTTGCTAATCAAATATCCGATATCTGCTGGCAAACCCCGCAGGATATCCATCAGCAAACTCGACACTGCTGCCCCAAATTCTAACCGCGTCTGCACGTCGGGGAAGGTAATTTCCTCGCGACTCGTATATATTACCGGTGTTTCCCCCTTTCCATGAACTTTTCGCACCTCAATGAGTGCTTCATCGAGCAGGTCTTCCCGTTCTTCTGCTGACTCTCCTAGTAAATTGGTAACCTTCACCTCAATTCCTACTATACCTGGTTGCCGCAGTAAACATTCTAACTGCTGGGTGGTTTTTTTCACGTGGGAACCCACTATTACTATACCGGGTTTACCTTCCCGCACGTATTGATTCATGTGTTCTGGCATTACTGGTTGATGGGGTAATGCTGCCAGAGAAGTTAAGATACTCGCCGCACTTCTAAATAGAAAGCGTTTACCTTTAGCTGCTGTTGCCAGGACATCAGCGGCAAATTTATCTAAGTCTGCTTGACTTTCTCCATCTACTACTACACATTGGTTGTTTTCCAGTTGCATCAGGCGTGACTGGGTGCCATCGCGCAGATCTGCGAGTAAAAATCTTTCTACCTTGTCCGCTGTTATTTTTCCCTTTGTCTTTTCCTCTACATAATCTGGCAGATAGGAATGATGGTAGCCAAAAACTGAATCCCGAGCAAATTCTGTTTCATGTACTGGCGTTTCGACTCCGTTTACCATCAGGTAATGTATGCTATCCCGGGTGATGCGTCCGCCTTCAAAGAATGCTGGCACCAGGAAATGGGCGTCAAAGGGACCGACTTCTGCTGCTATGACATCTGTTTCTATCGGATAATGTCCCCGCAGGGTGGAGTCCGAACGACTGACTACCAGGAAATCTGCTATTCCTTCGAGGGCGATCGCCTCTTTCAGATTTTGGCATACTTTTTTGGTCACCGCTTCAGCTTTTTCCGGTGTCAAGGCCCTGGTATTGGTCAGGACAAAGAAGATGGGCGCTTCGTCTGCAAGTCCCAAGCGCAAAGTTTCCACATCCCACCGCATCAGTAGCAAGCAGCTATGTACTGTTTGGGAACCTGTGGGGTCGTCATCTAGAACTATTATCTTCGGGTTTTTACTCATTGTTAATCCTTGATTATTCTCGTTCGCAGTAAAGACTTTAATCACTTCGCTGTTATCCCGCCGGGGGTTCAAACCCCCGGCTAATAGCTGAAGTCGGTTAAAACCGACTAATAAATAATGTTCAAAGTAATTGGACCATTTTTTACAAAATGGTATTATTCCTTACCTTCCTCTAACTGCTTGAGGACTTTAGTCCTCACTACGAACCTATCACCTCTTTGATTCTCGCGATCGCGAAATCTTTTTCCAAGAAGGACAGCAGACCACCTGCTTTCGGGCCCCGTTCCTTACCGAGTAATGATAAGTAGATGGCCGGAAAAGCCACATTGGGTTTGATCTGCAATTCTTTGGCCGTAGCAAAGATCGTGGTTTGCAGATCTTCTGCCTCCCAGGTTGTCGCCGCCGACAACTTTTCTGCTAACTTACCCAGGTAGGTTAGCTGTTCGGCGGTGAGCGATCGGGCCTGTTGGGGCACCTCATCCCAATATATTACCAGCTTTTCCTCTTCATCAGCATAATCTGCCAGCCATTTTTCCGCCACAGCGATCCTGCTGTGTAATATTTCCCAGTCAAAGTCACTCAAAGCCGAACCTATCCGTTTGGCCACTTCCTGCTTAATCTCCAGACGGGGAATTTGCAACAGAGAAATAATCGTGCTCAACTCAAAGGGCTGATAAGTTTTAATCTCGGTGTGCAGCTGGGAGTATAACAGCGGCATTATATCTTGAGACAACTCCTGCTGGCCTTGATACTTACTGTTGAGAGTATCATAATCTCGGAACAGGCGAGTGATCGTTTCATAGTTGGGGGCAAAATTAATCGCCGTTTTGGGTTGAGTGCGCAGCATCAAAAACCGCAGCTGTTCCGCTGGCAATAATGCTGCGATCTCCTTGGCCGAAGAACCCACTCCCTTAGAAGAACTCATCTTGGTACCGTTTACCAGGATAAATTCGTAAGGTGCATGGAAGGGCGGTTGTTTTTGTAACACCTTCCTGTAGATGCCGTTGGCCACATCCCTGGAACCGCCTTTTTGGGAGTGGTCCTTACCTGCAAGTTCGATCGTCACCCCCAACAAATCCCATTTTGCCACCCATTCTACCTTCCAGGGCAGCTTGCCGTTGCCATCAAAGGGGGAAACCCAACCGGAATGGCCGCAACCTTGCACCCAATCTGTCCCGTCCGGCTGGCAAGTGTAAAATACTTCTGAGCCATTGTAATCCGTAACTACGGTAGTGGCAATTTTGCCGCAGTTCTCACATATAACCTGAAAGGGATACCAGTTCTCGGCCCGTTCTGCCTTCGACACCCGTTTGTATACTTCTCTGATCTGCTGGGCATTTTGCAGAAACTTATCGATATAATCGTTCAGCTTCCCCGTCCGATAGAGGTCTCGCAGGTAGTATACTTCTGGCTGAATGCCCAGATAGTCAAACACTTCCAGGAACTCGCCCATGAAATACTTCGCGTAATCACCAGCGCCGTCTCCTGGGGAGGGCACGTTGCAGAGGGGAAACCCTAGATAAGGGGCAAACTTGCTCTGGTCCAGATATTTAGGTACTGTATCCAGGGCGTCATAGTCATCGCAGCCATAGAGGAACTTAGCCGGTTTAGCCGCCTGTTTCAAGGCCCGGTAGATCACCTCGTGGATGACCACACCCCGCAAAGATCCGACATGAACCCGGCCCGAGGGGGTCTTGGAGTCGTTGACTACTTGGTCGCCTTGTGCGTCTGTCGCGATTTTGTCAGCCCAAAACATATTTTCACTACGATCGTCTGTTACAGTCCTTAGCCAAGTGTAGCAGTAAACTTGCGGGTTCGTAGTAAGCACTTTAGGGACGAGCGTAGAAATAGAGTACCAGTCACACAGTAGACCTCTTGCATTTATGGCAAAATCGACTAATACGGCAAGGTATAATCAATGATATTAGGTCACAAGTAGTTTTAATGCACCTGAAACAGGATTTGTGACCCACCACCGGAGTCGCTCCGAGCATTTATCTGGGTTAGACAAGCATTGGTCTGGGTTATAAAAACGTTCATTTGGGTTAGACGAACGTTTTTTATGTTATCCTCACGTCGTGAGGGACTAATTCTACGTTTCTCAGTGCTATCCGAACGTTCATCAAGAGGGAATCTACGTATATCAGGACGAAATCAACGTTGATTTATGTTATCCTCACGTCGTGAGTGACTAATTCTACGTTTTTCAGTGCTATCCGAACGTTCATGAAGAGGGAATCAACGCTCATCAAGAGGGAATCAACGTTGATTTTAGTTAGACAAACATCTCTTTTAGTTAGACAAACATCCATTTTAGTTAGACAAACATCCATTTTGGTTAGACAAACATCCATTTTGGTTAGACGAACGTTTAAATCGGCAATATAAACGGGGTGTGGTCAAAAGTAGTTGGAGAGGATCCCCCCCAAACCCCCCCTTCCAAAAGGGGGGGGTTCCGGAAGCCCCCCAATAAAGGGGGGTTTGGGGGGATCCGGCGACTGGGAGGGCCGCCCGAAC
>JBFRWI010000150.1:0-20572 GCA_051439505.1 Hormoscilla sp. | reverse complement strand
GCCTCCTCTACTTAACAATACCGAAAAATTTATCCTTATTTATACCCCAATAACCCCTTTCTCGTACTGATAATTCCCCTAAAGATGAGAGATGTGTAAGTTTTTAGGTACTTAGTCACAACTCTATTTTCTGCGGCCTGGCTCGATTCGGTACTGCGGGCCAACTTGGCTAATATCTTGTATTGCAGGCTACTGCAAGTTTACCAGATAGTCTACTTTAATTGGGAGCATACTGCGGCGTTGCGTATACGCAGTGCGCGACACCGGATCGCTAGGTCGAATGGAAAATAGCCAACTTGCTCTGGTTTATATTTAAATTTTTGAATTCATTATTTTAATTACCAAATTGTCAATTTGCCAAACTGGGATGCACCCCTTTAATTCTCCTTTTTCAGTGATAAAAATCACTTTTTGTCTCCACAAGAGATCACCTTGACTGGCGGCGATCTCGGAGATAATTTTAGTATAGTTGCAGGAGTTGAAAGTTAAACCCATGAAAGCTACAGGTGTTATTCGTCAGCTAGTAGAACGAGTCCTTGACATCAAGCGACTTACCCCGGAGATCGAGAATGAAATCAATACCGAACTGACCCGACTGGGTTATATCTCTGATGTTGATTATGAGGCCCTGGAACTGATGATGGCGGAGATGGATGCTGGTCGGATTCAGTTAGTACCTAGCCCCTAAGTAGTTCGTAGTTCGTAGTTCGTAATTCGTAGTTCGTAGTTGTTAAAGTTGGAATTGTATTATGGCTGAAACAATTTATGGCAGGTGCTTTCAGGCATTATGTCAACCTTAGAAAAACTTGACATAATTCAGTTGAAAAATGCACACCTACTTAATTTAGAGCTGCGGTATGATGTGAAAGTTTGTATGGGGAAATTAATTTGCGATCGGGCAATCAGGGTGCTAAACATCGTGATTTCTGGCGATTAAAATATTGTGAATATGATAATTTATGGCTTGCAAATATAGGGAATTATTGAAAAATGTTCTGGTGGTCAAGCCAAACTTGCTCGACAAAGGCTCTGAGTTGTCGAGCAGCTGGCGGTGGTCCTAGCCGATCGGTCTGGTGGACTTCCAGCTGGACTAGCAGGGGAATGACTTCGGTATCCAGGGCTGGCTGGAATAAGGCTAGGGGCCAAAGCAAATCGGCACCATTACGCATGTCGTACAAGGTTGGCGTTTCCCTGGGATCGAGGCTAGCATCTGCAAGCATGAGGGGGCGCACCCAGGCTAGCTGGCGAGATTTGACTATTTGGATTACTTCTGCATACAGCCTGGCGCCCCCTGATTCTAGGTAGAGGATCTCTAGGGGCTGAAATTCGCGATTCATCTTCACTGTTTCTGATGTCTCGTCGGGGTAACCCCCTGTGGGACTGTGATTTCCGGTTCTATCGATTAATGTACCGCAAATATCTGTCGGATCCCATAATTGAATGCTATAAAAAATATTAAGTTAATCCCGATCGCCATGGGAGTGATTCCACCTCCAAGCTGTAAATGTCTTAGTGGTGAACAGCTATTACCATAAAAAGATTATTATGTCAACCGCTAAAAGACGGCAAGCCCCAGGGTGGGACCCGATGGCGCGATCGCATGACATGTGAGACTCAAAGAGGTGAAGCAATATGTCGGTACAAACTCTAGAGAAGCCAAAGACTACTCGGAAACTAGCCCCTCGCTATCGGGTGCTACTTCATAACGACGATTTCAATAGTATGGAGTATGTGGTGGAGGTGTTGCTGAAGACGGTCAGCAGTCTGACGGAACCCCAGGCTGTCAGTATTATGATGGAAGCCCACAATAATGGGATTGCTTTGGTGATAGTCTGTGCCCTGGAACATGCTGAGTTCTATTGCGAAAATTTGAAGCTTCACGGCCTGACCAGTACCATTGAACCAGAGGACTAGCCATTTAGCTAGCTATCCGGCCCCGGTGCGGATGGCTATCTTCCTGTTGATTTTACTGTTGCTTTGGGTTCCCCTGGCAGCACCCATTTATTTATGGGTGGGCGATCGCAATTTGGTCAGCATCATCACGATGGCCCTGCTGTACGGGGAATTTATCTTTCTAGTCAGGCTGTGGGGTAAGAGGGTTTACGGACAACCCCGGGTATTGCAGGGCTATGGTCTGAAATTAATCAAACAAAATGGTTTAGAACTGCTAGCAGGACTGGGCCTGGGCCTGGTTAGCATCCTGTCTATGTTGACTGTCCAGGAACTCCTGGGTTGGCTTTCTTGGCGGCTACCCAGTACATTCCGGCTAGTAATAATTCCCGAAGGGTTACTGGTGGGTTTGGCAGTGGGCTTTGCGGAAGAGTTATGCTTCCGAGGCTGGCTGCTGGATGAGTTACAGAGAGATTATACTATGAAGGCGTCACTCTGGCTTGACGCTTTTTTATTTGCCCTGCTGCACTTTATTAAACCTCTTTCGGAGGTGATCCGGACAGGGGCCCAGTTTCCGGGTTTGCTGCTGCTGGGGTTGAATTTGGTTTGGGCTAAACGCTGTACTCGCGGACGCCTCGGTTTCCCGATCGGTCTCCATGGGGGATTAGTTTGGGGCTATTATATCGTTAATGTCGGTCAGTTGCTGGCCTATTCTCCACAAGTCCCTACCTGGGTAACTGGTATTGATGGTAATCCTTTGGCTGGGTTGGTGGGGTTGATCTCTTTGGGCGCGATCGCTGTTTTTCTGAGGATGATTTCTCGGCGATACAATGTCACCCACAGACCGCCACCGCCGCCCCAACCCTAAAGCCCCAACCCTAAAGGGTCGGGCTACATGAACAAAGCCCGCCTGCGCGGGCTTAAAGATGCCCATCAACCATTTTTTCAGTTTTCACAACGGATTTGGGATTGCTATACAATATCAGAGATTACCCAACCCAGAAATAATCCGCCTACCCAAGGTTAACGACTCCTTAGTCCTCTCAGCTAAGTCGGGAAATGTATTATCATAATCAGCTTGATTACGATAATCTCGCAGGCGTTTCAACCTGTTACCTATCTTTTCACGCACTTTTTCTTTGCTATCCTTAAATTGGTTGATAACATACTGGTGGCTGTTTTGGGTGGGAATTGTCAAACCTTCCCGTTCTTGCAAATAGTTTCGGGCCTTGATGAAAGCAGCATAATAGGCGCGACTAATAGCCGATCGCATTTTGGCTTCATCTGTAGTTTCTTCTGCAAGTTCTTGCGCTAGATGCAAATATTGCGACCAATCAAAACTCATTTTCTATCCAAAATTGATAAACATTTTTCCTTGCGATCGGGGTTCAGCATCCAACCACCAATCATCATCAAGGCGTTCCAGGAGATCGATCCTCTCTTCCACGTCCATATTTTCCGGTCTGGTAATATAGATTGCTAGTTCCGGGTTATAAATTTCCGGATCTGTGACGTATTTCAGAAACAGCCGTGAGTTGGGAAAATGTTTGCGAATCTCGACCTGGGCTTCTTGCAAGAGGGGAACCAGAAATGGATATTCTTCCAGAAAATCATAGACCGCTTGGGGTTCCTTGAAGCTGTACAACTTTTCTAGGGATTCTATTTCAGTTCGATCGAGGGTTGAATTGGCTAAGCCGGTGCCATTTTGGCCGTTTACCCCCGGTTTTTTTACAACTGTTGCCAGGTTATTCAAATGTTTCAGCGCCTTCTCTTTATCCTCTTCGTCTAGGTTCGACTCCGATGCGATCGCGTCTTGCAACTGGGCCAGCAATTCCTTGATTCCGGGTTTATGTTTACTCTGTTCTGGGGAGTCTGGCAATGAGGCGATCGCCACCGCTCCTGTCCCGCCTAAGCCGGTGCTTGTTTGCGTGCTTGTCATATCTCACCTCTTTGATATCTCTTTCTCACCATTATATAGCATTTCTCATCCTTTGTGCAATCTGCTGTCGGAGATTGCTTCGGGGGGGGAGTAACTCTATTTTTCATAAGTGACTTCTTAATCTACCCCCCCCCTTCGCAATGACAAGTAGGCGATTATTCTGTACCACATCAATTTGAAAAACACGGCTATCAGCTTTTTCTGATTTTCAGAATCTATTTCGCATTGCCATCAAGGCAATTTTTGGTAATGTTAAAGCCTGACCCAGTAGTGATTGTGATGATTGGGGATATCGCTGTTTCAGCACTTGCAACGCCTCGGCGGCATCCTGGTAACGCCCGATAAAATGATCCCGCACCATTTTGTCTAAAACACCTGCTAGCTTATTGCTCACTTTTGCCCGATCGCGCCAAATGACTTCACCGGTATTGTCATCTTTTCGTAAATTCCGAGGATTTACCCCTGTCAGGGCTTGAATGCCAATCATTCCCACCGCATAGACATCGCTGCATAATTTTGGCATCCCCAAGGCTTGTTCAGCCGGCATATAGCCACCAGTCCCAATCGCGATCGTCCTCGCTTGTCCTTGAGCATTAACGCTTAAAGTAGTGATTTCTTTAACTGCCCCAAAGTCAATCATGACAATCTTATCATCTCTTTGGCGACGGAGTAAATTTTTGGGCTTGATATCTCGGTGGATGACATCGTTTTCATGGACAAATACCAATACTTCCAGGATCTCCTGCAACAGTTTCACCACCTCTTTCTCACTCAACTGCTTCCCGGGGGCGATCTCTTGACTCAGATCGTGACCGTCAACGAATTCCTGGACGATATAAAATTCCCCATTTTCCTCAAAGTAGTCGAAAAATCGGGGAATTTGGTCGTGGTTGCCTAACTTGTACAGAACATCTGCTTCTTTCCGGAAAAGGCGTTTGGCAACCGATACAACTTCCGCATCTGACTCTGTTAGCTTCAAGCGCTTGACCACACACTGGTCGTCTTCGGGGAAATCACGGTCTTTCGCCAGGTAAGTATCGCCAAATCCCCCGCTTCCCAGGGGTTTAATAATGTCATAGCGATTCTGCAATGTTTTTCCCAGCATCACATTTACCGACTGTCCCTTTCCCTTTGGTATTGTGATAGTGGATTGAGATTGCCACGCCTCTAATGCTTCGGCTGCATCCTGGTAACGCTGGCTAAAATCATAGCTCACCATTTTGTCTAAAATGTCTGCTAGCCCATTGCTCACCTTAGCCCGCTCGCGCCAAATGACCCCACCTGTATTATCATTTTTTTGTAATCCATCGGGCCTTACCCCTGTGAGGGCTTGAATCCCAATCATTCCCACCGCATAGACATCGCTGCATAACTTTGACATCCCCATGCCTTGTTCGACCGGCATATAACCGCGAACAATATTCATAACAATCGTCATTCCTTGCCCCGGATTATTAAAGGTTAAATTAGTGATTTCTTTAATCTTATGAAAGTTAATCAGGACAATCTTGCTATCTTTTTGGCGACGGATTAAATTTTTGGGATTGATATTTCCGTGGATAACATTGTTCTCATGGACAAATACCAAGGCTTCCAGGATCTCCTGCAACAGTTTCTCCACCTCATTCTCACTCAATGGCTTGCCCTCTGTGAGTTCTTGCCTCAGAGAATGTCCATCAACGAATTCCCGGACGAGATAAAATTCCTCATTTTCCTCAAAGTGGGCAAAAAGTCGAGGAATTTCTTCGCTGTTGTTGCCTAACTTGTAGAGAATTTGTGCTTCTTTGTCAAAAAAATCTCTCGCAGCTGACAAAGTTGCCGGTTCTGGATTTACTAGCTTCAAGTTTTTGACCACACACTGAACATTTCCACCAGGTAACTCCCGGTCTTCAGCTAGGTAGGTGCCCCCGTTTCCCAGCTTTTTGCTGATGTAATAGCGATTCCGCAGCGTTGTTTCCAGCATGACATTCACCCTTAGTAGTAGTTTTGTTTATTCTATACCGTAATCGATCGGGCGCTCTTCTGTGACCAGTGACCAGTGACTGAGGCCAATTGACAGGTTGTCTACTACCGGTAGCGTTCAGGTGGGCTGTCTCCTCTACAGAAGCACTCGCGCCTTTCGGACCGGGCGATCGTATCCTACCGGTAACACTACCGGCGACCAGAGGGAAAAATTTTTCACTCCCAACCTGGCAAAATGTGGTTATACTGTTTTAAGTAAGCTACAATAACTTTAGTGGGTGACTAGCTCAACGGTAGAGCACTGGACTCTTAATCCATTGGCTCAGGGTTCGAATCCCTGGTCACCCATAGCCCCAAACCCTTGATATCTAAGACATTGCCCGAAGTCCCCTCAGGGATTTCGGGCTACTTTCAGCCAACCGAACATCTGGTCTACGGTCAAGTCTAAGCTGATTTCCTCCAGACAAGGCAGTAGCATATCGCCGGTGAACTCCGAGGGCAGCCGATCGCCCCGATAGACCAGCACCACCCGATCGATCGGGTCAACGAGCCAACCCAGCTGGCATCCATGACCCAAGCAATGCAATATCTTGCGGGTGACTCGGGTGTGACTCTGGTCTGGAGAAATAATTTCTATTACCCAGTTGGGCGCAAAATCAATTCCCGTACTGATGATTTCTCCATTTTCGTCGATTTTTCGCGCAGCGCTCGGGATGCGGATGCTAGCAAGCACTGCTAGATCTGGCACGATCGATCTTCCTCCAAAGGTACAGCGCAGTTCGGAAAATGCCTCATAGCTTTGGACAGCTATATTAATAGCACTTGCCAAGCGTACTTGCAGGCGACTGTGTTTTCCACCTGGCATGGGTTTTTGACATATTTCTCCTTCTATAAATTCCCAAGCAGGCGATGATTCAATATCTGGTAGTTGTAATAAATTTGCCAAGCTTCCCGATTTAGGGACTGCGATCGTCATAATAATATCCCATATGTTCTATTATATCTTCGTTCCCCCAAAATCGTTCAAAATACATTACAGATGAACATTTATAGCAGCATTGACTCCAAGTTTTATTAGTCAGTTTTAACTGAATTTAGCTATTAGCCGGGGGTTTGAACCCCCGGCGGGCTAACAACGAAGAGAGAGAATTATTCCCCCCCTACGCCAATACTTTTCATAGCAAATACCTTTCCGATAACATTTTTTGCAGCATTTTTTATCAAATTTTATTAGTCAGTTTAAACTGACTTTAGCTATTAGCCGGGGGTTTGAACCCCCGGCGGGCTAACAACGAAGAGAGAGAATTATTACCCCCCTTTTAAGAAATCATATTAGGAAGCCATCTGGGTGACATTTGTGCCAATTACGCAAGCGCGATCGAGATTAACGCCAGTCAAATTAGCGCCTTCCAACTCAGCACAGAGGAGATTTGCCCCCATCAAAGCAGCACCTGCGAGATTAGCACCCCGCAAATCAGCTTCCTCTAGATTAGCGTCACTCAAAGAAGCCCCCTGCAAATCAGCATAACTCAAATCCGCACCTTTGAGGTTAGCATTATTGAGATTTGCCCCCCGCAACTCCGCACCTCGCAAGTCAACTCCCTGCAAGTTAACGCCCATTAAATTCGCACCACTCAAAAACGCACCTGCTAAAGATGCCTGAGTCAGTTTTGCCCCCATTAAATTAGCGCCGCGCAGGTTACTACCCCGCAAATCAGCAGTTGTTAAATCCGCTTGCATCAAATTAGCACCCAGCAGATTTGCTCGTAAATCTGCCGAGTCCAACTGGGCCCCAATCATGTTAGCACCATCTAGACGCCCCCCTTTCAGGTTACAACCAGAAAGATCCGTCCCCACTAGGGTTGCACCTGCCAGATTAACCCGTTCTAGCTGACTTCCCGAAAGATCTTCGTCTTCTAAATCAGCCCCCGCTAGCTGCTTGATTTTACCCGATCGTATTGCTTCAATGTCCATTTTAAAAGAGAATCTCAATCACAATTTTTTATCCTTTAACCCTTCGCTGAGGGGATGCCAACCAAGCTACCCGTGCCCGCAACTACTTCCCCGATCGCCCAAGCATTAATATTATACTGGGCAAACCAGGAAATTGCCCCGTTTACTTGGTCAGGTGGTACCAGCAGCACGAACCCGATGCCCATATTAAAGGTATTAAACATGGCATCGGGACTAACCTGACCCGCCTGGGCGATGATATCAAAAATTGCCGGGACGGTCCAACTGCTGGCGTCAAGGCGGACGGACTGGTCTTTACCCAGACAGCGGGGCAAGTTTTCTGGTAAACCGCCCCCAGTGATGTGGGCCATGCCGTGAATGTCCAGTCCGGCACGACGGGCCTCTAACAGTGGTTTAACATAAATCTGAGTCGGTGTTAATAAAACTTCCCCTAAGCTGCGACCATCGAGTATTTCTGGGCAATGGTCCCAGCCCAGGCCAGACTCTGCTACTATTTTTCTCACGAGACTAAAGCCATTACTGTGGACGCCACTACTTGCTAGCCCGATCGCCCGATCGCCCAGCTTGACCCGAGATCCATCTAATATCATACTTTTTTCCACAATGCCCACCACAAAACCCGCCATATCGTAATCTCCTGGGGAATAAAAACCGGGCATTTCTGCGGTTTCGCCCCCCAGTAAAGCACACCCGGCCTGCTGGCATCCTGCGGCGATCCCTGCGACTACCTGAGTTAACTGGGCTTGATTTAATTTCCCGGTTGCCAAATAATCCAAAAAAAACAGCGGTTCCGCCCCTGAAGTCAGCACGTCATTCACGCACATAGCGACTAGATCGATGCCCACAGTGTCGTGGCGATCGAGTGCCGTTGCCAGTTTCAACTTAGTGCCGACCCCATCCGTGCCCGAGACTAAAACCGGTTCTTTGTAGCCGCTGGGAAGGGCGAATAACCCGCTAAAACCTCCCAGTCCACCTAACACTTCCTTTCGCTGGGTGCTAGACACCATCGATCTGATGCGATCGACAAATTCGCGACCAGCTTCTACATCAACACCAGCTTGTTTGTAGTCCATAGTTCTATTTTCCATGTATGTTTATTATGCTTCTCGTTATGATAACTATAACTGATTATCATCATAATTTGGTTCGCTCATTTTGAATAACTGCTGTGGCTGTAGTATTTTGGATTAGTTCCCTCGAAGATATTGATGAAGACAAAATATCCATCCAGGGATAGAACACCAAAAGTGATTTAATGGTAAATAATGACAGGTGCTTTCATAAAAGTGGAAATATAAAGAGGACGAAATAGCGGTTGCAGTAGATGCAATTCGCAGATTTTCCATGCTCGCAACTAGCCTTTTCAGATAACATTAAAAAATTATAGCCAAGCGTATGCATCAAAAAGTTGGAAATGGTCTCGCTACTGCCCTGATCTTAACAGGGATAGGATTATCAAATCACCTGGAACAAACAAAAACGGCTGATGTTGGCTACATCCAGAAAATTAAAGCAACTGCGCCTCGCCTTTTATCTGATTTAGCCGATCGCTTGACAGATATAGTCAAAGTGGAATCGTCCGCTTGGGCCACGGAGAAGATCTCCAGTGCGATCGCCCCATCAGGGGAAAAGGAGTGGCGGGGTTATAGCCAGAAGGGTTGGGCTTCCTGGTATGGTCCAGGTTTTCATGGTAATCTGACCGCCAATGGCGAAATTTTCAACCAGCACGATATGACAGCTGCTCATCGGAACTTACCCTTTGGCACCTGGGTGCGGGTGACCAATCTGAATAATAACCTCAGTGTCGTGGTTCGCATCAACGATCGGGGTCCATATATACGAGGTCGGATCATCGATGTTTCCGCTGCTGCGGCGCGGGCGGTAAGGATGCGACAGTCTGGGGTGGTTCCAGTGCGTGTAGACGTTCTGGGTAGGTAGCCTCTTTCAATTATAATCTATCATGAAAGCAGGTACCAACTTCTGTATACCTAGGAAAGTAGATCGGTCATTACTTGACAGGGAGAAAAAAAGTGCGCCTGTATACGACGGTTGCGGCACTGCGCTGTTACTTAGAACAGCAGCGATGCGGAGATCTTAGCAAAGATAATGAGCTTATCGGGCATAAATCGATCGGCCTAGTACCGACGATGGGAGGATTACATGCTGGTCATCTGAGCTTGATCGAACGGGCGAGGCGAGAAAATGATATATGTGTAGTCAGCATCTTTGTCAACCCTCTGCAATTTGCCCCGACGGAGGATTTGCAACAGTATCCCCGCAATTTGGAAGGGGACCAGCAACTATGCGCCCAAGCAGGGGTGGATGTAATTTTCGCCCCGACTGCTGTGGAAATGGGAGTCGAAAATGGCATCGCGATCGCGGTAGTTCCCCCTGACTCTATGATTCAGCGGTTGTGCGGTCTCTCTCGATCGGGGCATTTCCAGGGCGTAGCCACGATCGTGACTAAACTATTTAACATCGTCAAGCCGAGGAGGGCCTATTTTGGTCAGAAAGATGCCCAGCAACTGGCAATTATCCGCCGTCTGGTAGCCGACTTGAACTTAGAACTGTCCGTTGTTGCTTGTCCGATCGTCCGAGAAGAGTCGGGACTGGCATATAGTTCCCGCAATCAATATCTGACAGCGTCGGAAAAAGAAGTTGCCTCAGTATTATATCGCGGCTTGCAGCAAGCCGAACGGGTATTTCAGGGAAAAGAGCGATCGCGCCAAATTTTGCTCTCAGCATTTCAGTCCATTGTAGCAGAGGAAAAACAGGTGCAGTTGGAGTACGTTGATTTAGTTCACCCAGATACCCTGGTACCTTTGGACAAAATAGAGGATAAAGGACTGTTAGCCTGCGCCGCTTATGTGGGTGCCACCCGCTTAATCGATAATATAGTCCTGGGGGTACGCCAACCAATAGTGGCGATCGATGGTCCAGCGGGGGCCGGAAAATCCACTGTCGCCCGTCTGGTGGCTGAGGGTTTAGGATTACTTTATCTTGATACTGGGGCCATGTACCGGGCTGTAACCTGGTTGGTGCTGCGATCGGGCATCGATGAGACAGATGAACCAGGGGTAGCAGAATTAGTCAGCAACTGTCAAATTCAACTAACTCCTACAGAAGTATGGATCGATAGTCATAACGTCACCCAAGAAATTCGTAGCAGAGAAGTGACATCCCAGGTATCCGCGATCGCAGCTCAAAAAGCCGTGCGTCGAGTCATGGTTAAAGAACAGCAGCGCTGGGGCGAAAAAGGAGGCATAGTTGCCGAAGGGCGGGACATTGGTACTAATGTATTCCCCAATGCGGCACTGAAAATATTTTTAACAGCTTCTATCAAAGAACGAGCCCGCAGGCGTCAGCAAGATCTGGCCAAACAAGCAGCAGATAATATTAGTCTAGAACAGTTGGAGAAAGAAATAGGCGATCGGGACTTATTCGACAGCAGTCGCAGTATAGCGCCGTTAAGAAAAGCAGTTGACGCCATTGAACTACAAACAGATAATCTCAGCATTAATGAAGTAATGGAGCGAATTATCAGCCTCTACCACCAGAAAGTAACTCCCCAGTCAGCTGCGTAGAACTCAATACTTCTCGGTTAAACACAGCGGCGGGAATATTTGTCATTGCGAGGGGGGGGGTACTCCGCGATTAACTTCTGCACCAATTGAGTTACCCCCCCCCCCGAAGCAATCCCCCCGTCCCGTATGAGGGGGGATAAAGGCGGCGATCCCTAAATTATCGGTTTGGGTTTCCCCCCTCGCAATGACAAGTCATTAACCGAAAAGTATTGGCTTAGAACTCACATATTACACCAGTCGCAATAACCAGCCTCTAATTAAAAATAGAGGCGAAAATACCAAGTCTACCAAAGGAGAATAAATCCTTTCTATACAATACAAGGCTTTCAGTCGGTTTTCAACCGACTTTAGCTATTAGCCGTGGGTTTGAACCCACGGCGGGCTATGAGGCTAATTGATAATTAAGAATGGTGTAAGATCGAAAGTTTTAACAGATTGAGAAGTTTAGAAACCCGGTTTCTTGAAGAAACCGGGTTTCTGGGCTTTCTGGGCATCTTTTAGTTCGCAAATCAAGCCCGATCGCTAATAGCTAATTGCTGATAGCTTCTCTTGGGGAGAATAGACAGATACCGTCGCCTGAGAGCGTGCCCACTGGCGATAATGCAATAACAGTTGGTTCATCAATCGTTGTTTAATCGTCAATAGAACACTTGCCAGCAGAGTATTTCCCGATGTCTCTAGAATTGGCCTCGGTGTGAGATTCAAGGGAGGAGGCACTTCTACCTTCACCTCTAAATCCGCCTTTCCACTCAAGTAAATGAGGCCATGTCGCTCTTCAGCATAAAGTTTCCCTACCAGGTTAAAAGCAAATCGTTGATTGATATACTCGATCCCACGAATTTCACAGGCTACTGACTGCAAGTGAATCGTTCCATTGTCCCCCGCCCACACTCTCATATCGACCGTTGGTTGTAACGAGAAAATCATGAAGGTCAACGGGCGCATTTTCAGGCGAAAATACTCCTCGCTCAGCTGCAATATCTGACTAGAACAGGTCAAGGAATCCACCAAGCGCTTCGGCTTGCGCAGATAATGCCGAATCGAAACCGACTCATCCGGTACCGCCAGTTCAACCGATTGGGAAGCAAAAAACCTGGTATACATGAGAGAGATCTGTTAAAGTGAGTTACCTTGTGTAAATATATTTTACAATTTTTTAACCTTATCTGACTCAGTTTCATGTTATTGGTCAGTGGTCAGTTGTCAGTTAAGAGTAAAAATGCTGATTAAACGATTGACTTTATCAATATAAAATGGTATAATATCGGCATTTGTCCAAAAACCACAATCTGATTTAGTATCTCAATAGAAATCCTCCTGGGCGAGTTGGAGCCCGGGAGGACAGATAATCAGCAATAAGTAAGATAAAATTCAGCCGCTGAATTATATGGCAGTATCGATCGCCCATTTAGGGCCTACAGGAACTTATTCAGAAGCAGCAGCGATCTCTGTTGCCCGATCGCTGCAGGATCTAGGAGTGGAAACGCTTTTATGTGCTTGTCCCAGTATTGCCCGGGCGATCGAGACAGCAGCAGAAGGTGGGGCCCAGCTTGCAGTTGTGCCAGTAGAAAATTCTCTAGAAGGTACTGTCACTATTACCCTAGATACCCTATGGCAACTGGACAAGCTGCAAATCCAGCAGGCTTATGTCTTGCCAATTTCTCATGCACTGCTATCACTGGCCAGCAAACTGGAGGAAATCAAAACAGTTTATTCTCATCCCCAGGCCCTAGCTCAGTGCCACGGGTGGTTGAAAAATTTCCTCCCAGAACGGCAGTTAATTCCCACTAACTCGACCACCGAAGCATTAAAGTATCTAGACTCAGATCGTCAAGCAGGCGCGATCGCCTCTCGAAGGGCAGCGGAACTCTACCAGAAACCAGTATTAGCCTACCCCATCAACGACCATCCCGACAACTGTACCCGCTTCTTGGTGCTCAGCCTACAAGCATCTCCCTTCTTCGGCCCCACTGAAGAGGATAAAAGTCATACCTCGATCGCCTTCAGCGTTCCTGCCAATGTTCCGGGAGCCTTAGTCAAACCCCTACAGGCTTTTGCCAGTCGGGGTATAAACCTCAGTCGCATAGAATCTCGTCCTAGCAAGCGATCGCTCGGAGACTATGTTTTCTTTCTGGACCTGGAAGCCGACGCCAAAGCCCCATCAACCCAAGCCGCACTTGCCGAACTAACAGCTCACACTGAAATCCTGAAAATCTTTGGCAGCTACAACATTCAAATCTTTACCAATGATGAATTATGAATTCTCCTGCGCATAGATAATTGACCACCCTTCTCAGTTCTCCATATTCATGTCATTGAATGTATCCTTGAGCACTGTGCGGGCTGCTAAATGATTGCGAGTATTGTTGAGAATTTCCGCTTCCCGCTCCAATCTCGACGCCGTGGATTGCATTTCTAGCATTGCTTGTTGTTCGGACACCGCACCATAGAGATTGCTGGCCACCCAATAAGACAATTCTCTGGGTAAGTCAGGAATTTTTTCTGGCAATTCTATTTGTTTATCCGTCAGCTTCGCCGATAGATTAACCACATCTTTTAGCAACTGATTTACCGAAGCCGCCAGAGGTCTCAAGTCCTTTGTTGGTGGCTCGTCAGAAATCCACTCTACCAAGCCTACATTATAGGGCTTTTCCCGGACATACTCCAACACCCGGAATCGTTGCTGTCCGATCGTCAACATTTTCATCCGATCGTCTGGCAGACGTTGATATTGCACAATTTCTGCACAGCACCCCACCGGTGCTGTTTTTTCTTCCGCCGGATCCCACATCAACACTCCAAAGCGGCGATCGTCGGAGAGAATCGTGTTCATCATCATCCGGTAGCGAAACTCGAAGATGTGGAGTGGCAGCGGTCTGCCGGGAAACAACACAACTTCTGGCAGGGGAAACAGAGGAAGTTCTCGGACACCAATTGATGTTGAGGATGTCATTTTTCTTTCCATCCCAGGTAATGGTTAATTGTTAATTGCAATCTTAAATAAACTCTTAACTGCGTTGCCTATTTTCGGGATGATGGATTAAAGAATTGCTAATTGCTTCTCTTTCCCTGGAGCGAGAACAGCAATTAACCATTAGCTAAAAGTCGTTTCATCCCATTATTATGCAACACCCTATAGCAATTAACGCCAGCTACAGTTTTACCTCAATATCCACACCTGCCGGTAAATCCAGTTTCATCAGCGCGTCTATCGTTTTTGATGAAGGCTGGTATATATCTATAATCCGCCTATGGGTGCGAGTCTCAAAGTGTTCGCGGGAATCCTTATCCACATGGGGCGATCGCAGCACGCAGTATATCCGACGCTTCGTTGGCAGCGGAATTGGTCCTCTTGCCGTCGCATTGGTGCGATTTGCTGTATCGACTATTTTTTCGCAACTCGTATCTAATAAACGCCGATCGAATGCTTTCAGACGAATTCTGATTTTCTGCTGTCCTATTGCTACCATTTTCTCACTTCTTATAACTTTTCAAGGTTCTGTCTGCTAGCTTTTGAGGAAGGATGAGCGAAGCCCATGCTGGTCTTTTGCTTCTGCGCCCAGACTTCGCCCATTCCCCTTCTCTTGCGGTCTACTTGACGATTTTCGAGACCACTCCCGCACCGATCGTCCGACCGCCTTCGCGAATAGCAAAGCGCATCCCTTGCTCGATCGCGATCGCATTGATCAGCTCCACATTCATCTTGATGCGATCGCCGGGCATCACCATTTCTGCCGTACTGCCATCATCCGCCGTAAAGGACTTGATCGTACCCGTTACATCCGTAGTCCGCACGTAGAACTGAGGACGGTAGTTAGGGAAGAAAGGAGTGTGCCGACCACCTTCTTCCTTTTTCAGCACGTACACCTCCGCCTCAAATTCCGTGTGAGGATTGATCGAACCGGGCTTAGCAATCACCATACCCCGTTCCACCTGTTCCTTCTGGATCCCCCGGAGCAACAATCCCACATTATCCCCGGCCATTCCTTCATCCAGGGTTTTCTGGAACATTTCCACACCGGTTACTGTGGTACTGCGGGTGTCCCTGACTCCCACCAGTTCCACCGTTTCGCCTACCTTTACCTTACCCCGTTCGATCCGACCGGTTGCCACTGTTCCCCGACCGGTGATCGAGAATACATCTTCCACCGCCATCAGGAACGGCTTATCCACCTCCCGCTCTGGGGTGGGGATATGACCGTCTACTTCATCCATGAGTGCCAGGATTTTATCTACCCACTCATCTTCACCCTTGGCAATGCTCGGGTTTTTTGTCAGAGCCTCTACTGCCTGTAATGCCGAGCCCGCGACAATGGCAATATTATCACCATCAAATTGATAATCGCTCAACAGTTCCCGGACTTCCAGTTCCACCAGCTCCAGCAGTTCCTCATCATCCACCATGTCTTGCTTGTTCAAAAACACTACCAGGTTAGGAACCCCTACCTGACGTGCCAGGAGGATGTGCTCCCGGGTCTGGGGCATGGGCCCATCTGCTGCTGACACCACCAGGATCGCCCCATCCATTTGAGCCGCTCCGGTGATCATGTTTTTCACGTAGTCAGCATGACCGGGGCAGTCCACGTGAGCGTAGTGCCGTTCCTCCGTTTCATACTCAACGTGAGCCGTATTGATCGTGATCCCCCGGGCTTTTTCCTCCGGTGCCGCATCTATATCTGCGTAATTTTTCGCCTTTGCCTTCCCTTGGGCCGCCAGGGACATGGTTATTGCGGCGGTCAGTGTTGTTTTCCCGTGGTCAACGTGACCAATGGTACCGATGTTTACGTGAGGTTTATTCCTTTCAAACTTTGCGCGTGCCATACTGATGAATTAACCCATTTATAATTATTATGCGATCTATCGGGATTTTTTCCTGGGGATGAACCATTCTTTTACGCTTTTTCAAGCCAACATCTCCATCCCCAGGGCCTTTCCCCTAGGCCGAACCTTTGTTCTTAGCAATGATTACTTCTGCCACATTCTTAGGCACCTCCGAGTAGTGGCTAAACTCCATTGAGAATATACCACGACCTTGAGTTTTCGACCGGATATCTGTCGCATAGCCAAACATCTGTGCCAATGGTACTTTAGCAGATACCTTGCTAATCCCCTCTTCCGTACCCATGCCTTCTACTTGGCCCCGACGAGAATTCAAGTCTCCAATCACATCACCAATAAAGTCTTCGGGTACTTCTACTTCCACCTTCATCGTCGGCTCTAACATCACCGGTGATGCCTTGGTCACTGCCTCTTTGAGCGCCATCGAGCCAGCTATTTTGAATGCCATTTCCGAGGAGTCTACTTCGTGGAAAGACCCATCTACCAGAGTCACCTTCATGTCGATCACCGGGTAGCCTGCCAAAACTCCCGATTCGCAAGCTTCTTTCATCCCTTGTTCTGCTGGGCCTATGTACTCTTTTGGCACAGATCCCCCTACGATTTTGGAGACAAATTCAAAGCCGCTCCCTGCCTCTGCCGGTTCTAGTTCGATCACTACGTGACCGTACTGACCTTTGCCACCACTCTGGCGGATAAATTTCCCCTCAGCCTTGACTGCCTTGCGAATTGTTTCCCGGTATGCCACCTGAGGAGCCCCTACATTTGCTTCCACCTTAAATTCTCGCAGCATCCGGTCTACCAGAATTTCCAGGTGCAGTTCCCCCATCCCCGCAATCACGGTTTGGTTTGTTTCTGCATCCACGCTTACCCGAAATGTGGGGTCTTCTTCCGACAGGGCTTGGAGTGCTTTCGATAGCTTCTCCATATCTTGCTTGGTTTTGGGCTCCACTGCCACCGATATTACCGGTTCGGGGATGTACAGAGACTCCAGTATCACCGGTTCCTTATCATCGCAGAGCGTATCTCCCGTAAAGGTGTCCTTTAATCCCAAAGCTGCTCCCAAATCTCCTGCCCTCATTTCGTCTACCTCTATGCGATCGTCTGCTTTCAAGACGATCAGGCGGGAAATTCGCTCTTTCTTGTTTTTCGTTGAATTGAGGATGTAGCTTCCTTTCTTCAACACACCCGAGTATACGCGGATAAATGTCAGGCGACCATAGGGATCTGCCATAATTTTGAACGCCAAAGCCGAGAATGGATCTTCATCATCTGCTTTGCGAGCTACTACTTCTCCGTCTGGCAATGTTCCCTGAATTGGCGGCACGTCTATTGGCGCTGGCAGGTAGTCTACCACTGCATCCAGCAGTAATTGCACCCCCTTGTTTTTGAACGCCGAACCGCACAGCACTGGCACGATCGTACCGTCGATCGTACCTTTGCGCAGGGCCGTCGCTATTTCTGCTTCTGTCAGTTCTTCCCCTTCCAGATACTTTTCCGTGAGGACATCATCTGTTTCTGCTACCGACTCGATCAGCTTGGCACGATATTCTTCGGCCAATTCCAGTATGTCTTCGGGAATTTCCGCGTCTTCGATATCTGTACCCAGGTCGTTGGTGTAGATCTTGGCTCGCATTCGCACCAAGTCTACAATCCCTCTGAATTCCCCTTCGCTGCCGATCGGCACCTGTATCGGCACTGCATTGGCACGGAGGCGATCGCGGAGCTGCTGGTATACCTTGAAAAAGTTGGCCCCTGTTCTATCCATTTTATTGATAAAGGCAATCCGAGGTACCTTGTACCTATCTGCCTGGCGCCACACTGTTTCTGATTGGGGCTGAACTCCTCCGACCGAACAGAATACAGCGATCACCCCATCCAGCACCCGCATGGAGCGTTCCACCTCGATCGTGAAGTCTACGTGACCGGGGGTATCAATGATATTGATTTGATGGTCCCTCCAGTTCGTGCTGATTGCCGCTGCCGTGATGGTAATGCCTCGCTCGCGCTCCTGGGCCATCCAGTCCGTTACGGCTGTACCATCGTGTACTTCCCCAATTTTGTGAACCACCCCCGAATAAAACAGAATCCTTTCTGTTGTCGTTGTCTTGCCCGCATCAATATGGGCCGCAATTCCCATATTCCGCACTCGCTCCAGCGGTATATTTCGTGCCACAGTTTACCTCCTTTTGTCTCTCTACACAGCTTTTTTACTGCTATGTTAAGATTCTATACTTTTTTGACGACAACCGATCGTTTTTCCCCTGGTTCGGACCCGGAGAATTTTTCCCCTGTCCTTTGTCGATTGTTCCCTTGTCACCGCTGGGCCTGTTTAGTAGCGATAATGGGCAAAAGCCTTATTGGCCTCAGCCATTCTGTGAGTTTCTTCCCGCTTTCTAATGGCACTACCCGTTTGGTTAGCTGCATCCATGAGTTCGTTCGCCAACTTGCTGACCATTGATTTTCCCGATCGGGCCCGAGCAAATCTGATCAACCAGCGGAGGGCCAGACTTGTGCCCCGGTCCGCACGCACTTCCATCGGCACCTGGTAGGTAGCACCACCCACCCGCCGCGCCTTTACTTCCACCAGAGGTGTTGTATTCCGCACGGCTTTTTCAAAGACTTCTAGGGGGTCAGTCCCCGTTTTTTCTTCAATGGTCTTAAACGCCCCATAAACTATCCTAGATGCTAGGGACTTCTTGCCACTTTTCATTATCCGCCTGATCATCATGCTTACCAGGCGCGAATTGTACACTGCATCTGCGGGTACAGATTTTTTTTGAGTTACACCACGACGAGACATAGTCAGCCTTTAATTAATTCTTATCTTGCACTTTCAGCTGTCAATCATACTTTGATTAGCCTGCTGCCATCTTTCTCACCCCAGACCCTATCAGTTTTGGTACCGATAGCTGACCGCTGATAGCTGACCGCTGACCGTTCAAAGTATATCATTGGCACTGGACCATTGTGGCCCGACATCCTCTAGCAGCGGTAGCAGTCCGCAGACTTTCCGGAGAACACTACCAATGCTTGAGTCTATTTTGGACGCTTAGCGCCATACTTCGATCTCCCCTGACGGCGGTCCTTTACACCCGCCGTATCCAGTGTGCCGCGAATGATGTGATATCTGACACCGGGCAGGTCTTTCACCCGACCTCCCCTAATCATCACCACTGAGTGTTCTTGCAGGTTGTGACCAATTCCTGGGATGTATGCTGTCACCTCAAATCCCGAACTGAGGCGCACCCGCGCTACTTTGCGGAGGGCCGAATTTGGCTTTTTCGGAGTTGTTGTGTAAACTCTGGTGCAGACACCGCGACGCTGAGGGCAACTTTTCAGAGCCGGTGATTTCGTCTTCTTTTGGACTTTCTGACGTTCGCTACGAATTAACTGTTGAATAGTGGGCATGTGTTACGCGCCAATCTGGCTTCTTTTCTGTAAAAGATCACGACAATTTATTATTATAGCGATTTCGGAGGCGCTGTGTCAAGTTTTTTTTTCAATGGAAAAGGAGTTCCCACAGCCACAGGTAGCGATCGCTTTGCGGTTGTGGAAGCGAAAGCCTCCTCCCATCAGGTCTTCCGAGTAATCTAGGGTAAGGTCATCTATGTATTCACTGTGGCCTGCATCTATCACTACTTGTATCCCTTCACATTCATATATCCGGTCTGACTCTTGCAGCTGGTCTGATAACTCCATTGTGTAAGCCCAGTCCTGACAACCACCGGCTATTACTCCGACTCTCAAGAATGCCTTCGCTTTGAGATGCTTTGATTTCATCCGCTCTATTTCTACAGCTGCTGTTGGACTCAATTGAATCATTTTTATATATTGCTTGCTACAGTTATTGTTTCGGTCAACCTTGCGCTTGATTATATATAGCTTGGCGCAAGGTATAGCTGGGGGGGTTCTATCTGTAGCGCCCTTGTTGTTTATCTGCCGGTTTTGGACTCTGTGCGGGCGTAGTCATCTTGGAAGCGAATGATGTCGTCTTCTCCGAGATACTCGCCATTCTGGACTTCGATCAGAACTAAGGGTATGACTCCTGGGTTTTCTAAGCGATGAGCGGTACATTGGGGCACGTAGGTAGATTGATTGCTGTAAATCATCATCTCTCGATCGCCGCAGGTCACTTTGGCCGTACCCGAGACTACGATCCAATGTTCGCTGCGATGGTGGTGCATTTGCAGGCTTAGCCGGTGACCTGGCTTGACTTCGATCCGCTTAATTTTATATCCCCGTCCTTCTTCTAGCACTGTGAAGGAACCCCAAGGCCGCAGTTCTGTGGCCACAACTCCTTTGGGTGTTGCTGCTGCTGGTAATGGTAGGGTCTTATGAAGAGTAGTTTCTTGTACTGTGCTCATCTATATGTCTCCTTGAGATC